>JAKPQD010000193.1 GCA_029572965.1 Bacteroidota bacterium | reverse complement strand
TTGTGGTTGCCAGTGCCGGCAATGAAGGAAATAATGCATGGAAATACATCGGGGTCCCTGCCGATGCTGAAAAGGTAATTACAGTGGGAGCTGTAGATAGCACCGGTGTTAGAGCTGTTTTTTCATCTGTCGGGCCAACGTTTGACAGACGTGTAAAGCCAGATGTTGTAGCTGTGGGGGCATTAGTTGTTGTCGAGGCTGATGCTGGTGTTTATGGACTGGGAAGTGGAACTTCTTTTTCAGCTCCCGTAATTTCAGGTATGATAGCTTGTCTAATTCAGGCATTTCCCAATCTTTCGGCTGAGAAGATTAAAAGTGAATTACTTGTTTCTGCAAGCCAATATAATTCGCCAGACTCAGTTATGGGTTATGGAATACCTGATTTTTATAAGGCATACCAAATACTTGCCCGGGAGAACAATGCAAACCATGTAGGTTTTTTAGCTTATCCCAATCCTTTTAGCACATTGCTCAATATTAATACCTATTTTGAAAACAGCGGGATTACTACGCTTAAGTGTTTTAATTTGTACGGACAACAAATGTTTTCATTGCAAAATGAAAAAACCTTTATACACTTGCAGGGCGAACTGCAGCTTTTAAGGGAAGGATTGTATATTTTTACAATCGAAAGAAATGGGCAAAGACGTAATTTTGTTGGCGTTAAAAAACGATAGATGGAAAATAAGATATTTAGCCTCTATGAGATAAACAGCCTGATTGCTGGCGTAATTTCAGATAACCTGTCCAACAATTACTGGATAGTGTCTGAAATAGCCCGTATATCTGAGAATTCTTCCGGCCATTGTTATTTGGAATTGGTTGAGAAAGATGCAGTTTCGGATACAGTTTTGGCGCAAGCCAAGGCCATGGTATGGTCGCGCAACTATAAGATGCTAAAGGCTTATTTTGAAACGGCTACAGGGCGCAGGTTGGAGCGGGGGATGAAAATACTTTTCAAAGCTTCTGTTCAGTTCCATCCTCTTTATGGGCTAAGTTTTCATATTGTTGACATTGACCCTGGTTATACCATTGGCGACCTGGCACTGAAAAAGATGCAGGTTGTTAAAAAGCTGAAAGAGGACGGGGTTTTTGAACTGAATAAAATAGTCCAGATGCCCCTTGTTGTACAGCGTATTGCTGTAGTTTCTTCTGAAGGGGCAGCAGGATATTCTGATTTTATGGCCCACCTGGCCGAAAATCCTCATGGTTACAGGTTTGAAGTCACACTGTTTCAGGCTTTAATGCAGGGCGAGAAAGCTGAGGCATCTATTATTGCAGCTTTAGATGCTATTTTTGCAAAAATAGAAAAGTATGATGTTGTTGCCATTATTCGAGGCGGGGGCGGGCAGGTTGACCTGAGCTGCTTTGATAGTTATTTGTTGGCTTCGCATATTGCACAATTTCCAATTCCAGTACTTTCTGGTATTGGGCACGAGCGAGATGACTCTGTTGTTGATATGGTTGCACATACCCGGTTAAAAACGCCTACTGCAGTTGCCGCTTATGTGATAGACAGGACTAATATGTTTGAATTACATTTAGACGAATGCCTTCAAATGGTAGTTGATTACTGTTCAGAAGTGACCATAGCTGAAAGGGAGCGGCTGAGAAATATAACCCAGTTGTTGCCTGTAATTGCTAAAGAAATACTGAATAATCAACAGCAAAAAGTAAGGAATGAAATGTTGCAAGTTTTTAATTTATCTGCCCAGAAGCTTGCTAAACAAAAGACTAAGTGGGCAAATTTGCTTCATTCAGTAACAACCGATGTACATAAGCAACTTTTTGTTGCCGGGACCCGTCTTGAAGGTTTGATGGTGCAGGGAGAGAGGGCTTCATCAGATGTTTTTGGCAGAAATAAAGTATTACTTGACAGATATTTGCAGGTATCTCAATTGGCAGACCCTGAGAATGTGTTGAGAAGAGGTTATTCAATTACCAGGTTAAGAGGGAAAATAGTAAATTCTGAAAAAGAGCTGTGTAGAGATGATGTTGTTGAAACAATCCTTGCACAAGGAAAATTCAAAAGTAAAGTGTTATAAAAAGCATTATATTTAACCCAAAAATAAAAAAATATGGCGTCAAGTGAAGATATGATTAAAAATGCCTTTAAAAAGAAGGATTGGGCAGAGATACAGACTTCAGATTCATGGAGGATATTTAAAATAATGTCTGAATTTGTTGAAGGTTTTGAAAAATTAGCACGTATTGGCCCTTGTGTTTCCATATTTGGTTCGGCCAGGACAAAGCCTGATAACAAGTATTTCAGGTTGGCCGAAGAGATTGCTTATAAGTTGACACAATATGGATATGGTATTATTACCGGGGGAGGCCCGGGCATTATGGAAGCGGGCAATATGGGGGCCAAAAAAGGTGGGGGAAGTTCAGTAGGTATCAATATAGCCTTGCCTTTTGAGCAAGAGCCTAACTTATTTATCGATAACGATAAGCTGATTACTTTTGACCACTTTTTTGTTCGCAAAGTTATGTTTACTAAGTATGCACAGGGATTTGTTGTTCTTCCAGGAGGTTTTGGTACTTTAGATGAGCTTTTTGAGGCAATGACTCTTATTCAGACTGGTAAAATTGGACGTTTCCCGATAGTACTTGTTGGAAAAGATTATTGGGATGGACTTGTAGCTTGGATACGAGAAGTGTTACTTGAAGATGAAAGTAATATAAGCCCGTCAGATATGGAATTATTTACTATAGTTGACACTTCAGATGAAGCTGTTGAAATTATCAACAGTTTTTATGCAAAATATTTATTAAGTCCAAACTTTTA
>JAKPQD010000188.1 GCA_029572965.1 Bacteroidota bacterium | reverse complement strand
GTGTGGTTTCGGCCAGTGCATGTTGAATGAAGGTGTGCACCTGTTCGTTTTCAAAACCTATATTTGAAGCATGTTCTGCATAGGCAGCCATGCCCTTAAGGCCAAACAACAGTAGGTGTACCAGGGAACGGATATCTTCGTCTTGATAAGATAAGGTGCCTACAGATTTTGCTTTTTCTTCAAAGGCTTCGTTGGTATCATCTGTCCAAATAGCTGCATCGTGAGTGATTTTTGCCACATCAAGGCCTTTTGAAATACAAATGTTTTTTATTTGTTCGCGCCATTCAAGAGCCTTACGGATTCTTTCGTAAAAAACATTTTTATCAAAATTGGCATTAGTGATAGTGGTAAATAAACTTTCGATAACAAACCTGTTGAGTTTATTGTCGGAATAATTTGCCCTGCGGGCTGCCGTACTGAATAATGAAATTCCTTTCAGCACATGGATCAGCAAATCCTGCAGATTGGAAACATCTTCTTTTTTGCCGCAAACACCGGCAATGGTACAGCCAACTCCCTTGGCCGTTTCCTGACATTGATAACAAAACATGCTCATAATTTTTTCTTTTTAGTTTTAGTTGTAAATATAAATATTTAATTCCATTCTTCACTCAAAATTTTTCCTTGTATGCTGATATAAATTGTTTTAACCGGCACTTTGCGGGAGGACTGCTGCATGGCCATTTTGGTCATTTGCAATAACCCTCCGCAACAGGGAACTTCCATCATCAGGATGGTAATAGTATTAACTTTTGAATCGTCAATCATCGATTTTATCTTTTGTATGTATGATTCGGTATTTGAATCAAGTTTAGGACAGGCAATAACCAAACTCTTTCCTTTTAAAAAATCATTGTGAAAATTGCCGTAGGCAAAGGCAGCACAGTCGGCAGCTATCAGTACATCGGCATTTTTAAAATATGAGGCTGCGGGATTGATAAGATGCAGTTGCAAGGGCCACTGCCTTAACTGAGAGTCTATTTCTGCCGTGGATGTCTGTCTTGGCGTTTTAATATCGCGGAAATCCATGGTTTTAGATCCGGGGCAACCGCTACTATGATGGTGTGCAGGGCTGGAATTTTTTTGTTCCGCAGTAAATTCATCGATTATTTCAGGAAATATATTATGTTCTTTAAGGTATTCTAAGCCTTGTTTTACATATTCTTTTTCGTTATGATCGCGAAGATGGCACAAGTGTGCCATGATGGTGGCTTTGCCCTTGTTGCTGATACGATCCATTACCTTTATTTCATCATAAGGTGTTGCTTCACGTTCCTCGAGGGTGATGGCTCCTTCGGGGCAATCTCCAATACAAGCCCCCAGACCGTCGCAGAAAAGCTCACTAACCAAACGTGCTTTGTTGTCAATAATCTGAAGGGCTCCTTCGTGGCATCCGCTCACGCATATGCCGCATCCGGTGCATTTCTCTTCGTCAATTTTTATGATTGTCCTTTTCATAAATATGTTTTTTTGTATTTGGTTTAAAAAGGTAATTAAGTACGCAAATGTACAAATAAAAAAAATATCTCAACCAAAAGTTGTAATTATAAATTATAAATAATTGATAATAAGTAAAATGATTGACTAATTTATAATTGTTTTAACCGCAATCTTATAGAAATATTTTATTTGTCAAAGAATTACATCAATTCTTTGACAGTTTTATTTTTAAAATATTCACGCAATTCTTCGGTAACCTTGTGAACAATACCGCCCATCAAACATTCTTCAAAGGGGCATATTTGCTGATCAAAGGGGCATTTTGAAAGGGATAATTCGCCTTCAATAGACTCGTAAATTTTGAGCAGGGAGATGTCTTCCGGTGCCATATTTAATACAAAACCTCCGGCCGGACCTCGGGTTGATTTTACAAAATTATCTTTTACCAAACGTTGCATTACTTTCGCGATGTGGTTTTTGGAGGCGCCGGTGAGTTCTGATAATTTTTTTACGTTCATATTATTGTTTTTTGAACGTGCTATCAGCACGACCACGTGAATTCCTATTGTGGCCGCTTCTGATATGTTTACAATATGTGACATGGTGTAGGTTAATTAATGTTCTTAATTGATACGGTTTTTCTCAAAGTATTTGATAGCGATTCTAATAAGTTTATAAGTGATGAAAATAAATACAGGCCAACTGATATACCACAAAACAGATGCTAATGCTGAATCATACATTGTTTGAATGTTTAATTAATATTTATGGTCTGTTTCCGACAATTCTTCGTGATTGATTCTTTTTTTATTAATAGCTTTCCATGCAAAAATCATATAAAGTAGTACGAAAGGAATAAACAGCGACACGTAACTCATAACGGCGAGGGTAAACTTGCTGGAAGAACTGTTTTCAATAGTAAGCGAGCTTTGCAGGTATGTTGCCGACGGGTAAAAGCAGGTGTTATTGAAGCCCGCAAGCAGTAACAGTGCCAGTACGGTTAGTATGGTTCCTGAGCCGGAAAACCATATTCCTTTGGTGCTTTTTTTGAACCAGGTGATTAGTATCCCCGATAATACCAAAAGGACACCCATAATGAACAGCAACATCACTACGGGCATCTCTATAAGATTATGGAAATACTTATTGGAAGCCTTACTG
>JAKPQD010000158.1 GCA_029572965.1 Bacteroidota bacterium | reverse complement strand
CATTTCAAACTCAAAGCCCAAAACATCAACCTGCGTATAAAGATTTTTGCGGCACTCTTCAAAAATATCCACCAATCGGCTTTGTGTAACCGGAACGTCTAAAGGCCCCACGTGCACAAACCTGCGTGCTTTTTGACCGTGGAGGGCACTGTGTCCATCTATACGTTTGGCTTTGTAGGCTTCCAAAATCAAATCCACATACAGGTCTTCTTTGGCTTTGCGTTTCCCGTTAGTAAGGTCGTCCATAAAGAACTGCCTTTCATATTTGCCAAGGTTGAGTATTTCAAATGCTCTGAAGTCTTTACCGTTTTTTTGCAGTTCACGTTGCACACCAATTAAACGCTTGCGTGCGGTGTGAATAGAAAAACGTCCTAAATCAGTTGTAATCCATTTTCTTCCTAATTTTTCTGCTACTGCTGCAGTGGTACCGCTGCCACAGAAGAAGTCGGCAATCAAATCACCCTCATTGCTGCTGGCTTTGATTATGCGTTCTAATAAGGCTTCGGGTTTTTGGGTTGGATAAGCAATTTTTTCAGTTGCCATTGCATTTATTGTAGCTATATACCAAGTATCAGAAGGTAATACTTTATCTTCTGGAATTTCAGATGATTCACTTTTCGTAGTCACCATTGCACCTTTATAATTCAAACGATTTTTTGAACCTTCTGTCATTAAATTATGACCTTCTAAAACTTCTAAATAATTGAAACACCATTTGTCTGATTTAGTGTAAAACAATATATTATCGTGTTTATTATTCCATTGTTTTTTTCCACGCCCCCCCCATAAATACCACCAAACTATTTCGTTTCTAAAATTTTCAGTTCCGAAAATATCATTCAATAATAATCTCATATAAGAAGAAACCCTCCAATCAATATGCACATAGATACTTCCATCTTCCGACAATAAACTGTGCATTAATTTTAGGCGTTCGTACATCATTGTCAGATAAGATGAAATGCCTTTACCCCAAGTATCTCTGTATGCAATTTCTTCAATAATACTTTGTTTCTTTTCTGCTTTTTCTCCGCCAATTTCAATTTCAAAACCAAAGTCAGCACCTACGGCAAAAGGTGGGTCAATGTATATGAGTTTTAAACCGCCTTCTTTTTCTATTTCATCCCGAATAGGGCCATTTGCCAATGAAGAAAGTATCAATTTATTATCGCCCCAAATCAATTTGTTTGTCCAGCCTTTGAGTTGTCGCCCACGGGTATCAAACATTTCAAACATATCGCCTTGCTTCTTTTCTTCTTTTCGTGGCTCGTCTATATGCTCAATGCTATGAAAGGGCAGGGCTATATTGGTTACGTCTTCCTTTCTTCCGTTCCAAAACAGGAATACATCTTCATCGTCAGCAAAAAGTTTGTAAATGAATTCCTTTGGCAGTTTTTCACCTGCCTTTATCAGTTCAATGATTCGGTTTTTATCAGTATCGTTCATCTGTCTGAATTAAGAT
>JAKPQD010000143.1 GCA_029572965.1 Bacteroidota bacterium | reverse complement strand
AATACTTGCCGGCGGATCGGCTACCAGGCTTTATCCGGCTTCTAAAGCCATTTCAAAACAGATGATGCCGGTTTATGATAAACCGATGATATACTATCCCTTGTCAACGTTAATGCTGGCTGGTATCCGTGAAGTACTAATCATCTCCACACCTCGTGATTTGCCTATGTTTGAGCAATTACTGGGTTCAGGGGAAGACATTGGCATGAAGTTTACTTACAAAATTCAGGAAGTGCCAAACGGACTTGCTCAAGCATTTGTCCTTGGAGCTGACCATGTAGGGAATGATTCTTCCTGCCTGATACTAGGAGATAATATTTTTTATGGAGCAGGTTTCAGTGCTATGCTGCACGAAGCTTCAGCGCTAAAAAACGGCGCCATTGTTTTTGGTTACGAGGTAAAAGACCCCCGGGCTTATGGAGTTGTGGAATTTGACAAAACAGGAAAAGCCATTTCGCTGGAAGAAAAACCACAAGTGCCTAAGTCAAATTTTGCTGTTCCCGGATTATACTTTTACGATAACAAAGTAGTTGAAAAAGCTAAGGCTTTGAAACCTTCAGCCCGTGGCGAATATGAAATTACTGATTTAAACAGGATATATCTTGAAGAAGGCAACCTTAAGGTGCAGAAATTTGGACGAGGGTTTGCATGGCTGGACACCGGCAATGCCGATAGTATGCTTGAAGCAGCTGGTTTTGTTGAAGCTATACAAAAAAGACAGGGTCTTTATGTAGCCTGTCTTGAAGAAATTGCTTTTCGTAATGGCTGGATTGATATCAAACAGCTTAAAAAGCTTGGAGAAAGCATGTCAAAGACTGAATACGGGCAATATTTACTTTCAATAGAATAATTCTAAGAAACCACCCCTACCCCTCCTTATAAAGGAGGGGATTGTGCAATGTAAAAAATATTCCAAATATGAAAAAAACAATCATTATTACCGGAGGAGCCGGATTTATTGGGTCTCATGTGGTACGTTTATTTGTTACCAAATATCCTGATTACAAAATTATCAACCTTGATAAGCTTACTTATGCTGGTAATCTTGAAAACCTGAGGGATATAGACCAGCTTCCAAACTACACTTTTGAAAAAGCGGATATTACAGATGCCAAACGCATTGGCGAAATATTTGCTAAATACCAACCAGACGGGGTAATCCATTTAGCTGCTGAATCGCATGTGGACAGGTCTATTACCAATCCTTTGGAGTTCATCCAAACAAATGTGGTTGGCACCTTGACATTGCTTAACGCCGCTCGTGATGCTTGGAAAGGTAATATGGAGGGCAAAAAATTCTACCATATATCAACAGATGAGGTCTATGGTTCATTAGGAGAAACTGGTATGTTTACCGAAGAAACGCCTTATGATCCCCGCAGCCCATATTCTGCATCTAAAGCAAGCTCAGACCATTTAGTCCGTGCATATTATCATACTTATAAACTCCCAATCAATATTTCAAATTGCTCAAACAACTACGGGCCTAACCATTTTCCCGAAAAGTTAATCCCACTTTCCATCAACAATATCAAGAATAATAAACCTATCCCAATTTATGGAAAAGGAGAAAACGTTCGTGACTGGTTATATGTAGTTGATCATGCCAGGGCTATTGATGTAATATTTCACAAAGGGGTAATAGGAGAAACTTATAATATTGGTGGCCATAATGAGTGGACAAACATTAAATTGATTAAACTGCTTTGCGAAATAATGGACAAAAAATTAGGCCGGGCGCCTGGCACATCTGCGAAGTTAATCACTTATGTCACAGACCGTGCTGGCCATGATTTGCGTTACGCTATTGATGCCACAAAGATTAAACGTGAACTTGGATGGGAACCTTCTTTGCAATTTGAAGAAGGTTTGGAAAAAACTGTAGATTGGTACTTAGCTAATGAGCAATGGTTGAATAATGTTGTTTCTGGCGATTATGAGAAATATTATGCCAAACAATACAACCGATAAATGCTGAATTTAAAGAAATAGTAAAAAACCTTCGAAATGTTGAAGGTTTTTTTATGCTTATAGTCTTCTAACTAAATAGTATGAAAATTAAACGGCAGGTTTACAGCTTCAGACAAATCAGCTCCATCATCATACATAGCTTCGTCATTAGCATCATAATACCAATCAATGATAATATCAATTCCTTTGTCCTGAACTTTTTTGATAATTTCCAACAACTGCAACAGCATCTTTGATGATGCAGAGTTGAAATACGTCAAACGAAATTCAACATGTATGGATGGGATATTTAACTTTGCACTGGAATGCGAAAGTACGTTCTCATCAAATTCGCGAAGCCAATTAACAGCAGGTTGGTAAAACTTTACAACATCTTCAGGACGCGAAACGCCTTTAAAAGCTAATTTTCTTTTTTCGATATTGAAACTAATTTCAGGCGTAAACTCTGTTTCAGCAAGGTAAAAATTATTCATCACTCAACATTTAAAGCATTTTGAGAAATATTCACAACACATGTATAATAAGAGAACCTTTCATTAATAGGGACAAAAGTATATTCTATCTTTTCGCAAGAAGTCTTAGCCATTTCAATAAAACCCAAACCTGCCCCTCCCTTTGCAGAAAACTGACCGTTTGTTAATGTTGCCCGGAATAACTGGCGTAAGCCCTCTTTATCTAATGAGTTGATTTTATCAATATGGGAAGTTAATTTTTCAATGTCAGATTTTAAAATAGGATTGGCAGTAGTAACAACATATCCCCCATTCTTAAATTCCAAAGAAAAAAAAGGGTAATATTGAGGAAAAAGTCCTGGCTCTTTTTCAAAATTTTCACAATACTTGAATACATTCTCCAGCGCCTCAATCATAACAGACAATATTTTTTTATAGTGCGAAATAGAAATATTACGCGCCTCAGACTCATCCTTGAGATTATTCAGCAAGTGTCCGATGATTTCAAAGTTAAATATCCCCTGATAATGCAATATTACTTCTTGCTTGGGCATCTATGGTTTTTTACATTACGACAACCAAAATAGTAATTTTCTGTGAATTAGGACAAATATTTGAAAAAAAATATGTTCAATTCTTTAATCCTTCTTCATATCCATGGTCAACCATCAAATCGTCAGATTTTGAAGCATTAACCGCAAGCCAATCACAACGCTGGTTATATGGATTGTCGGCATGGCCTTTAATCCAAATAAACTTTATTTTGTGTTTACGGTAAAGCAAAAGAAAACGTTTCCATAAGTCGGGATTC
The DNA here is from genome assembly GCA_029572965.1 of Bacteroidota bacterium. Classification (GTDB taxonomy): domain Bacteria; phylum Bacteroidota; class Bacteroidia; order Bacteroidales; family DTGW01; genus JAKPQD01. The sequence continues at coordinate 150,035 of JAKPQD010000143.1, read as the reverse complement.
TTTTTGTCTTTGAAGCCTTTCTTTTCCCAATCAAACAACCACCCTCTTTCAACGGCATCAACAACATATCGGGAGTCAGAATAAATAGTAACGTTACAGCCTTCAAATTTTAAGTGTTCAAGACCAACAATAACAGCAAGGAGTTCCATACGGTTGTTTGTTGTAAGCCGAAAACCGCCCGACAAAACTTTTTCATGAGGCCCGGACATTAAGATAGTTCCGTACCCTCCGGGACCAGGATTCCCACTCGAAGCCCCATCAGTATAAATGGTAATGTTATATGGTTTTGATTGTGTCAATAGTTTTTTCTCAATTATAGAACAAATTGAGCCACAACTGAGGGGCAACACCCATCCAAATAACTAACACTACAATGATAATGAGTATTGTTGCCAATAAATATGGTACTTTTTCTTTTACAACCTCTTCAGAGGTATGAGAAAACAATACATTGATATATTTGGTATAGTAATATATACTAATAATGCTGTTAATAATCAACATCCAAACCAGAAACCATTGCTGAATACCGGCCCCAGCTTTTACAACAAAAACTTTTGCCATAAAACCACCTGTTAATGGCATCCCGATTAAAGCTAACAAACCAATAGTAATAACAACAGCAACTATTGGGTTTCTATAATATAAACCTTTAAGAGAATCAATAGATTTAGGTTCGTCATTTTTAGAAATAACACTGATAGCACCAAATAAAGCCAATGTAGCAACAAAATATGAAGTAATATAGAAGCCTGTAGCACTTTTGGCAACCATACCCCCTGCTAATAAAGCAACCATAAGGTATCCCATGTGAGCCACAGAAGAATATGCCAACATGCGCTTTATGTTTTTTTGTCCAACTGCAAACAAGTTGCCAATAAACATAGATAATACAGCCAATACCACTAAAGAAATGTTTAATGCTCCGATATTCAACAAATTGGACTCATTGAAAAGCCTTAAAACAAAAGCAATAACACCGAGCTTTGCCACAGAAGCCACAAAAGCAGTAACAGGAGCCGCTGAGCCTTGATAAACAGCAGGTGACCACATGTGAAAAGGAGCTAAGGCAAGTTTAAAACCAACAGCAACAATAAAAAGAGCTATTCCAACATAAGTATAAGCCGGAACAGATTGAGCTATATAAAAAAACCTTCCTACAGTGTAGATGTCCATAGTTCCGGCAGCCGCATAAATTAATGCCAGGCCAAAAAGCAAAGCCGCCGATGAAGCAGCAGCAGTAGCAAGGTATTTAATTGAAGCTTCAACTGATTCCTTCTTGCTTCGGACATAAGCCACCATGACATAAGTTGGAATGCTCAAAAGTTCAAGCCCAATAAAGAATGTAACAAAATGCTTGGCAGCAATCATCACCAATGTTCCTAAAACAGCGGTATGCAAAAGCACATAATATTCTTCCTTTTGTTCATCAAAGTTTTCAAAATAAAAATAACTGAAAATATTAATTGCCAAAGCAGAAAGAAGAGTAACTGCTGTTAATGCCCAAGAATAATCATCAACAACAAATAACTCCCAGGCAAATTTTGACAAACAGGAACAATGGCTAAAAACAGTTCCAAAAGCAGCAATAAAGCCCAAAGCAGACACAATGGCCAAAAGCTTGTGGTTTCGGACAAATGCTGCCAGCAACATCAAAACAACAATGGCAGCAGCGATAATATACATTGGAGCTAAAGCAACAAACATAATCGGTATATTTATTTTTTAATCACTTGAAAACTATATTTAACCTGGGCTTCATCCACATTTCCCTGTTCAGTCCCGGGAGTTTCAGGTGGTGAAAAATTAAGTGTACGCGTTATAAAAGGTTCTAAACGGCTTGTTACCATCGAAGGATAAAAGCCTATCCATAACAAAAGAACCATCATTACAGCAACTGCAGCTTTTTCCCTTAATGTAACATCAATAATACTAATACAAATCTTTTCCTCACCAATAAAAACCTTTTGAATAATGCGCAATGAATAGGCAGCCGCAGCAACAATGCCAATAGAAGCAAGCACTGTTGACAAAACACTTATTTGAAAAGCACCTGCAAGAATCAAAAACTCAGCAATGAAGTTTGCCATGCCTGGTAATCCTAAAGCAGCCATGGCAAAGAAAGTACCAATACCGGCAATGTTAGGGTTTGAAGTCCAGATACCTCCTAAATGGGCAATATCATAAGTACCAGCTCTTCGATGTATAATTTCGCCCAGCAAAATAAGCGATGCAGTACCTACTGAACTGGCAATCATTTGAACGCCAACCCCTTGCCATGACAAATCGTTGAAAGCATAAATACCAATCAATATAAAGCCCATGTGGCTGATTCCGCTATAAGCAGATATTACGCGAATATCATTTTGCGAAAAAGCAATAAATGAAGCATATAAAATGGTGACAACACCAAGAATCATCATTAATGGAGAAATAATTAATGAACCTTCCGGAAATAAAGGTACAGCAAAACGCATGATACCATAAGCCCCGGTTTTTATCAATAAGCCAGAAAATATAGCAATTGCAGGAGCTGTTTTAAACGCAGAAGGTAACCATCCATGTAAAGGCCAAACTGGCAATTTTACAAGAAAAGCCAACAAAAAACCAGACATAACAAGCATAGAAGTTGTTATTGACATTTGGGTATTGAGCAGGTCCTCAAAAGCAAAAGAATAAATTGCAGTTTGATTGCCATGAATGAAATACAATGCCAGCAACGAAATCAGCATGATGAGCCCGCTTCCCTGGGTATAAATAAGGAACTTAAATGCAGCCTTGTCGCTACCCTCTTTGTTTGCAGAGATAATAAGAAAATACAATGGCAAGAGCATCATTTCCCAGAAAAAGAAAAACAAGAACAAATCGGTGGCCATGAAAATGCCAACAACCCCGGCTAACATAAACAAACTGTTGAAGATAAAAGAGCTGCTATTTTCTCTCCTTTCAGAAAAACCAATAGCAACAAGCCCCATCACCAAAGTCAATAATATCATAATATAGCTAAGGCCATCTATTGCAAGGCTAAAATTACTGCCTATTGCAGGTATCCATGACGAAGTAAACCGGGCAAACCATTTTTCAGTTCCAGAAGATGCATTCCCAAGGGAAAAAGACATGATAATTGCAGTAAGGACAGCTACAATTCCAACATACCAGGGTAATTGCTTGTGAATTCGCCTTACAGGCAATGAAATCAAAGCCCCAAGTATTAAAACAGCCAAAATGCCAACTAATGCCATAGTATATTTATTTTGAAATCAAAATTTACATCTTTATAAACAACATTAACGAAACCACCAGTATGATACCAATGGCCATTCCTGCAAGATACCAACCTACGCGCCCATTTTGTAAGACAGAAAGGCGATTGCTAAGCTTACTAACTTGAATAGCTCCTTTATCAATGCTTTTGTCAGTAGCATCCTCTTTGTTTGCATTTGCAAGCCAAACAAAAGGTTTCACAAAAAGTGTATCATAGAGTTTATCGAAGTTCCACCCATTTTGGAAAAAGAGTTTTACCGGGGTCATGGTAAAGCTTTCCACATATTTCTCATTGTAATATTTGAAAGCAATTGCCAAAGCACCAAGAGAAAGAACCATAGCAATAATCTGAAATACCCATTCATTGAAATGTTCTGAAACAGTAATACCGGGCAAATAATTCGTTACAAATGATGAAAACCACTGAATATGCCCCATATTATGAGGTAACTCGATGTAACCTGCTAATGTAGAAAGAATAGCGAGAACAATTAATGGTAAAGTCATTGCAATTCCGGGAGTATAATGAACATGAGTTTTTTCTTTACCGAAAAAAGTAACATATATCATTCTGAAAGTATATAAACAAGTAATAATAGCCCCTATCATAGCAGCAAGCCAGAAAACCCAACCTCCTTGTGGTGAAGAAAGAGCATACCAAATAATAGCATCTTTACTAAAGAATCCGGCTGATATAAAAGGAAACGCAGCCAAAGAAGCCGAACCGATGAGGAAAGTCCAGAAAATAACAGGCATCTTCTTGTAAAGTCCACCCATTTTAAACATATCCTGCTGATGATGCAGCGAAAGTATTACAGCCCCAGCACCAAGGAATAGTAATGCTTTGAAGAAACCGTGAATCATAAAGTGAAAAACAGCCGCACTCCAAGCTCCAACACCCAAGGCCAAAAACATATAACCTATTTGGCTGATAGTTGAATATGCTAATACTCGTTTTAAATCTGTTTGATATAAAGCACTAACACCGGCAATTAATAATGTTATAGCACCAATTGAAGCAACCACAAGCATGGCAAAAGGCGAAAGCATGAAAATAACATGCATACGGGCAATCAAATACACCCCGGCTGTAACCATAGTGGCAGCGTGGATTAATGCACTAACAGGTGATGGACCAGCCATAGCATCAGGCAACCAAACTTGTAATGGCAACTGTGCCGATTTGCCAACTGCGCCACCTAATAACAGTAAAGCCACTATCGTAGCAAATGCAGGTGAAATAGAAACACTATTTTTTGCAAGATCTGATATTTGAGCCATATCAAGTGTGTTAAATGCAAAAACCAGCATCAACAAACCAATTAACATGGCAGCATCTCCTACCCTGGTAACAATAAAAGCTTTACGCGCAGCATAATTGTTGGCCGGATCGCGATAGAAAAAGCCAATTAGCAGGTAAGAGCAAAGACCAACCCCTTCCCATCCAAGATACATAAGCAAAAGGCTATCTGCCATAACAAGGATAAGCATTGAAGCTACGAACAGGTTCATATAAGCGAAGAAACGGGCATAACCCTCTTCTTGAGCCATATATTCAGTGGAATATATATGAATCAAAAAACCAACAAAAGTAATTACAAAGACAAAAACGAGGGATAAAGCATCAATCTTGAATGAAAATGGTACACTAAACGAACCAACATCTATCCAGGTATAAAGAACATTGGTAACAGAAGGCATGTTTTCGATATTTTGCAGCATTGGCAGGCCAATAACAAAAGTCAACAAAGCAGAAATACCCACCGATGCACTTCCAATAATAGCAACAAGCTTTTTCGAATAATATTTGCCTCCTAAAGCCAGCAATAAAAAGCCAAGCAAAGGAAATAAAGGGATAAGCCAAATAAATTGTAACATACTATGTTTATTTTCTTAAGTATTCTTATTCTAAACTATCAAGTTTACTGGTATCAACGGTTTTGTTATGTTTAAACATCAGCAAAACCAATGCTAAAGCAATCGATATTTCGGCAGCAGCAACAGTAAGGATAAATATAAACATCACCTGGCCGTCAGGTTGCATCCAATGCGAACCAGCAGCAATAAAAGCCAATGCAGCAGCATTAGTCATTATTTCGAGGCTCATCAGCATAAACAGAAGGTTTCTGCGCACCAAAAGCCCTGTCAGGCCTAAAGCAAATAAAATTCCTGCAACCAGCAATGTCCACTCTAATGGTATCATATATTGTTACTTTTGAGTTTGTTCGTTTTGTAAATATCTGTGAATATTGCGTTTTGGAGCCCTACCCAAATGGTATGCCCCGACAATGGCGACTAACAGCAATATACCAGCCAATTCGGCCATCAATAAATAAGTAGTAAACATCGAAACTCCCACACGCTTGGCATCAATGACCTTTACCATGTTTGTTTGCGGAGTGCCTTGTATAAAGGCATAAACAAAATCAGCTATTAGCACAAGTGTAAGTATGATAGGGAAAATCCATGACTTGATTCCTGTAGCCCTTTTTTCATCTTCAGGACTGACGCTCATGTTCAGCATCATCACCACAAATACAAAAAAGACCATGATAGCCCCGGCATACACAATGATTTCGAGCACTGCAGCATAAGGAGCCCCTAAAGTATAGAACATGACAGAAGCTGCAATAAACGAAATAACCATGTAAATGAGAGCATGAACAGCGTTGTGGCGTGTAATTACCATTGCTGTAGAGAACACAGCAACAACAGCCGATATCAGAAATAATATACTCATATCTTCAATATTTCTTATTAATTCATTAAATCACGAACGTCAATTGGAGGTTCTTCATTAAGTCCCTCTCCTTTTTTCTTTCCTCCTATTTCAATACCAGCATTTTTATAGAAGTTATAATCGTGATATTTACCAGGCCCGCTAATCAAAAGGTTTTCCTTTTCATAAACCAGATTTTTCCTGTAATATTCTGCCATTTCAAAATCCGGAGTAAGCTGAATAGCATTTGTAGGACAGGCATCTTCGCAATAGCCACAAAAAATACAACGAGAGAAATTTATTCTAAAAAATTCCGGGTATCTGCGGCCTGTTTCATCTTCAGTAGCCTGCAATGAAATACAATCAGTTGGACAGGCAACAGCACAAAGGTTGCAGGCAACACAACGCTCCTTTCCTTCCGGATCCCTTGTAAGGATAATACGGGCACGATAGCGTGCCGGCAAAAACGGAGCCTTTTCAGGATAATCACGAGTTTCGCGTTTGCGAAAAGCGTGAGTAAACGTAATCCAAATGCTTCTTAATATACTTAACATTTCCTTCTATCTATTTAAACTTAGCCTCTTGCTAACAATATACCTGCAGTAATCAAAACATTTAGTAAAGTCAGTGGAAGCAATATTTTCCAGCCAACACCTAAAAATTGGTCATAACGAGGACGCGGTAAAGCAGCCCTGAGGAGTATAATGAAAGCTATAAATGCAAATGTTTTCAACATAAACCAAAAGAAAGGAGGTAGAAAAGCAGGGCCTAACCAACCTCCAAAGAATAGGGTCACTATCATTGCTGATATGAGCGTTATTCCAAGATATTCGCCAACGAAAAACATACCAAACTTGATACCAGAATATTCGGTATGAAAACCAGCCACCAATTCGCCTTCAGACTCAGGTAAATCGAACGGGGCCCGGTGCGACTCAGCTACAGCAGCAATCATAAATATGCAAAAACCAACAAACTGAGGCACTACATTCCACATGCCACGTTGTGCTTCAACAATTTCGCGTAAGCTAAAAGTCCCTCCGGAAATCATCACCACACCCATCAGCGAAAGCCCCATAAACACTTCGTACGAAATCATTTGAGCCGTACCACGCATTGCCCCTATCATGGCATATTTGTTATTGGAGGCCCAACCCGAAAGCACAATACTGTAAACAGCCAACGAAGAATTAGCAAGGAAAAACAATAATGCTATATTGGAATCAACGACCTGGAAACCAGGAGCAAACGGGACGAGCGCAAAACTAAAAAGAATGCTGAGCATCACAATAGTTGGGGCCAAAACGAAAACTGCTTTGTCTGCAAAAGGCGGAATCCAGTCCTCTTTCAGAAAGATTTTAATCATATCGGCAGGTACCTGAAGGAACCCAAAAGGGCCAGCACGGTTAGGCCCTCGTCTGTCCTGCCACAGAGAAAGCAACCTACGCTCTATATAAATGTTTGCGGCAGCAATGGTAACTACCAATAACAAAACACCAACTATTATGAATCCTATAGCCATATTATAATATATTAACTACTTTTCTACGTTCCAAATATTAATCCCCATCTGCTGAGCCTTCAATATATTATCCAAATCGCGCAGATAATGATTGGTGGCCTGTACAGAATTCCAGCCCGGTTTCCAATAGATAGCATTGAGCTGGGCAGGATGAACCTCTCTGCTTCCTTCCATAGTAAAGGCAAGAGCAGAGTTTTCATCGTTCTGAGGCTTTTGCTCATGCAAATCTACATTGGCATACATTGAAGTACGTCCGGTAAAGCGGGGTGTTTGACGAGGAATTTTCATCGCCGACTCACGATAACCAGCTCCCGGGGCTACATCAACTATTTTGTTCAATTCAGGATAGCTTTCTCCAATCTTTTTAACAAGAGAGTCGAAAGACAAATAATTACTGTTATCGAGCATAGCCTTTAGCTGGCTAAGCCACATCCATGAAGCTTTAACGTCTTCTCCAGTATTTTTTACCCTGAAATAACGTTGCATACGCCCTTCGTTATTTACCAATGTCCCTTCAGACTCGGCAAATGTAGCAGATGCTAACACAAGCGCTTTGCTGTTGAGTTTTTCAGGTGACTTATAAACTAAAACAATTACATTCTTTGCCTTTTCAGAAAAAGTAATAACACTTTCTTCTATGCTATTGGCTTCCAGTAAAACAACATTTTCAGCTGCATCAGCAACTTGTTCAATAGTATTACTTGTTAATACAGCCAATCCTAATGAATTGGCATGAGGAACTACCAGATAAATGCCGCTTTCGCATGAAGAGGTATTCAATAAGGAAGCTATTTCAGCTGACAAGGCCAGAAGCTTCTTGCTCATTGAAGAAGTTCCGGAAATGACGGCTACTTTCTTACAAGATAAAAGGTTGTCAGTTATTTGTTTGACAGTAGCTTTTTCATCTTCATTTAATGAAACAGTATTCAAATTTCCTTTTAATGATGCAGCAATAGCTTCAGCAATTTTTTCAACATAAGCCGTATCAATATCTTTAGAAATAGAAGCTACGTCTTCTAATTTGTTTTTGCCCGAAGCAAAAATGTACAGCGGGCCTTTTTCAGTTCCAACAGCAATTTTAACAGCCGAATTATTCCAATCGGCTATATTTAGGGCAGCAGCACCAGCAAAAGGTTTATTCTTAACAGCCTGCCTAACCGACAAAGCTGCACGTGGCGCAGTATTAATAATATTTTCTCCAAGGATTAAAACACCCTCGGCTTTTTCAACTTCGGCAAGAGATAACGTTTTTACATTCTTTGAACGATAGATATCGCGGACAGCACAAACTAATTCCCATTGAGCTTTTGAAACCCCAGCATAGAAATTCTCAGCCCCTACCAACTGCTGTAAAGCAAAATTAGCTTCTAAAGATGCAACAGGAGAACCCACTCCAATGGTTTTTCCGCTGCGAATCAATTCAGTAGCCTTTAATAATGCAGATTCAACATCTAAAGCTTTTCCTTTATAAGAAGAAACAGTTATTCTGGAAGGGTCATTTACAAATTCATAGCCAAAACGGCCTTTGTCACAAAGAAAATATCCATTCACATGATGATTGTAGCGGTTCATCACCCGGCGGACAGTACCATAACGTTCGCTAACAATAGTATTGCATCCGACACCACAATGGGTACATAAGCTTGGGGCATTTGTCAAATCCCATTTGCGGGTAAAATGTTTCTTTAAAGTTTTATCAGTAAAGACGCCTGTAGGACAAACCTCAACAAGGTTTCCACTAAATTCACTTTCGAGTTGTCCATCTTCAAAACGCCCGAAATATAGATGGTTGTGCGAACCAAAAACACCAAAATCCTTACCACCAGCATAGTCGCGGTAATATCTTACACAGCGATAACACTGAATGCAACGGTTCATTTCGTGATGGATAAAAGGGCCAAGATTTTGATTCTTTTGTGTACGCTTTTTAAACTCAAACCTGCGGTTATTATGCCCGGTCATGACAGTCATATCCTGCAAATGACATTCGCCACCTTCGTCGCAAACAGGACAGTCGTGAGGATGGTTTGTCATAAGGCCTTCAATTACAGATGCCCTGAAGTTTTTAACCTCTTCATCATTGACAGATATAATCATCCCCTCAGAAACAGGTTCCATACAGCTCATGACAATACGTCCACGCTTATCATCTGCATCGCGGAAACGTTTAACAGCACAAAGCCTGCATGAACCAACAGAACCAAGCGCCGGATGATAGCAGAAATAGGGTATATCAATACCCAGCTTTATGCAAGCTTTCAGCAGATTATCACCTGCTTCAGCCTGATATTGTTTGCCATCTACGATTATTGTTGCCATATATAATAATTCGCTAAATCAAATATTACTTATAAAAGCAGCGTTTTTCCTTCACATGCCTTTCAAAATCCTCGCCAAAATACTTCAAAGCACTCTGCAATGGTTCCATAGCGCCAGGGGCCAAAGCACAGAAAGTATTTCCAGGGGCCAGGTATTTTGTATGAAATTTCAAAATGTCAATATCTTTTTCTTCGCCTTCTCCGGCCTCAATCTTTGTCAAAATCTTTTCCACCCAGGGAAGTCCGTCACGACAAGGAGTACACCATCCACATGATTCGTTGGAGAAAAAGCGAATAAGGTTGTGCACAAAAGCAACAGGGCAGGTTTTGTCGTCCATGACAATCATTGTTCCTGTACCCATACGGCTTCCAACCTTTGCAACAGATGAAAAGTCCATTGGAGTGTCCAGATGCTCCTCAACCAAAAAGTCAGTTGAAGCACCTCCGGGTAATAATCCACGGAATTTATATCCATCAAGCATCCCGCCAGCATGAACTTCCAAAAGCTCACGAACGGTAGTACCTAAAGGCAACTCCCATAACCCGGGATTCTTAACCCTGCCACTTACGCCATAAAGCTTTGTTCCGCCTTCGCCAGATTTGCTCAATTCCTTGAACCAGATTGAACCATATTTGATGATATGTGGAAGATTGCAATAAGTTTCAATATTATTAACAATAGTAGGCTTGCCAAATAAGCCACTCACCTGTGGAAAAGGTGGTTTTGAGCGTGGATTGGCACGTTTGCCTTCCAATGAATTGATAAGTGCAGTTTCTTCGCCACAAATATATCTTCCCACACTGGTATGCAAGTATAAATCAAAGCTAAATGAACTCCCCATAATGTTTTTGCCAAGCAATCCTGCCTTGTATGCATCATCAAGAGCTTCTTGTATCAGTTTATGGGCTTTTTTATATGCCCATCTAACGAAAATAAACCCCTTAGTAGCATTGATGGCACGAGCAGCAATAATCATCCCTTCAATAAGCTGATGCGGATCGCCTTCAAGTAATAACCTGTCTTTAAAGGTACCTGGCTCCATTTCATCTCCATTAGCAATAATGTAGCGCTGTTCATTCGGATCATCCTGACGAACAAAAGACCATTTCAGGCCGGTATTAAACCCTGCTCCTCCACGTCCAAGCAAATTCGAGTCTTTAATAGCCTGGATAACAGCAGCGCCTTCCATTTCTTTAACAGCTTTGCGAGCTCCTTCGTACCCGCCATTTTTCAGGTATTCCTCGAGCGAACAAACTGTCCCGTCAGGTTTTATATTTTGTGTAAGCGGCTTTGTTGTCATAATAAGCTGAATATCTACTTATTGGTATTTTTCAAGTATCGAATCAATCATCTCAGGTTTAATCCTGTTGTAATGATCTTTATTAATCATCATGGCAGGTGCATGGTCGCAATCGCCAAGACAAGGATTGGGAAGCAAAGTAAAACGGCCATCAGAAGTTGTTTGTCCCCAGGTAATGCCTAATTTTTTGGACATATACTGATAAATGCTCTCATACCCCATCATATAACAGGTAACAGAATTGCAAACAAAAATAATATTACGTCCAACAGGCTTTCTGAAAATCATATTGTAGAAAGTAGCAACACCATCAACATCTTCAGGAGTCATCTCCAGTATTGCAGCAATATCTTTAACACTTTCATCAGATACCCAACCGCGATGCTCCTGCACTATCTTTAATGCCTCAATACAAGCAGCACTTTTAACAGGGTATAACCCAATTTCGTGTTCAATTTCGTGTATTTCTTTTTCGCTTAACATATAAAAGCCTCCCCCAACCCCTCCAAAGGAGGGGAGTTTAAGGTAATTTTTTTATTTTTTGTTAATATTCACTATCATTTTTTATAGCCCATCTCTTCCCCTTTGGGGAGCCGTGTTATCTATCTAAATCGGCCAATACAAAGTCAACAGCCCCTAAAATAGCCAGCAAGTCTGCAATAGTATAGCCTTTTGCAATATACGGGACCATCTGGATACTTGGGAAGCTCGGGGTACGTACCCTACAACGGTACGCCGCTGTATTATTATCACTCACCAGATAATAGCCATTGCTGCCCTTAGTCCCTTCCACCTGCACCATAGATTCGCCGGCAGGAATAACAGGGCCCCAGCTAACATTAAGGAAGTGATGAATAAGAGTTTCTATATCCTTTGTAGTGTTTTCTTTTGTAGGAGGAGTGGTAAGCGGACTGTTTGATTTGTATGGCCCATCTGGCATCAACTTAACACATTGTTCAATAATGCTTAAACTTTGGCGCATTTCTTCAATACGAACCCTGGCACGGTCGTAGCAATCGCCATTTTTACCTACAGGTACATCAAACTTAAAGTTTTCGTAACCACTGTAAGGGCGTTGCTTTCGCAAATCCCAACCAAAGCCTGTTGCACGAAGTGAAGGACCTGTAATACCCCATTCTATAGCCTCGTCAGTATTAAATACCCCTATACCCTGTGTTCGACCTTTGATGATGCGGTTGCTCATAATTACCTTATCCCATTCGTCAATACTTTTAGGGAAATATTTTACAAAATCAAGCACCATCTGCTGCCAGCCTTTAGGGAGGTCTTGAGCCACACCACCAATACGGAACCAGTTAGCATGCATACGCCCTCCGGTAATAGCAGATATGATATCAAAAACACGTTCACGGTCATTGAAAGTATAGAATACCGGGGATATTTGGCCTAAGTCCTGTGCAAAAGTGCCATACCACAATAAATGGCTGATGATACGGAACATTTCGCCAGTCATTACTCTGATGATTTGAGCACGTGCCGGAACCTCAATGCCATCAAGTTTTTCAACAGACATCAGATAGGCCATGTTGTTCAAAACACCGGCAGTATAGTCGATACGGTCAGTATAAGGGATATATTTGTGCCATGTTTGGCGTTCGGCCATTTTTTCAGCACCACGATGGTGGTAACCAATGTCAGGAACAATATCTACAATCTCTTCGCCATCCAATTGCAAAATAAGACGCAGCAAGCCGTGTGTCCCCGGATGGTCAGGCCCAAGGTTGAGAAACATAAATTCAGCATCTTCGCTCTTGCGTTTCAAGCCCCAGTCCTCAGGTTTAAATACCAATTCTTCTTCAGCAGCAGTACGTTCATCTTCCGACATGCTAAATGGCCCTATTTCAGTAGCCCTTGCAGGATATTCCTTACGCAAAGGGTGTCCCTTCCATGATTGAGACATTAATATACGACGAAGATTAGGATGGCCTTCAAACTTAACCCCAAACATATCGTAAGCTTCGCGCTCGTACCAGTTGGCATTAGCCCAAAGTCCGGTAATGCTTGGAAGCGAAGGATATTCGCCGTGTAATGCTACCTTAATACGCAAATCTTCATTACGACCGTATGAAGTAACATGATAAACCACAGAAAAGTCAGCAGCAGGCATTGAATCCCTGTATTGACGATGACGTTCATCAACGACTGTAAGGTCGTAAAGCATTTTATATGGTTTTGAAATGCCATTTTTAACAAAGTCAAGCAACCGAAGAATATCAGAAGCATTGACCCATGCTGTAGGCATCCCATCGGATGTTTTTTGTTCTCTTATGTTGTCTGCGCCAAACCGGGCTTTAAGTTCATCAATTATCATGATACAAAACTTACTTTACAAGAATTAAATTTCGTCGGCAGGTTTAAGCTTGTCAACGGCCATGCGGCGCTCATTGTTCAGGTCACGAAGCGAAGGCTTTTGAGCTTTATAAACATCCTGAGGCCCAACTGTCCAGCTGTACGGACGTTGTTCCTTCCCTATAGACTCTTTCAACAACAAAAGACCATGTAAGAAGGCCTCAGGGCGGGGAGGACAACCGGGAACATATAAATCCACCGGCATAATTTTATCAATACCCTGAACAACACTATATATATCGTACATTCCACCAGAATTGGCACATGAACCCATTGATATCACCCATTTAGGCTCCATCAACTGGTCGTACAACCTTTTAATAGTAGGTACCATTTTGATAAAGGGAGTGCCAGCCACAATCATCAGGTCGGCTTCACGAGGTGAGCCACGTAGTACTTCGGCTCCAAAGCGTGCAATATCGAAACGGCTTGTCCATGCAGTTGCAAACTCAACAAAGCAACAAGAAAGACCAAAACCGAAAGGGAAAATAGAATATTTGCGACCCCAACCAATAAGGTCATCAAGGTTTGCAAACAATACCGACTTCTGCACAGCCTGCTCCAGCGACAATTTTGGGTAGTCGCCCATACCAACGCGTTCGGCAGGATTGAGAGAAAATTTCATTTTTTATATTTTTAATTTCGCGTCAAGAATCAAGTTATCTTAATATCTTGGTTCTTTATTCTATGCTCTTTACTCTATTCTAAACTCTTCTCCGTTATGGTATTCTTAGGAGTAGCCCCAATAATCTTTTTGCCGTTAGGCCCAAAATCAAGTGCCCCTATTTTCCATTCGTATGCCAATACAGCTATCAGTAATCCAATAAATACAGCAATTCCGATATAACCGGGCCATCCAAGTTCTTTATATGCTACAGCATAAGTGATAATAAAAGCTGCATCAAGATCAAAAATAACAAAAAACATGGCAATCATGTAAAAATGAGCAGAATAACGCACCCTGGCATCTCCGGTAAGCGGCATCCCCGATTCGAATGGTTCATTACGAAAACGGGCTTCGTGACGTTCGCCAAGCACATGTGATGCACCTAACATAAAAGCTACCAGAAAAACAGCTCCCATTACATACAGCAAAAACACGACTATGGTAGGCATACAAAAGGATTTTTGGTATTAACAAAATTTATTGTGAAATGTTTCACAATTGCACCCACAAAAGTAAAAAGTTTTTGTCGGGCAATTAACACGTAGCATATAATATTTTTTGAATATTCTCAAATTGCTGATTTGTAATAAGAAACAGCTAAGTAATTTTATTGTTGAACAATAAAAAAATTTATTTTGTTAATTTATTGAAGTATCATTTCCATAATCAATGACTATGAATGCTCACCAATCTTTAGAGATTGTATTGTACAATTGCGTTTCTGATAGAATGTCCACCCCCTACCCCCGCCAGCGGGGGACAGGATTTCTCGACATTTCTTTGAATTAAACATTTATTCATTGTACATTGGATATAATTTAGAAAGAATACGATAAATGCTTTCCCCTGCTGGCGAGGGCAGGGGGTGGAACTATCAAAAAATTAGACTAAAAAGTTGATCAATATTCTTTATTACTAAAACAAAAAGGAATTAAAAACATAGAATATGTCGGAACTTTTCACCATCATTCAATCGCGAAAGAGCGTTGTTTCTTTCAATCCAGAGATTGATATTGACCAAAGCTTTATAGATAAAATGTTTAAAGCTGCATCCTTTGCTCCATCTGCCAATAATGTTCAGCCTTGGCGATATATGTATGGAAAGAAAGGAGAAGTAACTTACGAAAAGATATACAATTCTTTGACAGAAGGAAACAAGCGTTGGGCAAAAGATGCTCCTTTACTTATTGCATCCATTGCTCAAGTAGAATACGAACGTAATGGGACAATTGTCAAAAACAAATATGCCTGGCATGACACGGGTATGGCAAACATACAGCTTATGCTTGAAGCTACAGCCCAAGGACTAGTTACTCACCCCATGGGAGGCTTTGATGCTGAACTTTTAAAAAACGCACTTCAACTTTCTCAGGAATACGAACCAATCATAGTTATTGCATTAGGCTATGCAGGCAATAACGAATTATTGCCAGATGACCTGAAGGAAAGACAACAAAAACCAAAGATGAGGAAGGAAGTGGAGGAAATAATACTGAAATTGAATTAAAACAGCCCTTGCAAAGCAAAAGCAGAGCATCAAACATACAAGATTTAACAATACCACCCCTACCTCCTGCCTGAGGCAGGACAAGCTCTCCTTGTAAAGAAGGGGAAATAGAGCCCTGAGCAATTCTCCTAAATCAAATCCTGTGGTTTTCTTTGGAATATCTACAAATTTTCATAGCTTTAACAAGTATAAATCAATACTTTAAATTATGAAAGCACCAAAGATAACCAGAAGCGAACTACGTACAGGAGATACATTGCTATATGAAAAAACCATTGCTGTAGGCCGCATTGAACAAATATTTACCCGGTCAAAATTCAACCATTCCTCATTGGTAGAAGTGAAAGAGGACGGAATCCTATGCTATGAGGCTATTTTCCCGCGTGTAGTATGTCGCCCTATTGAGCAAAGCATTGTTCATACAGTAAATGTTGTAGTAAAAAGGCCTCGATTAAGTTTTGATGCAGCCAAATACGTTGAGCTCAGCAAATCACTGGTTGGTAAACGCTATGATGTTGGAGGATTGTTGGCTCAAATTCCTCATCAACTCTGGGGTGGATGGATTGGCAACAAGTCGATGAAAAAAGTGTATTGCAGCAAAGGCAATGCCTGGGTTTGGAACCAGCTTTGCCAGCTTTATCCCGACTGGTACAAAGTCAGCCCCGATGAACTATTCGAGGATTTGCTGGATTTTGATACGTATATTTTGGAGTTGCCGGTATAAATCTGAAGTTGTATTTTACTTTTACCTAAAAATTTTTAATAAAGTATTAGAATAATCTTTATTCCCTCCAGTTGCTTTTTTAGAACAAAAAAGAAAAGGTTGCACCTAAGTGAAACATTTTATAACTTTGTCATTTGAATTCAAAAAGAAAATATAGGACAGCAATATTCTACAAAGATTACTTTGAAAGTTTCTTTATCAAACAATCTGAAAGAGTAAAAGCTAAAATTATTTGGACAATTGAGCTGATAGAAGAATTAGAAAGAGTTCCAGAGATATTTTTAAAACATATCGAGTCAACAGAAGGATTGTATGAAATTAGGATTAAACTCGGCAATGACATTTTTAGAATCTTTTGCTTTTTTGACCATGGGAAACTGATAATTCTTGCAAATGGATTTCAAAAGAAAACGCAAAAGACTCCCAAAAAAGAAATAGAACGAGCCCTTAAAATTAAGGAGGAATACGAAAATGAAAACAAATAGCAAAATGACCCTTGATGAATTCAAAGATAAGCATTATGGAGTAAAAGGAACTAAAACTAGGGACGAACTTGATGATGGTTATGAAAATTTTAAAATTGGAGCTTTATTGCATGAAGCCAGACTTGAAAAAGGACTCACTCAAGCCGAATTGGCAGAAAAGGTAGGAACAACCAAATCTTATATTTCAAAGATTGAAAACAATATCAAAGAAGTTAGGATTTCAACTCTGCAGAAAATTGTACAATTAGGATTAGGGGGTCAACTTGAGCTCTCTATCAAATTGTAGAAAAATGAAAAGATTCAAAGCGTTTATTTACTCAGCTCAGCACAAACTTATCATTCGTTTTCTATCCTGATATTTTTCTCTCGTAAGGAATTTTCAAAAAACTGTAACAGCTATGACAGTTGTTTACCACCTTTATTTGTCAAACATTAAAATAATTCTCTAATTCGACCAAAGTCTCAGTATTAGTATTGGTATCTTTTATAATAGTTCCGTTCTCGAGCAACAATATCCGGCTACATATCTCTGTAACATGTTTTAAATCGTGGCTTGAAATCAATATTGTAACGCCTTCTTCGTTGAGCTTTTTCAACTTTGACTTTAGCCATGATTGCGAACTTGGATCTAAATTAGAAAATGGTTCGTCCAATATAAGTATCTCTGGTTCTGGAAGAAACGAAGCTAATATCCCAAGTTTATTTTTGTTTCCGGCAGAAAGTTCCCGATTATATTTTTTTGAAGAAACCTCTTCGGTAAAAAAGCTGTTATTTTCTTTTAAGAAGTTGGTTACCTCTGCACGGTTTTTTCCATGCAAATTACCAATGAACTCTAAAAACTCAAAAGGCGTTAAAAATGGAATCAAAAAGCCTTCGTTCAAATACGAACCGGTATAATTTTTCCAATCGTCGGACTCCGACACCATCATTCCTTTCGATTTTACAAATCCTTTTGTAGGCTCAATTAAATCTAAAATCAAACTTAGCATGGTCGTTTTCCCTGCTCCATTGTTGCCAACTAACCCAACAAATTCCTTTTCCCTGATGTTGAGCCTATTTATGGATAAAGCCACTTTCTTTCCGTAAACCTTCTGAAGGTCATTTATTTCAATCATATTTAACATAACATTCTATTTTTGTCTAAAACCATAAGCCATTTTATATTTCCTTTTTATAAACTGATCAGTCACAAGCTGTAGAAGGTATTTATTAAAAGCAATGCCAATAATGCCTAAAATCCCTAAAACATAAAAGCTATATTGGGGAATATCAAAAAGATTGAACAGTAAATACACCAGCACAGGGATACCCATAATTGGCAGTATTAATAAAAATTGAGTAGCCCCGATACCCTGATAATTCATAAACTGGCTCTTCCCTAAATCAATACGAGTTGAATTGTAGGTGCCAAAAAATATCAGAATAAATGATGAAACACCCACATTATAAAGCAATAGAGACACATTGATTATGCCTATTTTATAGCTTATTAAGGCATAAGGTAAAGAAACAATAAACGATAAAAGGCATAAAACAGTAAAAAACAAATACTTCGATTTTACATAATTGTATGGGGAGATTTTTTTCGTCATAAAACTATCGAAAAAAGAACTTTCCCAAGCAAACATGAACTGCCCATGATTCAATGCAAACATTGCAGTCATTAGTACCCCGACAAAACTAAGAAGTAAGTAATTGTCCAAATTCTGCTTTTTATAAAACATAAACCCATAGGCTAAAAATATAAGGCTAAAGTATAACAATGATTTGGGCCGCTTATTCCGCAAAATCATTTTGATTTCAATATGCACTAAATCTCCAATTTCCCCAAAACGTTTTAAGAATAAAAAACTATCAGCATTCCTTCGCTTATCAGTCAGTTTGTCTTCAACATAGGAGTTCTTCTTAAGAAGAAAATAAGCCAAATAATAAGTAAGTGCAGCCAACGCCACCGGAATGATGATCAGAAAAGGAGTATTTGCCAGGTAAATCAATATCGCAGAAAAGTAACTCGAACATGAAACGATTTTGGCAATATCAAAGAAAATAAACAAGCCCACAAAGGCCAGCAATAACAGGATAAGTAACGGACGCTTGGCAAAATATTTCTTCAACAAAAAGTTTAGATAGTTATTAGCAATAATGAATGAAAACAACGCTACAATCCATGCAAAACAAAATGGAAATGAGTGCGTTGCACATACAACCTTTATAAAGAAAGGAAGAAGAATAAGTATTGCCACTATATTAAAGAAACTTGACCCGCTTTTTATCAAAGGATAATGCAACAGTTTGCTTTTTTTAATCGGAAGCGTGAGGTAAGGCTGAATGGATAACGTTGGAAGCTGTTGAAACAAAAACCGGATAACCAGGTCGAATGAAAAGTAATAAAACAATAAGCCAGTAAAGGTTTCTACAACATCTCTGCCTTTGTATGTTTCCTGAATTATCTTATCGGCAAAAAAGCTTAATGCTAAAACATTGAGCAACAGATATAAACATAAAATCCCTAAAATGATATTTAGTGCAATGCTTTTTTGCCAAAATGGAGAGCGTTGTTTTTCTTTCCAGTGATGGATAAGTAGATTAATCATATTTATCGAGGTTAAAGGTTGCCGACCGCAAATTATAACAATTTTGAACAATTTTTAAAAGAACTTATATTTTATCCCAATTTCAAACAAACCCTTGTTTTTGTTATTACTACCGAAATCATTTAAATAGACAACATAATTTATACGAAAGTTCTTCCCTGCCGGCATATCCAAGCCAAAACGCCATGAATTTTTAGGAAAAACAACCCCTTCACGATGAACTAAATAGCCAATAAAAAACCGAAAATCAGACGCATAATAAATCGGACTATAAGGGTTTTTAGCATGAAAGAAAACATCTACAAAAGAATTACCTTGCATTTTATAAGCTTCTGCAGTATCCATATTATAAAATATTTCTCCCGAAATACCAAGCATACATTTCTTTTCATTTTTGGGCGAAAATACATAGGCCATAGACATGGAGATATTGGGCATAAACCTGTCATTCAGATAACTTAAGCCAAAATCCATGCCAGGAGTAATAATAAATGTACCTTGTTGTTTGATGTCAGCAGAAGTAGCGTCAAGTTGGTTATGGTTTATTTTGTACAAACAGGTTTTGGCTTTATAAGACGGTATTTTGCGTAAAGCAATGTCAGCTTGAGCCTGCTGAACTATATCAGAAAAAGAAGTGTTTTTCAATTCTCCCAGCTCAGACAGGTTGTTGGTATATAAAATCAGCTTGTTGTTCCAATTCAAGTCACACTCAATTTTGTAATTGAAAAAATTGCTCCTAACCGTATCAGAAGCGCCTTTGAAAATGAACTCAGCCTTAGTCTCAGCGTTATTGGCAACTTTCATGCTTCTGCTATCCTTGTCCATTGTGCTGTAAAATATTTGCAAAGGCACATTCAGCCTGGTCAGCGAATCCTGAACTTTGCTAATGTCCGAAAGCAGGTTCATAAAAAGGGTATCCTGTTTCTTTTCATGCGGAATGTCCAATATTTCTCTCGTCTCGATAACCATTTTCACATCACTACTTGTAAGCAGAATAAGCTTTTCGGGAAAACCTTGTGCAGTGATACTAAGAGATATAAATACAAATAATGCAATGAATGCAGATTTTTTTAATGTTTTCATATTTTACATTTTTAGGTTATTTTAATAATAGAACCACTAGCCATCAACTTAAAATTAGTTGCGTTTAATTCCACCCCCTACCCCCGCTGGCGGGGGTAGGGGGTGGATATTTTCTTGTTGCTTCCAATGGTGTCTAAATTATTCCTTAAGTTGACGGCTATGCTCCCACTCCTCCATATAAAGGAGGGGAAATGCTACCATCTCACAGTTACAACATCAGTTAAAGGCGAATTTGATAGAAGCATCTTGTTTTGTTCGCTCCGGGTCTTTTTGTGTAAGTTCCTTAGAACCAATAAGCTTTACTTTGGATTTCTCATTTTCGACAAAAATTTCGTTGTTTATAACAAAATGAAGTTTGCTCTTTTTTGGCGGTTCATTGGTAGATGATGCTGATACACTATCCTTGTCAGGCATGGCATTCACAGCTAATTGTTCTTCAGAGGCTTTCACAATTACCACTGTATCGTGGATGAATAAAGTATTTTGAACATTTTCTTTTTTTATAAGCTCTTTAATGACGGTGTCTGTCTTAATCAGAACCTTTTCAACAGGGCCTGAAGTGTTGTTTCGATTAATTGCAATTTCACCAAGCCTTTTATTTTCAGCCCTAAGCTGGCTCATTTGTTTCGAAAGATGGTTGTAAAAGACCAATGAACCAATTAAAACCACTAACAACACAGAAGCAGCAGCATAAAACCACCTGATAGACACACTTTTCCCCTGAGGTTTAATTCCCAAGGCAATTTTCTGCCAGGTATTTTCTTTGTTCCACAAATGCTCGGAAATTGGAGCATCACTAACAGCATCCATTTTCTGTTTCAGATATTTATCAAAATTATCTTCCATTTTCTTCTAATTTAAAAAGTTGTTCCTTCAGCAAAGCCCTGGCACGTGAAAGCTGCGACTTAGAAGTATTAACGCTTATGCCAAGCTGATTAGCTATTTCCTCGTGGCTCAAGCCATCAATAATAAACAAGTTTACCACTGTCCTGTATCCATCGGGCAACTTAAGGATAAGTTGATATATTTGTTCAGCATCTATAGTGTTTTCTATTCCATCTGCTATTTGAATATGAGTATTATCAATAGTTTCAAACATAAACTTACGCGAACTTTTCAAAAACATTAGCGATTCATTGATCATAATTGTTTTAACCCATCTTTTCA
This sequence comes from Bacteroidota bacterium, assembly GCA_029572965.1. Taxonomy (GTDB): domain Bacteria; phylum Bacteroidota; class Bacteroidia; order Bacteroidales; family DTGW01; genus JAKPQD01. The sequence continues at coordinate 128,314 of JAKPQD010000143.1, read as the reverse complement.
AACTGCCATCACCACGGTATTCAAAATTTCTAATATTCTTAAAAACCTTATGAAAAGCAATAATCATAACATCTTCAGCATCGTGGTAATCGCCAGTATAACGCAAACACAACCTAAACATTTGGTTAGCGAATGTGTCATAAAAAAGCTTTTGTGCTTTTTCATTACCTGAGATACATTTTGATATAAGAATACGTTCGTCCAAAAGTTCTAATAAAGGGGTTTTGACTAATAATTATATTCGCATGGCAAAGGTTGCATGCCATGTTGAAAATTTTGTAAATATATACCTATATCGTTATTTTTTAAGACAATGACAGGTACTACGAACCAAGGTAAACAAATTAAAAAATATGATATAGCCACCCCTACCACCGCCAAGCTAAGAAATAAGTATTGTATTCAAGCCCTGTAGGGGCGACATATTTGTAGAGACAGGAAGTATTGATAAAAAGCGCGCCAGATGAATGTTTGAAAATGTACGAAACTCTTTCGGGCGCGCAATAGAAGAACTGCATTTAAAAAGCTTCTCCAAATTACGCACCATTCAGCATTCGTTCGTTGTATTATATTTGTGCTTGGTGCGTTCTCTGTTTAACAACTTTTTTCTACAAATATGTCGCCTCTACAGGGCTTCAAAATCAAATTCATATACAAAATTTCTTAGCTTGACGGCTATGCGCCAGCGGGGAAAAGCATTGAAAAACTAAACCGTATAGATTGAACTGATGTCTCACTAATTGAATATTGACTCGTCTGCTTTTTTTATCTCCAATTTCCATCCACTCGCATAAATTATCTTTCAAATCGTCAATTTTTTACGTGTTTTACAGCAAAATTTCTAATTTTGGCGACAGAAAACAGATAATTATGTTGAAGTACAAGCGTATATTGCTCAAACTCAGTGGAGAAGCACTGATGGGACAACAAGGACACGGCATTGATACTGCCCGTCTGGAAGAATATTGCAAGCAAGTGTCTGAAACTGCAAAGGAAGGCGTACAGATAGCCATCGTTATCGGAGGTGGCAACATTTTCAGGGGTATGCGTGGCGTTGACAAAGGCTTTGACCGCTACAAAGGCGATTACATGGGCATGCTTGCTACAACTATCAACGGATTGGCCATTGAGTCGATGCTTGAAAGCCTGAAAACAAAAGTAAAACTCTTTACTGCTTTTTCAATGCACCCTGTAGGTGAAGCTTATAGCAAAAGTAAAGCTATTGAAGCCATGAACAATGGCAACGTTATCATTATCACAGCAGGTACGGGAAACCCATATTTCACCACAGATTCTGCTTCAGCATTGCGTGCTGTAGAACTTGAAGTTGACGCATTGCTTAAAGGCACAAGGGTTGACGGAGTTTATACCGCTGACCCCGAGAAAGACCCTAAAGCAACAAAGTATGATGAACTTACTTTTGCTGAGGCTTACAGCAAAGGCTTGAACATCATGGATTTAACCGCCTTCACTTTATGTTCTGAAAACAATATGCCTATTATCGTTTTCGATATGAATAAGTTAGGGAACCTGAAGAAGTTAATTTCAGGCGAAAAAATTGGTACATTAATAAAAAAATAATAACTTAGGTCGTTTAAATTTTTACCATTATGAGCGAAGAAGTACAACTTTACATGGACGATGCCAAAGATAAAATGAACAAAGCGCTTGTGCATCTTGAAAGCGAATTGCTTAAAATCAGGGCAGGCAAGGCCAGTCCTGCGATGCTTGCCGGAGTAATGGTAGATTACTATGGTTCCAGAGTGCCTATTACCCAGGTAGCCAATGTAAATACACAGGACGCACGTACCTTAGTTATCCAACCTTGGGAAAAGAAGTTAATAGATGCTTTGGAAAAAGCGGTATTTGCTGCAAACCTTGGCCTTACCCCGGTAAATAATGGTGAAGTTATCCGCATAAGTATCCCCCCGCTTACGGAAGAACGCCGTCAAGGTCTTGTAAAACAAGTAAAGCATGAAGGCGAAAATGCTAAAGTAAGTATCCGTAATGCGCGCCGTGAAGCTATTGAAGAAATCAAGAAACTCCAGAAACAAGGCATTCCGGAAGATGAAATAAAAAAAGCCGAAGAAGACATGCAAAAAACAACTGACCACTTCTCAAAGAAGGTAGAAGAAGTCCTTCAAAAGAAAGAAGCAGAAATAATGGTTGTATAGCCCAAATAAAACCCCATTTGCCCAATGAGTAGCCCAAATTATAGTTCCCGTACATTTTTGATTGTCGAAGATGACCCTGTGAGCGCTATGTATTTAAAAGACCTGCTTGACAAAACAGGAGCTAAGGTAATACAAGTAGGAACAGCCTCTGATGCAATATACGCCACACACGAAAATAAAGACATAGACCTTATCCTGATGGACATTCAGTTGCCCGACATGAGCAGCTGGCAGGCTACACGTATTATCAAAAAGGTAAAAAAAGACCTTCCTGTGATTATCCAGTCGGCTTATGCCTTTGACTCATACATAACCAAAAGCAAAGAAGCCGGATGCGACTGTTTTCTGGCAAAACCAATAGACCCGGAGTTGTTGTACGCCAACATCAACGGGTTCCTTTCGAAAGAATGATATAACCACTTACTGCATTTACATTATAGGCAACAATTTAATTCTACTTTGACAGGTTTAATAAACTGGAATTTAATAAAAGAGAATTAAGAGGGAATAGTTGGGTTTAATAAAAGAGAATACACCATCGAAATAAGGTGCGTAGTGCCAAAATAATATTTCGCCACTACGTGGCTTAATCATTATAAAACTCATCTTCTGCAAATATTCCACCGCTACGCGGTTAGGAGAAGGTTATTGCTAATCTGTCAAAGTAGGATTAAAAAGTCTTTCCTAAAAAAACGCGAGTTCGATATAAGGACAACATCGTCAATTATTGTTTAAAAAGCAATAAATACAAAGTCTCATGCAACTTTTTATCGAAAAAAGTTGCTCAAAAACTCTTATCGCCTTAACTCTTTCACCCTCGAAGCCTTGTGATGTTGCAATATGCAAACAACAAGAGCGTTAGGCTTCTCGGCCGAAATCGAACAAAAAGGCAATAATAAGGAATTTTTCTTTTTAAGGCTCCGCCGCTTTTATTGAATCTTTTGCTTCAAGGCAAAAGTTTGTAATACCTGTAAATATCAAATACCTATACATTCTTCTTATGTCAAACTTTAAAAAGGTCATTAATCTCAACATTTACTTTTTTGTAATTTTTTGAGATGATTAACAAAATTATAAATAGGATAAGTTGTTTCAAATTGTTCATTTACTGAACATTACACACTTTGGAATGCTTTTTGTTATGCCATATATAAAATCTTTATGGTATGAAAATAGGTATCCCATTAAAAAACAGCAACGAATTGGCGCAAGACTTTGCCCATTCAAAACTCATTTACATAATTGATTTGGCCAATGACAGGCAACAGACCATTGAGCTTGAAAACACCCACCAGGAAGCTCAACTGTTGTTCAATTCACTGGTAAACAACAAAATATCGCATGTTGTAAGCCCTTTCTACTCTTTTATGTCGCTTAGGGTATTCAAAGAAAACAATATTGTAACATGCAAAGCGCATAGCACTTCGTTAGAAGAAAACATAAGCCGCTGCAAAGCTGGGCAGATAAGGGCCTTTGACATATACGAATCGCTGCTTACAGGCGAATGTGCCAAAGATTGCCTTAGCTGCGGCCCCGAATCAGATTGTCATTAAACCCACTAAAATATTACAGATATGTCAATAAACAATGTAGGAGTGCTCTTTAGACAGATGGACGAAAGAGACGAATTGCGCCAAAGTATCTACCGTTGCAAAAACAAAGGCGAACTGGTAAAAATCCTGGACATGCACCAAATGAGCTTCACCATAGACGAATTTGAAGAAGCAGCCAACGTTTTTCATGCCAAATGCCAAAGCCAGGAAGAGGCAGACTGGCTATTTGGAAAAGTAAATTGGTTCAGGTTTTTGTATTACTCATTAGCAAATTGAAAAGTCATGGAAATACCATTCAGGCCCTTGGGAAAAGCAATGAATATAGTGGCATCTACAGGACTGGATGTTACTTATGTCTATGACGATTTGGTTTTTGCCGACAATTCGGTATTTATTTTACAATTCGACAATAAAGACCCTGACCGGATGTTGCTCCATTTCAATGCCGATTGCGATGAAGTTGCTCGCGAAAAGCTTACTAACATACTTATTGAAGCCTCAAACAAAGAAAATGTTGCTATAACGTACACCGGGACATTCAGGCTGAAAGAAAATCAAAAAAGTGAAAAAATAGAGATTGAATTTGATTTTATTAATTAAATTTGCCAATAAGATTACATTTATTAATCTTATCACTATTTTTTAAAACATAATCTAAGTTTTTTAACTTTTTTGATTATATTTTTATAAATGAAAACGGGTGAAAAAAAATATACTGAGTTGTCTTTTCTTTACGATATAAGTAAAGAATTGCAGAAAGTAAAGCATATTGAAGAATCAATAAAGCCCATTTTAAAGCACTTAGCCGATTATTGCGGAATCTCTTGTTGCTCGCTGACTATATTAAACGCAGATTTGCATCATGTTATACTTGAAGAATATCACGGACTAAAATCCGAAGAAGTTTCAAACCTTAGGGGAAAACTTGAAAAAGTAAGCAAAACCATCATAGAAACAGGCGAACCAATGCTTTTGCCAAAAATGTCGCATACGCCGACATTTATAAAAAGCTCACGCGATTTGGTGGATTTTAGCTATGAAATATCCATGATATGCGTCCCAATTAAAGCAGCAGGAAAGGTATTAGGATTTTTTGCTTTTAGTTTAGAATATTATAACGATATCTCGTTTAAACTGGAATTTCGGATACTGAATATTATTGGGAGCATGCTGGCCCACTCTATCATAGCTACACAGGAAAACGCTTACGAGTTGGCCCTGCTAAGGCAAGAAAACCTGAAACTTCAGGACCAGTTAAACCAAGCTATAATAAACACCGAAATCATAGGCAACTCAAGTGCCATGCAATCGGTGTTTGAACTGATACAAAAAGTATCGAAAACCAATGCAACCGTATTGCTCAGGGGCGAAAGCGGGGTTGGCAAAGAACTGATTGCTAATGCTATCCATTACAATAGTGCCCGAAAAGACAAACCTCTGATAAAAGTAAACTGCTCTGCCTTGCCGGATACATTGATAGAAAGCGAACTTTTTGGCCACGAAAAAGGTGCTTTTACCGGGGCAGACGGGTTAAGAAAAGGGAGGTTTGAGCTGGCCGACGGAGGCACTATCTTCCTTGATGAAATTGGGGATTTGCCTTTGCCTACACAGGTAAAGATACTGCGCATCCTTCAGGAACGGGAATTTGAAAGGTTAGGAGGTTCGAAAACGCTGAAAATAGACGTTCGTATCATCACTGCTACCAACCGTAACCTCGAAGAAATGATTACAAAGTGCGAATTCAGGGAAGACCTTTTTTACAGGCTAAACGTTTTCCCGATATATATCCCCTCGTTGCGCGAACGCCGCAACGATATCCCCATATTGGTCAACCACTTTATTGCCAAGGCCAACAAACGCCATGGGCTGAAAATAAAGCGTATCAGCACCTCTGCTATTGACCTTTTGATGATGTACCACTGGCCTGGTAATATCAGGGAACTTGAAAACGTGATAGAACGTGCAGCAATATTAAGTATCGATGATGTAATAAGGTCAAACAACCTGCCACCAACGCTTCAAACAGCCGAATCGTCAAAAACAAAAATGGAAGGTACGCTGGAAGATATTGTAGCCAATGTCGAAAAACAGGTGATTATAGACAATCTCATCAGCACCCATGGATGTACTTTTGAAACTGCACAAAAGCTGGGTATAACAGAACGGATACTTCGTTTACGTTTGCACAAATACAATATTGAACCAAAGCGTTTTAAAAAAGTGTCAAAATAAATTTATCTTTTTACCGCAAAGTACCGTTGGCGCACATTCAATGCTATTAAGTTAAGGAGCTGGACAGAAATAAAAGGGCGTTTCGACAAGTTCAACAACCTTTTATTTCATAGTGGACACTATACCTGTCGAAGTGTCTTTAGCTTAACTTAATAACATTGGACGCGCTAAGATGATTTTAACTCGCTTGGCGAGTGTCCTGTTTATAGAATACAAGTTGAAATAAAAATAAGCGCACCAAGCACAATAATATTTAAATGAACAACATCTGTATGGTGCGCAACAAAACTAAACCTATAAAGAGTTTCTTCTATTGCGCGCCAAATTTGGTTTCTACATTTTATAATATTTATTAGGCGCGCTTTTAATTCGCTGATTGTATTTTTTCTATAAACAGGTTGCTCCTCCGGAGCAAACAAAAAAATACTACCTCTACCTGAGATTATTTCAAATTATACAGGTCATGATATGATTTTAATTCACTGTTGTCCGGTAAAAGTATTAGGACTAAAGTCCTTCAGTAAGTAACTATTTGCAAGAGGCTGTGTAAAAAGTCTTTTTAACCCCCAAACCCCTAAAGGGCTTTATCATAAATTATTGATTGTCAAAAATCCCCTTCAAGGGATTTAGGGGTAAATTTGGACAGTTTTGACTTTTTACACACCTTCTTAGTCAAAACCATGATGTAATAGGGCTTTAGCCCTAATATTAATTTTATATCGGACAATGGCGTTTTTATTTATACAAAACAAACACTCTTCACCAATATTAGGGGTAAAATATATTTCTCATATAGCATAAACTATTTTTCCACCTATTTTTTCTAACATAAATGTAAGTTTTCCATTTTTTACCTACAAAATTGTAATCCTACGGCATAAAAAGAAAATAAAATCTTACGTATTACCTTTGTAACATGCTGTAAAACTGTTACTTACATCGTTTGGCACGCATTGTGTAATACCATAGATGGACGAAACTTTAAAAAATTAATGTTATGAGAAAAGTAGCAATTTATGGGAAAGGCGGTATAGGAAAATCTACAACGACCCAAAATACCGTAGCCGGATTAGTAGAGATGGGCAAAAAAGTAATGGTAGTAGGGTGCGACCCAAAAGCAGACTCTACACGCTTACTCCTTGGCGGATTAGCACAGAAAACAGTATTGGACACCCTTCGGGAAGAAGGCGAAGACGTTGAACTGGATGATGTGGTAAAATCAGGGTTCAAAGGAGTGCGATGTGTTGAATCAGGTGGTCCCGAACCCGGGGTTGGATGTGCCGGACGTGGTATCATTACCTCTGTCAACCTCCTTGAACAGCTTGGCGCTTATGACGAGTCGCAAGAAATAGATTATGTATTCTATGATGTACTTGGGGACGTAGTTTGCGGAGGTTTTGCAATGCCAATGCGCGAAGGTAAGGCACAAGAAATCTACATTGTTTGCTCGGGCGAGATGATGGCCATGTATGCAGCTAACAACATCTGCAAAGGTATTGTAAAGTTTGCCGAAGCCGGAGATGTAAAACTTGGAGGCCTTATTTGTAACAGCCGTAAGGTGGACAATGAGTTTCAGATGATTGAAGAATTGGCCAGAAGGCTTGGCACACAAATGATACATTTTGTACCTCGTGACAATATGGTACAAAGGGCAGAAATCAACCGTAAAACAGTGATTGAGTACGACCCAACACACCCACAAGCTGATGAATACCGTCAATTGTGCCGCAAAATAGATGAAAACAAGATGTTTGTCATACCAAAACCTTTGGCTATCGAGGAGTTAGAAGAACTGCTTATCAACTACGGCATCCTCAACTAAACGTTAAGCAAAATCAGGGATTTAAATAATAAGATTCAATTGTTAACAAGAAAAAATAAAAAATATGTTACAGATACGAGCAATAATAAGGCCTGAAAAGGCAGTAGAAGTAATGAAGGCATTGTTAGAAAATGGCTTCCCTGCCGTTACAAAATCGCAGGTTTACGGGCGCGGAAAACAGCGCGGGTTAAAAGTAGGCAACATCACCTATGATGAACTTGCAAAAACATCGCTCATGATAGTGGTAAACGATGCCGACAAATCTATCGTTGTCGAAACAATACTTAATGCGGCACGCACACAGCCAAAAGGCCAATTTGGGGACGGAAAAATATTTATTATCCCGGTTTTAGAAGCCTGGACAATCAGTAATGGTAAAAAAGAGCTATAAAAGCCTCCCTAAATCCCTCCAATGGCGGGACATGAAAAAAGGACATAATTAAGTTAGTTGTTAAAAAAGTCAGCTCTTACTCCCTTTCCCCCAGTACAATTAACAACGGCGGAAAAATAGAGCTTTAAAATTCAAAAAATATGAAAACAATAGTAGCCATTATACGGATGAAGAAGGTAAACGCAACAAAAGCTGCTTTAGCCGAAGCTGGTTTGCCTTCTTTCATGGGTTCTGGAGAAGTCCAGGGACGGGGTCGCGGATTAGGTGTAGGGCCTACTTATGAAGAAAACAAGAAAAACCCTGACTATGTACACGAAGAGCACCGTCTGAAAACCAAACGAATGATCCAGCTCACGGTAACAGACGAAAAGGCAGATTTGGCTATCCAGACAATAATAAAAGCAAATCAAACAGGCAACAGCGGCGATGGAAAAATATTCGTACTGCCAACAGCCGAAACCATTCAAATCCGCACAGGAGAAAGTGGAGATAGTGTACTTGACTAATGGAAGAAAAATATGAAACGAGCATGATTCGCTAATCACAAACATGGATGAAAATTCATCATGCGAGTTCCATCCGACCTTATTTAAAAATTATTAACGGATGAAAGTAGAAGAAAAAATATTGCCCGATCCGTCGGCGCTAAAAAAAGAGATACTCAGCAAGTATCCTTCTAAGATAGCTAAAAAACGTGAGAAACAGCTGATTATAAATGACCCGGAGAAAGACCAGCCCATTCAGGCCAACGTGCGTACCATACCGGGTATTATCACCCAACGCGGTTGTACTTATGCAGGTTGCAAAGGGGTAGTGTTAGGCCCTACACGCGATATCATCAACTTAGTGCATGGGCCTATCGGATGCAGCTTTTATGCCTGGCTTACCCGTCGTAACCAGACCAAACCACCTTCACCCGATGCCCCAAACTATATGATGTACAGCTTTTCGACTGACATGCAGGACTCAAACATTGTATTTGGAGGCGAAATTAAGTTGAAGGCAGCTATCAGAGAAGCTTTCGAGATATTCAAGCCCAAGAACATTGGTATATTCTCTACCTGTCCGGTAGGCTTGATTGGGGACGACGTCCATGCCGTAGCCCGCGAAATGAAGGAAGAACTTGGCATCAACATCTTTGGGTTCAGTTGCGAAGGTTATAAAGGGGTTAGTCAAAGTGCAGGGCACCACATAGCCAACAACGGGGTTTTCAAGCATGTTGTAGGGCTCAATGATACGCCTGTAGAAGGGAAGTACAAAATCAACCTGCTGGGAGAATACAACATTGGAGGTGATGCATTTGAAATAGAAAGGATTCTCGAAAAATGCGGAATAACGCTAATATCAACTTTTAGCGGCAACTCTACCATCGACTCCTTTGAGCAGGCACACCATGCCGACCTCAACGTGGTCATGTGCCACCGTTCTATCAACTACCTGGCCGAAATGATGGAAACCAAGTTTGGCATCCCCTGGTTCAAGGTAAACTTTATCGGGGCTGAAGCCACAGCCAAATCGCTTCGGAAAATAGGCCAGTACTTTGAAGACAAAGCTTTGATAGACAAAATCGAAGAAGTGATAGCCGAAGAAATGCCACCGGTGAAAGAGGCTTTAGAAAAAATAAAGCCCCGTACCAAAGGCAAGCTGGCAATGCTCTTCGTAGGAGGTTCACGGGCCCACCACTACCAGGAACTTTTCAATGAATTGGAAATGGAAACCGTTTCGGCAGGGTACGAATTTGGGCACCGCGATGACTACGAAGGCCGCAAGGTAATACCTACAATACAAGTGGACGCTGACAGCCGCAACATTGAAGAGTTGCATGTAGAAAAAGACGAAACCCGCTACAGGCCACGTAAAACAGAAGAGCAACTGAAAGCCCTCGAAGCCAAAGGCCTTGAAATAAGCGGTTACTCAGGGATGATGCCAAGTATGAAAAAGAATGCCCTCGTCATTGACGATGTCAACCATTGGGAAACCGAGAAGCTGATAGAGTTTTACAAGCCCGATGTTTTCTGTGCCGGTATCAAAGAAAAGTACGTGGTACAAAAGATGGGTATCCCTCTCAAGCAGCTTCACAGTTATGACTATGGCGGGCCTTATGCAGGATTTGCCGGAGCTATAAACTTCTACAAAGACATTGACAAACTCACCGGAGCTACTGTATGGAAGTACCTGCAAGCCCCCTGGGAAACGCATAAACAAGTAGAAGCCAACTTTGTGATAGATGTTTTATAAAAACAGATAAAAAGAGCCAAGAGCCAGGAATCAAGACTTGGCAATTGATAAAATTCTTGGCTCTTGATTCTTGATTCTCAAATCTAAAAATTAAAAAATATGTTACTACGACATACAACCGATAAAGTAATAGACAGGCAAGCGCTGACAATAAACCCGGCCAAGACCTGTCAACCCATAGGGGCAATGTATGCAGCCTTAGGTATTCAAGGGTGTTTGCCCCATAGTCACGGCTCACAGGGCTGTTGCTCATATCACCGTAGCACGCTGACACGCCACTACAAAGAGCCAGTTATGGCATCGACCAGTTCGTTTACGGAAGGATCTTCAGTGTTCGGGGGACAATCGAACCTCTTGCAGGCCATAGAAACAATATTTTCGACCTATGACCCGGAAATAATAGCCGTACACTCAACCTGTCTGAGCGAAACCATTGGCGACGACCTCAACCAAATATTGACAAAGGCACGCGAAGAAGGCAAAGTACCAAAAGGCAAACACGTGATACACTGCAACACCCCAAGTTATGTAGGCTCGCATGTAACAGGATATGCCAATATGTTGTTAGGTATGACCTCCTATTTTGCGCAACACACAGGGATTTCAAACTACCAGGTAAACCTCATCAGCGGCTGGATTGAGCCTTGCGATATGCGCGAAATCAAACGCATAGCCAAAAAAATGCAAGCCAACACCATGATGTTTCCCGATACATCGGGAATCCTTGATGGGCCGCTCAATGGCAAATACACCTTTTACCCGAAAGGGGGAACAACCATTGAAGAGCTTATCAGCGCAGGAGATGCCAAGTTCTCGTTAGGCATAGGCCAATGGGCCACTGAAGAAGCGGCCAAAAAGCTGGAATACAAATGCAAAGTGAAATACGACATTTGCGATGTTCCAATAGGCTTACAAGCAACCGACCGCTTTATCACGGCCCTTAGCAGGTATGCCAACGTAAAAGTGCCTCAGTCATTGACCAACGAACGTGGCCGACTGCTGGACATGATAGCCGACATGCATTCGTACTTGTATGGAAAACGAGTGGCCTTGTACGGCGACCCCGACTGGCTGATACCTATGACAGAGTTTTTGGTGATGTTAGATATGAAACCTGTTTATATCGTCAGTGGAACCCCGGGCAAACTTTTTGAAAGCCGCATGAAAGAAATACTCGGTGAAAAAGTACCTGAGGCCAAATTCAAAAATGGCGAAACGGCAGATATGTTCCTTTTACATCAATGGATTAAACAAGAAAAAGTGGACCTGCTGATAGGCAACACCTACGGGAAATACATAGCCAGGGACGAAGATATACCTTTTGTCCGCTACGGCTTCCCGATATTAGACCGTGTAGGGCATAGTTACTTCCCAACAGTAGGCTACCATGGAGGAATGAGAATCCTTGAAAAAATCCTTGGTGCCCTGATGGACCGCATTGACCGCGATGCACCCGAAGAAAAGCTTGAATTAGTGATGTAACAGTATCATTTGTTGTGATAGTTAAGTTAGTGTTTATCCCTCATCCTGCTCCTCTCCTTGCTTCAGTTTTTATAGATATATTTTACATTCTTGAACCGGGATGGGGGATTTTTCAAAAAAGGTAGCAATTTCAGCAATTTACCCTGTTATGGAAAAAGAAAACAAAAATATTTACCTCCTCGGACGCGAGAAGCAGATAGCCACCGCCGGTGATGCCAACTTCGATATGGAATGTTCAAAAGCCAGTGAAGCAGGGTCGGTAAGCCAAAGAGCATGTGTTTTCTGTGGTTCAAGGGTAGTGCTTTATCCCATTGCTGATGCTTTGCATGTTGTACATGGACCAATAGGCTGCGCTTCATATACCTGGGACATACGTGGAGCCTTATCATCCGGGCCCCAGCTACATCGTTTGAGTTTTTCCACTGATTTAAGAGAAGAACAAGTCATTTTTGGAGGTGAAAAAAAACTTTATGCCGCTTTAACCACGCTCATTGACAAACACAAACCTGCAGCAGCTTTTGTTTACTCTACCTGCATAGTAGGGGTCATTGGCGATGATATAGAGGCTGTGTGCAAAAAAGTAAGCGCAGAAAAAGGCATTACCGTACTGCCTGTACATGCCGAAGGTTTCAATGGTACAAAAAAAGACGGGTACAGGGTTGCATGCGAAGCACTTTCTAAACTTATTGGTACATCTGAACAAAGAAACAAAGTACCTTTCTCTATCAACATATTGGGGGATTTTAACCTGGCCGGAGAGCTTTGGATGCTGGCCGAATATTATCGCAAAATAGGCATCAACATCATAGCCCAGGTGACCGGTGACGGACGTGTTGAAGATATCCGCAGGGCAAACACAGCCTGCCTCAACGTAGTGCAATGCTCAGGTTCAATGACCTGGCTGGCCAAAGACATGAAAGAAAAGTATGGCATCCCGTATATCCGCGTATCATACTTTGGTATCGAGGATATGAGCAATGCCCTTTACGAAGTAGCCAGGTTTTTTGACGATGAAAGTAAAATGGATGCTGCAAAACTTTTGGTAGCAACCGAACTGAAAAAACTCCTCCCGGCATTGAAGGAATACAAAGAAAAACTTACCGGCCAGAAAGCTGCTATATATGTAGGAGGCGCTTTTAAAGCTATCTCGCTGGTAAAAGCATTAAGGCTGATTGGCGTGCAGACCGTTGTGATAGGTTCGCAAACCGGCAATAAAGACGATTATAACCTTATAAAAGATATATGCGATGAGGGGACCATCATTGTAGATGATTCAAACCCCATCGAATTGCAACATTTCATTCGTGAAAAGAATGCAACAATATTCATTGGCGGGGTGAAAGAGCGTCCTATAGCACATAAGCTGGGCATAGGCTTTTGCGACCATAACCACGAACGCAAAGAAGCACTGGCAGGCTATGAGGGGATGCTCAACTTCGCCAAAGAAATATACGCCACGGCCATGAGCCCTGTCTGGCAATTTGTAAGAAAAAGCCCTTCTCAGGAAGAACCAAGAATAAAGAACCAAGAACAAAGATTGAAGTAACTCAAAACCAATTATTTACAAGTCAATTCATTAAAAGATAAAAAAATGGATGCTTTTTTGGAACAATACATTGAAACATGGGTTCAGAAGGAACCTTTCAAAAAAAGGATTGAAAGCTTTTTTGTAAGCTTCTCCATTTATGACGCAAGTGGGAACAAATATATCAATCCTGTTCGCGGCCTTGGCCGAAAGACTATTGAAAAGAAAGAAGATAAACTTTTGGTCGCAAAAAGAAAGATGAAAATAACCTACACCAAAGGGTTCATGCCTTTTGACACTCCACAGAGCGAAATAGAAATTTCGCAGGAAGAAAACGCACCTTATAAATATCACCGGGGCTTAAAAGTAAGTTAAGACTCACGTACTTCTGGAAACCACGAAGTTTTAATAAAAAAAATAACCCATGAAAACAACAGCCACATATAAAGAAAATACCACAGCCGCAGCCACTACAAATGCTTGCAAAGTGTGTTCTCCACTCGGGGCAAGTGTTGCTTTCAAAGGTATTAAAGGATGCGTACCTCTGATACATGGCTCGCAAGGCTGTTCGACGTATATCAGGCGCTACCTCATCAGCCACTATAAAGAGCCAGTGGACATTGCCTCGTCCAACTTTAGCCAGGACACCACAATATTCGGGGGGCACAGAAACTTTAACAAAGGCATTGACAACATTATCAGGCAATACAAACCTGAGGTAATTGCCATTGCCAGCACTTGCCTGAGCGAAACCATTGGCGAAGATATCAAAGGCCTGATATCTGCATATAAAGCGCAACATAAAGATGAACCCCTACCGCATTTTGTGGCAGTCTCAACTCCCAGCTACCAGGGGACACACATGGACGGGTTTCATGAAGCCGTAGCCTCAATAGTTGCAGCCTTTGCAGAAAGACGGTTTAAACGCTCGCATATCAACCTTTTCCCGGGCTTTGTTTCGCCTGAAGATATCCGTCACCTCAAAGAAATACTTGAGGCATTTGGGATAGAGGCCATTATCCTGCCTGACTATTCCGAATCGCTCGACAACCCAAACTGGGAAGAGTATCATCGCATTCCTCCCGGCGGCACTTCAGTAAATGATATAAAAAAAACCGGGTCAGCACAAGCCAGCATTGAGTTTGGGCATATACTCAACCTCGGAAATATAAATAATAGCGTAAACGACTCAAAAGTAAACCCAACAGGAGCAGCCTTTTTACAAAACAACTTTGGCATACCCAATATGCGCATTGGCATGCCCATAGGAATAAAAGCTACAGACCTTTTCTTTGAGAAGCTTGAAGGTATTGCGCAAATCAAAACACCTGAAAAATATACCAAAGAGCGAGGCCGACTTATAGATGCTTACATAGACGGGCATAAATACGTGTTTGGCAAAAAAGCAGTAGTGTATGGCGAAGAAGATTTTGTTATTGCCATGATGATGTTTCTCGATGAAATTGGTATAGAGCCTGTGCTTTGCGCCACTGGCGGGGAGAGTGGCAAAGCTCAGGACCGTATCCGCCAGCTGACCGGCAACAGCAAGCTTACCATTCTGCAAGGAATGGATTTTGAAACCATTGCCAGCTTGTCGCGCGAACTAAAGCCTGACATCATGATAGGCAACAGCAAAGGTTATTATATTGCCCGTGAACTTAACATCCCCTTGGTCAGGGTCGGTTTCCCGATACACGACCGCATGGGAGGCCAGCGAATATTGCACTTAGGCTACAAAGGTACCACGCAACTATTTGATTCTATTTGCAATGCTTTAATAGAATATAAACAAAACAATTCCCCGGTGGGGTATAAATATATGTAAGACAAACGCCTTAAAGCAATAATATATTAAAAACGGAAAAGATGAGCAACACAGCAACAACAGAAGAAAAACTTCATCGCCATCCATGTTTTGACGAAGAAGCCAAGGGTAAATACGGAAGGGTTCATTTGCCAGTAGCTCCAAATTGCAATGTACAGTGCAACTATTGCAACCGTAAATTTGATTGTGTCAACGAAAGCAGGCCAGGGGTGAGCAGTGCCATATTGGCTCCTTCGCAGGCAACAGAATACATGCGCCTGATAAGCAACAAAGGTGTTGAAATTGCCGTGGTGGGGATAGCCGGGCCAGGCGACCCCTTTGCCAATGTCAACGAAACCTTTGAAACCATTAAGCAAGTCAAAACTGTCTTTCCGGACATGCTGTATTGCCTGTCATCAAACGGCATAGATGTTGCCCAACATATTGATAAAATTGTAGAACTTGGCGTTTCGCACGTTACCATTACCATGAATGCCATTGACCCCGAAATTGCAGCCCAAATATATTCGTGGATACGTTATAACAAAAAGATATACCGGGGCATTGAAGCCGGAAAACTCATTATCGAACGCCAGACAGAAGCCATAAAACTGCTCAAGCAGCACAATATCACGGTAAAGATAAACAGCATCATCCTCCCGGGCATCAACGACCACCACATTGTAGAAGTAGCAAAGTATGTAGCCTCGCTGGGTGCCGACCTGATGAACTGCATACCTGTACACCCTAATAAAGACACCGCTTTTGAAGATATTGAAGAACCTTCAAAACAAATGGTACATGACATACAACAGCAAATATCGGCCTATATCAAACCTATGAAACACTGTGCTCGTTGTAGGGCTGATGCAGCAGGGCTTTTAGGAAAAGATATTGCAGATACAGTTACTCTGCTTAAAGAAGCAGCCAACAAGCCCTTGTTTGCCACCGAAAACAGACCTTATGTAGCCGTTGCAAGCCACGAAGGTATATTGGTCAACCAACACCTGGGCGAAGCTAAAGACTTCCTGATTTTTGCCAACACCAAAGAAGGCTACATTCATGTAGATACACGCGAAGCGCCCAAAGCCGGATTAGGGGACATCAGATGGATACAACTGGCCAAGCTCCTGAGCGATTGTAACACTATACTGGTCAATGGCGCCGGGGCTAACCCTTCTTCAATGCTCAAAAGCATGGGCATTAAGATAATCCAGATGAACGGGCTCATAGAAGCCGGGCTTGATGCCATATATAAAGGAGCATCGCTAAACGGGCTTACAGCATGCAAGCCTTTCAAATGTGGCGAAGACTGCAGTGGCAGCGGTGGTGGTTGTGGATAAGAAGCCCCCTTTTTAAAGGAGATAAGAAGGATTTTAAAGACTAAAATGCAGATATGATGGACCTTGAAAAAGTTCCAAAAAATAATAATTAATACTTGATACTGTAAAAAAATGAAAATAGCTTTTACTTCATCAGACGGCATAGCAATTGACAAGCATTTTGGAAAAGCTGACAAGCTATACATCTATGATGTAAGCGATGGATTTATCAACTTTATCGGAATACGACGAATAACGGCGTATTCATCAAAGGAAAATAACCATGAAATAAATCCCGAAGCTTTGGAACATATTGTAAGTGCATTGCACGACTGTTCATTGATTTATACTGCATCAATTGGTGAAACGCCCAAAAAATATATACAGTCAAGGGGTATTCATGTCAAAATCCTCACAGAAACAATATATTCAGTGTTTTTAAAATATAAATATTAACCAAAAAAACAAAATACAATGAAAAAGCCAGCTTATCACATTTTAGTGTGCAACTCGTACCGCGTTGCAGGTGATGCCCAGGGGGCATGTAACAAAAAAGGCGCAGCACAATTCATCCAATACATCATGGAAGGGTGCAGCGACAGGGGGATTGATGCTGCTGTGTCCAGCACCGGATGCCTCAACGTATGCGCCCAGGGGCCAGTAATGGTGGTACACCCCAACAATTTCTGGTATGGCAATATCAGCGAAGATGCAATAGACGAAATACTGGACGCCTTGGAAAACAACGAGCTGGTCGAAAAATATTCTATTGCTGATTAATGCAGCCACATTCAAAAATTGAAGTTTTATCAGTCCAATCATATTAAGTTTTATCAATATGAAACGATCATGATTCGTTAAACACAAACAAGGATGAAAATTCATCATGCGAGTTCCATCCGACCTTATTAAAAAAATTATTTACGGATGAAAAAAAACACCTCCATTTTTTCTTGTTCTTCACCTCTCCCCCCTGGGGAGGGGTTGGAGGTGAAGCACCCTTACCTTATAGATTCAACCTTACGGGATGGAGAACAAGCGCCGGGCGTAGTTTTTGGCCTCAACGAAAAAATTACCATAGCAAGCATGCTTGACAAAATCGGCATTGAAGAGCTGGAGATAGGTTCGCCCTTTATTTCAGAACACGATTTGATTATGGCCCAAAAGCTGGTCAGTTATAAGTTTTCTTTCCGCTGTTCATGCTGGAGCCGGGCAAAAATCGAAGATATTGACGCTGCCGCAAAAACTGGTGCAACAGGAATCAATATTTCATACCCTGTATCAGATATCCAGCTTTTGTCAATGGGCAAAGACAGGCAATGGGTACTCGGGTCAATGCCTGAAATTGTTAGTTATGCAAAGAAGCAATTTCAGTATGTCTCACTTGGGGCCCAGGATGCTTCAAGGGCAGACAAAAAATTTCTGCATTCGTACCTCAACATAGCCAAAAAATTAGGGGTTTACAGGGTACGCATTGCAGATACCGTAGGATGCCTCAACCCCCTTACCACGCGCAGCCTGATAAAAGGTGTTGTGTCGAAAGTAAAAGACAGCAACTTACAAATTGAGTTTCATGGGCATAATGACCTGGGCATGGCAACAGCAAACAGCATCAGTGCTATACAAGCGGGAGCTGACTGCGTAAGTACTACTGTCAACGGGCTTGGCGAACGCGCTGGAAATGCTGCCCTTGAAGAAGTAATAATGGCTATGAAAATATCCATGGGCATTCAGGTCCCATACTCTACCGAACACCTAAACGAATTATGCACCTTTACAGCAGAAGCCTCAGAACGCAAGCTGCCGGCAGATAAACCAATAGTAGGCGAAATGACGCACCGCCACGAATCAGGCATACACACCAACTGTATGCTCCGCGACAGAAGGGCTTACGAGCCTTTCGATGCGCGTGAAGTTGGAAAAAGTGGCTCGTCCTTTGTTTTTGGTATTCATTCGGGCAGCAATGCCTTAAACAGTTTGCTCGAGAAAAATTCTATAAACCTTGATAAACAAAAGCTTCAGGAGCTTCTTAAAAAAGTGAAAACAACTGCAGTATGCAAAAGACGCAGCCTGACAGATGCTGAAGTATTACTTTTATCAAATTCTTACAGATAAATAAAACTAAACTTCAAGAAAATGGAAAATAACATTCTCATTCGGCGGGCCACAAAAGACGACATACCAGCAATGGTAAAACTTCTGGAACAGTTATTTTCTATTGAAGCAGACTTTAATTTTGATGCTGATAAACAGACAAAAGGTCTTAGAATGCTGATAAAAGCTTATCCTAAAGCATGCGTAATGGTAGCCACCATTGATGAAAAAGTAGTCGGGATGTTACAAGGCCAGGTTTCTATATCTACCGCAGAAGGCGCACTATCTATGATGCTTGAGGACATGGTAGTTGAAAGTGGGTACAGAAAAAAAGGGATAGGCAAAAAACTGATTGACGAAATGCAGGATTGGGGCGAAAGAATTGGCGTTGTCCGCATGCAACTGCTTGCAGATATTACCAACACCAATGCATTAGATTATTACAGCCATATTGGATGGAAACAAACCCGGATGTTTTGTCAACGCAAATACACCAAGCTTTATGGTAAGTAAACAATATGCCTATATACACCATCCTCCATCGCCCGAAAAGCTATACAAAACAGCATTTCATATTAATTTTGGAGAAGTAGATGCTAGCGGTAAAGCAACTATTACTTCGTTATCTAACTACTTACAGGAAGCAGCCTGGCAACATGCCATGCAATACCAGGCCGGATACCGCGAAATGTATAAAAACAATACTGCATTTGTCATCCACAAAATGCTTTTGAAATTGCGCTGCCTCCCTTCATGGAACGATTACATTATTGTCGAAACCTGGTTACGTCCACCTCAACAATTGCATGCTTTGCGTGAATTTACTATCAGAGATGCCAAGCTCAACCTTATAGCAGCAGCTTCCATTCAATACTTAGCCAT
The DNA here is from genome assembly GCA_029572965.1 of Bacteroidota bacterium. Classification (GTDB taxonomy): domain Bacteria; phylum Bacteroidota; class Bacteroidia; order Bacteroidales; family DTGW01; genus JAKPQD01. The sequence goes on along the minus strand of JAKPQD010000143.1, from coordinate 108,795 downwards.
AAATACCCAGACCCGCAAAATCGAACAATTCCCAACGGTAATGGAAACAGCGTACCTCAATGCTGAGTTTCTGGATGAAGAACCTGCCAATATCTCTATCGCTAAAAACAACTACAGTAACACTATTCACAAAGTCCGGCCCTCCGATTTGGACCTTAACCAGCATGCCAACAATGGTAAATACTTGCAGTGGGTTTTTGACTACATGCCCTTTGAAACCAATTGCCAAAAGCATTTGTGCTGTGTCAAAATCAATTATAAACATGAAGCCAGGCTAAACGATGAGCTAAACTTGTTTTTTATTGAAAAAAACAACCTGATAAAAATACATGGCTTTAACCAAACTGCAGGAAAAACCTCTTTTACTGCAGAACTTAAATATAAATGTCTGCCAGAAAAAAATTAAGCCATTAACTTAACCAACATCGGGTTGAATGCCTTTGTAAATACCAATACATTATCGCCGATATTTAGGGCTTCCATATCGCTGTCGAAAGCTATAACTTTGATGATTTGGCTACCCCCGGCAATAACTGTAACAATATTGACAGTATCTTGTTTGGCAATACGTGCCACCTGACCGGTAATTTGTACCTTGCCGCTGATGCTTGAATCTGAAAATACCTCGTCTGGTGTGCCTTCTTTGCTTATCTGGCCTTTTTTGATGCACAGCACGTGACTTGCCAGCCGGAATACTTCACCAAGGTCGTGGCTCACCATGATGGTGGTAGCCCCCAAAAGCTGATGGGCCTTGTATATCTCGTTCTGCAAGGTTAGCCGCATGCCAGAATCGAGGGCAGAGAGAGGCTCGTCCAGAAGCAGCAACTGGGGTTTGCGCGCTAATGCCCGTGCAAGGGCCACACGTTGTTTCTGACCTCCAGAAAGTCCGCCAGGCTTGCGTTTGCGGAATTCGGACAACCCAAAAATGGAGAGCAATTCGAGAGCCGTAGCATTGTCTTTCATGGGCTGGGCAAAATGTATGTTTTCTTCTACCGTCATGTTGGGGAAAAGTGCGTAGTCCTGGAACATGAAGCTGATGTTCCGCTCCTGTGGCGGGATGTTTATTCCCCTCGATGAATCGAACCACACGGTGTCACCAAATTTTACCAAGCCTTTATCGGGTTTCATCAGACCTGACAATATCCGCAGGAGCGTAGTCTTGCCGGCACCCGACAGCCCAAACAGGGCTACGAACTCACCGGTTTGTATCCGGGTATCGACCGAAAGGTTCAGCTTGCCGTTGGCAGTAAGCATCATTTTTTCTACTTCGAGGGTAATTACATTGCTTTCCATGGGTCGTGTTTTTTATTTACACTATAAATGATTGTTAACAAAAGGAGAGAGATACTGAAGAGGATGAGCGCATACTGGTTTGCCTTTGCAAAATTCAGTGCTTGCACCTCGTCGTAAATGGCGATAGAAGCTACCTTCGTTTCGCCGGGCATGTTGCCCCCAACCATCAACACAATGCCAAACTCGCCTATGCTGTGGGCAAAGGTGAGGGCAATGGCCGTGATTATCGAGGGTTTGATGTTGGGGACAAGAACCCGCAAAAAAGTAACCATTTTCGACTTGCCAAGCGTGTATGAAGCCTCACGCAGGCTATCGGGCAAGGCCCGCAGACCGTTTTGGAGCGGTTGCACCATGAATGGCATACTAAAAATGACCGAGGCAAGCAAAATGCCCTCGAAGGTGAATGCCAGCCGCACATTGAACGTGTCTAAAAGCCAACCACCAAACCAATGACGGGGGCTGTAGGCCACCAGCATGTAATAACCAATTACCGAGGGAGGCAGCACCATGGGCATGCTCACCAGCGCCTCTACCAATGGTTTGAACCTAAACTTTGAGTAGGCCAGCCAGTACGAAAGCGGCAAGCCTACGACTATTAAAATTAACGTGGTGAAAACTGCAAACTTGCAGGTTATCCACAACGTTTCGGCAAAAATTGCATCCATAATTTATTAATTTGAAAATGAGATAATTTGAATATGTGGCAATTTGAAAATTCGAGAATGAGCCAATTTGAAAATGAGGTAATTTTCAATAATTAGTTCAATTTTCAAATTTTCAAATTGAATTCATGAGCGATATTTCGTTAGCTTTTACCATTGCTTCTACTTCGTCGCCAATTGCGATTTGAAGTGAATCCACTGCACGGGTTGTGATTGCCGAAGTAATGCTGTGTCCCCGAAAATGCAACGTGATTTTGCTCAGCAATTCGCCCCGTTCCACTTTCGAAACGTTGCACATCATGCGGTTTCGCATACTGATAAGCCCCGAGAGGTTTTTGGCCAGCGACACTTCTGTCTCTTTAAACACGAGGTGCACGGTATGCCCGGCTTGCAGCCATTCGGGCCTCGCGGCCGGTTCGATGAGCAAGGCCGAAAAACCCTGCCCGTCAACATCGACATCGACCAACAGCACGGCTCCCGACTGTTGCATCTGTGTTATTTTGCCCGGTAGTTTGTTCATCTTTTTAAAATTTAAAACTGAATTAATTTTAACTTATAAAATTCATTGTAAGTTAAGGTATTGGCACGCGTTACAAACGCGCGCCAGCTTAGTATTATAATTTGAAAATATGCAATGAATTCATTTTCAAATTCTCCAATTGGCACATTTTCAAATTAGCAAATTATTTAGGTAATGTAAACCCATATTTCTCGAATATCTCGCGGGCAGGTTTGGTGGCCACAAACTCGGTAAAAGCATACGCCTCGGCATTGTCTTTGGCTTGCTTCAATATTACGTAAGCTTGCTCAAGGGGCTTGTGCGTTTTGTAGTCAATCAGGTAGTACTTGCCCTGCGTACTCATGGCTGGCGACAACACAATGGACAAGGCCAGCAAGCCGGCATCGGCGTTGCCCGTGAGGCAAAACTGGGCAGCTTGCGAGATGTTCTCGCCGTAAATCATTTGTTTCTCAACCTTATCGAAAAGCTTGTAGTACTTCAAAGCCTCTACTGCCCGCTCGCCATACGGTGCATGCTCGGGGTTGGCAGTAGCAATTTTTATGTTTGGTTTCTCGGTCAGTATGCCCAAACCCTTGCTCACATCGAGCGTGGAGCTCCACAACACGATACGGCCAATAGCGTAAAGCCTGGGTTCGGTTATGGCAAGCCCGGCTTCTTTCAGCTTGCGGGGGTACATGATGTCGGCCGAGAAATAAATATCGAACGGAGCCCCATTGGATATCTGGGTGTAGGCATTGCCCGACGAGCCAAAAATAACCTCGATATCGGCATTGGGCTTAGCAGCTTTATACGCCTTGACAATATCGTCCATCGCATAACGAAGGTCGGCAGCAGCCGCCACTTTTACTTTTTGTGCATGAAGGCCCACGCTCAGGGCCATTACCAATGCGAAACTTACTTTTTTCATATTATTTTTGTTTTAAATTATTACTCTACAAACTGTTTTTCCACTAGTTCTTGGGGTCATTCTTCTCATTTTCAAATTTTCAAATCGGCTCATTTTCACATTCTCTATTATTTTTTCTTAAATGTTTTAATGGCCGAAACTAACAAGATGCCACCCAAAACAAGGACAAGGATATTCGATGGTATTATGCCAATCAAACGCCCGCCGATGCCCGAACCGATGATAGACCCTGCGATCATCCACAGCAAAAATTTCTTTTCTCGTTTGAATATTTCAATAGCTCCGCTTTGAGTATATCGGTAGAAAGCTACAATCATGGTTGGCAGGCTTATACAAAGCGACAAGCTGCCCGCGAGCTTTATATCGACCCCGAAAAGGATGACCAGCGTAGGGATTATCAACTCGCCACCGGCTACACCCAGGATGGCAGCCACCATGCCAATCAACACGCCTGCTATGGCGCCCGAAACCATCCGGGCTGTACCTGCCTGAACTATGGCAGCGTGCCCACCATCCATGACACTGTGCCCGAAAATCATCCCAAAAGCAAGGGCGATAAGCAAGACCATGATGAAGCGGTCGAGGACAACAGTTTTCATCCGCGTGGCGTAATGTGCCCCTAACCACGCACCTGCAAGGCTGCCCGACAAGATGTTGACGATGATGCCCCAGTGCGAGGCCACATCGCCCCACGGGATAGACTGGCTGCGGAAGGGAAGGGAGGACGACACTACCACAAGGCTCGTTATCTTATTGATGATAACCGCATCGAGACTGGCGAAACCGAAAAATCCTGCGAGGAGCGGCAATCGGAACTCTGCCCCGCCAAGCCCTATCAAGCCTCCAAGAATGCCAATAATTGTTCCCGAAACAAAACTCCACGTATTTTTGATGTTTCTCTTCATATTTAATGTGTTAATGTGCTAATCTGAAAATGTGTTAATCATTTTCAAATTCATTTATTTTCAAATTCATTTATTTTCAAATTTTCAAATTGTTTTATCTTCAAATTGTTTCATTTTCAAATTAATTCTGTGGTGTTTTATAAAACTGCGGTTTGATGGTAAGCATTACATAAGCCCACTGCTGTGGGTGTGCTTCTACGCCTTGCATTTTGTAATATTTCATGGTTGTGCCCGAGTTGAAATAATGGCTGTACCCTCCCTGTATGGCTATTTCTTTCGATACCGAGTAATTCAGCACAACATCTAATTCGGTGCCGAGGTTTTTGTCTGTTTTCTCATTTTTATAAATAAAATCTTTGTCGAAATAGAATAAATGCCCCGACAGGTCCGCGGAAAGTTTAGGGGTAATTATTGCGGTTACTCCGCCGTAGTAATCAATCAAACCTTGCGTTGGCAGTGTTACAAAATATTCCATGTTGCCGTTAAAACTGTGGGTTGCGCCATAAAGGCGGTTGAACGTGTTCGATTTTTCGGCATCTATGGCAGCATCCGAACCCGAATAATAATCAACACCAACATTTGCCGATAGTTTTTGAATGATTTTATAAGAGAATTTGGCTGCCAGAAAGAACGATTTTAAATCGGCATAACCGTCGCCAACGGCTTTGTTAGGATCTTTGCCCTGTTGCATGTAACCCGTTAAAGTAGCGCCCCACGCCGTTGAATCATTGGCATACACGAGGTTACCTCCGTAAGTTATGCGGGGATAAACTACGTTGTAATCCACTTTATTTTCAAACCCTTCGCAAATTCCAATCAACGAAAGGGTTGTACCTGTATAAATTTGCTTTGAAAGCCAGGCATACCCCATAGTTTTGTAGTTTTGTTTCGGGGTGTATTTATAGGCAACGTTCATCAGGGTATCTTTTGTATTGTTGTAAGCAAAACCCGAATGCACCTGTATAAACGGACTGTTGTATTTCAGCACCAGAGCATCGTGTGCCAGCCCGGTATTGCTCCAGTTTGGGGCAGACAACAAACGTTGATCGTCGTATTTCAGGGGTTGCCGACCCATTTGGGCCGAGAACCCTGATGTAATAAAATATTCGAACCAGGCTTCGTACAACTCAATCTTCGAAGCATTTGTTTTGTTGTCGCTGTTGCCCCAAATCCTTGCATCTTGCAACGATAAGCGGGCATTCAGTATCTTCCCTTTGTAATCGGCGTTCAGGCGGGTACGCTGCAAGGTTACAAACCCTGCATTGAGCGTATCGGCAAGCGGTTTGCGGAAACCCTGGCGGTATTCGGTACGGGGCCGAAACTCTGCATCAATCGTACTTTGCCCGTTAACCTTGGACAAACAACACAGGCTTGTTAAACCAATGCCCATAAAAGCGTAAAACTTCCTCATTTTTTGTAATTTTGAAATGTTAAAACTCACTTTGTTTTAATAGCCTGGGGCATTCATATCATTTGCAGCGATTGAACCCCGGGTTTTTATCTGTGTCGAACCTGCTGTCCGACTTAACTTTCGTTATATCAATATCTCCTTTTGCTTCGAGCCAGCCTCCTCTCACGTTTTGCTGGTTGTCGTATTTCGGGAAAAAGGGCTTAATGTCAACCAATGGCGAACCGTTTATCATGTCGGCCCCTTCAAAAAACACCCTGTTATCCTCCACTTTGCAGAGTTTTACAATAGAGATACCAATAGGATTTGGGCGTACTGGCGAACGTGTAGCAAAGATGCCGTGCGGCTTGTCGTCCATAAACGGTACTACATGAAGCTTGTAACCCTTTACACGGTGGAAATGATACAACAAAATGAGGTGTGAAAAGCCATCGAGGTCGGAAAGCCCGGCGACGTATTCCGCATTCAATTCAATAACGCCTTCTATACCAGTTGCCCCCTGAGGTTGCACGGGCATTTCGGCTGCCTTTTCGAACGGGGTTTTAATAAAACCTATTGGTTTGTAAATAATGTCAGTTTCCATATTTAAAATATTTTCGATATAAAATGAAATAGATAACGTGGTCAAAAAAAATTTAAAGGCTAAGTTCCATGTTTATTTGAGCCAACAAGTTACCTACTTGCTTTTCAACCTGCAGGTAATCAGCCAGTAACCTCCTGCCATATTCAGTAAGTTCAGCGCCTCCACCCTGATGCCCTCCCCGTTGCATCAGTACCACAGGGTATTTTGATGTTTTGTTCAGCATTGTTACCATTGTCCACGCTTTCATATAAGAAATTTGCCTGCTTCTTGCCGCTGCCATCAAACTGCCAGTTTCTCCAATTTCTATGAGAAGTTGGATGTTTTCAAGCGTAAGAAAGGCTTCCCCATCTTTGCTAATAGCCACTTTGCAAGAAACCTGGAACATAACTAATGACATTGACATTTGCCTTGTCCGCAATCACATGGCGTACCAATAATGACTTCGGTAGATTTGATTATAGCAAAAGCTGTATCACCGGGTTTTAAAAGCAAATCGGATATGGCATCTTTCGAAATGATGGCCGAAATATAGTTGTCGTTTCCCAAGTCAAGTAATACTTTAGCTGTGATAAGCCCTTCTTCAACTTTGACAATTTTGCCCTTGAGCTTGTTGCGTGCACTTAGTTTCATAATTACAGGTATTAAAGATTATACTTACCTGTTTTCAACCTCTATGCCAAAGCATGTAAAATATTTATAATCAATATTTTACAAATTATTTAAAATAAAAAAAGAGTTACATTATTGTAACTCTTTTAGTCAGAAAAATACATTTATGTAATTATTTCAGTTACTCTCCAGTATTTTAAAAAGCTCATCCAGCTTAGGCGTAAGGATAATTTCGGTACGGCGGTTCTGGGCACGGCCTTCAGCAGTTTTGTTTGAGCCAACAGGCGAAAATTCGCCACGTCCGGAAGCTGTCAGGCGTTTGGGAGCTACGTCTGAGTTATTGATGATGATACGCACAATGGCCGTAGCGCGCTGCACGCTCAAATCCCAGTTGTCCTTTATTCTTTCATCAGATTTATAAGGTACATTGTCGGTATGTCCTTCTATAGTCACGTTGATATCAGGGTTCTGTTCCAACACCTTTGCCAGCTTTTTAATAGCATCCTGACCCTTCTTGTCCACCTCTGTACTGGCCGATTTGAAAAGCAGTTTGTCCTGCATAGATACATACACCTTGCCATTATTGACTTTTACAGTCAAACCTTCGCCCTCAAAACCTAAAAGCGCAGCCGAAACTTTTGCTTTCAAAGCATTAACCACAGAGTCCTTTCTGAACAATATATTTTCGAGCTCTTTAAGACGGACATTCCGACGGGTAATCTCGGCATTGAGCACATTGAGGCTGTTTTTCTTTTCTTCCAGTTCCTGAAAAGCCTTTTGCAATGCCGCTTCACGTTTTTTCAGGTCTTCCTGCGTGGCTTGCAATTGCTTCAACAGGCGTGAAGTTTCTTTGGCATTGCCTTTAAGGATAGATTCCTGGGTATTCTGCAGTTCGGCAACCTGAAGCTGAAGATTTGACACCTGTGCCCTGAGGGTATCAATGACCAACATACGGTTCATGCTGTCCTTGACAAGGTTGTTGAGCTGAAGGCGGTTCTTTTCAATCACTTGCTTCATCTCGGTATTTTCAACCCCAAGCTGCTCGGACTTTTGCTTGTTTTCATCAAGCTCTGTCTGGCATGTATTAAGCTTATCCTGGGTATCCTGAAAACGTTGAAGCGGGACACATGCACTAAATGCAACACTCAACAATACAAGCTTAACCAGGTTATTTGCCGTCTTCATAATTTTCAGTTGTTAAATAATTCTTTCAAAAATAGAAAAATAATTGATATCTAATTGTCATCATGCATTATGATTGAAAATCTTCTCTGTTAGTTTTGCTTTTTACTTAAAAATACCATTTCATACCCACTTATATCCACTTCATGGCATTTTCATTTTTTGGGCCTTGATTTCGGCAAAACTTTGCCCTGAAATCAACAATAAAAGACATGAAACTGAATTTTTTAATGGTAGCTATTCTGCTTGCAGCCACAACTTTTATCAATGCTCAACGTTTTACCCAATCTGTACGAGGTGTCATCATTGATAAAGACAGCAAAATGCCCCTCCCGGGAGTGACAGTAGTTGTAGAAGGTACTAATCCACTCATAGGCACATCAACCGATGCCAACGGAGAGTTTGTCCTTCGCCAGGTTCCGGTTGGAAGACAGAATTTGCGCTTTAGTTTCCTGGGATACAAAGAAGCTTCTGCAAGCGATATAGAAATAAACTCTGGCAAAGAGCTTGTTTTGAATATCGGCATGGAAGAAAGCGTAACCACCCTGCAGGAAGTAGCTGTAGTAGGCCACAGAAACAAAACCCAAGCGCTGAACGAAATGAACAGCATTAGCGCCCGCACTTTTAGCGTAGAAGAATCCGGTCGTTATGCAGGCTCGCGCAATGACGTGTCGCGTATGGCTTCAAACTATGCCGGGGTTACAAACGGCGACGACTCACGCAATGACATTGTTATCCGGGGGAACTCGCCTATGGGCCTGTTATGGAAACTTGAAGAAATGGAAATACCCAGTCCTAACCATTTTACCAGTGTTGGGAGTGGTGGAGGCCCGGTAAGTATGCTCAATTACAACGTTATTTCTAACTCTGACTTTATGACTGGCGCATTTGCAGCCGAATATGGCAATGCCACATCCGGGGTTTTTGATATTAAGCTGCGCAATGGTAATAACCAAAAGCATGAATATATGTTCCAGGCAGGGGTGCTAGGCACTGAACTTATGATGGAAGGCCCGTATAAAAAGGACTACAAAGGTTCGTATCTTGTAAACTATCGTTTTTCAACTACTTCCATTTTGAGGTTAATGAATATTAACTTTGGATATGCAGGACAGGCAGACTATCAGGACCTTTCGTACAATGTAAACCTGCCCGTTTCAGCTAAAGGGACTCTGGGTATTTTTGGAATGGGTGGCAGGAGCATCTACAAGGTACTATACAAAGACAAAGAAAAAGAGGACTTTAGCCCTGATAGCTATTTAAATACCAATACCAAATGGATTTCGAGTACAGGCGCTAGTGGAATATCCTATCAGCACAGAATCTCCGATAATTCGTATATAAAAACCATAGCCGGGATGAGCGGTATATACGAAATAGGACGTGAAGACTCCGTAGGCCTTATTAATTATGAAGAATACCCAAGGTATAGGGGCGAAAACTACCAGTACAAATTCACCCTGCATACTTACATAAAAAGCAAAATTAACGCACAAAACAAGATAAAAGTAGGTATTATCGCAGACAGGTATAATTACAGCTTTGATACTAAGTTTGATGCTGATGCCAACGGCAACCTGCTTGACAGATATGACGGTAATGGAGCCGCAGCACTATTGCAGGCTTATGGACAATGGAACTATTCATTTACCGACAACCTGCTGCTTACAACAGGCTTGCATTATCAATACTTACAGCTAAACAACGACCAGGCCATTGAGCCACGGGCCTCACTGAAATGGAATTTCAGGCCTCAACACGCTTTTACCCTCGGTTACGGGCTGCACAGCCAGATGCAGCCGTTGCCAATATACATGGTTTCTACAAATATCAGTGGCAATATCCTCAATACCAATAAAAACCTGAAGTTCAACAAAAGCCACCAGTTTGTCCTCGGCTATAACTGGATGATAACCAACAGTACAGCCATAAAAACCGAAACATACTACCAATACCTGTTTGATATTCCTGTAACCAGCAACAGCAGGCCAAGCTCTTTTTCGGCCATTAACGAAGGTATGTCATATACATTTACAACCGAAGACAGCCTTGTAAACAATGGTACAGGACGCAATTACGGGCTTGAACTAACTTTAGAAAAGTTCTTCGGCAATGGCTACTATTATCTGGTAACAGCGTCGCTCTTTGACTCGAAATACAAAGGCAGCGACGGAGTACTAAGGAATACGGCCTTTAACGGGAAATATGTTTTCAATGTATTGGCTGGAAAGGAGTTTAAGATTAATGAACGTTCAAAAATAATGGTGGACTTCAAAGTGACAACTGCGGGAGGCAAACGCTATACCCCGATTGATTATGCTGCATCACAGCTGGCTAAAAAAGCCGTGCGTATTGAAAGTCAGGCTTATACACAGCAATTCAAGGACTATTTCCGAACCGACATTAAGGTCACTTATCGCTTCAACGGATTGGGCAAAGCTCAGGAGGTTTTTGTCAATGTGGACAACGTTTTTAATACAAAGAACATATTTGCCCAAACCTACGATGCCAGCAAAAACCAACTGGGGAATATCTACCAATTGGGGATATTCCCAACGTTTCAGTATAAGATATACTTTTAATGACTGATGACAAATTACGGATACCAAAAATGTTATGACATATTTGTTCTTTGTTGATAAATCCACCCCTACCCCCGCCAGCGGGGGACAGTTATCATTCTTGTTAATCTGTTATTATTAAATAGAACTATCTGTCAAATTAAGATAAAAGCTAATAATAGCTATCCCCCGCTGGCGGGGGCAGGGGGTGGAATTTAAAGCTTGAAAAAAATGAAAAACAAAAAAAATGAAAAACTTCAAATTCTACTACAATTGGCTCAATGCTGTAATGGTTGCAATGATAGCCACCGGGGCATATATGGCTTTTTTCAATCAAAGCGACAGCTTTATTTTCAATAGCATTGTCAATACTCCTTTTTGGGGCTCAGGCAATGAGCCTGATATGGCAGCCAGGAACTTTCAGGGCTTCATCTATGGGCTTACCGGGGCTGTTATGATAGCATGGTGCACGTTGATGCTGATGGTGATAAACAATGCCTTTAAAAAGCAACAATTATGGGCCTGGAAGGCATTATTAATATCAGTATTGGCCTGGTTCCCAATAGATGAAATTATTTCTATCTATTACAAGGTTTATCTCAACGCTGTTTTCAACTTGCTGTTATTGCTGATAATAATTATACCTTTGATGCTGACCAGAAAGTATTTTTAATTTGATGTAAATATTAAGAAAGGCATTGTTTTTAGACGTAATTACCTCTAAAGGGGACTTGGACAAAGCCCCTTTAGGGGTTTGGGGTGAAAAGAACTGACAAAATTTATTACTTAAAGAAAAGATTATGTTGTTTTGCGAAGAGCACTTGGAAGCTGAATTTATCAAGGTCGAGAAACGGATTAAGTTTATTGCAATACCCTTATTTGCTGTCATTGCAACATTGTTTATTGCCCCTTATCCATTTGTGTTCAACAAGTTGTTTTTTTATCATTTAGCTTCAGGCTTGGTTGGCATTATAATTATTTGGTTTCTCATTCGATACATCATTTTTTCTTTCAGGCGCCATTTCCCTAAAAACCACGAGTACCTTCGTTTTGCACTTCAAGTCCTGCTCTCCTGCGCTATATCCATTTCATTAGATTATTCTTTTATGTATTTCAACCATAGCTATGGATACGAGAAAACAGGTACCCTTTGTGACCCAAGCAGCTTTGATTTCAAAAATTTCTTTATTGCAACCCTCCTGTTTGTAATCCTTATCAATGTTATCTATGAAGGCTTTTACCTATTTCTGAAACTTAGCCATACAGCCCTTGAAAATGAGCGATACAAAAAGGAGAGCGCCGAAGCACGGTTTCAAAACCTCAACAGCAGGCTTAACCCGCATTTTCTGTTTAATTCGCTAAACACACTCACTGCTATAGTTGAAGAAGACTCCAAAAAAGCAGTGTCATACATACAGGAATTGTCGGTCGTTTACAGGTATGTGCTCAGTAGTCAAAAGGAAACATGGGTTGACCTGCCGACTGAAATCAAATTTACCCAGTCATACATCAATTTGCTGCGGATGAGGTTTGAAGACAGCCTGATAGTGAACCTTGACATTTGCGAACATCACCAAACATATTATATACTGCCACTTACCATTCAACTGCTCATCGAAAATGCTGTAAAACACAACGAAATATCAGTGCAAAAAAAACTGGAAGTCAACATCGTTTGCAGCGATGAGTTTTTGATTGTCTGCAATAACAAGCAAAAGCGTAACATCATGCCATCGTCCACCAAAGTAGGCCTGCACAATATCAACGAGCGATACCGATTCCTGGCCAATAAAGAAGTGATTGTGGAAGATACCGAAACAGCGTTTACAGTAAAAGTGCCGCTGGTAAAAGGAATGAGATAACTAGTAAATTTGAAAATGAGTTAATGTAAACAAATGAAGATACTTATTATAGAAGACGAAGCGCCGGCTTCACGCCGGTTGATGAAGCTGGTAAAGGAATGTGATGCAAACGCCGAAATTGTTGGCGTTGTTCAAAGCGTGAAGGAAGGCATCGAATGGTTTTCTACTAATCCCCTACCCGACCTGATACTGAGCGATATTCAGCTTGCCGATGACTTGAGTTTCAAGATATTTAGCCAACTGAAAATCAAAACCCCCATCATATTTACTACCGCTTACGATGAGTATGCCATCAATGCTTTCAAGTTTTACAGCATTGATTACCTGCTCAAACCTATAAACCAAGCTGATCTGCAGGAAAGTTTAAACAAGTATAAATCCATTCTCCAGGAAAAACAGGCAACAGACTTCGAAAGCATTTTAAAAAACTTTATTAATAAAGAATATCGTGAACGTTTTCTTGTCTATCATGGCGACAACCTTATTCCTATTATGGTTAACGATGTTGCCTATTTTGAATCGGAAGATGGCGTTACCTTTTTAACTACAAAAAGCGGCAAACGCCACATCATCAGCGAATCGTTGGACCAATTGGAAAACGAACTAAATGCCAAAGCGTTTTTCAGGGCCAACCGCCAATTTATTTTATCTGTCGAAAGTATTGAAAAGATCCACAACTTTGGCCGGCAAAAGCTGAAAATACAAGTCAAACCTGCTTCGGACAAAGAAATTTATGTAAGCAAACTGCGGGCTACACAGTTTAAAAACTGGTTGGATAAGTAAACTAAGAGAATTATCAACTTTGCACCCGCTACAGCCCTCCGTGTTTATTCTCAGTATTCTTTACGGTTTTAATTATCAATAAGCGCCCATAACCTTTGTATAATAGACCACACCTGCCAAAACCAGGGCTACACCTATCCTGATAAAAAAAATATAGTTTATCTGTTGCTTGTTCTCCTCATTTCTAAACTTCAATGCCAATATTAACGATACCGCCAAAAGCCCTATAGAAATAAGCAGGCTGTTTTTGTGTATAGGCCATTGCATCAAAGTAAACATAAGCGACACAGAGGTTATTGCCAGTCCCCATCCATAAATCCTGAAAAAGATACTGGATACATAATCAGTAGATTTCAATTCTTTGAAACCGCAGAAAAAATAAACTATTGTAAGTGTTGAAAGCCCAACAACCAGCAAGTAATTTGGCCTGTTGGGATTAACATTCAGTAAATGCACTATCAATCCCACCAAAAGTACTAATGCTCCAAGTTTCTCAAGTTTTATTTCAAATTTTTTCCAGCCATCAGATTCTGTCAACTCTTTAAATTCCATCTATTCTGTTTTATATTGTTTCGGCCAAAGATAAAGGAACTTAACAAATTACGTTTACTTTTTTGCCAAAGCTTTTGCTTTTCTATACAGCCTTTATGCTTTCCCTTAACGCTTTGCATTTCCAACAACAAGCGCAGGGAAAATAAACGAAAACGCGTGACACTTTCGTTATATAATTTTTATCTTTGAAAAATTTTGAATGTAAGATGAGTAACAGCCCATATCCGCTGCTCGACCAAATAAAATTCCCCTCAGACCTGAAAAAGCTTCAGGTTACACAGCTCAATGCATTATGTGATGAACTTCGTGAGTTTATCATTGATGAGATGTGCACCAACCCCGGGCATTTTGGTGCAAGTCTTGGAGCTGTTGAATTAGCCGTTGCCCTGCATTACATTTACAATACTCCTTACGACCAAATAGTGTGGGATACAGGTCATCAGGCCTATGCCCATAAAATACTGACAGGACGAAAAGATATTTTTCACACTAACCGTAAAATGGGAGGATTAAGCGGATTTCCAAAACGTGAAGAAAGTATTTACGATGCATTCGGAGTTGGACATGCTTCTACCTCAATATCAGCAGCTCTCGGCATAACCACTGCTGCTAAAATGAACAATGATAAAGACCGCCGGACAGTAGCCATTATTGGAGATGGAAGCCTTACCGGAGGGCTGGCTTTTGAAGGCCTCAACCAGGCCGGGCATCTAAACTCCAATATTCTGGTTATCCTCAACGACAACAACATGGCCATCGACCCCAATGTAGGGGCTTTGAACGATTACCTTACGCACATCACCATTTCCAAGACTTACAACAAAATAAAAACCGACGTCTGGAATGCCATGGGGCGTTTACATAAGTTTGGCCCCAAAACGCGCTCTGCTGTCCAGAAAATTGAGAATGGGCTGAAGTCAATCCTGATGCACCAGGGCAACCTGTTTGAAGCGTTGCATTTTCGCTATTTTGGCCCTGTTGACGGGCACAACATCAGGCAGTTGGTCAATATACTTTCTGACCTGAAAGATATTCCCGGGCCAAAGCTATTGCACATCATGACCACCAAAGGTAAAGGCTACAAGTTTGCAGAGGAAAACAAAACCATTTGGCATGCCCCCGGAAAGTTCAACAAAGAAACAGGTGAAATAGTGGCCAGTTCGGACAATAAAAATAAACCGCCACGATATCAGGATGTTTTTGGCCTTACCATTCTCGAACTGGCCAAAACAAACAAAAAAATAGTAGGCATCACCCCAGCTATGCCCACAGGATGCTCTCTCAACATCATGATGCAGGAAATGCCCGATCGCTGCTTTGATGTAGGCATTGCTGAAGAACATGCCGTTACTTTTGCTGCCGGCATGGCTACCCAAGGGCTTGTCCCCTTTTGCAACATATATTCATCTTTTGCCCAAAGGGCCTACGACCAGATAATACACGATGTAGCTTTGCAAGGGCTACAGGTGGTTTTCTGCTTTGACCGTGGCGGATTGGTAGGCGAAGACGGGGCTACACATCATGGAGTGTTTGACATGGCCTTTTTGCGATGTGTCCCAAATATTATCATTGCAGCTCCAATGAATGAGGTTGAGCTTCGCAACATGATGTACACCGCTCAGCATAAAAACTACGGGCCTTTTGCTATACGATATCCTCGTGGAGCAGGTGTAACAGTTGACTGGATACAACCATTTACTGAAATGGCTATTGGCAAAGGACGAAAAGTTTCTGACGGAGAGAAAATAGCCATTTTATCTGTTGGCCATCCGGGCAACTTTGTGCAAAGCGCTATTCAAAAGCTCGAGACAGAACACCAGGTTAAACCCGCCCATTATGACATGCGTTTTGTAAAACCCATAGATACAGATATCTTAGATGAAGTTTTTTCAAGCTTTGGCAAAATAATAACCATCGAAGACGGCACTATTGTTGGTGGATTTGGCTCTGCCGTGATAGAATACGCTATGGAAAAAGGATACAAAGGACAAATCGTCCGTATGGGCGTTCCCGATAAGTTTATCGAGCATGGCACTGTAGCTGAGCTGCACCATCTGTGCGGTTTTGATGCAGAAGGCATAGCAAGGAAGGTGCTGGAGATGATATAAAAGTTGATTCGATTAATTCTCCAAAGGTTAATAATATTTCTAAAACCGTTTTGTAAAAATTCTCTCTTTAAATTTATTGTGAATTAACACACAGTTTTTCAAGTTATTGTATCATTTTTTAAAATTTATTATTTTTATTTAATCTAAATTAAACAAAACTCATTTTCCCATGTTTAACTAATAAATACAGAAGTTAAACTTAAAAATGAAATACTATGGCATTCGAATTACCTAAATTAGACTACGCATACAATGCACTTGAGCCGCATATCGATGCGTTAACGATGGAAATACACCATACCAAGCACCACCAGGCATATATCAACAACCTGAATAATGCATTGGCTGCAATTCCTTCGGCTCCGGACAATATTGATGAAATTATTAAAAACATATCAGCCTATCCTGTAGCTGTGCGGAATAACGGTGGAGGTTTTTATAACCACAACTTATTTTGGAAAGTGATGTCGCCCAATGGAGGCGGGGTTCCCCAAGGAGATTTGGCCGATGCAATAAACAAAACATTTGGTTCTTTTGACAAATTCAAAGAACAACTGTCAAATGCAGCCGCAACGCGTTTTGGAAGCGGGTGGGCCTGGCTGGTTGTAAAAGCAGATGGATCACTGGCAGTAACATCAACTCCCAATCAGGACAACCCGTTGATGGACGTGGCTGATGTAAAAGGCAAACCAATTCTGGGATTGGATGTTTGGGAACATGCTTACTACCTGAAATATCAAAACCGCAGACCCGATTATATTGCTGCTTTCTGGAATGTAATCAACTGGAACGAAGTGGCTAAAAGGTTTAAAGAATAAGTTTCGTTTATATCATGTTGTTTTGTGAAGCCTGTCAGCTCAGCACTTGACAGGCTTTTCTTTTATTCAGTAAGAAACATGAAAGGCTCATCAATTTCAACAGAATCAACAACCATAGCTGTGTCTTTTTTCAAAGCTTCTAAAGCCCTGCCTTTCAGTATTACATTTGCTTTTAACCCGGCTGTATCGGTAACAGTAATCTGGTTACGGCTTAGCATAATGTTGCTTAACATCTTATAATAACCATCGTAACAGCTTTTTAACTGTTTATTTTCATCAAAACAATATTTGAAAGCTTTAGGAGAAGGGATAATAGCTGCCAAAAAGATACTTTCTTCAAGTGTTAGCTCTGAAGGCTTTTTGCTAAAGTAATAATTGGCCGCCTGCTTAATGCCAAACACTCCCGGTCCCCACTCGATAATATTGAGATATACCTCAAACATTTTCTCTTTTGACACGAGGTGCAGGTTTTCAATCATCCAAACAATCATTATTTCCTCAAGCTTGCGGGAAATGTTTTTATTGCGGGTCAGAAAAACATTCTTAACCAGCTGCATGCTAATGGTACTTGCCCCACGAACAAAACGTTTCTTTTTAATGTTTTCAGCAATAGCCTCTTGAATGGCATCTACATTGAACCCACGATGATAAAAGAACCCGCCATCCTCAGATGTAAGAACAGCATATTTCAAAAAGTCACTTATTTGGTCAAGCCGAGTATAATCACCAATACCTTGTCCAACAAGCATCGAATATGTAGGAACCCCATGATCGTAAAATGTATAATGGAACGTATCGTTCAGCATCGAGAAGTTAGCATTCCCATAACGAACAATCCTAAATTTTTTACTTTCCAAATCTGACAATACTTTTACACTGTCAGGAGTATCTAAGATAATATTGACCTTCAACCTGTAAGCTAATTTCCCCTCAGCCTTTATATCCCTAATGTTCTCAAACAATCCTTCTGGTAAAGCCCTGAAAAAACTATCAGCACAGAATTCCATATTTTTCACCCCCAGCTCAAGGTATTTATGGTCTGTACGAGAATATTTTACGAAAGGAGAAAAAGTAAACCCGTTAAAACTGATAACTGACGAGCTATCTATAAATAATGTCTGTTCGGAAGCCTTAAAATCAAAACTCATCTGAAGTTTTCTAAACGAAACAGGCACAGGTGAAAGCTTTTTATGAAATACAGAAAAGTTGAACAGGCTAAATTCTGAAACTACCTCGGCCCGACCATCCTGTACACCATTGTAATGCAATAGCGAAGTTATACTATCAAACATCAACCCCATGCCCCAACGGTCATTCATTTCTGTCACTTTCTTATGATCAGCTTCAATACTGTCATTAAAAAGCCTAAAGCTAACCCAATGGCTATCCATTTCTCCATGAATACTGAAATAGTTTTTTAAAACATCATCATTAACTGAAATGTTTCCCTGCATTTTGTCTTTGACTATGGTAAACACAGGAACTGAAACAGTGATTTTCTTGGGCAAAATCGTTATTCGACAATCTGAAATAACCACTTTTTTAGGTATAAGAGAAAACAAAGTCCCGAAAATCCGCTCCACTGTTTTCTTATAGTTTACCTCAACAACTAAAGTGTCTGTTTTTTCATCCTTTTTATGCTTTAATACAGAGGAGACAATACTGCTATCAATGTTAATGTAAGATTGATTGATATGAAGCTCTCTAAGCCTGAGTTTTCCTGTAAACAAATACCAAATCTTAGGGCGCACAAGTATTTCATTGGCATACAACGTTGTATCCATTAATGAATCAGTGATAGAAACATTAGACAACTTAAGAGCCAGCAAACCTTTGAACTCAGCTTTTTCAACTTTAAAGTTTAGGTGCAACCGCGACTCAATTTTATCGTGGACTTTACTTAAAGCATAATTAGCAATTGGCTTACGCACAACAAAAAATGAAATCATGAGTATTGCAAAAATACCCACTATCACTATAACTCTGTTTTTCAATGGTTTAAATTTTAAAAAAACGGAACAAAGGTACATAATAAAATTTTTGATGGTAAAAATTTTTAACCTTTGATGTAAATGAATATTTATGTAAAAGATTAATTACGCCATTCATTGAAACTTTAGTATATATCGGCTACTTTTGCAAAAAAATAAAAACATGTTTAAAGCAAACGAATATTTTGGTGGAAAAGTAGCTTCTTTAGGCTGCGAAACTGTAGAAGGCAGAACAACTATAGGTGTTATTGCTGCTGGCGAGTACGAATTTGGCACTTCAACTGTTGAAGTAATGACAGTAATTGCCGGGGTGATGCAAGTGAAACAAGCCGGAGAAACTGAGTGGAAAACATATAAAAAGTTTGAATCATTTGTTGTTGCTAAAGATTCAAAGTTTAAAGTTAAATGCGACCAGGATACTCCTTACCTTTGCTTGTATAAATAAAGTGCTCCGGTTATGGACGAGAGAGTCAGGATAGACAAATTTCTTTGGGCTGTACGCATATACAAAACCCGCTCCATTGCCGCTGAAGAGTGCCAAAAAGGCCGTGTTCTTATCAATGGCACAGAGGTCAAGCCTTCGCATATAGTCAAAGAAGGCGAAGTGATTATCGTCCGTAAACCTCCTGTTGTTCATACATACCGTGTTATTGAGGTAATCAAAAGCAGAGTTTCTGCACCTAAGGCAAAAGAGGCCATTGAAGACCTTACGCCTGAAGACGAACTTGTAAAACGCGAAATTGCCCGCATGGCTGTTAATTTTCAGCGTGATAAAGGTGCTGGCAGGCCTACAAAAAAAGACCGTCGCGAGATTGACAGAATAAGGGATTGGGAGTAATCTAAAAACTAAGAAATGCTATTAGCTCATCATCTCAAACAAACCAATATTGCGGCTTATGTACTTTATCTCTGGCAAATGGAAGATTTGCTGAGGGCTATAAACTTTGACACCTCCAAAGCAAAAGCATTTCTGATAAAAGAATCTGATACAAATAAGGAAGACGTTAAAAATACTGAGCTTTGGATTGAAAGCCTGGTAGAAATGATGCGTAATGAAAAGGTTGAAACTGCTGGCCATATACAAGTGGTTATCAATGTGATGAATGAAATTGAAGAGTTTCACCAACAATTGCTAAGGAACAATGACGGGCTTTATATCCAGGCATTTATTCTGGCGCAGCCTAATATCATATCGTACAAAGCCAAATCACCGCAAAGCTCTCGTCCCGACACTCATGTGTGCCTCGAAGCTATGTATTGGCTTATGTTAGCAAGACTCTCGAAAAAAGAAGCTTCGCCAGCTACTGTAGAAGCTATAGAAACCATGAGCAAAATGCTCGATTTGCTTTCAAAAAGGTATAACGAAGAACTAAAAAAATCTGATTCCTAAAATTCGGTCAATTGTTCTTATCCTTTTTACTTTCATTACAATTATCCATATTCCCCCTCCTTTAAAAGGAGAGCTTGTCCCGTCTCAGGCGGGAGGCAGGGGTGGTTTTCACTCGCTAACCCCTAAGTCAATCCTCTCATTCTCAATTAAAGGCTCTCCCCTGTATTTGAGGAAAAGCTGGATGATGGTCAGGACATCGTTTTTGCAATATTTTACAATACGTTCAAGGTCTTTATCCTCATAATATACTTTAGCTACCTGGCTCCCGTCAATATCATTTTTTGGAGAAGGTATGCCAAACAAGGCCGCCAGGAGTTCCAATGAAGTATAGTTTTTGTAATCCCCAAACTTCCAGAGTTCCATTGTATCAAGAAATGATGTTTCCCAGGGTTTCATCATGGTAACATCAAGCAAAGCAGGCAACTTAATGCCATTGACCAACATTCGTCTCGAGATATAAGGAAAATCAAACTCTTTGCCATTGTGGGCACACAAACGCCAACCTCCCTGTGTTTCAAGCTTTTCTAACAATTCGGCAAACTGAAAAAGTATCTCCTTCTCATCATCACCAGCAAAATGGCGAATACGCGTGTGCCATTGCCCATCGCGCTGAAAAATAGTGCCAAAGCAAATACAAATAACCTTGCCAAATTCGGCATAAATTCCTGCTCGTTCATAAACCTCCTCTGCGGTCTGTTCTTCTTTTCTGAAATGCCTGGACTTTTTATCCCATAAAGATTTGAATATGTCAGGCAATTGTCCAAAGTCCGGACTCATTGGTACTGTCTCAATGTCCAGAAATAACACCTTTTCAATTGGCAGGTTTTTCAACATAATCTATGATTTTGGGTTAAGCCGTTTGGTAAAACTAAAGAATAAATTCGAATTTAAACGCTTCAAATACAACAATATAAGCTCTTTGCCACCAAAAAAACAAAAATACTTTTTACGGGCAATGGCGCTCATCACTTTTAGCGCAGTTTTTTCCACACTCAAAAGGTTTTTATGCGTATTATCAAGCAATTCATAAGGTTTACCAAATGCATCCAAAGCCCTGGTTGAAAATCCGGAACCAAAACGGCCAGGACAGACTATTGTCACGCAAATACCTTTTGAAGCCATTTCTAAGGCAAGTGATTCATAGAACCCAATCAAAGCATGCTTTGATGCCGAATAAACAGCCCTTAAAGGAAACCCATAAAGCCCGTTTACACTGCTAATAACAGCTATATGTGCTGTTTTTTGAACAAGAAACCGGGGAAGAAGTAATTTGGTTATATACACTAAGCTCCGATAGTTGACTTTCATAATATAATCGGCTACATCCATTGACAAATCATGAACATAAGCACGTTGCCCAATTCCTGCATTGAGTATTAGCAAATCGATATTCCCCTTCCAGGCTATAGCCAGCTTTACAGCTCCTTCAATTTCAGTATCAATAGTCATATCAAAAGGTAGAGATAATATCTCTGCTCCTTTATTTTTGCAACATAAAGCTGTTTCTGCCAAATGTGCTTCATTTCGTCCCGAAATAATAATAGACACACCAAGTTCAGCATAATTTACAGCCAATTCACGCCCAAGCCCCGACGAGACCCCTGTAATCCATATCACCTTGTATTGACCTGTCACCAAATTATCTTTTACTAAAGAGTTTTAACATAATTTTCTTTTGCTTTGCTTTTACTATCAGGGTATTTCTCAGATTGAGAAAGCAGGCTATGTTAACAACAGCATTTCTGAGAATATCCAAATAAAAAAGTGCCAAAATACCGCTCATTACAATCATAAACAAGATGGCTAATAATGTTGATATGCTTATTCCAATGGCAATCAATACCAATGTCAGCATTGTAAACTGGAACGGTAACCATAATAGCCAAATAACAAACCTGACAGACGAATGAAAAAGGTAATCTTCATTTTTCAGGTTTAAAACATGGGCAAATAGCAATGGTAATGCATGAAAACTAATACCTATTATAAAAACAGGCAAAGTAATTAATAAAAGTAGGGCACTTAATGCTGTTAAAAAAATACTGTTTTGAAATTGTAATAAATAAAAAGGCTTTATTTTACTTCGTAAAAGCAACTCATTATATTCACTGACATTCCTGGATAATTCTTTATAAAATATCGGGCTATTATTGAAAATATTTTCAAACCGATTTAATACCCATGTATTACTATACTTTATAACCTCCGACTTTTTCACTGCCTTAACACTTGGGACATTCAAAGCAAAGTTGGCAACGTCAAGCTCCGAATCTGGCAAAGTAGTATATCCCGCCAGTCGGGTAAGCGAATTGGTAAGCATATCTTTCAACAATTTACTTGCATTCGCTTCACTCAAATGCATTAATTCACTCACAGATATCGGGTTCCCAAAAATAATGGATACTTTTGACCTAAAGCGTTTGGGATGTTCATACCTTAGCCCTGTTGGAATAATAATTACATCTTCTCCCCCACGCATTTTAGCTGTCTCAATGGCCAGTCTGAATATCCCGGTCTGTAAAGGAAGCAATTTAATGCCTCCATGATGTGTACCCTCAGGCATCATGCATAATGCCTTACCCATACAAAGTCCTTCTTTTACAATCCGAAATATTTCTTCATTTTTTGATACACTCTTTATTCCATCCCGCTGTCTATAAACAGGTAATATTTTAAAGAAATTTAAAACCCTTGATATAAAAGGAGAACTAAAGATATCTGCTCGCGAAAGAAAAACTACCTGTCGGTTTACTGTACATACAAATGCCAAAGCATCCATTAGTCCATTGGAATGGTTGGCGGCAAAAATAACCGGCCTGTTTTTAGGAATATTCTCCCTCCCGATAACTTCAACCTTGCTATAATAAAGATAATAGGCAACTTTTACGTATAGCCTGACAATACTGTACCACAAAGAATATTTAAAAATGGAAAGTTTCAATTTGCCCGGTTTTAAGCTCCAAAAATCTGCAAAATACACTAATTTTGCTAAACGATAAACTACAATTGTTCAACATATAAAGATAGTCAAGCATGGACAATTTTCAAAAAACAGACCCCTACAAATTAAAAGACAATGTATTTCAACTTTTAGACAAAGAATGGATGCTCATTACTGCCGGAAATGCCAGTAAACTTAACACCATGACCGCCAGCTGGGGTTCTTTTGGCGTTTTATGGAAAAAACCTGTAGCTACTATCTTTATCCGTCCTCAGCGGCATACGCTCTCGTTTGTAGAAATTTCTGATATGTTTACATTAAGCTTCCTTTATCCAGAACACAAAGATAAGCTGAGTTACTGCGGCAAATATTCAGGCAAAGATGTTGATAAAATCAAAGAAACCGGGCTGAAGCCTATCTTTATGCCATCAGGAGCCATTACTTTTGAGCAAGCCAGGCTGGTAATCGAATGCAAAAAGCTCTACACGGCAGAACTGAAAAAAGAATGCTTCAATGTTCCCCAAATAGCTGAAGAAATATACCCCGAAGGAGATTTTCACCACATGTTTATTGGAGAAATTACCAACTGTTATAGCAAAATATAATAAAAATCAGTGATTGCCCAAAGTCACCACCTTGTAGCGTTCGTCAACTTTTCCATTTTTCGAAATCGTCCTCAACCAAACAATGTAAATCCCGGAAGGCAGTATTTTGTTGGTGTCTGAAAGGCCATTCCAAACAAACCTATCATTTTCAGATATAAGCTGCTGCTGAAGCAATGTCCTAACCATATTTCCATTGGAATCAAATATCTTGATTGCTCCAAGCACCCCAGTTTCTGAAGGTTTAATTTCAATGGTCGTAAAATCATTGAAACCATCGCCATTTGGCGAGAATACCTCTGGAGTTATGCTGATAATACCGTCATTCGTAATATTATTAACCTGCTTTTGAGAATTGGCATACCCCGGAGTAGCATAACCATACGTCCCGGCCGCAGAATACCAGTTGTTTCTATCATTTGTCAAAGCTTCACTACTTAAACGTTCAAGCGAAACACCTTCTTTGCTGGACAAAAACGGCAAATGCCAATCTTCATAATAGTTTAGCTGGTCAATTATTTGCTGTTGCCTGTTTATTATGCCAATACGTCCTTGCTTGTTATCTAACGAAGGAAAATCACGATTGCTCAATACTACACATGTATCATATAACTTATAAAACTTAGACAATAACAAGGTATCTTTACAAATAGCCATTATTTTATGAGGCATTAGAAAAGAACCTTGTTCAGAAATACTGCAAAAATTATATACTTCGTTGGTCAAAGTGTCAAACCTGGCAAAATACAAGCTTCCTATATCCAAAGGTTTATCTGACCTGTTATAAAACTCAACAAAATAAGTGCTTCCAGCATAGGGATTAAAAAGCACTTCATTAATTACCAAGTCATTGCTATCGGCTTCAAGTGGCAAAACAAACGAAAGTTCTGTTTTTACAATAGGCTTACCATTGCAATCACAGATTTTATCAGAAAAATTGAGCGTATAAGTAACTCCTTTCTCTAAATGCCCAGATAAAAAAAGCTCAAGTGAATAAAAATTTGCCCCAAATTTGACATTTACAACAGATACAATAGATAGTCCTATTTGAAATAAAGATTTGTCCAACACAGCGTCTATATCAACCGGCTTATTAAAAGACACTATCAGTGTGCTGTCATTAGGAACAAGAATTTTAGAAGGTTTTATTTTAATATCGTTTACTTTAGTGCTTCCTTCACTGTTTTTCTTACCCGGAGTACCTCCGGTTTTGGACTTTGAAGCTTTCCATGAGTAACTACCCCCGCATAAATCTGATTTATCAGCCCATTCCAACGACCATCCGCCTTTTTTCTTTATTGCATCAGTATGCCAACTGTCAGCATACCAACAATAGCTAACCATCTGGCCTGTAGAATCGGCTATACTAATGTTTGCCCCGCCATTATTGAGAAAATAAACATCGGGCAGGCAATACACAGTTTTTCCATATTTGTCAAAAACCCCCTTGGCATTTTTGTAAGAAACAATCAGGAATGAATCTTTCTCCAAAACAACTTTTGGCAATTTCACCATTTTATTATCTGCATGAATCTGCCAATTCTCCAGGTTTATTGAAGTATCGCTTCTGTTAAAAAGCTCAAGATATTCAAATTCGGGAAGCCCGGCCGAAGGAGAAGGGTCGGCCATAATTTCTGAGACCACCACATCAAAAGCCTTTGGCTTGAACAAATAAAAACAAATTGTTGTGTCTCTGGCAGTGTTATTATGCATATCCTGAATGCCTGTAAACAAAAAACAATAATGTTGGTTACATGCAATGGGATCTTTAAGATAAACCTTTATTTTATTGTCTTTTATTATACTACTATCAATTAAATGTTCATTATTTAAAGCTTTTACAAAGTCATTACTTTGCTTAGCTCCGAAAACAGGCTCGTCAAACAGCAACGTAAACTCTTTTGCCCCCGAAACATAAGCTGTATCAACCTTGGGGGCAAAAATGTCTTTTATCATTTTCATGTCAAAATGAATATCGTCCACCCAAAGCTTCCTGTCTTGAGATGACGAATATTCATAGCTGATGCTAAAACAAGTGGCCTTAATTGGCTCTACAAATGAACCTTGTCCAACCAATATAGCCGAATCTTCACTATTGCCAGCCCATAACAACCACATCCCATCCGGAGTGCGACTAACCTTAACATATCCAACAGAAGTCCCTATTTTTGTCTCCCAATTAAACTGGGATGAAATAATCTTAACGGTTTGAAAACCATTAATGGCATAAAGAGTTAACATGTCATCACTGCCAATCTGATTAACTCCGGCCACTATTGCCCAATCTGATGATGGTTCAACAACATGGGTGTCGGGTTCTGTAAAAGAAATAGCCCAATTATTGGATGAAGAAGGATTATAACCATGCTTAACCTTAAATGACCAGGTAACTGTATCATTCCAATCAATCATATCTTGATAAAGCAAGAAAATATAATCTCTCCCTGATTTATCATTATCAAATAAATGATGTAATGAATACTTTCCTTGTATAGGTGCTTGATTTGTCAGCTCCCATCGGCCTTCTGGAATTGAATGCCATGCATCAAAACGCCGATCCTCAAAATCAACTACTTTTTGTGCAAAAGCACAGCTACAACAAAATATTGCTGCAATGAGGGTTAAGTATCGGTTCATCTATGAGCTATGCAAGCGGTAAGGTAAAGAAAAACCTGCTTCCTTTCCCTTCTTCGCTTTCTACCCAAATTTCGCCACCGTTTTTCTGAACAAATTCTTTACACAAAATCAACCCAAGACCTGTACCAGTTTCGTTGTTAGTGCCAGGTGTTACAAGTTGTGTGTCAATGCGGAACAGCTTTTGCAAATTCTCTTCGCTGATACCAGTACCATTATCTTCTACACAAATCTCAGCCTTATTATCCTTTTGTTTTGCAGATATAACCACCCTTCCACCTTCTCCGGTAAATTTGATGGCGTTAGAAATGAGGTTTCGCATGATGAGTGTTACCATTTCCAAATCCCCTTTGGCTTTCAGCGTGTTCTCGATAAGATTGATAACAATGATATTTTTCTTGTTAGCGTTGGCCTTCTGCAATTCAATGTTATTCTCAGCTATTTCTGAAAGCTGCAATTCTACAGGCCTATATGGTATGCGACCAGTCTGCGAACGCGACCATTGCAACAAATTCTCAAGTAAAGTATAAAGCTGCTTTGAAGACTTGTTAATAGCTTCAAACATTTCCTTTTTATCATCGTCAGCCAGGTTACCAAAATCAGTCCTTGCCATATCAGTAATGGTCACCATTCCCCCCAGCGGGTTTTTAATATCATGCGCCATGATAGAAAAGAATTTATCTTTGGTCTTGTTCATCTTGCGCAGTTCTTCTTCAGATTGTTTGAGCTTTTGGTTTGTTGACTCTATAATATCATACTTTTCCTGAAGCATCAATGCTGTTTTGTGCTTCATCTGGAACCTGTTATAATATAATATTACCAAAGACAAAATAAATAGCATCAAAATGAGCAAAACAATAATAAGAAGCCTGTTCTTGGTAGCATTCAGCTCCTTATTTTGGTTATCTTTCTTTAACAGTGCTATCTCTATTTCCTGACGATGAACTTTGCTTTGCTGACTAAGCATTTCAAAATTTAACTGCATGTCAAGAAGCTGTTTGTTGGTCATAGTAACATTGATAGAGTCGTTGTACTGGCTTGATAAAACATAATTGGTAAGCGCCTCTTTATATTTCCCTTGTTTTTCATACAGTTTATACAATGCAAAATATCCTTTGCGCAATAATTCATAATTGGATAATTTTTTACCAATTTCTACAGATTCAGTAATACGGGGCAAAGCCTTCTCTATTTCTCCCATATCGGTATATAATTCGCCGATTTTACGAGAACAAAGCCCTATATTGAAGAAATAACCTGCATCTCGTGCATATTGCAATGCTTGTATAAAGTATGACAAAGCCTGAGGCTTATCATTTACTGCAGCATACAGATTTCCTATTGCATTAAGGGTATTACTTATGGCCACCTTGTCATTCATCTTTTTGCGAAGGTCAAGAGCCAGCTTGTAATATTTCAAGGCCGATTGTGTGTTGTTCATATCGGTATAAACCCCGCCAATACTATGATAGCTAATTGCTATCTGTAAATTATCGCCCAATTTCTGGCGCAATTTGAGTGCATTGTTGAAACATTCCAATGCTTCTGTATATTTCCCGGTTTTCTGGTAAGCATTACCCATACTTTGATAAATAGAAGCCATCTTGGGATAGTCGTCTGATGAGCTGCTCTGCGCCAAAGCTTCGCTATAATGCTTCAAAGCCTTATCATAATTGCTTAACTCAAAGTATATATTACCAATATTGAAATATGCCGATGATATCTCGGTACTCTCTTTTGACTCTAAACTCAGCTTAAGCGATTCAAGATAGTAACTTAATGCTTCACTATATTTCTTTGCTTTCCAATAAGCATTACCCAGGAAATTCAAAGCTATAGCTTCTGCTTTGGCATTTCCCAATTCTTTGCGAATGTCATAAGCTTTTTGCAAATATTCTATGGCCTTAGGAAAATTGTTCATTTCCTTATACACATTCCCTATATTGGTGTATGAACCAGCCATTTCTGTTTTATTGCCTAACTGAACCCTAATCTGAAGAGCTTTTTCATAGTTCACTATAGCATTGTTGTACTCGTTTTTCTTAAAATAAATATTGCCAAATAAGTTATATACGTTTGCCAATTCAGCTTTTGAACCTTTTTTCTCAAGAATAGACAAAGCCTTCTGAAGGTTCTCAATGGCTGCTGTCAAATTCCCCTTATCCCTGTTGACAATCGAAAGGTTTGAATATACCGAAACCATTCCCATAGAATCTTGAGCCTGTTGCTTTTGTTTAAGCGCCAGGGTATAATACTTAATAGCTTCATCATACTGGTTTTGTTTTAGCAAAAGGCTTCCAATCAATGAATATACAGTCGCCACTCCACTTGAGTCGCGTCCCATCTGGTATAGCTCAATAGCTTTGTGGTAGTCTTTCATTGATTTCTCAAACTCAAGCATTTGCTTGTGAATCTGGCCAATCTGACAATAGGTTTCAGCAGCTTCCTTTGTTCTGTTGTCTTTCATGAAAATATCCAAAGCTTCCTGCGATGCTTTCAGCGCTTCGTTATACCTCGAACGACTAAGATAACTGCTGCTGCTTATTTTATAACTTTTAGCCTCGTTATATTTGCTCATGCTGGTTTTTGAAAAAGCTCTGGCCTGATTGGCGTAATACTCGGCCTTTTCAGCATCAACAGGTAAATATTTTTCAGCTATCTCGTTCAATAAAGAAGCTTTTTCAACTCCGGATGCAGTTTCTGTTTTACTTATCAGACTGTCAATTTCTTTTGTGTTGCTGGCATTTAAAACGGCCGGGAAACAAATAACCAACGCCATCACAACTTTTTTCAGGGGGACTCTCATATTATTTAGTTGTTTATAATGTAAAATTTATCACTTCCAGAATACAATTTTCAGTTTATCCCAAATTAACCATTATAAAACCAAACTATATGATTTATTTGGGCTAACCCTCCCGTCATAACGAGACAGGCTAATTTAAAAATTGTTTGAAATATTGTTTATTAAAATACAATTTCCAAATCGATTAAGCATTTTTAGTGCTTAATTAGGGTATATGCAACAATTTCAAAAATGAGACTTTTTTTTATAGTTTCAAAATCAGGAGAATGCAACTTATAAACAAAAATCCCCGATTAATCAACAAATTAGGCTAGTCAATATCTAAAAACTCAATGCTATTTCAAACAATCAAGATATAAATGCACAGTTTTTTCAAGCCCAAAATACAATGCATCTGATATAAGGGCATGACCTATTGACACTTCCTTTAATTGTGGTATATTCTGGGCAAAATACTTAAGATTTTGAAGGTTCAAATCATGACCTGCATTAATGTCAAGGCCAACCTTAACTGCCATATTTGCAGCATTTATATATGAAGCTATTGCATCCGTGCGGTTGTCCAAATAATTGGAAGCATATGGCTCTGTATAAAGCTCTATCCTGTCTGCCCCGGCTACTGCAGCATATTCAACCATTTTTTCAATTGGGTCAACAAATATAGAAACACGGATACCTTGCTTTTTAAACTCTTTTACTACAGATGTCAAAAACGAAAGATGGGCCACAGTATCCCATCCGGCATTTGAAGTAATAGCATCATGAGCATCTGGGACCAAAGTAACTTGTGTTGGCACAACTTCTGAAACCAGCTTTATAAAAGAATCTGTAGGGTTGCCTTCAATGTTAAACTCTGTAGTCAGTACTTTTTTTAAGTCGTAAACATCCTGGTACTTAATATGCCTGCCATCTGGACGAGGGTGAACAGTTATGCCCTGGGCCCCATATTTTTCTATATTAATTGCAGCCTCAACAACATTAGGCACATTGCCTCCGCGCGAATTGCGAATTGTCGCAATTTTGTTTATATTTACACTTAAACTGGTCATAGCTAAAATTATTGAAAAATAGTACCTTTGCAAAGGTAAGCCAATTATCATAATTTCATTTATGCTGGCAAAAGAATTGATATCAGATATTGTCCCTGCTTTACGTACTTCCGACACAGGGATTAAAGCGCTTGCTTATATGGACATTTTCCGTATATCACATTTGCCCATTGTCAACAACAGCGAGTTCCTCGGACTTATTTCTGATAAAGACATTTTTGACCTGAACATGGCCGATGAACCTATAGGTAATCATGCCTTGTCGCTCACACGCCCTTTTGTATTGGCCAACCAACATGCTTACGAGATTATCGAAATCTTTTCACGCTTATCATTATCTCTTGTACCGGTTTTGGATGAAAAAAACAACTATCTCGGTATTGTTACCCAATACGACTTGCTCAAGCAAATGGCCACTTTGTTTGCCGTAAATGAACCCGGGGCTATTATTGTACTCGAAATGAATATCAATGATTATACATTGTCGCAAATTTCGCAAATAGTAGAAAGCAACAATGCCAAGATACTCAGCACTTATGTTTCGCCCCATCCCGATTCAACTCAGATTGATGTAACTTTAAAAATTAATAAAACCGACTTAACTTCAATAGTCCAGACTTTTATTCGTTATAATTATCAAATTAAAGCCTCGTTTTTAAACAACAACATCATGGATGAGCTGCTTGACGAAAGGTTTGAGCTATTTATGAAATACCTAAACATTTGAGATGAATATTGCCATTTTTTCAAAAAACGTTAACCCCGAGCATGAACATTTGAAAAAAATGTTGATTGAAAAGCTGATAAAAGGAAACCATAAGGTTTCTATCCATCAAAACCTTATTTCTATAATTCAACATAATAAAATTGGATTTCAGGTTTTTGAAAAACCAGAACAATTGTCCAAGTCTGTCGATCTTTTTATAAGTATTGGCGGCGATGGCACTTTTCTTGAGTCTGTAAGATACGTCCGTGACACAAACATCCCTATAGCCGGAATTAACCTTGGACGTTTAGGTTTTTTAGCTTATATAGCAAAAAACGAAATTGAATACTTTGTCAATTGTATCAACAATAAGACATTTGAGACAGAGAAACGTTCTTTACTGGCTTTTCAGTCTGAATATAATCCTTTCTCTATATTTCCTTATGCATTAAACGATATTACCATTCAAAAGTCAGACGCAACGCTTATCACAGTAACAACCTTAATTAATGGCATTGAATTGAACAAATATTGGAGCGATGGACTTATCATATCCACACCTACCGGCTCTACTGCTTATTCTATGAGCGCCGGGGGGCCCATAGTATCTACAGATTGCAAAGCATTTATTATATCGCCTATAGCTTCGCACAATCTGTCTGTACGCCCAATGGTAGTGCCAGACAATGCTATTATTGAATTATCAATAAAGTCACGTTCAGAAAATTTTGTTGCTACACTTGATGCCCAACATTCGCTAATGACAGCCTCATCTGTTATCAAAATATCTAAAGCCCCTTTCTGTATTAATATTGTAAGATTACCAGGCCACAATTTCTTTGCCACTATTAGAAATAAACTCATGTGGGGGGTTGATGTCAGAAATTAGTAAACAAAAAAATACCTTTGAATGTTATAAATAATATTATTTTTGTAAAATTCAAAAACCCGAACTGGTGCGAAAAATTGGACTTATATGCTTATTATTAATGGTTTCCGGTATTTTGTTTTCACAAAAATGGAAACTGACAAGGTATGAGCTAATGTATGGTGTCGGGGTTTCAAACTATTTTGGAGATATTGGAAGTACCTCTAATAATAACAATTTATACGGCATAAAAGATATACGTATCTTTAACACAAGGCCATCATTCATGGTTGGTGCCAGGTATAAAATTAAACAGAAATTCCATACACGGGTAGCTTTTTCATTTATAATGTTGAATGGCGATGACTCGCGAGGTTCATATCCACAAAGGAATTACAGTTTTAACACTTTCGGGCTTGAGCAATCTGGCCAAGTTGAATATGCCCTACTTTCTGAAGACAGAAATAGGACATCGTTTGCTGTATATAATAAAAGAGGGATTATGTATTCCCGATCCCGACTTGGCTTATATGCATTTGCAGGCGTAGGGGGTTTATTTTACATACCTTTTATAGACCATAGCAATCCAGATCCTTCTTATAAAGGCGACCATTTCAGCTCTGGGCCTTCATATACCGGCATAGCCTTTGGAGGGATAATGTTAAAAACCATTTATAGTAATTATCTTGCACTAAGTTTAGAATTCGGGCCTCGTTTTGTGATAGGTGATGACCTCGATGGGCTTACTTCCAAATTTTCTAAATTCAACGACATGTACTATTATCTCAATTTTAGCGTTATATACAGGATAAAAACATCACGCAAAGGATATCCAATGCTTTTCAAGAGATATTAGTATTTTATGAAAAAAGCATGTTTAGAAGTAAACACAAACACTTATAAATCCCGATTTGTCGGGACAAATTCTACTGCTTTTGCAAGACAAGCTATCCGACCATTGAAAATCAATTTTGCCCGGATGAAAAAAAGTATTGTTATTGTGCTATTCATGCTGCCTGTCATGGTTTTTTCACAGCAAGGCGCAGACTTGGGGATATGCATAGGAGGAGCCTCTTATTGGGGAGATATAAATTATATTACCCCATTTTATAGCCCGGGGATAAATCTTGGTATTACCTACCGCTACAATTTTAACCCCCGACAAGCCTTGAAAATTGAAGCTAATTATATGCGATTAAGTGCAAATGATGCCAGTTTTGATGATATTTACCAAAAGAGCCGCAACAATAGTTTTGCATTACCCTTATATGATGGCGCAATCCAGTACGAGTTCAACTTTATGCCCATTAAATTCATTGCCCAAAAATATTACCTGAGTCCTTTTGTTTCTTCAGGTATTGCCGGAGCTTTTGTAATGAGCCAATCAAATCTCAAAACCATTAATTTTGTTTTCCCTTTTGCCTTCGGGGTACGTACAAGCATCGGGAAAAACTGGAGTTTAGGGGTTCAATGGAATTTTCGCAAACTTTTTAACGATAATTTAGATAATACAGAGAACCTTGTTGATAAAAAAAATGTAAACTTGCACACTTTTGTAAATAATAATGACTGGTATAATTTTGCCAATATCTTTGTTACTTACAAGATTTTTAATTCAATAGAAGAATGTCCGGCGTATAAGAAAGAATTTTAAATGAACACTGAAGGGAATATAGATAAAAACCGTTTGCCACTACATGTAGCCGTAATCATGGATGGCAATGGCAGGTGGGCTAAAAAGAAGGGCAATCAACGCATATTTGGTCACAAAAATGCTATCAAAGCTGTAAGAGATACTGTTGAAGCAGCTGCCGAACTTGGCATTAAATATCTTACACTATACGCTTTTTCTACTGAAAATTGGAACCGTCCCAAATCAGAAGTAAACGCATTGATGCATTTATTAGTCGCTACACTTAATAGCGAAATAGAAACATTAATGAAAAATAATGTCCGGCTTCAGGCTATTGGCGATTTGAAAAGTCTGCCTGCTAATGTTTATGAGCAACTTCAGGATTCGATAAAAAAAACATTGTCAAACACCGGGCTTACACTTGTTCTAGCCCTTAGTTATAGCGGCAGGTGGGAAATTATTGATGCCTTAAAAAAAGTGGCACGTGAAGTCAAAGAAGGCCATTTAGACCCTGAAAAAATTGACGAAAGCATATTTACCAACGCTTTACAGGCCGGTTTTATGCCTGCCCCCGAATTGCTTATCCGTACCAGCGGTGAATACCGTATAAGTAATTTCTTGTTGTGGCATATAGCTTATTCTGAGTTTTATTTTACTGATGTACTCTGGCCCGATTTTTCCAAAAAGCATTTTTATGAAGCCATTAAAGATTTTCAAAAACGCGAAAGAAGGTTCGGAAAAACCAGCGAACAACTTAACTCTGATAATGTGAAGTAAAAAATAATTTGACACTATAGCTCATGATTAAAAAAGTCCTCTTGTTTTTGTCCCTTATATCCCCAATTTTTATTATTGCTCAGGAAACATCGCAAGTTCAGATAGCAGATTTTTCAAAACCTAAAGATTATATCATTGATACAGTTACGATTTCTGGGGTTAAATTCCTCGACCAGAGGGTTTTATCCAACATGTCAGGCTTGGCTACCGGAGCAAAAATTACCATACCCGGAAATGACATTGCAAAAGTCATTAAAAAATTTTGGGAACATGGACTTTTTGAAGAAATAAAAGTATCATACAAACCCACTACCAGCGGCCACGTGGCCATAGATATTTTTCTGACAGAAAGGCCAAGAGTGTCAAAGTTTAATATTGAAGGAGTCAGCAAATCTGACAAAGAAGATTTACGTGAAAAACTTAACCTCAAACCAGGCAGCCAGATCACGGAGAACGCACTGAATGAAGCCCAGATTATTATCAAAAAGTTTTATGGCGAAAAAGGCTTCTTTAACGTATCTGCCGAAATAATCCAGAAAAGCGATACGCTCAGAAAAAATGCCGTTGACCTTACCATAAAAATCTCAAAAAATCAAAGAGTAAAAATCAAAGACATTGTTTTTACAGGCAACAATGAGCTCAAAGCCTCTAAACTAAGAAAATCAATGAAAAAGACTAAAAGGCGTGACTGGAAATTCTGGAACTCTTCTAAATATATTTTGGCTGAATACCAAAACGACAAAAACAACCTTATTGATTATTACAATGAAAAAGGTTATCGCGATGCCAAAATAATAGCCGACTCCTTTACTGTTATCAGCCCAAAGCGTATTATCCTGTATATCAATGTTTATGAAGGCCCAAAATATTATTTCCGCAACATTACCTGGGTAGGAAATACAAAATATCCTTCTGAAATGCTGTCAGATGTTTTAGGAATAAAAAAAGGAGATACTTACAACCAAAAATTAATGGACAAGCGCCTCCAAAGCGACGATGACGCTGTAAGCTCTTTATACCTCGACAATGGTTACCTCTTTTTCAATGTTAACCCGGTAGAAACAAAAATTGACAAAGATTCTATTGACCTCGAAATGAGAATATATGAAGGGAAACAAGCCAATTTCAATGATATAATCATAACCGGAAATACAAAAACTAACGAACATGTGGTACGACGCGAACTTCGTACCCTCCCGGGCGAATTGTTCAGCAAATCAGATATTGTCCGAAGTGTGCGCGAGCTTGCTACCTTAGGGCACTTTGAACCTGAAAAAATTGAACCTGTTCCTATCCCAAATCAGGCAAACTCGACTGTTGACCTGCAATTTAAACTGGTAGAAAGGGCAAATGACCAGCTGGAAGTATCCGGGGGATGGGGAGGTTATTATGGTTTCATTGGTAGTATTGGTGTAAGCTTCAATAACTTCTCCTACCGAAATTTCTTTAAATGGAAAGAATGGCGTCCGGTACCTTCAGGTGATGGCCAAAGACTTAGCTTCAGTTTCCGTACCAATGGGACACAATACCGTGCATTATCAGCCGTATTCTCCGACCCCTGGTTTGGCAACAAAAAGCCAAATGCATTATCGGTAAGCATGTCATACACACACTATACTCCTGTTAGATGGAGTTCTGTATCGCAAGCTTTACAATCGTCTGACCAATATATCAACACTTTTGGCTTGTCTATTGGACTTGGAAAACGTCTTACCTGGCCCGACGACTACTTCACTTTGCAAAATGCTATCAATTATGACAACTATAGCTTCAAAAATTACTATATAATTTCAGATACTTCTACTGGTTCTATAAATAGTATCAGTTATAGCATTGTGTTTGGGCGTAACTCGCTAGACCAATTCTTATATCCACGTACAGGCTCAAACTTTAGCATAGGCGTACAATTTACGCCCCCATATTCTTACTTGAATGGAAAAGACTATTCGAAGATGAACGCTGCCGAAAAGTACAAATGGGCAGAATACCACAAATGGACCATTAAAGCTGAAACATATACCACTATTGTAGGCAACCTCGTTCTGATGACCAGGGCAAACTTTGGTATCCTGGCAAGATACAACAACAAAATTGATTATGCTCCAATTGAAAGCTACAATATGGGAGGTAGTGGTATGATGACTTACAACATTACCAATGAAGAAATAGTCCCGATGCGGGGTTATTCTGATGGAGCCTTGACTCCCAGCCCTGCCGGACGTATTTACGATCGTTTTAC
Source organism: Bacteroidota bacterium (assembly GCA_029572965.1). Taxonomy (GTDB): domain Bacteria; phylum Bacteroidota; class Bacteroidia; order Bacteroidales; family DTGW01; genus JAKPQD01. The sequence continues at coordinate 72,406 of JAKPQD010000143.1, read as the reverse complement.
TTTTGAATTGCGTTATCCAATTACTTTAAAAGAACAAGCTACTATTTATGCCGCAGCGTTCACAGAGGCTGGAAATGCCTGGGCCGATGCACGTTCATTTAATCCTTTTGACCTCAAACGAGCTGCCGGAGTGGGCGTAAGAGTGTTCCTCCCAATGCTTGGCTTGCTCGGATTTGATATGGGGTACGGATTTGATAAAATTAATGGTTCTGTATCCGGCTGGCAACCTCAGTTCACCATGGGACAACAATTCTAGCAGTTGATGAATTATAAATTTATAAGTTACTCATTTAAAATATTCGACAAATGAAAAAATTAATCATCCTTCTTGCATTAACAGCTATACCAGCTTTAGGGTTTAGCCAAAAATTTGCATTCGTTGATACCGAATATATTTTAAGTAACATTGCCAGTTACAAAACTGCCCAGGACCAGTTAGATAAATTATCGGAAAACTGGCAAAAAGAAGTAGAAGCTGCTTTTGCTGAAATTGATAAAATGTACAAAAACTATCAGGCTGAAAAAGTACTCCTGACCGAAGAAATGAAAAAACGCCGCGAAGAAGAAATCATGGCAAAAGAAAAAGAAGCTAAAGACCTGCAAAAAAAATACTTCGGACAAGACGGCGCTTTGTTCAAGAAACGTGAAGAGCTTATCAAACCTATACAAGATGAAATTGCCAAGGCCATCAGGGAATTTGCTGTTGACGGAGGTTATGCAGTGATATTTGACAGCTCTGCCGGGGCTTCAATGCTTTATACTGACCCAAAAATGGACAAAAGCGATGCTATTTTGCAAAAATTGGGATATAAAAATTAATTGGTTACATTTGCGGAAATAACAAAAATACAAACATAAACATGAGAAAATACCTTGTCATCTTATTTGCAGCTGCATTTATATCAACTGCCGGAGCTCAGACAGCTATCAAATTGGGACACATCAATTCACAGGAATTGATTGAAGCTATGCCTGAAAGCGATAGCGCTCAAAAGAAAATTGAAAAACTGACAAAAGACTTGCAAAGTCAATTAGAAACCATGCAGGTAGAATTGAACAATAAATATCAGGATTACCTAAGCAAAAGGGATACTTATTCAGATCTGATTAAGCAAACTAAAGAAAATGAACTTCAAGAATTAAACCAAAGAATCCAGACATTTTCACAAAATGCAGAACAAGACTTGCAAAAACAAAGAAGTGGACTTTACAAACCTATTCTTGACAAAGCCAATAAAGCTATTGCTGATGTTAGTAAAGAAAATGGGTTTACTTATATATTTGATTTGGCAGGTGGCTTAATCATTTACCATGCAGAAAACAGTACCGATATTCTGCCTTTAGTAAAAGCCAAACTTGGTTTGAAATAACAAAAAAACTTTATACTTTTAAACTGTCATCGGGTGGATACCAGGTGACAGTTTTGTTTTTATAAGCACCAGTATGCAACCTATTGGCATTTTTGACTCAGGGTATGGCGGACTGACCATCATGCAAGAGATAGTAAAAAAACTACCTCAGTACGATTATATTTATGTTGGTGATAATGCCCGTTCTCCTTACGGTTCGCGCTCGTTTGAAACCGTTTACCGATACACACTTGAAGCAGTAAAATGGCTTTTTGCACAAGATTGCCATTTGGTTATTTTGGCCTGCAATACAGCTTCAGCCAAGGCATTGCGCACTATCCAGCAAAACGACCTGCCAAAAATTGCCCCAAACAAAAGAGTGCTTGGCATTATCCGCCCGGTAACAGAGTGCATCGGGAACTTTTCAAAAACCAACAATATAGCCATTTTTGCAACTTCTGGCACAGTTTCGTCCAACTCGTACCCCATAGAAATTGAAAAATTTTTTCCCAATGTGAAAGTTGAGCAAGAAGCTTGCCCTTTGTGGGTCCCGTTGGTCGAAAACGGCGAATATGACAGCCCGGGAGCCGATTTTTTTATAAAAAAACATATTGATGCCCTGATGTCCAGGAATAACAAGGTTGATACATTTGTTTTAGGCTGTACACACTACCCTCTGCTGTTTTCGAAAATATCAAAATATACTCCTGAGGGAGTAAAAATTGTTTCGCAAGGCAACATTGTGGCCGAAAGCCTGAGCAAATACCTTCAAAACCATCCCGAAATGGACGAAAAAGTTACTAAAACTGGCAAACGTTACTTCTGTACTACCGAATCTGCGGACATATTTAACCGACTGGCCTCTGATTTGTATGGTAGTCCTATCGAAGGAAAGCAAATATCTTTAGAAAAACCGGAAAAGCTCAAATATTTTATTTAGCCGCTTCTTTTTTCAGAAAATCATACAGCAGCCTTAACCCAAAGCCGGTGCCCCCTTTAACCCTATAGCTGTCTTTACTTTTATTAAAAGCAACCCCGGCAATATCAAAGTGCATCCAGGGGTAGTCTGTAAAATGTTCAAGGAACTTGCCTGCAGTAATTGCCCCGGCATATTTGCCTCCTACGTTTTTCAAATCAGCAATATCCGATTTTATAAGCTCTCCATATTCAGCCCATAACGGGAACTCAACCATACGCTCAAAAACACGAAATGCACTCTCATTAAGTCGTCTCTTCACCTCTTCTGAAGCTGTTCCCATAGCTACCAAAGCATAAGGCCCAATAGCCACAGACGCTGCGCCTGTTAGCGTAGCCAGGTCTATTACCAGTTGCGGGTTATATTTTTTAGCAAAAACAAGGGCATCTGCCAGTATCATACGTCCTTCGGCATCACTATTAAGCACTTCAACAGTAGTCCCATTACTGATAGTCACTACATCGCCCGGGGCATAAGCGTTTCCAGAAGGCCTATTGTCAGTAGCAGGGGCTAAAGCCACCAAATATAACGGAAGTTTGTTGGCAGCAGCAGCCTTCATCACACCTGCAACAATGGCAGCCCCAGACATATCGCTCTTCATATAATCCATACTGTCACCAGTTGGCTTTAAACTTAGGCCTCCGGTATCATAAACAATTCCTTTGCCTACTAAAACAATAGGTTGAGTATTGACAGCATTATCAGGTTTCCATTCTACAATAGTAAATGAAGGCGGATCAATGGAACCTTTATTTACTGCTAAAAGTCCTCCCATTTTCAACGCTTCTATTTTAGCTTTATCCAATATCTCAACCTTGCAACCTGCCGAAGTGCAATGTTCTTCAATAGTTTGAGCCAATTTTTCAGCATTAAGCTCAGAAACAGGCTCATTTACCATATCTCGTGCGACATATACCGCATCAACAATATTGGACAGTTCTGTCAATTCTTTTTCTCGAACACACTGGCTGTACACGAATAATTGTTCTACACTCTGCTCTTTAGCACTTTCTTTTGTAAAATACTTAGAAAAACGATAAGCTCCAAGCAAAAAGCCCTCAGCCAATGCAAGCAGGGTCTCTTTTTCATCAAATAAATGATATATCAAAGCCTGATTATACTTGCCTTCAATAAGCTCAGCCTGAGCCCTGTTGCCCATTCCCCGGGCTTCCTCAAGCTGCTCAAAAACAGCTTTTGAGGTGTCTATACGAGCTACAATGACCAACCTGATATACTGGTTAATCACTATAAAAGAACTTCCGGCTTCCTCTTTTTGCTTTAAATAATTTTTTTCAGCTTCACTTAAAAAAACTAAATCCAGGGGTTCAGATTTTTTCCCAATAACCACTATACTCAGGTTGTTGTCTATGCTGTTTGTTTTGGATAATGCAATATTCTTCATGAAAACTAATGTTGCTGGTATTCGGCAAAGATAGCAATTAAAAGTGATTCAATAAAAATGACGGTTAAATATTAGTATTTTATATTTAAAAGAAAATATCGAAGAAGTAAAAAAATAACTTCAAAAAAATATGACAAACAACAAATAATTATAACTTTGTATCACCTAAAAATTAGATACAATGGCTGATATATATGGAGAAATCATACAGGTTATTGGGCCTGTAGTTGACGTAATCTTCGACACAAAGGGAGAAGAGCTCCCAAAAATCCACGATGCACTTGAAATTACCAAAGAAAATGGGCAAGTGCTTGTTATTGAATGCCAACAACATATTGGAGAAAACACCGTTCGTACCATTGCTATGGACTCCACTGATGGTTTGCGCAGAGGCACCAAAGTAAAAGCTACCGGAGCTGCTATCCGTATGCCTATTGGAGATCAAATCAGGGGACGCTTGTTAAATGTTACCGGTGATGCCATTGATGGTATTGGTACATTAGACAAAAAAGGCGGTTATCAGGTACACGCCGAACCACCTAAGTTCGAACAGTTGAGAACTGAAACTGAAGTTCTTTTTACAGGTATTAAGGTTATTGACCTTCTGGAACCTTATGCCAAAGGTGGTAAAATTGGGTTGTTTGGTGGTGCCGGTGTAGGAAAGACCGTTATCATCATGGAGCTCATCAACAACATTGCTAAAAAATATGCCGGTACATCTGTATTTGCCGGTGTAGGAGAACGTACCCGTGAAGGGAACGACTTGCTCCGCGAAATGATTGAATCTGGGGTTATAAAATATGGTGAAGCTTTCAAACACAGCATGGAAAAAGGCGGATGGGATTTAAGTGTTGTTGACAAAGAAGAAATGCTTAAGTCACAAGCAACACTTGTGTTTGGCCAGATGAACGAACCTCCCGGAGCTCGTGCTACTGTAGCACTTTCAGGCCTTACCGTTGCTGAATCATTCCGCGATGGGGACGAAAAAAGTGGTGGCCGCGATATTCTTTTCTTCGTGGACAACATCTTCCGTTTCACCCAGGCTGGTTCTGAAGTGTCTGCACTTCTTGGCCGTATGCCTTCAGCAGTAGGTTATCAGCCTACGCTTGCTACAGAAATGGGGGTAATGCAGGAACGTATTACTTCTACAAAACGTGGTTCTATCACTTCAGTTCAGGCTATTTACGTACCTGCAGACGACTTAACAGACCCTGCTCCTGCTACTACATTTGCCCACTTGGATGCTACTACAGTATTGAGCCGCAAGATTTCAGAGCTTGGTATCTATCCTGCTGTTGACCCACTTGATTCAACTTCACGTATCCTTACCCCTGAAGTTGTTGGTAAAGAACATTATCAAACTGCACAAAGGGTTAAAATGTTGTTGCAACGCTACAAAGAACTTCAAGATATCATCGCTATCCTTGGTATGGATGAGCTTTCAGAAGAAGATAAATTGGTTGTTCACCGTGCTCGACGCGTACAACGCTTCTTATCGCAACCATTCTTTGTTGCCGAACAGTTTACTGGTTTGAAAGGTGTGCTTGTAAGCATTGAAGACACTATCAAAGGGTTCAACATGATTATGGACGGCGAAGTGGACAAATACCCAGAAGCAGCATTCAACCTCGTTGGGACTATTGAAGATGCTATAGAAAAAGGCGAAAAGCTTTTGGCAGCTTCAAAGTAATTGATAATTGATAAGCTATGATGCACTTAGATATTATAACACCTGAGAAAAAGCTATTTAGCGGGAATATAAAACTCATTCAAGTCCCGGGCACCAAAGGGCCTTTTGAGATATTGCGCAACCACGCAGCCATTGTTTCTACTTTGTCTTCGGGCAAAATAAAAATAGTGACCAATGACGACCAAAAAAGCTTTTTTGATATCCGCCAGGGAGTGGTTGAGGTGAAAAATAATAAAGTAGTGGTGCTGGCTACAGTATAAACTTTTACAAAAAAAAGGAAAACGGCTGCTCAAATGAGTGGCCGTTTTTTGTTTATTACCAAAGCTTTGCATTTTAAAAATATAAAGCGTTTCTTTTTGTACACCATGCAAGCTTTTATTGAAATGACCTATTTTTACCTTTTGTTTTTATATTAGTGGTTTATACGATGAATGTATTTGAAAACAACGAGATTGCCAATGAGTATGATGCCTATTATCAGACCGGGCAAGGTAAAAAAATAGACGAAATAGAAAAAGCCGCCATACTAAAGCATCTTCAAAACATACCAGTCAAATCAACCTTTTTAGAAGTTGGATGTGGCACAGGACATTGGACCAAGGCTTTTGCAAATCTTGGTTTTAGTGTAACAGCCCTTGACATCTCAGATGCAATGCTTGATATTGCCCTTGCCAAAAATATCAGCCATGCTACTTTTATTAAAGGCGATGCCATGAACCTACCTTTCCATGACAACAGTTATGACGTAGTAGTATCCGTTACAATGCTCGAATTTACTCAAAACGCCAAAAATGCTATTGATGAAATGTTCAGGGTATTAAAAAAAAATGGCTTATTAATACTTGGCTGTCTGAATAGCGAATCGGTTCTTGGAAAAACAAAAGATAACGACCCTATTTTTAAGCACGCCCGCTTCTTTTCAAAAAAGGATTTAGTCGAACTCTTAAAAAAGTTTAGCAATACTTTTATAGAAGACTGTGTAATGCTAACGGATTCATTTGAATTAGTCCCTGATACCATTGTCAATAAAGATATACATGGTGTATTTATAGTTGTAAAAGCCACTAAATAAGGAAATATGATAAACATTCAAGTCCAAATAAGCTATTTGCCATTATGCAGCAATTTCAACGAGGTAATTGAATTGTTTTTATTGGAACTGAACAAAACTGAAAACATCAATATAACCACTAATGCCATGAGCACAGTGTTGGCAGGCGATTATCATATTGTTTTCAATGCATTGCAAAATGTTATATTTCCGTTCATACAGAAATACCCATCTGTTTTTAATATTACTATTTCAAACTGCTGTGACAACTGCACAATAAACTAAACTTTGATGTAAAACTTAACATAAGCAAGATTCTTTTGTTTAAACAATGAAATACCTATGATGAATTTAAACTATTTATATAACAAAGCATTACAACTAGAGCCTCTATCTATTGACGAAGGAGCTTATCTTTTCAGAAATGCTCCTATGGAAGATCTTATGCATATTGGGTTTCAATTAAGACAAAAGCATGTACCAGGAAACATCGTGACTTGGATGATAGACCGTAATGTAAATATCACCAATGTTTGTGTTGCACGTTGTAAATTTTGCAATTTTCACCGCATACCCGGGCATCCCGAAAGTTACATAACTACTTTGGAACAATATCGTGAAAAGATAGAGTCAATGATGGCTTTAGGCGGATATCAATTGCTCTTGCAAGGTGGGTTGCACCCTAAGCTTGGACTGACATATTACAAAGAGCTTTTTTCTGCACTGAAAAGCATGTACCCCATGATAAAACTCCATGCTTTAGGGCCTGCTGAGATTGTACACATCTCAAAGATGGGAAAAATGAGCTATAGTGATGTTTTAACAGAATTGAAAACCTCCGGGCTGGAAAGCTTGCCAGGTGCCGGAGCCGAGATACTTGTTGACCGTGTGCGTAAAGCCATTTCTCCCGGAAAATGTTCAAGTCAGGAATGGCTCGATGTTATGCACGAAGCACATAAACTAAACCTTGTCACCTCTGCAACTATGATGTTTGGACATATTGAAACCATTGAAGAGCGAATGGAACACATGGTCAAGCTTCGCGAAACCCAGGCAAAAAAACCCGAAGGAACTTATGGCTTCACGGCATTCATTGCATGGCCTTTTCAGGATGATGGCACAGTATTGCAGAAAAAAATGGGCATAAACAATTTCACCGATTGTAGCGAATACTTGCGAATGATAGCAATAAGCCGCATCATGCTTACCAATATTACCAACATTCAGGCCTCATGGCTTACTGTTGGCAAAGGTACAGCCCAACTGGCTTTACATGCAGGGGCAAACGACATGGGCTCCATTATGATTGAAGAAAACGTGGTATCAGCCGCCGGGGCAACTCACTGGCTTGATTCTGAAAGTATGAAAAACACCATCATTGATGCACGTTTTACACCTCAACTGCGTGACCAAAAATATTCTTTAATAAACGAATAAAAGTTGTTTATAAAAACCGTCTGGCCTATATTTGTACAAAAACCAAAGAATTATACACAGAAATGGATTTTCAGGATTTTGTTTCAGTCAATTGTGTCATTTTCGGTTACGATTTCGAAAAACTTAATGTCCTTATGCTCGATAGGATTATGACTGAGCCTGCTTCAGGGAAAATAATATTCACTGACAAAATCCTGCCGGGGAGCCATGTCAATTTTGACGAAGATATTAATTCGGCTGCTAAAAGGGTGCTCTTCGAATTTACAGGTATTGACAATATTGAACTGCACCAATTCAGGACCTTTGGGGCACTTGACAGGCTTAACCGTCAAGACAGGGATGTGCTTTGGTTAAGAACCATCGGGCAAGATCCATACCAACGTGTAGTGTCTATAGTGTTTTATTCGCTTGTAGATGCCAACAAGTACGAGTGGCCTATTCAGCACCAGAAAGAACACCATCAAATGTATAACCCGGGTTGGTACCCAATTAACGACCTTCCTAAAGAAATGGCTTATGACCACCATTTCATACTGGATGAAGCCTTAGCTTTTCTGCGTGATGGCGTAAAATACAACCCTTTGGTATTTGAGCTTTTGCCTGAAAAATTTTCTCTTGGCCTGATGCAAAAAATTTACGAAACCATCCTTGGCCGTAATTTTGACAAACGCAATTTCAGGCGTAAGCTTTTAAAAATGCCATTCATAGTGCCTCTGAACGAGAAACAACAAAGCGTGCTGCACAAACCTGCCCAACTTTACTACTTCGATAGAAAAATATACCAGCAGGTACGAAAAAACAACTATGACTTAATGTTGTAGCTACTTCCGATAAATTATCCAGCTCTACAACAGCCCTCAACAACGCTTGTAAGCTTAGTTGACGAAATACACAAATCATGAATAAGGCAATTTTGGAGAATAATAAATGAGACCACTCGCTAACGTTAGCGAAATTGCTTATATTTTCTTCTTTTCATTAAGCGAGTCTGCGATTTTATTTAAGGTTATTATATATTTGTGCATTAGAAACTATAAATAATTTTATCAAAAGATGAAAAATAAAAATTATGTACCTCACGCATGGGAAAGCGTGAATTGTCCATTTTGTGGTTCAAATAATAGTTTTGTATATGAAAGATTTGGTAATGAATTACAATACAATAATCTCAAATGTAAAATTTGTGGTGTTGTTTATTTTTCCCCAAGGCCAAAATATGATGGAAAATTTTTAGAAGATGCTTATGCAAAATATAATGATTTCAACCATATCACCTATGAGTATTCAGACAGGCTTACAAAGAACTGGGATAAAGAAATTTCAGAAACCTTAAGTTTTATAAAATCACCCAATTCTGTTTTAGACGTTGGGGCTTGTATGGGTGATTATCTATTTTCAGCAAAAAAATATTTCAAGCACTGTTATGGTGTGGAAGTATCAGAGAAAATGGCCTCTTTTGTTGAGAATAAACTAAATCTTAAAGTTTTTCGTGATAATTTTACTTCATTAACTTTTGATGAAAAATTCTCATGTTATTCATCTTAGTCATGTCATTGAGCACATCCCGGACCCACAAAACTGGTTGTTAAAAATCAAAGACTTATTATCGGAAGACGGAGTAGCTGTTATAAACATCCCAAACAAATACTCATTAACGGGTAAAATAAAACTTCTGTTGGTAAAATTGAAATTGAAGAATCACCAATGGAAGCACGAAAAAAGTAAAACACCAGACCATTTATATGAACCAACTGTAAAAAGCATGAAATGGTTTTTAGAAAAAAATGGTTTTGAAATTTTGAGTTATTATACTTATAGCCGCAAAGATATAATTGCACAAACGCTATTTGGGAAAATTTATAACCGGTTTTTGAAATTGGGCAGCAATAGTCGTTTTTATATACGCATTAAGAATAATTAACCCAATAGGCACTTTATGGCGCAGGTTTTGAATATCTGCACATTTCTAATTCACATACAACCCTTTAAGTTAAAAACCAACAGGAATAAAAGACACTGTCGAGCCTAATGAATGGCTATCTCTGAATAAAAAAGCCCTTGCAACTTTTGTTACAAGGGCTTGTACGTACCCGAAGCCGGAATCGAACCGGCACGGACATTTCTGCCCACAGGATTTTAAGTCCTGCGTGTCTACCTATTCCACCATTCGGGCAACCTTTAAATGAACTTAAAAGACTAAGCCTTAGCACAGCCTTTATGAAAAAAAATCCCGATAATCGGGATTTCTGAGCGGGAAACGGGACTCGGACCCGCGACCCCAACCTTGGCAAGGTTGTGCTCTACCAACTGAGCTATTCCCGCATAAATTTTACCACTTACACCATTGTTGTTAGTATTAATGGTGGTGCAAAAGTAATAATCTTTTTTATTTCTGCAAATACTCAGAAAAAAAACAAGAAAAATTTTTAAGCAAAAATTTTCGAACACTTTTTTGCACATATCGAAAGCATTGAGAATCAAACGCGGTATTGAAAAAAAAGACAGCAAATTACATTTTTCTTAATAAAAATGTAATTTTACAAAAAATAAACAAAATACTATGGGTTCTCAGGCTGCAAACAGACTAGTTTTTAGCAAAAGCGGACTGCTTCCGATGGAAGAAATGCTTGAAGTTGAAAAGAAATATAAAAAACTGGTCATAGGCATCCCAAAAGAAAACCATGAGGTAGAAGGGCGCGTACCACTTACCCCCGAAGCTGTTGAAATTCTTGCATCGCAAGGGCACGAGATAATACTTGAATCGTCAGCAGGACATTCGGCCAATTATTCGGATCGTGATTATAGCGAAAAAGGCGCATTATTGATAAAAGACCGAAATTCAGTTTTTCAGGCCGATATTGTGCTAAAAATTGCCCCCCCTACTCAGGAAGAAATTCATGCCCTCAGGGGACAACAAATACTTTTCTCATCTCTTGGGATCACCCATTATGATGCTGAATATATAAAAAGCCTGATGGCCAAAAAAGTTACAGCCTTTGCTTTTGAAAATATCAAGGACTCTGATGGATATTACCCTGTAGTTCGTTCAATGAATGCCATCTCAGGTTCTACATCTATCCTTATTGCTGCCGAATATTTAAGTAACGCCCGCGGGGGCAAGGGCGTGCTTTTGGGCGGTATTGCAGGTATTACCCCCACAGAAGTTGTAGTAGTAGGGGCTGGCACAGCAGCCGAATATGCCATTCGGGCTGCACATGGCTTAGGCGCTGTGGTGAAAGTTTTTGACAGCTCCATACAAAGGCTGATACAACTGCAAAATATATTGGGAAAGCCTTTACAAACCTCTGTATTTCATCCCCAGGTACTTGCAAAGGCTTTAAAATCGGCCGATGTACTTATTGGAGCCCGCGAAACATTTGAGAATAACATCATGTTCTACGTTACAGACGAAATGGTACGCGGAATGAAAAAGGGTTCAGTCATTGTTGACCTTAGCCTTATGTATGGAGGATGTATTGAAAGCTCAGAGTACAGAAGCCTTTCAGACCCTGTTTATACAAAATTTGGAGTAATCCATTATGCTATACCCAACCTTCCTGCAAGGGTTTCAAGGACTTCATCCATTGCTTTGAGCAATATCTTTTTACCTATTCTTAACCAAATAGCCCAAAGCGGAGGTATAAACGAGCAATTAAAAACAGATATTGGGCTTAGGCACGGAGTATATATTTTTAACGGCATCCTTACTAACAGGCATATTGCCAGACAACTCGACATTCCATCCAGCGATATAGACCTGCTCATGGCAGCCTTCTAAAGCATGGGGAGTTTCATGTTTAAAAATTAAATTGTAAATTTACCGACTAATTAATAAAAGAAGAAGCTAAAAACCTAACAATATTTAAATGCACAAAAGATTTTTTTTCTTTCTATTAGTATTAGTAATAGGTGCGTCGTGTACTCGTTACAAAGACATTGTATATGTTAGAGATTTAGGAAAAACAACATCTGACTCCCTAATAAAGACAACTTATACTACTTATAAAGTTCAAGCCTCAGATATTTTATATATAAAAATAAGAAGTTCTATCAACCCCACAGCTGCTGAAATATTTAATAAAACCTCTTCAACATCAGAAAATACTTATTATTATAACACTTCAAATTATTACCTTATAGGATATCCGGTTGATTTGGGCGGCTATATAAATATTGCAGTGTTAGGGGATATTAAGGTAGCCGGCCTGACAATGAAAGAAATAGAACAAGAGTTGCAAAACAAAGCCCGGGAGATAGTTTCTGACGCTGAAGTAGTAGTAAGGTTGCTAAGTTTTAAAATAACAGTATTAGGCGAAATTGGTTCAGGACAAAAAAATATTATGGCCGAAAGGGCCAATTTGTTTGAAGTATTTGCTATGAGCGGAGATATCCTCAAATCAGGGAATAAACACAATGTGTTAATTATGCGTACAACCCCTGAAGGGATAAAAACATTCAGGGTTGATGTAACAGACAAAAACCTGATCAGTAGCCCTCTTTTTTACGTTCAGCCTAATGATATAATTTACGTTGAACCAGCCAAAATTACTGCTGTCAGGTTAACATTAAATGAGCTGGCTTTGTTTATTACCTCCGTATCTTCAGTTGTTACATTAAGTTTGCTGGTTTATAATTTAGTACAAAAATAAGGTTTCGGATGAACGAAATAGAAAACAACATACAGCCTGCTGATGAGGCCCCTAACATTAAAAGGTATTTATTTAAAACCATAATAAACTGGCCGTTATTCCTTATTTCTTTAACGATAGCGTTATCAATAGCTTATTTGGTAATCAGATATACCGAACCTCAATATAAAGTAAGCTCCACTATTATCATCAATGAAGAACAAAAAGGCTTTGAATCGCTTTTCCCGGTAATGGGGCGAAACCTTACTAAACGCAACATGTTTAATGAGATTGCCAAAATAAAATCTTATTCTGTTATTAATCAATCATTGATAGAACTAAATTTTGAAATTACCTATAATGTTGTTGGCCGAATAAAAGAAAGAAAAGTATTTAACCAGTTTTTTCAGATCGTATTAGACACATCCAAAACAAACCTGAAATATGTTCCGGTAAGCCTGACTTTTTTAAACTCAGAAGAAATTTTATTAGAGTACGGAGAGCAAAACAAAACTAAAAAACGTATCAGGTTTGGAAATAAATTTGAGAATGAAGACTTCTCTTTTTGGATAATTAAAATAAAAGATTTCAACCCACAGGCTGCCGGGGAAGACAGAAAACTCCAATATTCTTTTGTGATTAACGATTTAAATAATCTTACCCGCGAATATATTGGAAAGCTAAGTGTTACCGGAGATGAAAAACAAGGTTCGATAATTACACTCTCATCATCAGGCCCAATCCCAGACAAAGAAGCAAAGTTTGTAAATAAAGTCAGCGAAATTTATTTGCGAAATAACCTGAACGAAAAAAACCAAGCTGCAGAAAATGCTATCAGGTTTATAGATAACCAGCTAAATGTAGTTGGAGACTCGTTAAAAAAGAATGAATTGAGATTGCAGGATTTTCGTACAAACCGAAAAGTTTTTGACATCCTCGACGAAGAAAAAATAATTTCAGAACGATTGATAGGCTTGCAAAAGCAAAAATATGAAAATGGCATAAAGCTTAAATATTGTAGCTACATCAGAGACTATATAAATAAAAAGGCTGATTTTTCGGATGTTATGGCTCCCGGTACTTTTGGCCTAAACGATGATCTTTTAAATAAATCCATTACCCAACTCATTGACCTCTATAACCAAAAGAGAGAATTAAAACTTTCTGTTTCAGAGACAAGCCCGGCCTTCAAAATTTTAAACCTAAAAATTGATAATGTCCGCAAAACACTGGTAGAAAGCTTAAACGAATTAGAAAATACTACATTGTACGATACCAGGATTTGTGAAGAAGCCATTCAGAAAGAAGAAGAAAAATTATATAATTTACCTCCGATTGAAAGGGAATACCTTTCGATAAAACGTGAATATGATATTAACAATAGTATATTTACTTTCTTATTGCAAAAAAGAGCCGAAGCAGGTATAACGCGGGCCTCAAATAAAGCCGATAATAAAGTAATAGATGAAGCGCTGTCAACAAACGCTGTTTTAATCAAACCAAAGCGTTCGAGCGTTTATTCAACGGCTATTTTATTGGGGTTAGCTATTCCGTTTATTATTATTTTCCTGATGGAATTTCTCAATAATCAAATAGTAGATATAAAAGACCTTTCGCGGTTAAGAAAGAGCTCTATTATTGTTTCATTAGGGCATAACAATAAAAATACCGAGACTCCGGTATTTGAATATCCAAAGTCATCGCTGGCTGAGTCATTTAGGGGCCTGCGGACTAATTTGCAATTTATCCTGCGCGAAAAAGACGACAAATCTATTTTAGTAACCTCTACCATCAGTGGTGAAGGAAAAACTTTTTGCGCAGTTAACTTAGGGATAGTGCTTTCTATGGCTAATAAAAAAGTTTTATTGATGGCTTTTGACTTAAGAAAGCCTAAAATACACAGGTATCTGAATATCCCCAACAAAACAGGCATAAGCAGTTACCTAAGTAACCAGGCCCAATATGAAGAGATTATTGTCCCTACTAATATCAACAACCTGTTTTTTGCCCCGGCCGGGCCTGTACCACCTAACCCGGCCGAACTGCTCGAAACAGAGAATATGGAGAAGCTGATTAAAAAGGTAAAAGAAGATTTTGATTATATCATTTTCGATACGCCTCCTGTGGCTGTTGTTACAGATGCCTTGCTTATATCAAAATATGCCAGCTGCTCTCTTTTCGTTGTTCGTCAAAACTACTCGACAAAAGACGTAGTGCACTTAATCAATGAATTGGCTGAAAATGATCAGTTGCCACACTTAAATGTGTTGATTAATGATGTTAAAATACCGGGTTACTATGGTTATACCTCGCACTATGGCGGAAAATATGGCTATAAGTACCATTATGGGTACAGCTACAGCGACTATAGTTATAGCAAAGGCTATTACAGTGATGACGATGACACTCCGGTCACTTTCAAAGAAAGGTTGAAACGATGGATAGGCTTGTAATTATAAATTACAGGCTGCTTCAACATCAAAAACAGATTTTGGGATAAGGTTGCCTAAAATTTTGTAATTATCATTTGTAATCAGTACATTATCTTCTATTCTAATGCCTCCAAAATTTTTATACTTTTCTAAAGCCGCATAATTGATAAATTGAGAATAACGGCTTTCGCTTTTCCATTGGTCAATAAGCTCCGGAATGAAATAAATGCCAGGCTCAACAGTAATAACAATACCTTCGTGAAGCTCCTTGCCATACCTGAGAAAGCGTGTGCCAAACTGCTGACTTCTTTTATAGGTTTCATCATAACCGGTATTGGCCTCACCTAAATCTTCCATATCGTGGACATCCAGCCCCAATAAATGCCCAAGCCCATGAGGGAAAAACAGGGCATGGGCCCCAGCCTCAACAACCTCAGCAACATTCCCTTTCATCAAACCAAGCTGTATCATTCCTTTAACAAGCACTTCACAAGCGTTTTTGTGAACAAAAGAATATGGCACACCCGGTTTCATTAATGACAATGCTTTTTGTTGCATGTCAAGTACCAACAGGTATATTTCTTTTTGTTGTGTATTAAACTTCTTACTTACAGGAATAGTGCGGGTTATATCCGATGCATAGTGCATTGGGCTTTCGCTTCCGGCATCAATCAATAGTAATTGCCCGTCTTTTAAAATGTTGTCATACGATTCGTTATGCAAATACTGACCATTAACAGTGCAAATAGCAGGATAAGCCAAACGACAATTGTGTTTGAGTGCATAGCCTTCAGCAATAGAAGCAAACTCGGATTCTTTAATGCCTGGCCTAATAACAGACATACATTGTCTATATATTTCAGCCGTAATATTATTCAAAGCATACTCTATTTCATCCACTTCATCGGCATCTTTTTTACTACGTATTGCTACAACAGCTTTTATCAAAACATCTGAAGCTTGTTCCTTCAATTTTGCAACCGGAAAACCAAGCATTTCAGACAATACTATCTTCTTTTCTCCCTGATATGGCGGCAAAAAATGAATCTTACGTTTTTCTTCAACCGTTTTTTTAATATATCTTTCAAGTTTTGAGTATGAAAAAACCTTTGAAACACCAACTTTAAAAGCCCGCTGGTCAAACATCTCTACTTGTCCGGTCCATATCAGGTCATCAACAGAAAATTCGGGGCCAAACAACAGTTCTTCATCATTGTCAACATCAATAACCCCGGCTAACTCGGGCGAATCAAGCCCAAAGAAATACAGGAAGTTGCTATCTTGCCTGAAACGTAACGGATTGGCCGGATAGTTCATTGATAAATGAAAGTTTCCGGGCATAAAGATAACCCCAAAGCCTACTTTTTCCTTTAGTTGCTTACGACGCTGTATATATTTTTCTTTGTTAAAAAGCCTTTCCATAATTTTCAATTTTTTTACAAAAATAAAACTACTAAATAGCACACGATAAAGTGCAATCAAAAAGAAAAAAATAATACGTTTGCTTTTTCTTTTACAAAAACGCAGTATTTATGAATGCCATGTTACTGATTATTGGTGTGTTAGCTGCATTTGCACTGGCATACCGTTTTTACTTTGGTTTTATTACAGCAAAAGTTTTGACTATTAATGAACACAATCAGGTACCCTCAAAAAGCAGGTACGATGGACAAAACTTTGTGCCAACCAGCAAATGGGTATTGTTTGGACACCATTTTGCCGCTATTGCAGGTGCAGGGCCTTTGGTTGGTCCGGTATTGGCAGTACAATTTGGTTATTTCCCGGGGTTTATATGGATTTTAGTAGGGGCTGTTTTGGCCGGGGCTGTTCATGACTTGGTAATATTAACAGCTTCGGTCAGGCATAATGGCGAATCGCTTGCCGAAATTGCCAGAAAAGAAGTAAGTAAGCTAAGCGGCTCGATAGCATCATTGGCTGTCCTGATTATCATTATCATAGCGCTTGCCGGTCTGGGGCTGGTAGTTGTCAATGCCCTTTCAGAAAGCTCATGGGGTACTTTTACCATTGCGGCTACTATTCCTATTGCCCTTCTAATGGGATGGTGGATGTTTGTTTTCCGT
Organism: Bacteroidota bacterium; assembly: GCA_029572965.1. Lineage (GTDB taxonomy): Bacteria > Bacteroidota > Bacteroidia > Bacteroidales > DTGW01 > JAKPQD01. The sequence continues at coordinate 55,360 of JAKPQD010000143.1, read as the reverse complement.
AAAGGAAAAACTAAAGAAGCCACATTAATTGGAGTAATCCTACTGTTTTTCGCTGTAGTTTTTGGAAGAAATATTCCCGGATCGTCCTTAGCACCATATTTCACATTCACGCATCATCAGCTCACTATTTCATTGGCCATTTATGGTTTTATAGCTTCTGTATTGCCAGTATGGTTGTTGCTTTCGCCTCGTGACTATTTAAGCTCTATCATGAAGTTGGGCGTAGTAGCTATGCTGGCACTTGGCATCATCATTGTAATGCCAACCTTAAAAATGCCGGCATTTACAGATTTTATTCATGGCGGAGGCCCAATTATCAAAGGCAATATATATCCTTACCTGTTTATTACCATTGCCTGTGGGGCTATCTCAGGGTTTCATGCATTGGTAAGCTCAGGTACTACCCCTAAAATGCTGATGAACGAAAAGCATATCAGGCCTATTGCTGTAGGGTCAATGCTTGCAGAAGGCGTTGTCAGTATATTGGCGTTAATTGCAGCTTCAAGCTTATTGCCGCTTGATTATTTTATGATCAACGTCCCGGCCGAAAAGCTGCAAGCTATTTTGCCCCAGCTCCATGCCATGGGCTTTACACAAAGCGACTTACCTTCACTCTCTGCTGCTGTGGGCGAGAGCATAGCTGGCCGCACAGGAGGCGCAGTTTCATTGGCCGTAGGGATGGCGCAGATATTTTCATCAATACCGGGCTTAAAAAGCCTGATGTCGTATTGGTACCACTTTGCCATTATGTTCGAAGCCTTATTTATCCTTACAACCATTGATGCTGGTACACGTATTGCCCGTTTTATCATACAAGAAACAGGTGGAAAGCTCTACAAGCCTTTTGCACGAGTAAATCACCTGCCATCGAACCTGCTGGCAAGCGGTATAGTAGTGTTTTGCTGGGCTTACTTCATATATACAGGCTCTGTTTCGACCATTTGGCCCATGTTTGGGACTGCAAACCAACTGTTGGCCACTTTGGCATTGGTTATTGCAACTTCGTTTTTAATCAATATCGGAAAAAAGAAATATATTGTTATTACTATTGTTCCAATGGCGTTTGTAGGTGTAACAACAATAATAGCTGGTATTTTAAATCTTAAAAACCTGTTTATCCCGCAAATATTCAACTCCCAGACTCAAGGCCAGGGAATAGTAAACAGTTTGTTGACTTTGGTAATTCTGATTTCGGTAATAATTGTGGTTATTGACGCAGTACCAAGATGGCTAAAGAAAAGCTGATATTTATTGGTCGAGCCATTTTTTAAATTCACTATTACGGCTCAGGCTAACAAAGACATCGCCATCAGGAACAGGCGTTAAATCAAGCTTTATGGTGCTTTTTGACACGGTAAACATTTGCTTAATAGCCTTAATGTTGATGATGTATTGCCTGTTTACACGAAAAAATATGGCCGGGTCAAGCTCAGGTTGCAGCTTATCCAGCGAATAGTCGCACGAATACGTGTTACCATCAAATCCCCGCATGAACGATTCGCCTTCAATGATAAAGAAATAGGCAATATTCTCGGCATCCAGGTATTTGATTTTGTCTCCAACGTAAACAACAAAGCGTTTTTTGTATTCAGCAGTTTTATCTTTTAAAGCCCCTATAACCCGACTAAACTCTTGAATGTCAAAACTCTTCAAAGCCTGTTTCTTATACTTGTTTAAAGCATTTTTCAGTTCTTCTGTATTTAAAGGCTTGAGCAGGTAATCAATACTATTGAGCTTGAAAGCACGGACAGCATAATGGTTATATGAAGTAAGAAATATTACTGGTGTTTCAACATTGACTTGCTCAAAAATATCAAAGCTCAAGCCATCTGATAACTGAATGTCCAAAAAAATAAGGTCAACTGTATTCTTTTTAAGCCAAGAAACAGTAGATACAACAGATTCAAGTTTTGCAACTACTTGAACAGAAGGTTCTATTTGAGCCAAAGTCTGTTCGAGGCTTGAAGCAAGCAATTCTTCGTCTTCTACAATAAGCGTTTTAATGATACTCATCTTCCAATAATGGTATTTTTACAATAAAATGTTCGTTTGTTTCAATTATTTCGAGCGCCAGACCGGACAAAAGCGAATATCGCTCTTTCAAATTGGCGATACCCATGCGGGTTGATTCAACTTCGGTAACCTGTTTCTTCTGCAAGTTGTTTTTTATGACCAAAAAATTGTTTTCAGTAAATATCTCCAGTAATAAAGGCCGTTCCTTAGATACAACATTATGTTTCAAAGCATTCTCAGCAGGTATCTGAACTGCAAGCGGAGGAACAACACAATTTATATAAGTTTTATCAATGTCATATTTAACTTTCAAGCCAAAGCCAAAGCGTACCTCCTGCAAATAAAGATATGACTTAACAAAGGCAAGCTCTTCGGCAAGGGAAACAACATCTTTTGACCTAATATCAAGTATATAACGAAATATATGAGAAAATTCCTCAATAAACATCTTTGCTTTGCCCGGCTCGTTAGCTGATGCCACTAATGAAGACAATGTACTTAGGCTGTTGAATAAAAAATGAGGGTTCAATTGGCTTTTCAGCGTTTCAAATTGAGCATCGGCATTAGCTTTCTGAAGCTTAAGCAATTCATTTTTTTGATTAACCGCTTCGGTAACATAATCGTTGTTTTCCTTCAATTTTCTGAGGTAGTTGCCAATAATCAAAACCAACATAGCTAACGATAACGCTAAAACTCCAATATACACAGGAACTTCATGATGTGAACCATACATAAAAAACAGCGATAAAAGAGAAAACAAGATGGTAGCTAAAAAAACAGATACAAAAAACAATAGCAGGCTTTTCAACGGCATCTTCAAAAAAACATTTGACTGGCGGATATAATAGATATATAAAAATAAGATGCCCAAAATAAGTAGGCCATACCCGTGACTTAAATAAGAAAAATAAACAGGATTGGGGCATATATAATACGCAATTACTGAAATGCCAGAGTATAAAAGGATAATAAACAACACAATATTTATCAGCCGTTGTTTCAATTCAAAAACAGATTTGATAAAAAGGAAAAACAATATTCCTTCGCCAAAACGACCAACAAGAATGATTAAGTTAAGTGCCCAAAATGGAAAATGTACGATAAAATGAAGGACTTTAAGGTCAATATTGCTTAAAGCAGCCATTGTAACAGCTATTGCATAGTATAACAATGCATAATTTTTGTCATGCCAACGGATAAAAAAAATCAACAATGTCAATATCGCTGAAAATATGATGATAGATACAATGGCAATCAAAAATAGCTGATGAGCAAAGAACTTTGTTGGATAAGCCTCTGCTTCGGCCTTCAAATCTTCATAATTACCAATTTTGATAGAATATATCCTGTTGAAAATATTCTTTGCAGTATTGGGAATAACAATGTAAACAGGCTTTGAAACTAAACCAGAAAGCTTTCTCACCACAGGTACAATCTGGCTATGTCTATCATTTCCGGTTAATGAAAAAAATACAGAATCTCCCTGGTAAATAGTATATTCCAGAAGATAAGCATCGATCCATATTGCAGGTTCGGCAGCTAATACAGACTTTGAATCTACAGCTAATACCAATTGGCTGCCTGCTGCCAAATTGTCCCAGTCAAAATCCTTGAAAACAGGCCATTTTAAGTAGTTGTCTTCCGTAACTAACGAACCTGCTTTTTGAATAGTGAAATATACTTTCCCTTCACTTATAAAATCTGCACTTGCAAATAAATGAACAGCAAAACCGCACAATAAAGTTAACAGAAAAGCATATTTTTTAAACAAGCCCATTTTCTTACAAATTATAATACTGCAATTTACGGCTATTCTCCTTTTTTTTCAAAAACCATTTCGACAATCTCGCCATACCAGAACGAACGCTTAAATTTTACAGACCTTTCAAGTAACCCGGCTTTATTCATGAGGCTTTCAATACTACTGGCAGAAATCTGCCTTTCGGCCATAAGCGGTTCGCGTATATACAAGTGCCCTCCCGGTTTAATTATGCGGGCAATAGCCTTTACTATGTCTGGCCTGAGATTTACATCTATATCATGCAAGACAATATGAATACATACCGCATCAAATGAACTCTCCGGGATGTTAAGCACAACAATATCGCCTACATAATAGTCCACATTATTGTACTTTTTTAAAACCTCTTTTGTTTCAGCTATCCATTGAGGCGAGATGTCAAGACAAGCTAACCGACCACCTTTGCAAAGTTTCTTAGCAAGAATTCGAGCTTCAGCGCCCCATCCACAACCAAAATCAAGTACTTTTTCATTTCCTTTCAAAGGAAGTTGATTAAAATATGACTGGTAAAATGGCCCCATCAATACCCGGGAGAAGAACGAATGCCAAAATACCCCTATTCTAGAGGGTTTGCTAAAGCTGTTGTCTTTTCCCTGCCCATTTATTAAAACATCTTTCATAGAAAACAAAAGGATAATTATTAATATAATTTTTAAAACTTTCATCATCATTGACATTGATTAACTAGTTTAAAACTCTACTTTCCAGCTTATCGAAGGCAAAACAAACTTCTCTTCTTTTTTATTTACCGTACGGCTTACCTTGTCATATTCATAGTAGGTATTAATGGTAGAATACAGAAGGTTCATAATTTGTAACGACCATATACTGCTGTATCTGGGCTTGTTGACCCTGTAACTGAGGCTGACATCAAAACGATAGGTTGCGGGGTATTTTTTTTCAAATGCCTGTTGGCTTTCATACATCACTTTTTCTTCCTGGGCTGACAATGCATCGTTAATAGGGCTAATGCGGTCGCCTCCTTTGAAGTAAAGCCTTCCGTTAATACCAAACACCTTGTTTTTGTTGTTTTTGTCAATGCTCCATTCTTTTCCGCCAAGGATATTGGCCATGAAGTTCTTGTTATACCTGGTATTTCGCCAAATGTTATCGCCTCCTGCATAGGTTGATTCAAATACTGAGGCCGTAGCCAGATAATAAAAACCATTGTTCAAAAAGCGTTCGAGCGTGAAATCAATTCCAAAGTTTTTGCCTTTGCCTTTGTTTACAAGTGTTTCCTGAAAATCATTTCCTAAATCAAGGTTAAGAATTGAAAACGAACTATCTTTAACAACCGGAACATCAAATAAATACTGGTAGTATGGCTCAATTTTTACCCTGAGGTTCTTGTTTATATTCCAGTCGTAGGCCAGCACAAAGTGGTTGGCCTTAGTAAAACCCAGCTTTTTATTTGGGTTTTCAATACCTGTGTTGCTTGTTTTTTGAATAAAATAAACGTTCAGCAATGCCATCTGGCTGTGAAGTCCATAAGCAGCGCTAATGGCATGTTGTCCATTGATTGAAAACCTTGCCCCAAAACGTGGTTCTAAGGAGTATTGATTGCTTAACGACAAATACTGCACGTGGAAGCCGGTATTTAACATCAGATGCTCATTTAAGGTAATCTTCATCTGCGAAAAAGCCTGGGCAAGATTGCAGTCGCCATCACCACGGTTTATCTGCATAAGTGGCTGTGGAGCCCTTTCAGAGTATTTATTGTCGATGTCAAAAAACATGTTTTTGACGCTAAAGCCCGAACGGTTGGTAATCCATCTGTTGAACTTTTTGTTCAAAAAGGTTGAAAAGGTATAGCTGCCTTCGATATTATCAATCTTGCTTTTGGGGTAGTACTGCGACTGATATTCTTCAAACCACCTGTTTTTCTTAACAAAAACATTATAGGTCAACGAAGTATTGATATATAGGCCATTGTTCAACACCAGCTTGTTTTTTATGCCGCCAATAGCGGTCTGGTACTTATCATCAATTTCTTTTTTGAAAGAATAACCATCAATTCCCCCAATTCCCCATACTGAAATGCTGCTTTGTTTTACAGGAATATTGATATTGAAGCATAAATCCTGATATACAGGCAATCCTTCGCCTGGAGGTAAGAAATTCTGCACCAATCCAAAGGTAGAATATCTATAGTTGAACAAATATGAGGCTTTCCCTTTTTCAGCTATAGGCCCTTCAGATGCAAAATCAAGCCCCATAACACCTGCCTGGAATGTATGCTCGTAATTTTCATTATTCCCCTTACGCAAGTTCATGTCAAACACCGCTGACAAGGCATTGCCATATTCGGCCGGAAAAGCCCCGGTAAGAAAATCAGAATTGTCGAGTACCTGGTTGCTAATCAGTGACACAAAGCCGCCTCCCAGCAGGTCTTCGCCGGCAAAATGGTTGGGGTTCATCACCTCCACTCCCTCAATTCGGTATATGGCTCCTGTAGGCGAATTGCCACGGACAATAATTCCGTTAGACTCGATATTCCCATCCGAAACACCTGCAAAAACAGAGGCCAACCGACCTGGATCATCCAATCCTCCAGCATATCGACGGGTTTCTTCCACAGTAAAAGCCCTTGAGCTTACGGTTGTCATAGCATTTACGGGTTTATCTTTCCCTTGAGCCTTTACAACGACCTCTTCAATATTGGTTGTTGACTCTTTCAGTTCTATATTCAAAACCAGCTCTTTACCAGTTGAAACCAAAAGCTCAGAAATGACTTTTGCATCATAACCTACGAACGAAACCTTCACCTCATGGCGCCCAACTGGTATTTTAGGCACAACAAAATTGCCATCTTTGTCAGAAATAGCCGCCATTGCTGGCTCCACATCCTGAATAACAATTGCAGCCCCGGTTATTGGGGCCTTGCTGTCAACGTCTGTTATTGTCCCCCTGATAGCCTGATAAAGCTGTGCAGCTAAAGGGGAGCCTGTCATTAAAAAGCCAAATAATAAAGCTTTTGTTAAAATAGTTTTTACCTTTCTCATTGTTTTTTGATTTTTGGCCAAAACTATAGAAGTCCAATGCCTGAGTGCTTACCAGATACCCTGAGTGCAGAAAAATAAAGGGGGAATGAAAGTTTTCGAAGCAGGAATAAAAATTATATATATTGCAATGTCGTTTAGTTAAGGCTATACTTTCAACAATTCAATTACCAAGCACCCTTCGACTCCGTTCAGGGTGACCGTCACCCTGAACGGAGTCGAAGGGTCTGTTCTTAACTAAACGACATTGATATATATTGTATAAAAGCAAAACGCACGACCTGTTTTACAAATCGTGCGTAGCAACCAAGGAGAACTCTCTATAAATCCATCTCGTACCCTTCACCAAAACCAAGAACCTTAAATTTTGAAGCATCAACATTATGGATAAGCAGGGCTTCTCTCAAATCCTTCTCATGAGCATCAATAGCTTGTTCGGGGTGCTCATTAAAAGTGGCATAGTGCATGCCTATGCTTTGTTCTACATTCAACATCAAATGCAGGCGCACCGCGTCATCCGGGTTCATGTGCTGGCTTTTCATAAACCAACGTTTCTCATAGCTGCCAATAGGCAATATGGCTAATGAAAATTTTTTAAACCTAGATTGTATCTGGTTAGCAAATTCTCCAAACCCTGTATCTCCAGCAAAATAAATATCTCCATTTGCAGTGCTTATTACAAAGCCTCCCCACAGTGTTTTATCTTTATCAAATAGTCCTCGGCCTGAGGAGTGACGGGCAGGAACAAAGGTAACAAATCCTGTACCTTCATTGATTGCATGTTTATCCCACCAGTCCATTTCTATAACCTTTTTAAAACCGAATGACTGCAATATTTTTTTATTTCCAAGCCCGGTAAATACAGTAGCCTGATATTTTGATGCCAGTTTCTTCAACGATTTGGCATCAAGATGGTCGTAATGATTATGACTGATAAGAATTACGTCTATTTTAGGCAAACTATCTATGTCAATCCCGGGCTTTCTAACCCTTTTTGTGCCTAACCATGATACAGGCCCAGCTTTTTGGGAGAAAATCGGGTCAGTAAGAATGTTTATGCCCCCTACTTGAATCAACATAGTGGCTTGGTTAATATAGGTCACCCTTACCCTGCCCCCTGACACAGCAGGAGGAGGAGCAGGCTGCGGTATATCTTCTATCCAACGGGGCCAATCAATGGTTTTTATTTCGTACATCCATTTTATTTGGTCGCCAAACGAGTGCCCTTTCTCCGGGTTAAAAAATTTCCGGCCATCACAATGGTCTGATACCTGGTATTTATTGCACGAAATATTAAGCATTATCAATGACATGCCTAAAAAGTACTTTATCGTCATTAATTCCACGATGATTAATTTTCTCATGCAAACATAAGTTAGCACTGAAAAAAGCACAGCAAAATTCTGACGAAAAAAGAAAATTACAGGTTGAATGCAATTAAAACTATCACGAACGAAAATTCTATAAAAATTTTCGTGGCTTACCTCTTGGCTGCGAGCTCTTCAATCTCAGCCCTGCGAGGTGCAGAAGGGAACGCCCCTAACCTTGTAACGCTTATAGCAGCGGCAGCAGAAGCAAATGTTAGCGCTTCTTTAAAAGACTTTTTCTCGGTAAGGGCAACAGCCAAGGCTCCACAAAAGATATCGCCTGCACCGGTAGAATCTTTTGCTTCAACCGAGAAGCTTTCAACAAAAAAGTTTTGTCCGGAGGTAGCATAATAAGCACCGCGAGCGCCAAGCGTAATGATAATATGTTCAGAGCCTTTAGCCAAAAGCAGTTCAGCTACATGCTCTATATCTGAGTCTTTATTTACCTTGAACCCGCTCAGGAATTCTGCTTCGGGCTCATTAACCACAAGCACATGAGCTTTTGACAAATAAGAAACATCAATATTACGGGCAGGAGCCAGGTTCAAAATGAGCTTTTTGTTGTATTTTGTAGAAGCGTCAATAACGTACTTGATAGAATCATAAGGCACTTCGCATTGGAGCAATACCATTTCGACATTTTCAAAAGCCGCACTTGCACTTGCAATTTTTTCGGGAAGTAATGATTCATTGGCCCCGGGAGAAACACCAACGCAATTGTTCCCCTGAACATCAGTAAAAATAAGGGCTGTACCAGTATTTAGACCGTTTTCGGCAAAAACGTTGTCAACATTAATCCCATTTATTTTAAGGCTTTCAATAGCAAGGCGCCCAAAATCGTCATCGCCCACACAGGAAATAAACTTAACCTTTCCGCCACAACGGGCTGCTGCAATAGCCTGAATAGCCCCTTTTCCGCCAAATGCCTGGTAAAAATCGCCATTGCCAACAGTTTCGCCTCTACTTGGCAAATGGTCAAGACGCATGGTTAAATCAACGTTTGTACTTCCTATTACTACTAAATTCCCTCCCATAACAAACTATTTAAATTCTTTAAAGAACAATGTCTTACTTTAAAATTGTGGTGAAAAGTAATCATTATTCTTCAAAAGTCTTGCCGAAAATTATTGTATTTAATAAAATTTTAACCATTGTTAATAATTAGCTTAAAAACACATTGTCAAATACTTACACTATGCCCATTTTTTACGTCCGCAAAAACCTTTAAATGCATTAATTTAGCCATTTCAAATTTATCCGATGATAGATCAGGCAACCATAGATAAAATATACGATGCCATTCAAATTATTGATGTAGTGGGCGATTTTGTGTCACTCAAACGCAGAGGCGCTAATTATCTTGGCCATTGCCCGTTTCATAACGAGAAAACCCCATCTTTTACTGTATCGGCAAGCAAAGGTATTTACAAATGCTTTGGCTGTGGCAAAGGCGGCAACGGGGTTACTTTTATCATGGAACATGAGAACCTGAGCTATTATGATGCCCTTCGCTACCTGGCCAAAAAGTACAATATCCCTATTGTAGAAAAGGAACTTAGCCCTGAAGAAGCCGCACAGCGGACCGAACGCGAAGCACTGTTGGTTGTAACCGATTTTGCCGCTAAATTTTTCAGAAAAACGCTGAACAACCATCAGGAAGGTATTGCTGTAGGAAAAGCTTACTTCAGGGAGCGTGGTATCCGCGATGACATGATTGAAAAGTTTCAACTCGGCTTCTCTCCTACCCAACGCGATGCATTGCTCAATGAAGCCCTAAGGGCAGGCTATCAGCTTGAACATCTTATAAAAGCCGGACTGGTAGCCGAAAAGGACAATTACCGTTACGACAAATTTGCCGGACGCGTGATATTTCCCATTCTCAGCATCTCAGGACAGGTCATAGCCTTTGGTGGACGAACCCTGCGTACTGATAAAAACGTAGCTAAGTATCTCAATTCCCCTGAATCAGAAATATACCACAAAAGTAACGTTTTGTATGGCTTGTTCCAGGCCAAAAAAGCCATAGAACAGCAAGACAAATGCTTCATGACAGAGGGTTACACCGATGTTATCTCTATGCACCAGGTAGGTATTGAAAATGTTGTAGCCTCGTCCGGAACGTCACTGACCATCAACCAAATCAGGCTAATCAAAAGGTTTACCAACAACCTTACTGTGTTGTACGATGGAGACATGGCAGGAATCAAAGCTGCCCTGCGAGGTATCGACCTCATTCTCGAACAAGGGATGAACGTGAGGGTGCTGTTGCTCCCCGACGGCGAAGACCCCGACTCTTTTTCAAAAAAGCACTCGGCCAGCGAAGTCCTTGATTTTATTGCAAAAAACGAAAGCGACTTTGTACTTTTCAAAACAAAACTGTTGTTGGATGAAGCCAAAAATGACCCCATCAAACGGGCCACGCTTATTGCAGACATTATAAGCAGTATAGCCATTATTCCCAACAATATTGTCCGCTCCGAGTATATCAAAGAGTGTGCACACATTTTACACACCGATGAAGCAGTGCTTTACACAGAAGTCATGCGTGTCCGGCGCAAAAAAACAGAAGGAAATATAGCAGCGCCTTCTCCGATAGTTATTGAAGAGAAACGTACGGACAAACCATTAAATCAAACTAATGAATTTGAATTCCTCGAACGTGAGATTATAAGGCTTTTACTTAACTATGGGAACCATATACTATTTGAACAAACCGAAATAAAAGGAAAGCAAAAGCAAGTGCACATTGTAACTGTTGACCATTATATCATAGACGAGATAAGGAAAGATGAGTTGGAGCTGCAACACCCCATTTACCGACAGATTTTTGAGGAATATGAAATTAATTGCCTGAAAAATCCGGAAGATGCCACTGCATATTTTCTACGACACCAGGACAAAGAGGTACACCAAGTTGTAGCTGATTTGCTTACGAAAAAATACAACCTTAGCAAAAAACTATTTGCACGAGGTGCTCATTTGGTAATCGAAACAGAAGAATCAAAACTCCCGGATCTTGTCAGATCTGTTATTACTGAATTTAAAAATAAAAAGGTAATAAGCTTTATTAAACAAATAAAACTACAACTTCTCGAAGCCCAGGAAAAAGAAGATGTGGACAGGATTATTGCCTTGCAGGAACAAATGCAACAGCTTAATATACTCAAAAAAGCCTTTGCCGAAACTTTAGGAAACCGAATCATTATTAAATAAAACAACTATGATTTTTGATAATTTAAACCATTTAGGAAAATATAGCCACGTAATGCCTGAGATAGAGAAGGTTTTAGATTTTATCCAAAAAAATGACCTCAGCAAAATGGCTAATGGCAAATACGAAATTGACGGAGCCAACGTATTTGCTTCGATTAATGAATACAAATCAAAGCCAGAGCAGGATGTAAAATGGGAAGCCCATATCAGATATGCCGATATCCAAATGATAACAAAGGGATCGGAAAAAATTGGTTTTGCCTATCAACCCGAGATGGATATTATTGACCCGTACAATGGAGAAAAGGATATCATGTTTCTCAGTGGCAACGGCAGTTTCCTAAACTTAAAACCTGGCACCTTTGCTATTTTCTGGCCCAGAGATGCCCACAAACCGGGAGTGATGAATACAGCTGTACCTGATGATATAAAAAAGATTGTATTCAAAATAAAAGTAGCTTAAATGTTGCTTTAGTTGGCAATTATTTATAATTTTATACATCTTGAACGTTGAAAACCAAATAAAACTAAGTCAATGGAGTAAATACTACGTTGATTTAGAAGTTTTCAAATTCAAAGATAGGCTTTAACCATCATTAGGAATTTTCAAAAAACTCAATTATGCAGGGCGATCTGATTTCTTATCTTAAACACAGGTACGAAGAGACACAGAAAAGACATACCGGGCCAGGGCCTGTCATTACTATTTCGCGTGAATACGGTTGTCCGGCAAAACTTATTGCTGAAAAACTGGCCAACGAGCTTTCTGCAAAGCATGATGAACAAGGGCATACACACCTTTGGAAATGGTACAGCAAAGAAATTTTGGAAGAATCGGCCAAAGAGCTGCAAATGGATCCTTCCAAAATAAAGTATGTTTTTGAATATGAGAAAAAAAGTGCTTTAGAAGATTTCTTTGGTTCTTTTGGCCAATATTACCAAAGCGATAAAAAAATACGTGCAACCATAGGCCGTGTAATTAGAGAAATTGGTGAAAATGGCCATGCTATTATTGTCGGACGTGGGGGCATTGCTATTACCCGAGATATAGCAGATTCATTACATATCAACCTTGTAGCCCCGCTTGAATGGAGAACTGTCCGCATTAGCCAGCGTTACGACCTTACTTTAGAAAATGCCCGTCAAACTTGTATTGACATTGACAAAAAACGTGCAGAATTCAGGGACTTTTTCCAGGGGAAAAACAACGATTACACTTCTCCTGACCTGACCATCAACTGTATGTCATTTACAGTAGATGAAATAGTAAAAATACTTGTAAAAACAGTTGAAACAAGAAAGTTGATTTACTAAATCAACCACCGCTTTTCTTAACTTTATATCCGGCTTGTAGTAATATCTGCACAACTTTATCAGCATTTTCGCCCTGAATAAGTATCTCACCATCTTTAACGCTCCCGCCTGTAGCGCATTTAGATTTTAGAGTACGTCCAAGCGCTTCCAAATCTTCTTTTGAACCAACAAAACCACTAACAACAGTAACTGTTTTGCCAGCCCGCTGTTTACGGTCATTCTTTACCCTAAGGTTTTGCTGCTGTGGAGGAAGAGTAATTGCTTCAGGCCCCACATTATACTCGTACTGAAAGCTTGGATTTGTTGAATATACAACATTTACACGGTCTTTATCTTTCTTCATAATAATAGCTGCAATTATATTTCTTTTTGATAGGCCAAAACATCCAACACCTCTCCCATCTTTTCCCCAATGTTTTTAAAATGTGCCACTTTCACGTAACCTGACTTTTCAAACAATTTTATACTTTGATAATTATTCCCGGTAATAAGGGCCACAAGGTTTTTCAAATGTCTTTTATGCGCCTCCTTTTCAAGATGTTCCAAAGCCTTATGCCCAATGTCTTTATTGCAAAACTCAGGTTTCAGGTAAATAGTAACTTCAGCAGACCTATCATAAGCCTCACGTTTTTTGAAATATGTCAAATAGCAATATCCGGCAGTAGTGCCATCACATTTTATCATATAAGCCGGATAAAGATGATGATTTTCAAAGATAAACTCTTTAAGCTCCTGAATACTCAATGAATTAATATGAAAAGTAGCCGTAGAATGGTGAATATAATAATCATATATTTCTTTTATCTCGAAATAATCTTCATCAGTAATAGGTTTGAAATGAAGTTTATAATTCATGGCTCTTTTTTTATCAAAGTTAACACTTTATAGCAGAAATTGCCTTATCATTTTGAGCAAAATAGTATAATTTAGCCTGCCCTTAAGTATGATAGAATAGTATCCATTTCTAAAATTTGTCATGTGAAAAACTTTAAAAGGTACAATAACATTTCTGGCTGGTTAGTGTTTGCCATTGCTGCCACAGTATATCTTATCACCAAAGAACCAACAGCCTCGCTATGGGACTGTGGCGAATTTATTGCCACTTCATACAGGCTTGAAGTAGGGCACCCTCCGGGAGCACCGCTGTTTATGATGTTGGCCAGGATGTTTTCACTATTTGCCGGGAATAATGTAGCTTTAGTAGCATCCATGGTTAACTCCCTGTCAGCATTGGCCAGTGCCTTTACCATCTTGTTTCTATTTTGGAGTATTACCCACATAGGATGGCGTGTTGCTGAAAAAAGCATGAAATCTGATACAACCCATGGCATACTTGTTTTAGGAAGTGGATTTGTTGGGGCTTTGGCTTATACATTCTCTGATAGCTTTTGGTTTTCGGCAGTTGAAGGCGAAGTATATGCCTTGTCATCTTTATTTACAGCAGTTATATTTTGGTTGGTACTTAAATGGGAGGAAAACGCTGACCAACCACGAGCTGACAAATGGCTCATCCTTATTGCTTACCTCATGGGATTATCTATAGGTGTGCATTTGCTTAATCTACTTGCCATCCCGGCTATTGTACTTGTTTATTATTTCAAGAAATATCCATATTCACTGAAAGGCTTTTTGACAGCAATCATCATTTCCATAATAATCCTTGCCTTCGTAATGTATGGTCTAATTCAAGGCCTTATAATCCTGGCTTCTAAGTTTGAGCTGTTGTTTGTCAATGGAATTGGACTGCCATACAATAGTGGGATTATTTTCTATATTATATTATTACTGGGAACTATTGTTTACCTTATCATATATTCAGTAAAAAAGCATAAAAGATGGCTTAATCTTGCGATACTATCAATAACCATGATAATTATAGGATATCTATCATTCGCAATGATTACCATTAGGGCTGTTGCAGACCCTCCTATCAACGAAGGCAATCCTTCCAACGTATTTGCGCTGCTTAGTTATCTCGACAGGGAACAGTATGGTGACAGACCGCTATTTAAAGGCCAATATTACAATGCCCCAATTGTTGAAGTTAAAGATGGCGAGCCAAAATACGTACCATTGGATGGCAAATATGAGATTATTGGCTACGACTATGATATTACCTACGATAGCAGGTTTACTACACTTTTCCCGCGTATGTACAGTTCTGACCCACAACACGTTCAATCGTACCACAATTGGGCCAACATCAAAGGCAAATTAGTAGATGTTACTGAAAACGGCAAAGTCAAAAAGTATGTTGTACCAACCTTCAGCGAAAACCTCAAATTCTTTTTCAGCTACCAGGTTGGTCACATGTATATGCGATATTTCCTGTGGAATTTTGTTGGCAGACAAAACGATGAGCAGGGAAACGGTATTCTGAATGGCAATTGGATTAGCGGTATCCCTTTTATTGATGCTCATCTGACCGGAAGACAAGACAACCTTCCAGATATCATTAAAAAAGACCCTTCCAGAAATAACTATTTCTTTTTACCTTTCATTTTAGGGCTTATAGGACTTTTCTTTTTATTAGACAAAAGCAGACGCTACTTTGTAGTTACCGTAACGTTGTTTATACTTACCGGACTGGCAATTGTTGTTTATCTTAACCAAACTCCCCTTCAGCCGCGCGAACGCGACTATGCTTATGTAGGTTCGTTTTATGCTTTTGCCATCTGGATTGGCTTAGGTGTAATGGGTATTTTCAACTTTTTGAAATCAAAAAAAGACCATCTGGCAAAAGTTATAACCATCATTATTATTTGTATCTTTTGTGTACCAGTGCTTATGGCAGTTCAAAACTGGGACGACCACAACCGTAGTGGCCGATACCTGGCCAGGGCCTATGCATACAATTATTTACAATCTTGTGCACCAAATGCAATATTGTTCACCTATGGCGATAACGATACTTTCCCTTTATGGTATTTACAGGAAGTTGAAGGCATACGTACCGATGTAAAAGTTGTGAATACAATGCTTCTCAACGGCGATAGTTATATAGACCAAATGAAGAAAAAGGCTTATTTATCCGATCCTCTTCCAATAAGCCTAAATCATAAACAATACATGGAAGGAACGCTGGACAGGGTTTATGTACTGGATTACATTAAAGACAGCATTAGTATTAGCGATGCTATAAAGTTTGTAGCCAGTGACGACCCCAGAACAAAGACTATCAAAGGCTATGATGAAAAGATAGAATATATTCCCTGCAAAAGACTTGCTTTGCCAATAAATAAAGAAAACCTGGCAAAAGGAGGATATATAGAGAAATCATACATCGACAAAGCCCCAAGTTCAATCACAATAACCATCCCCGAAAATTATATTATCAAAAGCCAACTAATTATGCTGGATATCATTGCACAAAACCAGTGGAAACGCCCAATTTACTTCCTTGCCAATTATGCCTCAGGGACATGTTGGTTAAACAACTATCTGCAACGCGATGGTTTTGCTTATAAACTCATGCCTGTTAAAAATACCAGTGAAAATGAGCTCTCGCTCAACGCAGACAGCATGTACAACAAGCTGATGAATGTCTTCGATTATGGCAATATGCAATCGCCAAAAGTTTATCTTGACCATTTCCATAAACAAACCTTATCAATAATCAGGTTTAGAAGTGTATTTGCCATGACTGCCGAAGCATTAAACAATGAGGGCAAAAAAGACTCAGCCATTGCAGTGCTTGACAAATGTGAAAAGTTGCTCCCTCCTTCAAAAATGCCTGATGACATGGGCTCGTTGTATATCGCCAACTGCTACCTTGAAGCCGGAGCTACTGATAAAGGCAACGCAGTCATTGAGCGGTTCTTTGATGTAACCTATAAGCAAATGAACTACTATGCTTCGCTCAGACCGGGATTTCGCTCGATGATTAAAAATGAAATGGAAGAAAACATCCAATACCTGATGCAAATGCAAAAGCTGAGCGAATATTACAAGTTGCCAATTGCATCTAAAATTAGCAGCATTCTTGGATTGATGCAGATACAAACCAATGAATAAAAACTAATGCTCGTTGTACTTATCAATACTTCATCAAAAAAAGGGGGAGCTGCCATTGCATGCCGAAGGCTCCTCAAAGCCCTTAACTACAATGGCACAACAGCCATTATGTTGGTCAGAGATGAGGCTATTACAGAAAATATGGTATCTACTACCCATTCAAAGCTTAAAAAGTGGATCAACTTTTATCGTTTTGCATACGAAAGATTTTTTTTCTTTGTCAGAGAAAAATCAAAGTCTGTACGATTTTTGTTTTCTATTGCCAATGTAGGAGAAGATATTCATAAAAGAAAAGAAGTAAAACAAGCTGACATCATTCATTTCCATTGGATCAACGAAGGATTTATTTCTATAACAGGTATTAAGGAAATTTTTAATCAAAAAAAGCCTGTCGTTTGGACGCTTCACGATATGTGGCCATTTACAGGTGGCTGTCATCATAGTGGCGAGTGTAACAGGTTTAAGCAATCCTGCGGCGAATGCCCATTTCTGAAATATCCATCATCACACGACCTTTCTTATCGCATTCTGCAAAAGAAAAAGAAAGCTTTTGCCCAGGCAAACCTCACTGTAGTAACATGCAGTCAATGGCTTGCCGGTAAAGCCCGTGAAAGTGCTTTGTTTGCCAACATCAATGTAGTTAGCATTCCAAACCCTATTGATACTAATGTTTTTAAACCTTTAGACAAAACAGAAGCCAGGAAAACATTTGGATTGAAAGAAAATAAAAAGTACTTGCTTTTTGGTGCGGTCAATGTAAAAAACTACTTCAAAGGTTTTACCTATTTCAGGGATGCTTTGAAAGTTTTAATTCAATCAAACCCGGAATTGTCAGGCCAGTTAGAAATTGTAATCTTGGGACGCTCTGATGAGCAGATTCTTCGTGAGGTACCTTTCAAATGCAACGTTATTGGCAGTATTCATGAGGAAAGTATGATGAGCCAGCTTTACAACGCGGTGCACTGGTTTGTTACCTCATCATTACAGGAAAATTTACCCAATACCATTATGGAATCCTTTGCCTGTGGCACACCGGTTGTGGCTTTCAATGTAGGAGGAATACCCGAAATGGTTGAACATAAGCAAAACGGTTATTTGGCCGAATACAAATCAATTGACGATTTGGCAAACGGTATAAAATGGGCTATTTATGAAGTTGACCATTCTCAATTGTCTGAAAATGCACGAAAAAAAGTGCTTGACTGTTATGCAGAAGAGGTAGTTGCTGAAAAATATAATAACTTGTATAAATCTCTCATTTAAAGTTGGTTGAAAAAGCAAATAATTCAATTAATTGCCACCTGATAATTTTGTATATTTGAAAAAAACATGATACCCGAAACTCAAATAAGACAACAGATTTTACGTAAGATTTGGAGGATTCCTTCAAATAAGCTAAGTGATTTGAATGAATATTTAAACAACCTGGAACAGAATACAGAAAAGACATCCAAAATACTATCCTATGCTGGATGTTGGAATAATATTGACGAATCAGCATTCAAAGTACTTACTGAAAATTTGATTTTAAATCGGAGTAAAAACTCTCGCAGGGTCAATGAATAGGGCATTAATTGATACCGATATTCTCTCATACTATTTTAAAGGTGACCCCTTGGTAGTAAAGAACTTTAAAAAATATCTGACTGAATATGATATTATTGAGATAAGTCTGATAACTTATTACGAAATAATGAGCGGTTTACTTCATAAAAATGCTCATAAGCAATTGGAAATGTTCAATGATTTTGTTGATGAAAATTTCGTAGTTGCTTTAATTGAAGAATCCTGTAAAATCTCGTCTGAAATCTATTCTAAACTTCGCATTAGCGGGGAATCCGTTGATGACATCGATTTATTAATTGCTGGCGTTGCCATTGAAAATGAAATGACTTTTGTAACCAACAATGAAAGCCATTTTGGACGAATACCAGGACTTATAATAGAAAATTGGAAAACTCAAGAACTTTAACATCGAACATGACAACAGGTGAAGCCAGAACATTAAATGAAAGCCCTATAGTTTCTATTATTACAGTAGTATTCAATGGCGAAAAGGTTCTGCCACGTACTATTGAAAGCATAAGGAAACAAAACTGGAAAAACTTTGAATATATCGTTATAGACGGCAATTCAAAAGATAGTACGTTAGAAATCCTTCGTCAAAACGAAGACATTATTACTTATTGGCAAAGCGAACCTGACAAAGGTTTGTACGACGCCATGAATAAAGGATTGAAAGCAGCAAAAGGCTATTATGTATGCTTTCTGAATGCCGGAGACCAGCTATATGACGAAAATACACTTAAAAGTATATTTGAAGGCCTAAATCCATTGCCAGACATAGTTTATGGAGAAACCATGATAGTAGATGCCGAAGGAAAAGAGATTGGCCTTCGTCGCCTTAAAGCCCCTGAAAAGCTTACCTGGCGTTCATTTATTAACGGTATGCTTGTGTGTCACCAGTCTATATACGTCAAACGCGAACTGGCCGACAGCTACAACCTAAAATACAAGATAGCTGCCGACTACGAATGGGTGTTAAAAGCCCTGAAAAAAGCCAAAAGCATCCATAATTCAAAGCTTGTAGTGACGCGGTTTCTGGATGGCGGCATAAACAAAAAAAATATCCGCAGAGGTTTATCTGAACGTTTACGAATCATGATAAAACACTACGGATTTTTCTTAACCACCTTTAATCACCTGGTTATTGGTGTCAAATTCTTTTGGTTTCTTTTCAAAAACAAAAGGTTCTGAACTATTCCTTTTTCTTTTTGTAATTGAAGAAAAGCATCCCTCCAATAAACAAGAATAAAAGCACAGAACCTGCTAATGAGATATTTCGGGCTGTTCTAACAATTGTTGGTTCAAACCTGAACTCTATCTTATGTTTCCCGGCAGGGACCTGAATGCCACGCAAAACATAGTTTGCCCTGAAATAATCCGCTGGATTACCATCAATATAAGCATTCCAGCCATCTTTGTAATAAATTTCAGAGAATATGGCTATTTGATTAGTGTTAGTGTTGCTTTCATAAACCAATGCATTTGCTTTATAAGAAACAAGGGCAATCTTAGCCGTTGAATCTTCTTTAATATCTGTATTAATAAAGTTTTCAAAGCGCTTGTCAACTACAGCTGTTTGTGCCGGATTAATGCTATCTAAAGCCAATATTTCTGCATCAGGATTTGCAACCACTTTTACATTCCTAACAAACCAAACATTTCCCAAAGCATTGGGGTTTACAATTGGCGCTGCACCAGGATTGTAAATGATGTATTTTGTGTTAAGCATGCTCAACGTTGGAATGCCAGAGTTTATCACTTTAAAAATAGCAGTATCCGATTTGGTGTTGAATGCATTAACAATAGCCTCATACTCTTTGCTAAGCCTGAAATCAATCAAATCCTGGTAGCGTTTCAGCTTTGCCCCATGGTACCCCCCAATGGATTTGTGGTAATACGAAACCGATGCATTCGAGAAAGGGTCTTGCAAAGTAAAAACACGATAATTGGTTTCGGCTCGTAAAGCAAACAATGCCAGTTCATCATGATTAAAAACATTGTCGTTGCCAGTACTCAATTTTTCTATAGCAGGCCCAATCTTTTCAGATAAAGCAGGGTTTTGCCTTAACTCCATTTGCAAAATGGCTTTATCTGCTTCACTTGCAGGATATGGCTTTGCTTTTGACTCATTGGTAACCCAACTTCTGTACTCACCGTTTTCCTTTTTATTATTGAGATAGCGTTTGTCAACCGACCAAATGTCAAATAAAATCAATACTCCAAGAACAATAAGCAAGTATTTCTTAGCTAACTTCCCGGCATTGAACAAGTAAATAAACAGCCCGGCAACAAGCATAAACAATATTGAGCGAAGTACATCGGCTTTGAAAATATCTACACGCACATTCTGGATTTCAATCCTGAACTGCTCCAATTGCTGCAATGCAGAAGGATTGTTGCCATAAGCAGCCATTTGTTGGTCAAAATAATTCTTTTCCTGACTGTTAAAAAAGCTAAACCATACGGTTGGCATGATATAGAAAATTACAAACACGCCAATAGTCCCAATCAAAGCATAATTAAGCTTTTTCTTATCTAATTTATTGCTAAAAAGCTCATTGAGGAACAACATTCCCAGAAATGGGAATGAAAGCTGGGCAATGACCAGCATCATCTTGGTATCCCTAAATTTATTGAACAACGGGAAGTTGTTGATAAACAAATCAGTAATAAATCCGAATTTCCATGAAAGCACAACAGCAAGCATAGATATAGAAAAGAATGCCCATTTGAGTTTGTCTTTAATAAAGACTACACCTAATACAAACAATAAGAATATAATGGCACCAAAGTAAAATGCCCCTCCTGAAAATAATTGCTCGCCCCAATAACTTGAAAAACTGGCCACATAGTTTTTAAACTCAGGAGAAACCTTGTCAAGGTTCTTTTCATCGTTACCAATGTACCCCGAAGCACCACCTTTAATATTAGGCACGGCAACAGACCAAACTTCGCCATAACCAAGGCTGTATTGTTTGATATAGCCATTGTCCAGACCATTGGTTTTATCTTCAAATTTTGAAGCGTTGATAGTCAACTCTGATTTGCCACGCGTAGTATATTTGCCATGCTCATAAGGCAACAATACCCCGATAATGGCAGGTAGCAAACCTATTATTGCCGCTATAGCCACTATCCCCGTTATCTTTATAAACGAAACAAGCAGCTTTTCTTTATAAAACCTGTAAAATTCAAAAGCTATAATTGTAAATATCAAGAAAAGCAAGTAATACGTTTCCTGAATGTGATTGGCCGACACATGAAGGCAAACAAACAATGCCACCAATGCAGCCCCAATATAAAGGTTTTTACGATATGCATATACCAGTCCTGCAATAATACCAGGCATCAGCGCAATAGCATGTACTTTAGTCACGTGTCCTGCACCAAGATATAGAATGTTAATGGAAGCAAAACCATAAGCAATGGCCCCAATGATGCTAATCCAGGGACTTGCCCCAAAACACAACATCAGCACATAAAAGCTTATCATGGCAATGATGATAAAACCTATAGAGTAATCGAAAAACCGGACAAAAATATTGCTTTCTATCAGCTGCGGGATATTTGATTTGTTGTTCATGGCAGTCTGATAAGTAGGCATTCCGCTGAATGCAGAGTTGGTCCAAAATGATTCAGCGTTTTCAATTTTGTTGAAGTCAACTGTTTCTTTTGCCATCCCGGCCGCAGTTTGCATATCATGCTGGCTCAGCCCATACCCTTTGAAATGTGGGGCAAAATAAATGCTTGCTAATAAAACAAAAATAGCAATTGCTATTAAATGCGGATAAGCTGCTTTTAGGTTTTTCATTGCCTGTGTTTTTAAAAAGCAAAGACGCTAAAGAGATTCAAACATCTTTTTTGCGTCTTTGGACTTTTGCGTTTATAATTTAGATTTTTTCTAACATAGAACGGATGCTTACCTTGTCTCCCATATACTTCTGTAACCCGGCAATAGGAATACGTTCCTGCTGCATGGTGTCACGGTTACGGATTGTCACGGTATCATCCTGCATAGTTTGATGGTCAACAGTAATACAATAAGGCGTTCCAATAGCATCCTGACGACGGTAACGGCGGCCAATAGAGTCTTTCTCATCATACTGGCAGTTGAACTCAAAACGAAGCGCCTTAACAATCTGCTGCGCTTTTTCGTCCAAACCATCTTTCTTTACCAAAGGCAGAACCGCAAGCTTAACAGGGGCTAATGCAGGTGGAATTCGAAGAACAACACGTTCGTCAGTTGTACCGTCTTCTTTAACCACCTTTTCTTCAGCATACCCATTAGCCAATGCCAACAATACCATACGGTCAACACCTATAGATGTTTCTATTACATAAGGAACATAACTTTGATTCAGTTCAGGGTCAAAATAAGTAATTTTCTTTCCTGAAAACTGGGCATGACGGCCTAAGTCGTAATCGGTACGTGAATGGATTCCTTCTACTTCTTTAAACCCAAATGGGAACTGGAATTCGATATCATAAGCTGCATTAGCGTAGTGTGCCAATTTATCATGTTTGTGGAAGCGGTATTTCTCAGGGTTAATGCCCATAGCCAGGTGCCAGCGAAGTCGTTTTTCTTTCCATTTGTCAAACCAGTCGAGCTCTGAACCAGGACGAACAAAGAATTGCATTTCCATTTGTTCAAACTCGCGCATACGGAAAATAAACTGACGGGCAACAATCTCGTTACGGAAAGCTTTCCCTATCTGGGCTATACCAAATGGCACTTTCATACGGCCTGATTTTTGTACGTTCAGGAAGTTAACAAAAATCCCTTGAGCGGTCTCAGGACGAAGATAAATAACGTTAGCTTCATCACTTACTGAACCTATTTTGGTATCAAACATGAGGTTGAACTGACGAACATCAGTCCAATTCTTGGTTCCACTAATAGGGCAAACTATTTCGCAATCAACAATAATTTGTCGCATGGCATCAAGGTCAGGCTTTTCAAGCGCGGCAACAAATCTTGCACGCACGGTATCTATTTCCTTCTGGATTTCAAGGACACGGCCATTGGTTGTAATGAATTGGTTTTTATCAAAAGCCTCTCCAAACTTTTTGGCAGCTTTTTCAACTTCCTTGTCTATTTTGCCTTCAAGCTTAGCTATATGTTCTTCAATAAGTACATCGGCACGATAACGTTTTTTCGAATCTTTATTGTCAATCAGCGGGTCATTGAATGCCCCAACATGACCTGAAGCCTCCCATGTACGCGGGTGCATAAAAATGGCAGCATCAATACCAACAATGTTGTCGTTGAGCAATACCATGGAATCCCACCAATATTTCTTTATGTTGTTTTTCAGTTCTGAACCATATTGTCCATAATCGTAAACCGCACTAAGACCGTCATAAATTTCGCTGGAAGGGAAAATAAACCCGTATTCTTTACAGTGGCTGATAAGCTTTTTAAACAATTCTTCCTGTGTCATATCTCAAAATCGTTATTCAGTAAACCTTTTAAAAATTGTGGTGCAAATTTAGTGAAAATATCGGGTTTTCAAAGTTTTAGGCATATTTTCAGATGTTTAAAAACTTTAAAACAATATGTTGATTTTTAGACGTTATTAAAAAATTAATTGTTTTTATCTAACTATTTGCAAAAAATTGTAATATTGTGCTTTAGAAAAATTTGACTTTTAACCGATGGAAAAAAAGAAAATTACAGTTAAGCACTACCTTAACCTGCGAGCCAAAGAGAAAACCTTTCAACGCGAAAAGTTCTTCCCGTTATATATTCAGATTATTGTTAACGGAAAGAAAGCCCAGATAAAAAGTCGTATCCACGAATTTTTGAAAATCTATCGCAGTGATATTGAGCGTATCACCCAAAACAACGCTGAATTCTATAGATTGATACTCGATGGCTATTTTTCCGATAAATTGCTGGATAATATCGAAAAACGGAAACTTTTCCCGCTTTACCAGCTTTTACAGGACGAAATTGCTGTATTGAAACGTATCATTGCCAGCATGAGGCCTTTTGACAACCCAAAGTTTACACTTTATAACTTTGGCGCCGAATATCAGGTACACACCACTGAAATTACCCGTATTTTCGACAATTATATAAAAGAAAACTTTAGAAACGAGTTGCAGGCTATTTTCCTTCGCACCATTGACCAGGACGAAAACCGCGAACTTTTCAAAATAGTAAACTTTTATATCAACTACCTCAACTGGGAAAACTCATTCAGCCCGCTTTACCAAAGCATCATGGAGATTATCCCGGAAGAGATGCATATCATCGAAAACCAGTTGACAAAAGAGCTTTTTATCTCCATCAAAGCCTATCTAACATATCTGTCCAAAGTAAATATCGTCAACCGGCTCTTTGAAAGGCGCCAGGAAGGACATATTACCACCCTTTCGTACCTCGATTGGCAGACCGACATAAAAGACTTTGTACACAACGAATTCAAAAAAGCCGTTGGCGAACAAAAAGCTTTAGAATACCTCATAAGCTTAGATGCTATTCTTCAAAAAGCCATAAAAACAGTTAGTGTCGAAGCAAAAACCGAATAAAAGCAGTTTTAACAAGTTGTGCATTTGCTTTATTTACCATTTTAAATATCTTTGAAGAGCTGTATAAAAACGATTTATGCCAATATTTGAAAAACTCTTCAAAGCCATCACATTTTCGAGACTGAAAAAAATCGAATATTGTGCTTTACATGCCAATGAAATTCAGGAAATGACTTTTAAAGGGCTGATTGACAGGGCAAAAAAAACTGAATTTGGAAAAACTTTTCATTTTTCAGCGATAAAAACTCCTGAATCTTTTGCCAGCAAAGTGCCAGTTCAGCATTACGAAGAGCTTTATCCATGGATAAATAAAATTCGCCAGGAAGAAGAAAACGTCCTTTGGCCAGGCAAAATAGACTGGCTGGCCAAATCGTCAGGAACTACTAACGATAAAAGTAAATATATTCCCGTTACATGGGAATCGCTTCACAAATGCCATTACCGTGGTGGAACAGATTCAATAATATTGTATTTGCATAACAATAAAAAATCAAAACTTTTTTGCGGAAAAACAATAACATTGGGAGGAAGCCACAAAATTGACAGCCTGGGCAACAATATCAAAGCCGGAGATTTATCGGCCATTATGATACAGAATATACCAACACTGGCCAATATTTTTCGCACACCACCAAAAAAAATAGCCTTGCTGTCTGAATGGAACGAGAAGCTTGAAAAGTTGTCTAACCATATTATTAAAGAAAACATTACAGCCTTTGCCGGAGTCCCCTCATGGAACATGGTTTTGATGAAACGAGTACTTGAAATAACCGGAAAAAGAAATCTTTTGGAAGTATGGCCTAACCTCGAGCTTTTTATTCATGGAGGAGTAAATTTCTCGCCTTATCAAAACAGCTATAAAAATATTATCCCTTCTGAAAACATGCATTACATGGAAACTTACAATGCTTCCGAAGGTTTCTTTGCCATTCAAAACGATTTGCAAGATTCATCTATGCTCCTGATGACAGACTATGGTATTTATTATGAATTTATAGAGATGACCAATTATTACCAGGGGAAAAAAAACACCATTGCGCTTGCTGATGTCAAAACCGGCGTAAATTATGCCATGGTAATTTCTACCAATGGTGGCCTTTGGCGATATATTATCGGGGACACCGTGATGTTTACCTCAACAAACCCTTACAAAATAAAGATTACAGGTAGAACAAAACATTACATCAATGCCTTTGGCGAAGAGCTAATAGTGGACAATGCCGACCATGCTATTGCAGAAGTATCGGCCAAACTAAACATTCGTATCAACGACTATACTGCTGCACCCGTTTATATGAGCGAAAAAAGCAATGGATGTCACCAATGGCTTATAGAATGCGACAAAAAAGATATAAACCCTCATATTGTAGCCCAAATATTGGATGAAGAACTTCAAAAACTCAACAGCGATTACCAGGCCAAACGATACAACAACATTACACTCACGATACCCCAAGTGACCATATTGCCAACGGGTACGTTTATGAAATGGTTTGAAATTAACAATAAGCTCGGTGGACAAAATAAAATCCCCCGTCTTTCTAATGACCGAAAGCACATTGAATCTATTTTAAAACTGCTTCCTTCATTAGAAAAGAAGGCATAAAATTCGTCATTCGCCATTCGCCATTCGTCATTCTTTTATCAACATTCTTTATCCGAAAAAGAGAAAAGCTGTATATTTGGTTAAACTTTTAAATTACCTAAAATGCATATAGCCATTGGCGGAAATATAGGTTCTGGAAAGACTACCCTGGCAGGTTTGCTTGCAAAACATTATAACTGGGAGCCCCACTATGAAAATATTGACCACAACCCTTATTTGACAGATTTTTACGAAGATATGCAACGTTGGTCGTTCAACTTGCAGGTTTACTTCCTGAAAACCCGCTTTGAACAGCTTATCACGCTCCAGAAAAAGAAAGAAACCGTAGTACAGGACCGTACCATATACGAGGATGCACATATCTTTGCCCCTAACCTCTATGCCATGGGATTAATGTCTTCACGCGATTTTGAAACTTACAAGTCGCTGTTCGATATTATGTCTGCACTCATTACCCCTCCTCAGCTGCTTATATACCTTCGGGCTTCAATCCCGGTACTTGTGCAGCAAATACAAAAGCGTGGCCGCGATTTTGAGAGCTCTATCCGTCTCGACTATCTCCAACGCCTCAACGAACGCTACGAAGCCTGGATTGAAAATTATAACCTTGGAAAGGTCTTGATTATTGATGTTGATAATTACAACTTTGTGGATAACCCGGAACACCTGAGCTACGTATTGGATAAAATCAATATTCAGCTAAACGGCTTGTTTTAACCATTAATTTTTGTAAGTTGGAGGCAATGATAAAAACACAAAAACATGAGAGAGCAAATTTGGGCATTATTTTGTGATTTAAAATATAAGTCATATTTATCAAGTATTTTAGTTGATAAATATCAAAAGTGGGATAGAAATGTAAATATATTTATTGCATTTTCCTCTTCATCAAGCGTTGCCTCATGGATTATATGGAATAAGTATCAGGTCGTTTGGAGTGCAATTATTGTTATTTCTCAATTATTGACAGTTATAAAACCTTATATTCCTTTTTTTTAATATGTAAAAGAGTTAAATCAGCGTTCGCAAAAACTAGATATTTTATGTATTGATTTTGAGAAATTGTGGTATCAAATACAAAATAAAAAAATATCAATGGATAATGCATCTGATAAATATTTTGATTTAAAGAAAAAAGCAAGTGAAATTCTAACTTTTAATGACGATACGATTTTTTCTGTTAGTAAATATAATGAGAATAAAGCAAATGAGAAGATGAAGATTTATTTAAAAAATAATTATAATATTGAAATCAGTATTAACTAAAATTTAAAGCCATGATTGATGAAGACAAATTATTTCCGGATATTCCTGAATTTCCTGATAATTATGTGGAAAAAGGGATGAATGAAAGCAAATTGACTGATTTTAAATTTACTCCACCACCTCCACCTCCTCCTCCGGCAGATAATGAATAAATAAACACAGCCACTAATAACGGGTCATAAAACATTAGGGGTTAAGTGGTTGGATGGTATTTGCGCCTATGTCGGGTTTAGTCTCTGCGGATACAAACGTACCTCGCAAACTCTAACGTTTCATACCCGCGACCGATACCAACAAAAACACCGGATATACAATTCCATTGTCCCTTTTTAGCTCAAATACTTTGGCTTCAAGTATCGGTTTAAAACCCATCTCTGAGAGCATTTGCGACAGCTCATCAGGGTCAAAACCTTTATGCACCTCTACCCCCTCGCCATGAAATGAGCCGTCTTCAGGATATAAATCTGCTAAAGCAATGTAACCGCCGTCATTTAACATGCTGCTAAACGTGTAAAGTATCTTTTTATAATCCTTTACGTGGTGCAACACCATTTGGCTGTAGATAATATCAAAGGTCTCAGGGTATAAGCTATGCTCTAAATCGTATTTAATGGCTTTGATATGCGGAGTGTTGTATTCTTCAATTTTTTCAGTACATACATTTATCATCTCCTGCGAACTGTCCATCAGGGTTATCTCAGAGAACTTATCTTTTAGTAAAAAACTTAAGATTCCTGTCCCGGCACCAAACTCCAGCGCCTTCATTTTTCTGCCATCAGGAATAACAGCATTTATTCTCTTAGCAATAGCCTCCGAACGGTCAAAATGCACCCTGTTTTTGTCCCATTCGCGGGCACGTATATCAAAAGTATTTTCAGCCATTTACTTTAAGTTTATCTCGTTACCTGTTTGATTATAAAACACCTTTGCCGAGCAATCGTTCATCATCCGGGCAAACTTATCGACCCCTGTGCAATGCGAAACGCCAATATACTTTGGCGCAAGTCTTTTTAAATACTCAATCATAAATTGATATTGGCTTTCAGGGCAATCTTTTATGTGAAAACCTCCAAGAATCATGCCAACAGGCAACTTAAAATATTCTACAGCCGTAGCACAGACATTAGTGATACCCCGATGCGAACAGGCTGTCAGTATATTGATTTCACTGTTCTTTTTAAGAACAAGAAACTGTTCATCATCAAACTCGTCAGGCCGCTTTGTATCGCCTTCTTGAAAATAAAAATCCTTGAAATTAGTGTCAGTCCTGTCAAAGAGCTTGGTCTGTGGAAAAAGATAAACACCCGGGACTATTTCAGTTACTTCATTTAACTCAATCAACCGTTTAGCAAGTACTTCAGCGTTTGTCTCATTGCCGATATACTTGAAGCCTCTGCTAAATTTAGGCAAAAATGCCGATTTTTGAGCATACACCTTTGCTTTTGCATTGATTTCAAAGAAAGCATTCAATCCCCCAGCATGATCGTAGTGCCCATGCGATATTACCACAGCATCTACCTGTGCAAGGTCAATGCCCATCTTAACTGCATTATCTATAAACTTGCCAGATAGACCTGTATCAAACAACAGCCGATGCCCACCTGTTTCGATATACAACGACAACCCATGCTCTGCAACATAATTAGTTTGTTGCACCAAATTTTCAATGAGGGTCACAATTTTCATCATAGTGAAATTTAGATATGCAAATTTACAATTAAAAATTCTACTTCTTTCCCCGACTCTTGGTTCTTGATTCTATTTATCTTAGCTTTGACAAAAAAATAAAACCTATGATAGCTGTCGGAATAATACCAGCACGTTATGCGTCAACCCGCTTCCCCGGTAAACCTTTAGTTGATATTGGTGGAAAATCGATGATCCGGAGAGTTTATGAGCAAGCCTCAAAAGCCCTTGAATTTGTCTTTGTTGCCACCGATGACCAACGTATTTTCGACCATGTAGAAGGCTTTGGCGGAAAGGCAATTATGACCCAAACTACTCACAAAAGCGGTACCGACAGATGTGCCGAAGCTATTCGCAAAATACAAGCCGAAGTATCACAGAAAATAAGCGTTGTTATCAATATTCAGGGCGATGAACCTTTTATCAAACCTGAACAATTGCGGTTGTTAAAAAGCTGTTTTGAAGATGAGAACGTGCAATTGGCGACCCTTTCTAAAGTTATTGACAGCGCTGAAGAATTATTTAACCCCAATGTGGTAAAGGTGGTACGCGACAAAGACAACAAAGCCCTTTATTTTAGCAGATCGACCATTCCATATATGAGAAATTTTGAGCCAGAGCATTGGGTTTCATCGCATAAATTCCTAAAGCATATTGGGATATATGGGTATAAGGTTGAGACATTGAAAGAAATAACCCGATTGGCCCCTTCTTCGCTCGAGCTGGCCGAAAGCCTTGAACAAAACCGCTGGATAGAAAACGGGTACAACATTTACGTGCAGACTACAGCTTTTGAAACGGTAGCCATAGATACCCCTGAAGATTTGGAAAAAGTAAAAGGATTGCTTTAATAGCTGTTACTTATTTCTTAAAAACAGGCTCTTTCATTACGTTTTCGTACTTTATCATTTCGCAGTTGACACTGCCAATGAGCATTTCCATAGCAATGAGCACCGGAAGGCGGTTTTCGTCATCAGTAAACCAGATAAACATGTCGTCTTTAGATTTGAATACCCGGCCAGGTTCGACTATTGGTGCAAATTTGATGCACCTGATCTTGCCAAGCGGGGTTTCAACAGTCTCTTTGCCACGATAACGCAGCTCAAAAGGAAAAAGCTTGTCTGAAAAAAAAGTGTTTATCTTGTATATGTCGCCTTCCTTGGCTTCCGAAAGGTCCAAACGGCGTATCATATAAAAAACAGACATCATATCGACTATGCCTTCGGGTACATCGTGGTCACCACTTTTGGTAGAAGTTACCTTTTTCAATGCATGGTTAAATTTGACTTCGTTGTAATACGTGTATTTTTTGCCTTCTTTAACGTTTTGAATGGCAAATACCGGAAGATTATTGCTATTCATAAAGTAGCTTTCGTAAACATCCTTTACACTGAAGAGTTTGTCGGCCAAGCCTGTTGTTTTTGCAGTGCCTTTAACGTGCAGCAGATCATTCGATTCGGTAAGTTCAAGTGTTACATTGCCCCCAATAATAAAGCCATACCGTAATTGCAAAGTAAGCTTTTCGCCCCCCTTGAAAAAGGTATTGGGAAGTATCTTTATCGGTTTATATTGTTGGGCACTTGAAAAACTTACCGAAAGAAGCATCAAAGCAATTAACAGGGCATTAAGTTTATTCATAAAAAAGCTTTTTCACTTATGACCAAAAGTAATAAGCTTTTGGAATTTTGCTATTTTTTAAAACGTAAAAAATAGTTAAGTTTTGTTACTATACCTTCCAGGTTTTGGGGACATGGAAGGTATAGTAACAGTGACAAACGTGCTTTTCCCAAATGCAAAGCGTTTTTTTATACTTTCAAAAACCTTACCTTTGAGGCAACAAAAAAGTATGACCAACACCTTTACTGCCATCGACTTTGAAACAGCCCAGGGATACAGGCATTCTATATGCCAAGTAGGGCTTGTCCGCGTGGTTGATGGGCAGGTATCAGAAACATTGAATATGCTGGTACAGCCGCCAGGAAATTATTATTGGTACAGGTTTACAGGTATTCATGGCATTAGTGCCAAAGATACCATGCACTCTCCAACATTTGATAAGGTTTGGCCAAAGATAGAAAAGTTTATTGCCGGACAAACCGTTGTAGCCCACAATGGATTCGGGTTTGATTTCCCGGTGTTGGCATACACATTAGCTTTTTACGGTTTGCCTGTACCTGATTATACAAAGTACTGTACCTATAAAATATACAAAAGCAATCTGGCAGCTCTATGCAGCAGATACGGCATTTCACTCAACCATCATGATGCACTGAGCGATGCAATAGCCTGTGCAGAGCTTTTTCTGATGCATGTCAGCCGGAAATAAAAAACCTTTCAGGTTTTTAAGCCTGAAAGGTTTTTGGGTGATGTGTTTATTGTTTTTTTACCCCCAATTACTTCATAACATTGACTCACCCCAAACTTAAGGCTGGGGTGACAAACTCCAACATACTGACGGACTTTAGTCCTGATATTTTTACCGGACAACAGTAATTAAAATGCTTAATACATCATTTCTTCATTTCCGTTTTGCTCATCGTTGTTCTGGTTGTTATTCTGTTTTTTCTTATTTACACTTTGTTTGCCAAACTTATATGTTAGTCCAACAAAAATTGTCCTTGAGTCAAATTTGCGGTACACTTCGCCCTCCTGTTGCTTATTTTTTATGTTCATCCCAAAATGTGTATTGTCAAAAACGTCGTTGAACATAATATTCCCGGTAAGTTTACCTTTGAAAAAATCTTTACGCAACCCGAGGTTCATGGAATAGAATGGGTCGCTCTTGCCTTGTGGGGTTATAAATGGCGAACGGTAAAAAGCATTGACCTGAAAGGCAAAGCCTAAAGGCAAAAAGGTATTGGACATGATTTTACCACTATATCCAAAGTCGCTTTTGGTTGAGCTATTGAGGTTTGATGCATTCAGCTCCTGCTGATAAGCCGAAGCGCTGATGTTAATATTCCAAAACTTGAAAGGTTGCAAAGTGACAGACAAATCAGTACCCCATGATGATCTTTTCATTGAATTTTCGAAGGTCGAAGTCGTAACGTTAGTTAATGTATCAACAATGGCAAGGTTCGTAAACGCATTATCTGTAAACCTGTAAAATACAGTAGGTTGAACCGTAATTTTCTCTATTTTAAATGTATATCCTCCTTCTAAAGAATTGATATATTCGGACTTCAGGTTAGGGTTACCTTTTCGTAAATGCAAAGGGTCAGAATAATCGGGAAATGGGTTGATCATGAAACCTCGCGGACGGTTTACACGCTTGCTGTAACTGAGCGAAACCTCATGTTTTTCTGTGATTTTATAAGTGGTATGAATTGAAGGATAATATGACCAGTAAGGATTGCTATAAGTGTCATTTTCGTCAAAATGAAAGGTGCTTTTGAAATATTCCGTCCTAAAGCCCCCAATAACGCCAAAATTCCCATAATTATATGACAGCGTACCATACAAGGCATAAATATCTTCATTGTAATGAAATAAACTGGTACGTGAAGGGTCTGCAATTAGGGCATTTGTCCCGGTTGAGTCGTAAAAAGTTTTTTGATCTGTTTCAGACATGTAAAATATTTCTTTTGTGCCTAACTCAATTTTCAAACCATTGTCTAGTGGCAAAGTGTAATCAGCCTGGATGGTATGCCGTCTGTAATTTGAGGTATTATCCTGCAATTCATCAGAGATAAATGCTTCAGAGAGCGAATACCGGTCTTTATAGTTGTTTCTTTCTGTTTCATTTTCCTTGTTAAAGGTATAATCGAGCTTAGCCTCATGACCATTGTTATCGAATTTTTGGGTAATATATGAATTTGCCTCAATGCGAGTGTTGGTTTCTTCTTCATCCGAAGACCTGTACCACAAGGTGACAATAGTGTCAGTTTCAGTATAATTGTTCCGTTCGTCGCCATTTCTGTCGCCTGACGAATAACTTCCACTTACACCTGCCGTCAGTGTCCGGGTAAAGTTGTAGTCCATCCCCAGCTTGCCCATGTGTGAGAGGTTGGTCCGTTTTTCTTCGCTAATACTTTGATGAGTAGAATTGTCGTGCAAGTAGGTTGTAAACTGCCTGCCGTTTATTTTACGCGTATCGTCTCGAAGGCCATAAGATGCATAAATGTTGTATTTGCCTGGGTTAACGCCTACATTGGCCGAAAAATTGTACTTGTCATTGGTACTGGCATTGGCCGAAATAACAACCGAAGTCCCTGTTCCGGCCCCTTGCTTTAAAACAATGTTGATGATGCCCCCGGTTCCTTCCGGGTCAAACTTAGCCGAAGGATTGGTTATTACTTCTATCTTCTCAATGGTGTTAGCTGGCATTTGTTGCAAAAATGTGGTTTTATCCATCATAACCGGCCGCCCGTTAACCATGATGTTTACGTTTTCTGAACCACGCAACGACACTGTACCTTCAGCATCAACCTGTACTGACGGTACTTGTTGCAAAACATCAGTAGCATTGCCACTTTGGGCTGCTATATTTTTGTCCACATAAAAAACCTTTCGGTCAATTTTGCTTTCAATGATACTTCGCTCTCCTTTAACTACAACTTCTCCAATATTTTTTGTATTGGCAAACAATTTTATTTCGCCAACAAAAGTATTTTTAAATGGAGTGACCCGGATAGAATCAATTACAGAAGTTTTATAACCAACAAATATTACTTTGGCTTTATAAACTCCACCAGGGATATTTTCTGCTTTGAAAATTCCATCAGCTGATGAACTGGCTGCCTGAACAAAGCTTGAGTCACTTTGCCTATAAATAGCAACATTGGTAAATTCAAGCGGGGTATTATCGTTCCCATCAACTATTTTGCCCGAGATTGTCCCCATCGCGGCTTTATTTTCCACAGCAAAAGTCTGTCCAGCCAAAGTCAGAATGGCAATTAATGCAAAAGTTTTTCTCATTATATGTATCAATTATTGTTTTCGGTCTGCAAAACTACAATCATTAGACATGCAGTTATTACAAATCCTGTGCTGTTTTATTTTTAAAAGCAAAAAATCCTTCGTCTTATGCTTATCAAAAGCAAACAGACAAAGGATTTCAAGAGTTCGTTAATTATATCTTAAAAGCTAAATGTTAGCTTTTATACTCGTCCCAACTGGTAATCTTAATATCGTCGATACTCTTTTTGCAAATGGCATGAATGAAAGCGCTTGCCAAACGGGCATTGGTAATCAATGGAATATTGAAGTCTATAGCACCACGACGGATTTCGTAGTCGTTGTTTAGCTCAGTTTTTGACAGGTTTTTAGGAATGTTGATGACCATGTCAAATTTCTTACCCCGGATATATTCCATCACGTTGTCCTTAGCATCTTCATCCGGCCAGGCAACAGTAGTAACTTTAATGCCGTTTTGTTCCAAGAAAGCAGCAGTACCTTTGGTTGCAAAAATATTGTACCCTCTTTCGGCCAGCATTTTTACACCAGAGAGCAATTCAACCTTCGAACGCATTTCGCCGGTAGAAAGCATAATATTTTTCTTAGGCATTCTGTATCCAACAGATAACATCGCTTTCAGAAGAGCCTCGTAATAATCTTCACCAATACAGCCAACTTCACCAGTCGAGGCCATGTCAACCCCAAGCACAGGGTCAGCTTTGGCCAAACGTGAGAAGGAAAACTGGCTGGCTTTGATACCTATATAATCCAGCTCAAAGTATGACTTATCAAGCTTGCTTACCTCAGCACCCAACATGATTTTGGTAGCTAATTCGATAAAGTTAGCTTTCAACACCTTTGAAACGAATGGGAAGCTTCGTGAAGCACGCAGGTTACATTCAATAACCTTGATATCATTGTCTTTAGCGAGGAATTGCATGTTGAAAGGGCCTGAAATATTAAGCTCTTTTGCAATCTCACGGCTGATTTTCTTGATTCTTCTTGATGTTTCGAAGTATATCTTTTGAGCAGGGAATACCAGTGTGGCATCGCCTGAGTGAACCCCGGCAAATTCTATATGCTCAGAAATAGCGTAAGCCATAATTTCGCCATCCTTGGCCACGGCATCAATCTCTATTTCTTTAGCATTCTCAATAAATTCAGACACTACAACAGGGTATTGTTTTGAAACTTTTGCAGCAAGCTTCAAAAAGTGTTCCAACTCTTCACGGTTCGAACAAACATTCATAGCAGCGCCCGAAAGTACGTATGAGGGTCGAATCAATACAGGGAAGCCAACTTTATCAATAAAATCGTCAATTTCATCCATGCTGGTCAGCTCTTTCCAACGAGGTTGGTCAATACCAAGCTTATCAAGCATCGACGAAAATTTGTGACGGTTTTCGGCCCTGTCAATACTTATTGGAGATGTACCAAGCACCGGAACGTTCTGATGGTACAAGCGCATAGCCAGGTTATTAGGTATCTGGCCTCCCATCGAGAGAATGACACCTTTAGGGTTTTCCAATTCAATGATGTCCATCACACGCTCAAACGAAAGCTCGTCAAAAAACAACCTGTCGCACATATCGTAGTCTGTACTTACTGTTTCAGGATTGTAATTAATCATTACTGAGCGGTAGTTCAACTTATGTGCAGTAAGCACAGCGTTTACCGAGCACCAGTCAAATTCTACTGAGCTCCCAATACGATAAGCGCCCGAACCAAGAACTACAACAGATTTTTTATCAGAGAAAAATGGGATGTCATGCTCATTAGCATGGTAAGTGAGGTACAGATAGTTAGTTTGTGCCGGATATTCTGCAGCAAGAGTGTCTATCTGCTTTACATAAGGCAATATGTTACGTTTGATACGGTTCTTGCGAACATCCAGCATAGCCTGCTCCATCTTAGCATTTTCGTCCTTCGAAACGCTTCGGGCAATCTGAAAATCAGAGAACCCAAGCTTCTTGGCTTCAAGAACCATAATATCCGGAACTTTCTCAATACTATCAAACTTCTCGAGTGCCTCTTTATGGTCAAAAATATTTTTCAACTTATAAAGAAACCACTTGTCAATTTTGGTCAGGTCATGGATTTTGTCAACAGAATAGCCATTTTCAAAGGCTTTTTCGATAACAAAAATACGCATGTCTGTTGGCTCGGTAAGTTCTTTGTCAATATCGGCAATCTCAATCTCACGGTTGCCA
The DNA here is from genome assembly GCA_029572965.1 of Bacteroidota bacterium. GTDB lineage: Bacteria > Bacteroidota > Bacteroidia > Bacteroidales > DTGW01 > JAKPQD01. The sequence goes on along the minus strand of JAKPQD010000143.1, from coordinate 18,875 downwards.
ACAAAACCGTGCATCCCCTGGCCTATCATACGCAAACCCTTTTGGATAACTTCTTCAAAAGAGCGACCGATAGCCATTACTTCTCCTACCGATTTCATTGAAGAACCAATTTGCTTAGATACGCCAATGAACTTGTTCAAGTCCCAACGAGGAATTTTACAAACTATATAATCTAACGCTGGTTCAAAAAATGCAGAAGTGGTCTTTGTTACAGAGTTTTTCAACTCATGAAGCCCATAACCCAAAGCAAGCTTAGCTGCCACAAATGCCAACGGGTAACCGGTAGCTTTTGATGCCAAGGCTGATGAACGTGAAAGACGCGCATTTACCTCTATTACGCGATAATCTTCCGAATATGGATCTAATGCATACTGTATGTTACATTCGCCAACAATACCAATGTGGCGAATAGTACGGATACCTATTTCACGGAGTTTGTGATATTCACTATTACTAAGCGTCTGTGATGGAGCCACTACAATACTCTCACCAGTATGGATACCCAGCGGATCAAAGTTTTCCATGTTACAAACAGTAATACAATTGTCATACTTATCTCGTACAACCTCGTATTCAACTTCCTTCCAACCTTTAAGTGACTCTTCTACAAGTATTTGAGGCGCATACGAAAAAGCTTTCTCGGCCATCCTGCGAAGCTCTTCAACATTTGAAGCAAAACCGGACCCCTGGCCTCCTAAAGTATATGCTGCTCGTATGATAACCGGAAAACCAAGCCTTTCGGCTGCTTTTATAGCATCGTCCACAGTAGTAACTGCTTCGCTACGACAAGTCTTTACATCTATTTCATTCAGAATATTCACAAAAAGCTCGCGATCCTCAGTGTTCATGATGGCTGTAACAGGTGTACCAAGTACTCGCACATTGTATTTTTCCAGAACCCCCGTTTTATATAGCTCTGTACCACAATTTAGCGCTGTCTGGCCCCCAAATGAAAGCAGTATGCCATCTGGTTTCTCTTTGGCAATAACTTTCTCAACAAAATAAGGGGTTACAGGCAAGAAGTAAATCTTATCAGCTATGCCTTCTGAAGTTTGAACGGTTGCAATATTAGGGTTTATTAATACTGTATAAACTCCTTCTTCTTTAAGGGCTTTCAACGCCTGTGAGCCAGAATAGTCAAATTCGCCAGCTTCACCAATTTTTAACGCTCCTGAACCAAGAAGAACTACTTTTTTTATTGTTTTATCCATGCCTGTTAGTTTTATTCAAAATTGCAAAAAAATACCCCTGCTATGAGGGGTATTTCCTAATATATTATTTAACTTGCTGATTGTCAATTTATTTTTAATTTGCTTGTCCAATTTTTTTACACACTTCTTCTGGCTGCAAAGTTAAAAAATATTTCCGCATAACAAACATGCTAAAATATTTTTTGGAGAGAGTTGGATTTTGCAAAATTTATAACACGAAACACCCATGTTCTTGCAAACGCATACACGATAGTAATAAAATAGCCAACATGGGTTTCCATCCGTTAAATGACAATTGTCAAAATTTAAACAATTGAATATCAGTAAATTAAAATTTGCAAAGATAAAACTTATTTTATCCCAACAAAATTAACCTTTACTGACAGGATGAATTAAGAAAAATAATGAATACAACTTACAACAAATTATTTTTGTGGCTAATTAACGCCATAATTTGTATAAATCTTTATTTACCCTTTGTAAAAGTAATTATTTTTAGAGATTTTAAATATCATTGCTAAAAAAACAAATGAAACGAGCATGATTCGTTAAACACAAACAAGGATAAAGCCCAATTTGTCAAAACGATTTCTCACGCTTTTGCGGAACAAACTATCTAACCTTATTTAAAAATTATTTACGGATGAAGCTTTTTGTTATCATTGTTGCCGGAGGAACAGGCCAAAGATTTGGCTCTGCAATACCTAAGCAGTTCCTTCTTTTGCACGGAAAACCTATCTTAATGCGCACCATTGAGGCTTTTTTAGCTTACGACCCTTCCATGCAAATCATTATTACCTTGCCCCCCGACTATATTCAGTTGTGGCAGTCACTTTGCAAACAATACAACTTTACAGTGCCCCATATCTTTGTCGAAGGAGGACAAACCCGTTTTCATTCTGTCAAAAATGGCCTAAATCAAATCAAAGAAGCCGGGCTGGTTGCAGTTCATGATGCTGTAAGGCCCCTGGTAAGTACTGCTGTGATTGAGCGATGTTTTCAAACCGCAAAAATTAAGGGAAATGCTGTTCCGGTTATCCCTGTTGTTGATTCTATCAGGCAAATGACTGAAAATGGGAGTGTCCCTGTTAACAGGGAAAATTTTATGCAGGTGCAAACCCCTCAAGTTTTCGATGTCCTTCTGCTTAAAAATGCCTACAATACAGAGTATGTCCCTGAATTTACTGATGATGCTTCCGTAGTTGAAAAATTAGGGAAAGAAATATTTTTGGTAGAAGGAAATAAAGAAAATATAAAAATTACCAGCCAAACAGATTTATCTATTGCTGAAGCGCTGGGACACTACTTTCTTTAAGCACTTTGTACTCTTAAAAGAAATATTTATTGCAATTATTGACATGCCTGGTGTTCCTGAATATATTATTTATCAAGCCTTCTTTAGAACGTGCTCTCGCCAGAGGCGAGAGCGTTCCTGCAACGAGAAGGCCAATCAATGAAAAACCGTATAGCGTTCAATCATCTTGATTTTTTAGTTCCCTTTTTTATCAAGAAAAAAAGGGAAGAAAGAAGAAATACTATTCCTTCATCTGTTCTATTTTGCCTCCCAAGGTTGTCCTCTGGTTTAGTACCGGCTTGCCACGGTATATAATCTCTCCGCCAGTCGAGGCTGCAGCTTTCAAATATCGTTTTGCGTTTATTTTTACCATTCCTCCAGCATTACACCTGACATCGGCACTATCACAAATAAACTCAAAACCATTCATAATGCCGCCCGACGCCACTTCTATATCCAAAAATTTGCTTTTGCCTTCCGCATTAATAGTAGCCCCTTTATCTGCATAAGCGGTAAAAGATTCTGTTTCAAATTTCAGGTTCACGGTTGAGCCATTGCCTGCAACAAGTTTTAAGTTATTTACTTGCACGGGCTTTGAACTATATATTTCAGCCCCATTAGTAACCAATAAAGAGTTAAGCGAATCGTATTCAATGGTCACGGAAACTTTACTGTTTTTCTTGAACAACCCGGAAAGGGCACTGATTTTCATCTTTTTGTTTTCCACAACCACATCAACTTTTGATAAATCAATGTTGTCACTATACAGTTTGACTGAAAACTCTGACGATTTTTTTAGTTCAATGTCAAATTTACCATATACTTCAAGTTGATTGAATGCTTCAACTTTAAAACTCTTTATTTTCTGAGAATAAAGGTTAACCGATAGCAATAGCCCGGCAATTATTAATAATTTGATGGCCTTCATGTTTTGTTTTGCTAAATATTAGAAATAACGGACTTCTTGAAAAAATATTTTCTTTTTTCCTTGCTGTTTATTGCTTTCTGGCATCAGTCTTTTCGGGTAGCCAAAATGACTTTTATCTTTAGTTTGTTTCCTAAATCGATAATATCAACAACGGGTTGAAGGGTAATGGTATTATCAGCCCTCAAAACAACAGTAGTCTCTTTTGCCCTGTTCATCAATATTTTAAGTTTTATTTCTAATTTATCAAAAGGGACTTCTTCATCGTTAAGGTAATACTTCAAATCCTTGGTTACAGCCAGGTTGATGGTTTGTTTTGAAACAGTCTGCTCTGAATTAGAAGCTTTGGGCAACAATAACTTGATGACCGAAGGGTTTACCATGGTCGAAATAATCAAAAAGAACAACAACAGGAAGAACATGATGTCGTTCAACGAAGCGGTATATACTTCGGATGTCCTGCTTTTTCTTCTTTCTATCTTCATCGCCTTGATTTTTTAACTTAACCTGCTATCCCTGATGGCATTGACAACTGGTGACAGGTTTCTTTCCATACGGTTTACAAATACATCTACCCTGTTGTTCAAGTAATAATAACCGGCATAAGTAAATATCCCAACTGTCAAACCTGCAGCAGAGCTTACCATTTTTTGGTACAACCCTCCTGCTATAAGCCCTATACTAATATTATCAGCCAATGATATGTTGTAAAAAATTTTTATCACGCCGAAAATCGTCCCCAAAAAACCAAACATTGGGGCTATGGTAGCTATTGAACCTAAATAACCTAAATTTTTTTCTAAAATAAATATTTCATTTTTTGTCTCTTCAGCCATAATTTGTTCTATATCTTCAATTTTCCTTGCCGGATTGCTTAAACCAGCAACGATTACCCGCCCAATTGGATGGTTATACCCACTAGCTAATTCATGTGCCTTAGCTAAATTACCATGTTTTATATGCCCACATATATCATCTACAATATTTTTATCAACTTTAAGGGCGTGTTGAAACACAGTGTATCTTTCTACCATATAATAAACAGCAAAAATGGACATTAGAAAGATAGGGACAAGAATCCATCCTCCTTTCAGCATGATATCAATCATAGATTCTGATTTTGTCACAGCAACTGTGGTAGCATCAAGTAGTATCATTTTTATCAAATTTTGTTCAACAAATATAACTTTCTTATCTCAATCCTCCAACAAGATAAATAAGGAATCTATAAGTGAATAGTTTGTCCAGAAAATAAAAAGGCCTCCATTGATGAAGGCCTTTGAATTTGTATTCTATAAAAGTGTTATTACCAGTTAAGAATTTTCTTGAAGTCAAATTCTTCTGGGTTCTTAACAAACTTTTTAGCAGCTTCGTAATCTTCAGGGGCAATATAATGCAGGTTGCTTTCAAAAACCATTTGTACCCTTGATGAATCAATATTTACCAAACGAGGGATAACTTTTCCTTTTTCATCTGAAACATCTTTCAAATAAAGAGGTGTGATGTTGTTCACATGGTCAACAGTAACCATGCAACCACTCTTTCCTTCGCTGAACAGTTTGTAAACGCCTAACCCAAGTTGTGTAGCATAAGCAAGGTCAAATGCTATCGGACGGCAGCAGCGAAGTTCGTATCCCATTTCGTTAGGACGGCTCTTTACCTTAAGGCCCAATGCTTTCAATTTGTTTTGAAGCAAATAATTGAAAATGTGTGATTTACTTACGTTTCCAAGTTCAGGGTGACCATGGTCATCATAAGTAAACTGGATGCCAGAGGCAATAATTTCTTCATCACTCATAAAGTGAAAAACACCTTCGCTTACAATAGCACAACCATAATCAATACCCATGATATTTCTTTTCAAAATTGAAGAAATAATCAAATTAGTAATCTTTTCAAAAGTTACATGGGTTTTGTTGAACATTTCCGGGATAATAATCATTGGATAATGCACAGCTGTCCCAATACCAAAAGCAAGGTGGCCTGCTTCACGGCCCATAGCTGCAACAACAAACCATGTACCACTGGTGCGGCCATCTTCATAAATAGTTGTAGCTAAACGAACGCCTTCTTCTTTTGCTGAATGATATCCGAAAGTAGGGATTCCTTCTGGCAATGGAAGGTCATTGTCAATGGTTTTTGGAACGTGGATGTTTTTTACATCAAGGTTCTTTGATTGAAGATATTTTGTCAACCTGGCAGCAGTAGAAGCAGTATCATCACCACCAATAGTTACCAAAAGTTTTACATTGAATCTTTCAAAAAAATCAGGCTTAAATTCTTCGTCTTTTGGTTTGTAGCGGCTCATGCGCAATGCTGAACCTCCACGGCTATATACGTTGTCTGCAAATTGAAAATCTAAAAACTCAACATTAGGTTCGCCTTTAAACAAAGTTTTGTACCCTTCGTGGATACCAATAACTTTGTAACCATTTTTTAAGAATACTTTAGTTACAGAACCAATTACGGTATTAATACCTGGAGCTGGCCCTCCCGCACATAAAATTGCAACTGATTTTTCCATTTTTTTAAATTATTGATTAACAGATATTTACAAATAAATGTATTTTGGCACAAAGATGCTAAAATATTTTCAATTTTTCGCGGCTTTTCGTGTGGATTTATAACCTATTGGTCACAATTACAATTTGCTTATCTTTTCTAAGATACCTGTAGTCGAAAACCCTTCGACAAAAGGAATGGTCATTACTTTCCCACCTCGTTGAGTAACAATATCAAACCCAACAATTTTACTAATTTCAGTATAATCCCCTCCTTTGACAAGTATATCAGGCTGTACAGCCTTAATCAGATTGTAAGGCGTATCTTCATCAAACAATATCACATAACTAACGCATTGTAAAGCGGCTAATATTATTGAACGTGAATATTGATCTTGTATAGGACGTGTTGAACCCTTTAACCTTGATACAGAGGCATCACTATTCAACCCAACAATAAACACATCTCCCAATTCTGCCGCCCTTGATAAATAATCTACATGCCCTCGGTGAAGGATATCAAAACATCCATTAGTAAAAACAATCTTCTTATCTTGAAAACGTAATCGTGCCAATTCTGGCAATAATGCACCAACCGTTAATATTTTCTTTTCTATACTAAGCATATGTTAAATAAAAAATGGCTTTGATATTTAATACCAAAGCCATAATGAATAAATTTAACTTTTTAATATTCCCAAAGATCGTGTTCGTAATTAAACAATGATTCTTTAATGCGTTCTGACTCGTACAACGTTTCTATACCACTGGTATACTCACCAATACTTCGGTTGTTATATACGTTCGATTCTCTAAATATATAACTTGAAAATCTCCGTTGTAAAAACAAATCGTCAAATGAAATATGCTGTGCGTCATTAAAACGATTGTAAATCTCATAACTGGCAAAAAGGTTCCTTATTTCTGGATAATATATCCAAAAAGTCAACTTTTTCTCTATTTCATCAGTAATCTGACCATTAACCTCTTTGTTTCTGACAATAATAGGGCAAATACCAAGTATTCGCACCTGCATGGTAGAATGTTGCTTGTCAAAAAACCACTTTTCTTTAATCATAATTTGCTTAACAGCATCTATTTGCCGTTCACGCGTAATAATTTTTGTTTCAAGATCTCCGGTATTAACATCTGTAACCTTTAAAGTGTCCACTTTTGCACCCATCTGCTCATTAATAGCCTCTTTTGTTAATGGAGGATCTTTAAACTCGTTGAGAGGATCATCTGTACTATAAGCATGAATTCCCAGACTATCATCATCAAGCCCTTTCAAAATTAACGTAATAAGGTTCATCCTTTTATCAATGGGTTTGGTAGGATAATAAAGCGGCATATTCATTTTCTCACGCAAATCAATTACCCTCCAAATTATTTTTGCCCACATCACATCTGCCTCTCTCATGTATGGATAAGGTACCGGCTTCTTGTTAGGTATATGTTCTTTGACATATACTTCTGTTTTGTTATCTTGTGCCTGAACAACTTGTGCCGAACACAAAATACTCAACCCTGCTATGAATAATAATGCTCGTTTCATTATTATATTTATTTAATTGTTTCTATTTTACTTCAATGTTAATGCAATAGAGCCTAATAACCTGATCGAACCATCAGGGCCAACAGCTTTTACGTCTTCTATATATACTTTTTGCCCTCTATTTGCTCCTTTTATCAAATTAAACTGCTCTGGGGTAAATTTATTTGATTTTGAGGTTTTATCATTAGAAAAACCTCCAACGTTAACAGAAACTTTAAATTCAGTGACTTTAAACTGAAGGTCAAAATCAAAGTTTTCCATTTCTGCTACAATACCACTTTGTGCAAGGAGAACATTTTTGTCTATAACTCCAGACCCTTTAATCCCAGCAACTTTTGCAACGGGGTCAGGTACAATTTTTACCCGAAACTCTTTTGCCCCCATTTGTTTCTTTTGCTTATCTATTTCTGCCAAAATATTAATTTGAGCAATTCCAGATTTAGATGGTCTTACAATAAAAGATTTTCCACTTTTGGTAATAGTCCCATTACTAATACTTGGAAAAATCTTTTCAGCTTCAACCCCAGGAACAGAAATTTCAACAGGGTTATCAACTCCAAGATAAAATACATTCATCTTAGTTGGCGAAACCACTAACATAGGTTCAGCAACACGATACGATGTCTTAAACGGACGGATAATATCTTGTCCCCCTGAAGGAGCTTTCAATTTAATAATCCCAACTAAGTTCTTTTCTCCGGGCGCTGTTGCCCTGACTGAATAAATGCCTTTCCCTTTTTTGACAGGAAGAGGAGCTCCATAATTGAAGCCTTTCTTCTCTGTATATACATATCCTTCTTCAGTCCGGACAGAATCACAAGGGCCTAAATATATCTCAGGATCCTGGGTTGTATCAAAAGCTGCCATAAAGACTTTAGCCTGATACTCATTCCCCTGGATGACATAATTAGAGTTTGCTATAACAGTAGCCTCGAGACTTGTAAATTTAAATGACCCTTTATCAATCATAGTATATAAGTACCTCAACACATCGGCTTCAGCATTTTTTACATTACTTTGAAGACCTGTCATAATAGTTAAAACCCCTGCTAAAGGCAAATGCTCAAAATGTTCACTTTCCCATGACTCAGTTTTTCCTCCAACAGGTTCAGGATCTTTTGTTGAAAGCCCTGTTTCAAGAGAATTAATTAAAGCTTCAGCCTTAGGATCTATTTGTTCAATCAAATATCTCCTATAGTCCTCAATCATCGCTTTAAGTTTCTTCCCGTTGCCTTCAACAATCATTACCTGTGCAGGCACATCAGTATTTTCTTTGCCATTTATAAGCATGGTATTAATTTCCCTGCCTTTAACAGCTTCAACTTCTCCCGCAGTAGATAATATTTTTAACTTTAAATCCTGAATATTTTCGTATAACTCTTCTGATTTTTGTTTAACTGTATATGCAATATCCCGCCACTTTTTAGATTTAGCAGGATTTTGGGCATTAGCCTGATCAAAAGCAAAATACATTTCCTCATTTTTCTTGGAATAATTTTCATTCATTTTGGTCATACCTTCATCAACAATAACAAAGGCATTCAAAACTTCTTTCTGTACATTAAGTGCTAACAAGGCTGTTAGTACCAGGTACATCATTCCAATCATCTTTTGCCGGGGGGTTTCTTTTCCGTGGCCCATAAACTTCTAAATTACTTTTTTGAATAATTCATGGCTGACAACATATTTCCATATATGTTATTCAGTGATGATAAGTTTTCAGAAAGCTTGGCCATCTCTTGACGGTAACGTTGTGTCTCTGCAACAGATTCACTCAGGTTACCTATAATATTGCTCAATCCGGCATATAATTGCTCATTGTGTTTTACATAATCATTAGTTTCTTTCAACTGTAATTCGTAAAGAGTATTGAGCTCTCCAAGGTTCTTATTTATTTTTTCAAGTTGATTTTGATAATTCTGTCCTGAATTATTTACAGAAGCAGAATAAGAAGCAATAGACTCCGAAAGTTTTTGATATGAATTTGCCATATCTAATCCACTTTTTTCAACTTGAGCTGAAACCTGTACCCCGGTCTTTTCAATAATCTCGGCAGTTTTTTGATAGGTTTTTGAAAGTGAACTTATAGAACTGCTCAGTGCCTCAGAATTTTCAGAATAAAGAGATGTCATTGAATCCAATGATTGTGCAGCATTACGAAAATTTGAAGCAAATGCCTGAGTAGCAGCTGTAGCTTCTGAAATATCAGAAAGCCTGCTGGTGGTATCACTTAATTTAGCGAATCCTTCACCAAGTTTTTCGAGGGTTTCAGGGCTCAAAGAAGATTGTTCAAAAAGGTTTTCAAATTTTTCAAGTACTACATTTCCTCTACTATTTGTAACGCTTTCTTTGTAATTTTCCATTTCGTCATCATCTGTAATACCTGCTAATTCAGGATATACAAGTGTCCAGTCCACTTCTTCGTGCAAAGGTTCAAAAGCCGAAAAGAAAAAGATAATGGCTTCGGTACTAAGACCAGCCACAATCATAAAACCTGCTCCAGGCCAGTGCATAATTTTGAACATTGCACCAATAATTACTACAGATGCACCATACCCGTAAAGTTTGGACATAAAATTTTTCCACCCGGATGATTGTACTATTTCAGATAAGGTCATAATTAAAAGGGGATTATTGGTTACTATTTCCTAAGTATGTTCTTACACATCTAAATCCAATATAGCTTTTTGCAGTGTCTTGATATTCGTAACTTCTGGTTCCAACCTGAAGGAAATATCCTATATCTTTCCAGGAACCACCACGAATTACTTTACGTTTTAATACCGGAGCATCATCTGGCAATGCATTGTATTTGTAATCCGGGTTCAGGTCGTGGGTATAGATATATGCTGATTCGTCAAAGGCGCTGGAAGTCCATTCAGCAACATTACCTGCCATATCATAAAGTCCATATTCATTTGGATCGTAAGTTCCTACCCTGGTAGTTGTAATACCTCCATCATCTGTATAATTACCACGCAATGGTTTGAAATTAGCAAGGAAGCATCCTTCATTGTTACGGGTGTACATACCACCCCAAGGATACATAGACAAATCTAAACCTCCTCTTGCAGCATATTCCCATTCCGCTTCACTAGGCAAACGGTAATCGTGAACGAATAATTCTCCATTCTTTTGGAGTGTTGTATTCAATAATTGTGTTCGCCAAATACAAAATGCAGTAGCTTGTTTCCACGAAACACCAACAACAGGATAATTATCGTAAGCAGGATGCCAGAAGTACATATTGGCCATAGGTTCATTATATGAATAGGTAAAATCTGCCACCCAACACAAAGTATCAGGATAAACATTGATAAAATCTTGTAATACAAAAGATGAACGGTTGATAATTTGAGCACTTTCACCTTTGCTGTTAATTACAGTACCTTCATAAGCCTGTGTAGCAAAATTATACCTGTTCCCTTTTTGCGCAGCCTGTTTTAAGTCCACCCAATAGTATTCATAATTGAGTTTGCGGGTATCTATTTCTTTTCTTCTGTAAAAACGTTCTTGTTCTGTCAGGTAAAGTTCATTAATAATGCCACTTTGTTCCTCGTCCTGAGGGTCAATTTCCATTTCCCAGTTTAGAAATGGAGGATCAATAGGATTGCCAAGTTCATCTTCAGCAATAGCAAAATCTTCAATTTGAGCGGCAAGCATACGGCGCATAATTGAGTCTTGAACCCATTTGACAAACTGACGATATTCATCGTTGGTAATTTCACTATCGTCCATCCAAAATGCAGCAATAGAAACTGTTTTGGATAAGCTATTTTGAGCCCAGGCTACATCCTGATCGCTAGGGCCCATATTAAAACTCCCTTGAGGGATAAAAACCATTCCGTATGGATCCGGTTCAAAATACTTTCTACCATCACTCACTCCTGTAAGTTCGCCCGTGTCTGATGGCTTTCCGCATCCTGCTAAGACAAGGATTACAACACTGAGATACACAAATTTTCTCATAACAATTTGTTATTATTTTTTTGCCCAATACTTTTCTAAAAATAATGATAATTTTTCAAAAATAAAATATTCTTATAAATATCTTATACTTTTATATCGTTGTGGTATTTTTTCTTTTTTTAGTTTAAAACTATAATTTGCGAATATTTCAAAGCTGCCACCAGTTCCATTTCGTAAGTAATTGACGCTATAATCGTAAGATGCCCCAAACTTTACCCCGGGTAATAATTCAAGTCCAAACATGGCTGAAACTGAATTTTGGGCGGAATAGGAAAAGCCTCCCCATATTCTATTATTATATACAATATTTGTGTTAAAGCTCACTGCAGTAAGGTTCCCACTAGTTTGCACCAAAAATGAAGGACATAACATAAGCATAGGATTAGGCAACTGATAGTTGTATCCTGCTGTTACATAAAACGTCCGTTGAAGCGGCATAACATCCCCTGCTGCTATTTTATAATCACGTTCTCCGGTTATTAAGTGTGCTACTGATATACCCATGTGTATTTTTTCACTATTGTAAAAAACGCCCGTCCCAAAATCAAAAACCATTGGAGTAGCTTCTGTGGTAGGGACTAAAGGATCTGTACCACTGGCTAAATCTCCGGCTTTGAATGTAGATCTGTTAAATCCGCCGCAGATACCAATACCGAGCTTTCCGTCACCAATGGCCATTTTACGTTGAAATGCATAAGCAAGTTGCATTCCGATGTCATTATTTACCCCCATTGAACTATTTATGAGGTTAAGGCCAACACCATGGCTCTTTTCGAAAAGAGTAAAAGGTATATCAATGCTTGCAATATCGTGTCGGGGAGCTTTTTCAAAACCCATAAGCTTATTCTGATGGATAATGTTAATTCCAACCATTTCTGTACTTCCTGCATACCCAGGGTTTATCCCCATGTTGTTATACATGAAATGAGTAAACTGGCTTTCTTGGGCACGAGTAAAAAAAGAAGGCCCCAAAAGTAAAAATAAAACAGTATAAAATAGCCCCTTTCGAACTGCTATGCCTTTAGAAGCATAAAAAATTCGAACCAGAAAACATAAATTACTTTTAAAAATATTATTATCCAACAGATATATGAGTTTTAATTTATATCAATTAACAAAAATAGTATTTTGCAACAAATATAAAAAAATAAATATTGAAACAACTCAGTCATATTGTCAATATTGTAAATATTTCTTCAATAAACCTGAATATGCAAACGCAATAATTTTTCAAATATTGTGTATTGCTACAAAGCAGAAAAAAGAAGCTAGTTTAGCTTTTTAAAAAGTTTTAGCCATCTTTCAGGAATATCATTGTTAATGGCTGTCAGGTAGTCATTCTCAGCACAGGCAAAATAAATTTTTTGATTTTTTTTGTCAGAAATTTCAAACCACCAACGTCCTGTCCGGTTACTTTTAAGGAATACAATAGAGGTGTCTTCGTTTAAAGTAACTGAAAATTTTTTAAACTTTGAAGAGCTTTTGGAAGGGTTTTCAATGTTTCGGCGCGAAAAAGCTTCAATAAAATACCAAATTCCTTGGGCTGCAAGCTTTGAAGTAAGCCCTTGGTAATCTTTTGAGGCATCTATATTGAACAACCCAACAGCTTTAATGTTCTCGCTCAGGGCAGCATAGTGCATACACTGGCAAAAATCTTCTGCATAAAGTCCATTAGGAGATGAAACTAATTGTGCAGGGGCATCGGCATGTTTAATGGCTGAAAAATCAATGCTCAGCAAATGGGTGTCTCTGAGGTAAGGTTCCAGCTTTTCGGTCTGGTTTCGCATATTACCCAACCTGACTTTTTCGTGCGACAAAGTATCTAACAAAAAGTTGCCATCGTAGTTGCTAAAGCAGGCTTGGTGCCCAAGATTAAAAAATTCAAACAGGTATTTATTTTCTAAGATAATGGTATTCAGATAATTTTGATAGTTAATAGGGGTATAACTGTCAAAGGCCAAATCGAGCTTGAAATCGACAGTAGCAACGTTGTAAGGGACTTTCAGGTATTCAAAAGCCAGGAACATCCCATAAGTCAGATCCTGAGAGCCACCAATAACAATCGGTACAATATTTCTGGCATGCAATTCGAGAACAATTTCACGAAGGGCATAAAAAGTATCGGTGAGTTCTTTTCCAATTTTAAGGTCGCCCAAATCAGCCAACTGGATTTTTTTTTCGAAATAATGAAGCTGATATAGCTCAGAACGGATAGCATTAGGGGTATTAACTACTCCTTCATTACCACACCCTCGGTATTCGGGTACGCCAATAATTGCCAACTTGTATTTTTTTTTATCTAAATCAACAGGCTTATTGGCTGTATTAATATCAATATGCCTGCAAAACGAGTTTTTGTTTTGCAAAACCTCATCGTTGGGCTTATCAAGAGATACTGGGAGAAGGTAATCTGACAGCAACATTATTATTTTCTTTTCTTTTTGGTTTTGGTGGTTGAAGCTCCTTTTTGGATAATATCAATGCATTGTTCTGCAGTAAGTTTTGTAGCATCAGTATTTTTGGGGATTTTATAGTTTTCTTTGTTATAACAAATATAAGGGCCAAAACGGCCGTTGAGTACTTGAATTTCTGACTTTTGGTACTCAAAGGAGTTGATTACCTTGTTTTTATCTTTTTCTCTTTTATCGTTAATCAATTCAATAGCACGCTGTAAAGTAATGTTATATGGGTCGTCAACGCCTTTGACCAAAGAATAATACTTGGCATGGTGCAATATATAAGGCCCAAAGCGTCCAATGCCAACGCTAACTTCATAATTTTCATAAGAGCCAAGTTTTTTGGGGAGTTGAAAAAGGTTCAAGGCCTGTTCAAGGGTAATAGTTTCAATATATTGACCTGGTTGCAACTTTGCATAACGAGGTTTTTCCTCATCGTCAGACTGACCAATTTGCACCATAGGGCCAAATCGCCCGATACGGGCAATTATGGGTTTGCCAGAAACCAGGTCATTACCAATCAAACGGTCACCTTTAGTATTTTCGCGAGTAGCAATGGCCATTTCCACTTTTTTATGAAATGGGGCATAAAAAGCATCTAACATTTTGGTCCAAAGCATTTTACCTTCGGCAATTTCGTCAAAATCTTTTTCAACGTTGGCGGTAAAATTATAGTCCATGATGTCTTTAAAATGGTCAACCAAGTAATCGGTAACCAATATCCCTATATCAGTAGGGAAAAGCTTTGCCTTTTCAGCGTTAAAAGTTTCTTTTTCTGTCAGCTCGGTAACATTTTTATTTTCGAGCTTCAAAACATCAAAATTTCTTTCAGATCCATCTCTGTCAGTTTTAACAACATATTCACGTTGCTGAATAGTTGAAATAATAGGAGCATAGGTAGATGGACGGCCAATACCGAGCTCTTCGAGTTTTCGAACAAGGCTTGCTTCGGTATATCGGGGTGGATGATGGGTGAACCTTTCTGTAGAGGTAATATTTTTGACATTTAAGGGTTGGTTTTTGGTTAAAGGAGGCAAAATTTTGAGGTTATCGCTTTCGCTTTCTTCATCATTTGATTCGATGTACATTTTCAAGAAACCATCAAATTTGAGCACCTCGCCAGTAGCAACAAAATGATATGGCAACCCTTCAACTTTGATAGATACAGTAGTACGTTCGAAAAGGGCATCGCTCATCTGGCTGGCCAAAGTGCGTTTGTAAATTAGAGAGTATAATTTTTTCTCAGCAGCAGAGCCTTGTACGGTTTCCTGGTCAAAATAAGCGGGTCTAATGGCTTCGTGAGCTTCTTGTGCTCCTTTTGACTTAGTTTTGTATTGACGAAGGTTGTGATATTCATTCCCAAACTCTTTGTTAATCACTTCTTTGCAGGCTTTTAAAGCGGTTTCGGACAAGTTAACCGAGTCGGTACGCATATAAGTTATTTTACCAGCTTCATAAAGCTTTTGGGCTATAGTCATGGTTTGAGATACTGAAAAACCGAGTTTTCGACTGGCTTCCTGCTGCAGGGTAGAGGTTGTAAAAGGTGCAGAGGGAGAACGCTTAGAAGGTTTTGTAACAACATCTTCAATGGAAAACTGGGCTTTTGAACAAGCCTTTAAAAATTCAAGGGCTTTAGCTTTAGTATTAAACTTTTCATCCAGCTCAGCTTCTAATAAAACCTTTTTTCCTTTATTGTCCACAACTTCAAACACCGCCACAGTTTTGTATGATGAAGATGGCTTAAAAGCAATAATCTCGCGCTCGCGGTCAACTAAAAGCCTGACAGCCACAGATTGCACGCGACCGGCAGAAAGAGATGGCTTTACTTTTTTCCATAGTACAGGCGATAGTTCAAAACCAACCAACCTGTCGAGAATGCGGCGGGCCTGTTGTGCATCAACAAGGTTTTTATCAATATTTCTGGGGTTTTTGATAGCATTCTGAATGGCTTCTTTGGTAATTTCGTTGAAAACAATGCGTTTGGTTTTTTTTTCATCAAGCTGCAACACCTCAGCCAAGTGCCAGGCTATTGCTTCTCCTTCGCGGTCTTCATCGGAAGCCAGCCAAACCATTTTGGCTTCTTTAACATTTTTCTTCAGCTCGGCAACTATTTTTTTCTTATCGTCCGAAACAACGTAGTCGGGGTTAAAGTTGTTTTTTATATCTATACCCAGGTTTTTTTTGGCTAAATCGCGGATATGGCCGAAGCTTGACATCACGGTAAATGATTTTCCAAGGAATTTTTCGATAGTCTTGGCTTTTGCCGGAGACTCAACGATGACAAGATTTTCTACCATAATAAATATAAAATTAACTGTCTGTAAATTTTTGAAAAAGAAAGCACAAAGTAAAATAAATAGAAAGGTAAGTTCAAAATTTTAAAACAAATAATTGCTACTTTTGTCACAAACAGAAAGGACAAGATATGGCTGAAACCGTTGATAAAACTAATAAGTACAAGAAAATTCTTTGGGTATTATTTGTAACACCTTTTTTTTTAGTAGCATTAATTTTTATTTTAATTTCGATAGGGGCATTTGGGTTTATGCCAACATTTGAGGATTTGGAAAATCCTAACAATAACATAGCCAGTGAGATTATTGCTGAAGATGGTGTCATGTTGGGTACATATTACTATCAAAACCGTTCGTTTGTGGACTATGATAAAATATCGCCCAATGTTATCAATGCATTGATAGCAACAGAAGATGTCCGTTTTTACAAGCATTCGGGGATTGACATCAGGGGGTTGGCACGGGTTTTTTTCAAAACAATTATTTTGCAGAGTAATAGCGGAGGGGGAAGTACTATTACTCAACAATTGGCCAAAAATCTGTTTCCCAGGGACACCTCTTTATATAATAACTTTCTTTCGAAATCGGCATCGCTTGCTATAGCCAAGTTCAAAGAATGGCAAACAGCAGTTAAGTTAGAGCGCAACTATACCAAGGAGGAGATAATCACCATGTATCTCAATACAGTACCTTTTGGAGGCCAGGCTTATGGTATTAAGATGGCAGCCAAGACATATTTTAATAAATCTACAGACTCTTTAAATATTGAGGAAGCTGCAATGTTGGTGGGGATGCTTAAAGCTCCTACAAGGTATAGCCCGGTTCAGAATCCTGAAAGAGCTTTGCGTCGGAGAAATGTAGTGTTATCTCAGTTAGAAAAGTATGATTTTATAAATAAAAGGCAATGTGATTCGTTAAAAAACTTACCATTAATAGTCGATTACAAAGCACAAGACCATACAGAAGGGCTTGCTACATACTTTAGGGAATATTTGCGCACAACACTCACAGCCAATAAGCCTCAGAAAAAAAATTACTATGATATAGAGGATTATAAGCGCGATTCGGTAGAATGGTGTAACAATCCGCTTTACGGATGGTGCAATAAACATGTTAAGCCGGATGGTACAACGTATAATATATATTCTGACGGGCTAAAAATATATACCACCATAAATTCAGTTATGCAACAATATGCTGAAGATGCTGTTTACGAACATGTTGGGAAATATTTGCAGCCTGCTTTTTTTAAGGAAAAGAAAGGACGCCATGATGCTCCATTTGCCAGCAACCTGACTGCTGATCAACGCCAGCAGATAATGGACCAGGCCGTGAAACGCACTGAGCGTTACCGGGTGCTTCGTAACGAAGGTTGGAGTTTTGAGGATATTATGAAAGATTTCAAGAAAAAACACAAAATGCGTGTTTTTACATGGAATGGCGAACGCGATACTATTTTAAGCCCATTAGATTCGATACGTTATTATAAATTTTTTCTACAAACCGGCTTGATGTCTATGGATCCGCATACAGGTTATGTAAAAGCATACGTAGGAGGCATAGATTACAAGTATTTCAAATATGACCATGTTACTATTAGTAAGCGTCAGGCTGGTTCGACCATTAAACCTTTTATATATACCCTGGCCATGCAGGAAGGCTATTCGCCATGCGACAAAGTCCCCAATGTGCCTGTAACATTTATACTCGGAGATACCATCTGGAGCCCAAAAAACTCAGGACGTAGCGACTACGAAGGAAAGATGGTTACATTAAAATGGGGCTTGGCCAATTCTGTGAACTTTATCTCGGCCTGGGTGATGAAGCAGTTTAACCCACCATCAGTGATAGATATCATGCGTAAAATGGGCTTTACCAGCTATATTGCACCTTACCCATCTTTGGTATTGGGAACTTCAGATGTTACCTTATATGAAATGACCGGAGCTTATGGATGTTATGCCAATAAGGGTATATATGTTAAGCCAATGTTTGTAACCCGTATTGAAGATAAAACAGGCAATGTGTTGGCCACATTTACGCAGGAAAAAACCGAAGCCATTAGTGAACAAACCGCGTACCTGATGGTAAACCTGATGGAGGGAGTTGTCAATGCCGGGACAGCTTGTCGTTTGCGTTATGGATATAAATTCACCGGGCCTATTGGCGGAAAAACAGGAACTACGCAAAACCACTCAGACGGATGGTTTATGGGCTTTACCCCCGACTTGGTCACAGGGGTATGGGTTGGAGGCGAAGATCGCGCTGTACATTTTGACAATATTGACATGGGGCAGGGGGCTAACATGGCACTTCCTGTCTGGGCTATATATATGGACAAAGTTTTCAAAAACAAGTCTCTTCGTTGTAATTCCAAGTCTTTTGAAAGACCATATAATTTCAACGTGGATATTTACTGTACCGACACCGATGAGAAATCGTTGAATGAAGAAGACATAAGGATGATGAACGAATAGTATCGCGGAGGGATACCAGTATGGTAGTAATAAGAGCCAAATAGTAATTTTAGTCCCGGATGGGAGGAAAGTGATTTTTGAAAAAAATAGCCCTTTCGTACCTACGGTACTTTTATTACTTTGAATTTGAATTAGAATTTTCATCTACCATACTGTTGGCCCTCCGGGCCTTTCGTGAAGAGTCTTAGTAATA
>JAKPQD010000130.1 GCA_029572965.1 Bacteroidota bacterium | reverse complement strand
TCTTCTGACCTTTACGAAAGCAACAAAACATTTTTAAAAATGCTTTCAGACGGTTTCATCCTTAAACGGGAAGACCGAAACCAAAAAGACATTTACATTCAGTTAATCAATTACGCAGGTTTAAATAGACACCGTCAACCCGAAGAAGGAGAAGTCATTTCCATAGCAGCCGAACCCGAAGCACAATATCCGCCTGACAACAACATTTACAAGTTTGTCAATCAATTAGAAATTGTTGGTTCAGAAAAACGCATACCGGACGGCATAGTTTATATAAATGGTTTGCCCTTGGTAGTATTTGAATTCAAATCTGCCATTCGTGAAGAAGCTACCATTTATGATGCTTACAAGCAGTTAACAGTTCGTTACCACAGAGATATTCCCGAACTATTCAAATACAATGCTTTTTGTGTCATCAGCGATGGTGTAAACAACAAAGCAGGTTCATTCTTTGCTCCCTATGAGTTTTTCTATGCTTGGAGACGAGTTGCTGGACTTGCTAAAGATGTTGACGGAATAGATTCAATGTTTACGCTCATTCAAGGAATGTTTCACAAAAACCGTTTGCGTGATATTATTCGCAACTTTATTTACATACCGGACAGTTCAAAAAAGAACGAAAAAATAGTTTGTCGCTATCCGCAATACTATGCTGCACGGGCATTGTATGACCATATCAAGAAAGCTCAAAAGCCCGAAGGAAACGGAAAAGGCGGAACTTATTTTGGTGCCACAGGTTGCGGAAAGAGTTTTACAATGCTTTATCTGACAAGGTTGTTGATGAAAAGCGAATACTTTGAAAGCCCGACCATTGTATTGATAACTGATAGAACCGACTTAGACGACCAACTTTCAGGGCAATTTACCAATGCCAAAAATTTCATTGGCGACAATACCGTAGTAAGTGTAGAGAGCAGAGCACATTTAAGAGAAATGCTGCAAGGCAGACAAAGTGGAGGCGTTTTCTTAACCACCATTCACAAGTTTACAGAAGATACCGAACTGCTTACCGACAGAACCAATGTAATTTGCATTTCAGACGAAGCACACAGAAGCCAAGTAAACCTTGACCAAAAAGTAAAAGTGACCGAAAAGGGCGTTACCAAAACCTATGGTTTCGCTAAATATCTTCACGATTCGTTACCAAACGCCACATTCGTTGGTTTTACAGGAACGCCAATAGATGCAACCCTTGATGTTTTCGGAAAAGTGGTAGATGCTTACACAATGACCGAATCGGTGAAAGATGAAATCACGGTGCGGATTGTGTATGAAGGCAGAGCAGCAAAAGTATTGCTAAATAATTCCAAACTCAAAGAGATTGAAGAATACTATGCCCATTGTGCAGAGATTGGAAGCAACGAAAATCAGATTGAGCAAAGCAAAAAAGAAATGGCTCAGATGTATGCCATTATTGGCGACCCTGACCGCTTGAAAG
>JAKPQD010000110.1 GCA_029572965.1 Bacteroidota bacterium | reverse complement strand
GGAAGAATAATCGTTAAGTAATTGCAACCTTTCATCGAATGTTTTACTTTCATCATCTACGCCGTCTTTTAATAGCGAAATTTTACGTTTTTGTGCAATGGTGTACAGTTCATATTCCCTATCCAATAACTCCTTTAATTCAACTTCTTTTGCAGCCTTTGCACCATTACCTTTTCCGCCTTTTTTATCCTCAGTACCACCAAAAAAATCAAATTTGAATTTCTTTGCAATCTCGGCAGCTTGTTTTTGAAAGTCCTCAGCTATTTTTAATTGCTTAAATTTGTCATCTTCTAAACGCTGTTGATTTTCAGCAGCCCTGCGAATTGCATCATTTTTCCTGCTTTCTGCTGCATCTGCTGAAGATACCCCAACTTCATCAAGATTGGTAAAACCTTGTGCAACTAAATCGCCATACTTTAAGAAATCGGTATCAGCTTTTAAATTATCCTTTGCCGCTTCAAATGCTTTTTTCGCTGCCTCTTCAAGTGCAATATTTGCTGCTGCCTTTAACAAAGTCATTTGAATATATGCACTACCCTTTGCCGTAATTTCTTGCTCTGCTTCATCCAATGATGTAACCTGCCCGATTGTTTTACCAATGGTTGTGTTATACTCATTCAGTACCTTATCCTTATCTAAAAACCCTTCCTTTGCCAACTTGATATTTTCTTTCAACCCATAAACCTCAGTTGCCGCCTTTTGGAATGATGAACCTGCTTTATCAATATCATCTGCAATCAACTTTGTAACCGTATCAGCTTTTTTAATGTTGCTGATGTAGTCAATAATTGGCTGTATTGCAAACCCGATTAAACCAGCAATACCAATACCTGGTAATAGTCTTGCAAGTTTTACCGCACCACCGCCGATTGATTGAAAGATACCGCCTAATTTACTACCTGATTTTTCAGCACCCTTAACCGCTTCATTTACCTTATTCAGTTCCTTTGAACCTGCACCAACATTTGCGTTAAATTCACGAAAAACAGTACTGTTAATCCCAAACGTACTGCCTAAATCCTTAGCAACATTTTTATAGGCTGTTGTTGCTGCTCCGGTTGTTGTAAATTCCTGACCTAATTTTGCAACACCTGATTGAAGTACTGATTGTTTAGCAATTAACCCATCAAATTCTTTACCGGAAAAGCTACCTGATACAATTTGTTTATTAACCTTTTCGAGTTCGTTTTCAAGTGTGCCAAATGCCTGTTTAAATTCAGTTGGGTAATTACCTATATTTATTTTTTGCCGTGAAAGTTTATCTGAATTAGCATCAATTAAAAGATTATTTCTGTCTATTAAATCGTTAATTTCTTTTAATCTTTCAACTTCATTAACAGGAACAGTGTCTGCTACTTTTCTTAACTGTATATTTTGTGCCTTCGCCTGTCCTATTGAACCTGGAACAGAATAAGCCAACTTTGCTGCGTTTTTTATTTCAGCATTCGAGTTGGCAATAGCATTTTTATATTCAAGTTGCCGCTTAGTGGTATTTATTATTTTTTGCGTGTAAGTTTCCTGCGAAATCCTACCTGCATCCAATTCTTTTTTTAATTCCTTTTGAAGTTTAACATTATCAGCTAACATTGACTTATTACGGGTTAGCCGTTCAATGTGTCCGTCAAGTGTAGTATTTGAATTTGATTGTGCTGCTGCAACAGTACGTGCTGCGGTTGCTAAACCGGTGTAAGAAGTAGACAACCCGGTAACGGCTGTATTTAGTTCCTTTGTTTGCTTAACTGCTAAACCAAATGTATTAGCACCGCCTAAAGTCCTATTTACATCATTAACTTCCTTAACCTTTGCCAAAACAGCGTTTAACTCAGCAATTAAAAAAGCAGTATCTTGTTTAATTCCGTTCCTATCAATATAATGATCTATAATATCTTCTGCCATTATACAACGTTTGATTTATTCATTATTTTAATGAGGTCGATATATTCGTATGTAGTAATATCAGTAGCGCATATCCGGTACTTATTAAACATACTAAGCATATTCAGTGTATTTGAAAAGTATTCACGGCTCGGCTTTTCGCCTTTGCCATCAAACTTTTTTTGCATTTCCTGCAAATGGGTATTCTTTAAATCAAATGATATTAAAAATGATTTACTGCGGTTGTAGCAACGCATTAGTAACGCATCATATTCAACAGGATTACTGGCATCAAAAACAAAGTTTGTCTTTAAAATAGCCTGTAATTCATCCTCAAATTGCTTAATCCGGTAATTCTGAAGTACGGATAAAATCTTTGTAGTTAGTTCAATTTTTGCTGCAAGCTGATTAACTTCTTTAAATAATGATAGATAAATTTTTGTTTCAGTATCTCCAATGCAATCAGAGTACTCTTCATGTATTTTATACCATGTATCCTGCAGAAACTCAGATGTCGGCAATCCACTTTTTACAAGTGCATTCAGGTTATTATCAACTAAACAAGTGATGAAATTTGATAACGGTAATTCGTTAATTGACTGATATAAACTCACGGTTTGGCTTCCCATCGGTAGCGGCTGCGGTGTCTGTTTTCCAGATACACCCCTCTTTCCAAATTGCCATCGTTTCGCCATGTTGTTTACTTAATTGTTTTGCCTCTTCAATAA
>JAKPQD010000104.1 GCA_029572965.1 Bacteroidota bacterium | reverse complement strand
AGCTTTAAGCTTCTGAATAGCTTGATAATATTCATCGTCCGAATAGCCATATGTATCTTTTAATTCCTTTAACAGCGTCCTGTTTTGTGGTGTATCAAATGGTGAGGCATGCCAGTGAGTAACAGCTACAAAAACAGGTTTATCATTGAGCATAATCCTTCCCACTAAAACCTGTGTTGCGTCCTGTGTATGAAATGAAAAGCAGTTTGTTATAATGCCGCCACCCGAAAGCTTTTTTTGTCTAACCTGTTTCAACTGCAATTGTTTTCGTGCCAGCAATCCGTCGCCCTCTTTTAAATTAGTTGGGATACCACATCTTCCAATCTTTAGTCCGGCAACTCCAACATGGTAGATATAATCGTAGTTAAGGTCATTGGCAAGTCGCTTAATATAATCGGGCAAAAAGTTAGCCTCATTGATGGCAATGATATCCGGATTCAGGGTAGCAATCTCTTTTAATAAGGCTTGATAGCGTTTTTCACGAATTTGCGGTGTTTCGTATTCCCCCATTTTAAATGTTCCAATATAGTCCAATCCCGACCATACATTTATTGTCATTACTTTTAAAGAATTGGATGGTAACGTTTGTGTACCATTTAATGATGTTTTACTTGATAAGGAAAGAGTCACAACAACCCCCAGCACAATAAAAGGCGTGCATACTTTTTTTAAAATTTTAATCATAGCATCCTCCTGTCAAACTATTTTTTTTCATCATTTTGGTGATAGTTACTGTAAAAAAGTCAATCTTGCTTGCATTGACATGGCACTGGTATTATGTTTGCCCTACGTTTTTGTGAATACGATATGCCGTTTCAGGTGCATAGGATTGCACAAACTGATACGATGTCAACCATTTTACGGTTGTATCAATCCACAGTAACTATCGCCTATACTTTTATAACAAAATAGTTGATTGAAATTTTTAAAGTGATAGTTTAGTTACTATAGTTTCTTTTTTACTTTACGTTGAATTAATCATTGCAACCAATTGATGCTTCATCCAGCATGATAGTAAACAGTAATGCAAGGGAATAGCGGGCGCATAGAAAGCTAAATGAAATACAGACAACTAAACATAGCAACAATGCAATCCAGTAAATGTTTGAAAAGGCTTTTGCAAACATGTTGTATGATGATTGTACTGTTTATGGCAAAATCGTTGGTGTTTGCTAACGGGTCATTTGACTGGTTCTGGTTTATCTATGAGCAGGGTACATACTACGATAGTACCTATACGGTATACCGCCCTTTGTATGTGAAAAATGTGTACCTCGACTCCTCGTTTTCTGCCTCCCTTATGCCGTTGATATACTGGAACTATACAACGCCCAATCAGGATGCAACAAGAGCTCTTCTTGGATTTTATGTATCCATAGATTACCGGTCAGCAAATCATTATGAAAATGATACCGGTGTATTTCCTTTTGTAATGTATGGCACTTCAAATGATAAAGAAGACCAGTATTTTCATCTATGGCCGTTTGGCGGAACGGTTAAAAGTAAACTGGGAGCTGATTCAATAA
>JAKPQD010000082.1 GCA_029572965.1 Bacteroidota bacterium | reverse complement strand
TCCTTGCTTAGACTGATAATCATAAACAGAACAATTTATTTCACTGGCTTTATCAACTATAAACTTGCACACCTCAATCGATTTGGAGTCCATCAACAAGCATTCTTCTACTTTAAATACCTGTTGTGGATTTCCCGAAGGATGAAAACCAAACATAATGTTATTATCGCCATTAACACCTATTTCATTGGCAAAAGCAAAGTCTAATTTATTCCTGTAAGCAAAAATATTAGGCGAAGCAATTGTTTTATGAAGATTACCAGCCTTTATCTCATATTTATCAAGGGCATTGATAAGTATCTGACGCTTTAAAACAAGTTGATGCAGATATTGAATATGGCTCCAATTGCAGCCTCCACACTGAACAAAATGTTTACATGCAGGTTTTTGTCTATAACACGAAGCATTTAATATTTTCGAGATTGAACCTTCTAAGAATGCCTTTTTCTGACGTTTAGCAATATTCAGGTTTACAAATTCACCAGGTATGCCGCCTTCTAAAAAGACATTTCTGTTTTTCCATTTCCCTATTGACTTGCCCGACGAATGAAGCCCAACAAGCTCAACATTCTCAACATCATGAAATTTTTGCATAATTTGTAAAATAGCCCTGCAAAAATGCTATTTTAGCAGCAAAATAAAAAATTTCAGGCGTCACCGAAATGCTGACGCCTGAAACCCAACCATTATTAACCTTAAAAACTATGAAATAAATACACTTGTATCTGTATAAACGAACAGGTAGCTAAAAAGTTACTCACGTTTGAGTATTTTAATCAAATTTTAATCTTGCTAAGTAGTTGATTTTTAATAAATAAACAAATGCTTTCTATCTGCATCCCCACATACAACTTTTCAGTTTACACACTCGTTCAAAGCCTTTCGCAACAAGCAGTTAAAGAGCATATAAATACTGAAATCATTGTCATTGATGATTGTTCTTCAGACGAATTCAAAAAAAACAACCAAAACATTAACAACTTATCTTTGGTAAAGTATATTGAACTACCTAAAAACATTGGCCGTTCAAAAATACGCAACCTGTTTTTACAATATGCCCGTTTTGATTGCCTTCTGTTTATCGACTGTGACGCCAAAGTCTTTCGCGATGATTTTATCCGCCATTATATTGAAAACATTGGGAAAGCTGAAATCATTGTTGGAGGAGTGGCTTATGACAAAGAAAAGCCAAAGAAATCAATCAGGCTTAGATGGGAATACGGGCATAAAAGAGAATATACACCTTTAGGCAACAGGTTAATGAAGCCATACGACTCATTCAAGACCTTCAATTTTCTGACATCTCGCAACCTGATTGAAAATATTGGGTTTGACCAAAGTATTAGTAAATATGGACATGAAGACACCTTATTTGGTATAGCCTTAAAAAATGCAGGCGTTTCCATATTACACATTGACAATCCACTTATTCATATTGGACTTGAGCCTAATAATATTTTTCTTAGCAAGACCCAAAAAGCTATTGACGGGCTTTGGGAATTATATTCCTCCCGAAAGTTTGATAAAAATTCAAATATTCGATTATTGAACACCTATCTTAACTTAAACATTGCTATTAGCAAGTGTTTAGCTTTATCTTTTCCTGTTTTTTCAACACTTTTGAAAATCACAATTTGGTTTGGTTTGCCTTCCTTGGTTTTATTCGATTTGTATAAGCTAAGTTACCTTTGTAAAATAGCCAAATAAAAAGTCTTTTATATTCTAAAATCCGGAAAAGCTTCAATAAATAAAGATAAAACAATAAAAAGAGAAAAAACCTGTCATCCCAACAGGCGTTAATTTGACAATATCAGAAAAAAATTCTCTGTACAAGGGAGATATTAAATTTTGAATAAATAAGAAGCTTCATAAAAATTTTTATATTTGCGGTTCTATTTTAGAAAAATTATAAACTATTAAATACCATTACACATGCAGAATAAAGGAGCTATTAAATTACTGACCATTTTGCTTACACTGGTATGCTTGTACCAGTTGTCTTTTACACTTGTTACATACATATACGAAAAGAAAGCAAAAAACTATGCCCAAGGCGACCTCAATAAAGAAACTATGTATTTAGATTCAATTGCGGGCAAAGAAGTATATAATTTTTTGTATTTAAAAAAATTCACTTACCGTGATTGCAAAGAGCGTGAGATTAACCTTGGGCTCGACCTTAAAGGTGGGATGAACGTGGTTCTTGAAATTTCAGTTGCAGACATCGTTAATGCCTTGTCAAACTATAGCCAGGACAGTACTTACCTCAAAGCCATGTCTATTGCACGAGAAAATTTGAAAACCAGCCAAAAAGACTTTATTACATTATTTGGCGAAGCATTTAAACAAGTTGACCCTAATGCCCGCATGGCAGCTATTTTTGGCACGCGCGAGCTGAAAGATAAAATCAACTATAACACCAGTAATGAAGAAGTACTTAAAGTATTGAGAGAAAAATCAAATGGCGCTATTGACAACTCTTTCAAAATTCTTCGCACCCGTATCGACAAATTTGGGGTTGTATCTCCAAATATCCAGAAAATGGAAACTGCAGGCCGTTTGCTTGTAGAACTTCCTGGTGTTAAAGACCCAAAACGTGTACGCAAGCTCTTACAAGGGGCTGCAAACTTAGAGTTTTGGGAAACATACGAAAATAGTGAAATATACAATTCTTTATTAGAAGCCAATAAACGAATTAAAGCTTTAGAAGAGTCAGGCGCTGTTGATACAACAAAAACAGCCACTAATGCTACAAACAATTCAGCAAAAGCTAATAAAAATGTTGCTAAAAAAGATTCAACAAAAGCAGAAGTGGCATTGCTTGAAAAATTACAAAAAGATACTACAAAAACTGATTCTATATCAACACCATCACAATTTAACAAAGAGTATCCCTTATTTGCATTATTACGTCCGGCTATCACACGAGACAACCAGCTTATGCCAGGTTCAGTAGTTGGATATGCCAGTCATATTGACACTGCTAAAATTAACTTTTACCTTAACCAGAAACAAGTTCGCAGTGCTTTTCCACGTGATGTAAAATTTTTATGGGCTGTAAAAGCAGTTAAATACGACCCATCAGGGTCAACTTTTGAGCTTCATGCTATTAAAGTTACCAGCCGCGACGGCCGTGCACCGCTTACCGGAGATGTTGTAGTAAGTGCACGCTCAGACTTTAACCAAAAACAGGCTACAGCTTCTGAAGTTTCTATGAGCATGAACGGTGAAGGAACAAAAATATGGGCCCGTTTGACACGCGACAATATTGGACGTTGTATAGCTATTGTTCTTGACAACGCTGTATATTCGGCCCCTCGGGTAAACAGCGAAATTAACGGCGGGAACTCTCAAATCACAGGCGACTTCACAAAAGAAGAAGCCGACGACTTAGCTAACGTGCTCGAGTCTGGTAAACTACCTGCCCCGGCACATATTATTCAGGAAACTATTGTAGGCCCTACCCTTGGTAAAGAGTCTATTATATCCGGTTTGCTATCATTCCTTGTTGCTTTTATAGCAGTATTGCTCTATATGTGGCTATATTATAGCAGAGCAGGTGCTGTTGCAAACGTTGCATTGTTTGCAAACGTTGTGTTCCTTTTAGGCACTATCACCTCATTAGGTACAGTATTAACTTTGCCTGGTATTGCCGGTATGGTACTTACTCTGGCTATGGCAGTTGACGGTAACATTATTATTTATGAGCGTATCCGTGAAGAAGTAAGGGCTGGTAAAGGTATAAGGCTTGCCGTTAAAGATGGATTCTGGCATGCATATTCAGCTATTATTGACGGCCACGTTACCACAATTTTGACAGGTATTGTGCTTTTCATCTTTGGCTCAGGCCCAATCCAGGGTTTTGCTGTAACCCTTATCATTGGTTTATTACTTTCATTGTTTTCTTCAATATTCATTGCCCGTTTGATGTTTGAATGGATGATGGACAAAGAATTCCACATCAGTATTGGAAATAAATACACCATGGAAATCTTTAAACATATTAATATAGACTTTATCGGGCTTCGTAAGAAAATGTACATTATCTCTTCTATCTTAATTGGGATTGGTATAGTATCGTTATTTATAAGAGGTTTAGACCCTAGTGTTGAGTTTACCGGTGGCCGTACTTATATAGTAAGGTTTGAGAAACCTGTAAAAACTACAGAAATTCGTAATATGTTGACCCCAACCATGCAATCTGCCCCTGAGGTGAAAACATTTGGAGAAGACAACCAGGTAAAAATTACCACCAAATATTTGATTGATGATAAATCTGCAATAGCAGATTCGTTAGTAGAAGTAGCCCTTTTCAAAGGCTTGTCTTCAAAACTTCCTTCAGGTATGGACTTTACCCAATTTACCGAACAGCAACAAGGCAAAGCATACGGTTTGATGAGTGCGCAAAAAGTTGACCCTGTTATGTCAAAAGACTTGGTATATCAAGCATTCCTTGCTGTAATATTTGGTTTGATTATCATCTTTATTTATATAGCGATAAGATTTAAAAACTGGAAGTACGGACTAGGGGGCGTTATTGCTTTGTTTCATGATACCATGATTATCATTGGGTTATTCTCATTGCTGTACAAATTTTTACCGTTCAGCCTTGAAGTTGACCAACAATTTATTGCTGCGTTGCTTACTATCATTGGATATTCAATTATGGACACGGTTATTATTTTTGACCGAATCCGTGAATACAACAAACTGTATCCAAAACGCGCTTTGGCCGAAAATATCAACGGAGCAATCAACACTACACTGGGACGAACAATTAATACTTCAGGTACTACCATAGTAACATTGCTTGTAATATTTATCTTTGGCGGCGAAATGCTCCAAGGCTTTGTATTTGCGCTTCTTATCGGGGTTATAGCTGGTACATATTCATCTGTATCAATTGCAACACCAATAGCTTACGATTTGATCAACATGATAAGCAAAAAAAAGAAAGCATAATTCTTTAAATAATTTATAAAAAAGCGGGATGTCAAATATGTCCCGCTTTTTTATTTTACAACTTATCGCTAATTTTGAACTTACTTGAAATAGATGGCTGATGGATAATTTTAGTAAAATCACAGACGATTCACAAAACAGAGAATACTCCAATGACGAAATAACTGTATTTTGGAAGCCTGGAAAATGCGTACATGCTACAACCTGCTATAAAGAACTAATTGAGGTATTCAATCCACGGCGTCGCCCTTGGGTCAATATGTACGGAGCCCCTACCGAACGCATTATAGAAATAGTAAATAAATGTCCTACGGAAGCACTCACTTACAAATGGAATGACGAGGCTAAAAACAAGGAAACCATAAACCTCAAAAACGAAAGGCTAAAAAAGGGCGAGGGACAAAATGTTACCAGCCAACAAGCTAAGCCTGTTACCATACAAGTTATGCGTGATGGGCCATTGGTCGTTCAAGGAGACTTTGAGGTTTTTGACGAAAAAGGCAATAAACTTAAACACATGATTATGACCTCGTTTTGCAGGTGCGGGGCATCAAACAGCCAGCCTTTTTGCGATGGTTACCATAGAAAAATTGGTTTTAACTCTGAAAAATAAACCGTAATGGAAATTTCAAATAACAATATCCCCGAATTCAAAGTTATAGCTAATGGCCCGCTACATGTAAAGGGCAAAATAACGCTTATCAACACTAATGGCGAAAAGCAAGAGCTTGAAGAAACATGGCTTTGCCGTTGTGGCAACTCGAAAAACAAACCATTCTGTGATGGTTCGCACAAAACTGCCGGATTTTAGCATTGAGCCGTAACAGCTTTTTTCACCAGTTCTGCAGCTTCTTCCAAGGTTGTGGCTGTCATAACTTTCAATCCGGAAGATACTAATAAATCTCTGCCCTCTTTTGCATTTGTTCCTTGCAACCGAACTATAATTGGTATTTTTATTTCACCCACATTTTTAAAAGCATCAGCAATGCCCTGAGCAACTCTGTCGCAACGAACAATACCCCCAAATATATTGACCAGTATAGCTTTGACGTTTTTATCTTTCAGGATAATCCTAAACCCGGCCTCTACAGTTTTAGCACTGGCAGCACCTCCAACATCAAGGAAATTAGCCGGATTACCTCCTGAAAGCTTTATTATATCCATAGTAGCCATGGCTAACCCTGCTCCATTAACCATACACCCAACATTTCCATCGAGCTTAACAAAATTAAGCCCATGCAAAGCAGCCTCTGCCTCAGCAGGGTCTTCTTCATCAATATCCCTAAGTCCTACCAAAGATGGCTGTCGGTATAGAGCGTTATCGTCTATCACAACTTTAGCATCAGCTACCAGAAGCTTGTCATCAGATGTTTTTACGAGAGGGTTAACTTCTATCATACTTGCATCAAGCTTTTCAAAAGCCAAAAACATATTACCCAGCAAAAGCAAAAACTCATTGACTAATTTGCCCGTCAAACCAATATTATAGGCAATTTTGCGAGACTGATAATCGTGAAGCCCAATCTTTGTATCTATTAATTCGGTATAAATAACATCAGCATTGGAAGCTGCAACAGTCTCTATATCCATCCCGCCTTTGGCCGAATAAACAATGGCATACATGCCCTTGTCGCGGTTAAGCAAAATGCTCAGATAGAACTCTTTGATTTCCGAAACTCCAGTATAATAAACACTTTGCTCGACAAGGACTTTTCTGACCAGCTTACCTTTAGGGCCTGTTTGTGGTGTAACCAACGTCATTCCCAGCATATCATGAGCATAATGCTTTACTTCTTCAAGATTATGAGCTACCTTAACACCTCCGCTTTTTCCCCTGCCCCCGGCATGTACCTGGGCTTTAACAGCCCATGCATTCGTACCAGTTTTATCAGCTATCTTCTTTGCTACCTCAATGGCAGCACCAGCCGATTGGGCAACAAAACCTTCCGGTACAGGAACCCCGTATTGTTTCAAAAGCTGTTTTGACTGATATTCATGTAAGTTCATGATGACCAATTACTGATGACTAATGACTGATTAAAACAATATCATTCGCTTTATTCAGATAAATTCATGCAGATGAAAGGTTATTATAGATTCTGCTTTTTATAAAGATAAAACTTTTTTATTTTCGCAACTACAATGATTAACCAAAACCAATGCGAAAACTACTCAACAGCGAACTGAAAAGACTTACCCCCGATGAATTTAAAAAAGCCGACAAAATACCTGTTATCATTGTACTCGATAATATTAGGAGCCAACACAACGTTGGCGCTGTATTCCGCACATCTGACGCATTTTTGATTGAGGCTATATGCTTGTGCGGTATTACGGCTACACCTCCTAACGCCGAGATACATAAAGCTGCTTTAGGTGCTGAAGATACTGTTGACTGGAAATACTACAAAACAACATCTGAGGCTATTTCAGAACTAAAAGAGGCGGGTTATTCTATTATTACTGTTGAACAAGCTGAAAATTCAACTCCTCTGGAGAAATTTCATGCCCACTCTACAAAAAAATATGCCATCGTTTTTGGTAACGAAGTAAAAGGCGTTGACCAGGAGATTGTTGACATAAGCGACAAATGCATTGAGCTTGCCCAGTATGGGACAAAACATTCTATCAATGTTTCGGTCATTGCAGGCATAGTAATTTGGGAACTTTTCAAACAACTAAAGCTGGAAAGATAAAGGCAACTCAATCAAACTCCATATTTTACTTAACCTCCCCAAAATGAAAAAAAAAATTCTTGCATTTTTACTGCTATCACTCTGTTCACAACTGATTTTTGGCCAACGCTATACCATTAGCGGCACCATAACTGATGCTTCAAATGGCGAGCTACTGCCCTATTCTACTATTATTGACTCTGTTTCAAAAAAAGGAACTTTAGCCAATTATTATGGCTTTTACAGCATAAAACTCGATAAGGGGCCTGTAAAAATTATGTGTAGCTACGCAGGGTTCAACCCAAGCATAATTTCTTTTAACCTAACCAAAGACACCACCATTAACCTTACTATAAACTCAACTACAGAGATAGAAGAAATTGTAGTCACCTCGTCAACTAACAAACTCAGGAGTACTCAAATGGGACTTGTAGAAATACCAATACAAGAAACCAAACAACTTCCCGTTTTGCTTGGCGAAGCTGACCTGATGAAAACCATACAGTTGATGCCGGGCATCAAAGGGGGAACTGAAGGCACCAGTGGTATATATGTCAGAGGAGGTGGGCCTGACCAAAACCTGATTTTGCTCGATGGTGTTCCGGTCTATAATGCCAGTCATGCCTTTGGCGTTTTCTCGGTCTTCAATTCAGATGCCATCCAGAGTTTTAACCTGATGAAAGGTGGGTTCCCGGCCCGTTATGGAGGTCGCCTCTCTTCTGTTATTGATATTAAAATGAAAGAAGGAAATAACAAAGAATTTCACGGCGAGGGCTCTATCGGCATTATATCATCAAAACTAACACTCGAAGGCCCAATAAAGAAAGAACAAAGCTCATTTCTCATATCTGCCAGAAGGACATATTTTGATTTATTTACAGTACCAATAACTATGGCTGCTTCAGACGGAAAAAATGTTGGAGGGTATTATTTTTATGATGTTAATGCCAAGGTGAACCACAAATTTTCTGAAAAAAGCCGATTGTTTCTTTCCTTTTACACAGGATTAGACAAGGTATATATGCGAGAAAAGAGCAGTTATGAAGGCAATACCAGAAAAAATGAGGCTGGTACAGGTTGGGGCAACATCACCACTGCCCTGAGGTGGAACTACATTTTGTCGGACAACCTGTTTGCCAACTTTACAGGTACATTCTCGCAGTATAAATTTTTCATTGAAGAAGAATCGAATAACTCCAATAATAATGATTTTTTCAGCTATCAATACAATTCGGGCATAGTTGATTATGCAGCTAAAATAGATTTTGATTACATCCCGCACGCTGCCCACAATATTAAATTTGGGACAAACTCAATTATACATACATTTAACCCGGGCGTAAACGTGCAGAAAGAAAATGGAGGGAACAATAACATTGACACTACTTTTGGCAATAAAAACATCTATGCTACTGAAATTTCCTCATATATTGAAGATGATATAGAATTTAGCCCAAAGTTTAAAGCCAACATCGGACTGCATTATTCTTTTTTCTCTGTCCGCAGCAGAACATACAACTCATTTCAGCCACGTCTGTCGGGCAGGTACCTGCTAAATAACAATATTGCACTAAAAGCCTCGTATATACAAATGATGCAATATATACACCTGCTTACCAACAGTACTATTGGGCTTCCTACAGACTTATGGGTTCCCTCAACACCCAATATCAAGCCACAAGAAGCATGGCAGACAGCCTTAGGAACCGAAATATCTCTCAATAAAGGCTATTCTTTGTCTGTTGAAGGATACTACAAAGAAATGAAAAACCTTATTGAATATAAGGAAGGTGCTTCATTCTTTTCAGAAAAAGACGACTGGGAGGGAAAAGTAGTACAAGGAAAAGGCTGGAGCTATGGCGCTGAGTTTCTCTTATCAAAAAGTACTGGAAAAATAACGGGCTGGATAGGATATACCTTATCTTGGACAAACAGGCAATTTGAATCGATAAGCTTTAACAAAGTTTTTCCATACAAATACGACAGAAGGCACGACATTGCCATAGCTCTCACTTACAAACATTCCGAGACCTTTGACATGGGAGCTACTTGGGTTTACGGCACCGGGACTGCAACAACCTTAGCTACCGAAGAATTCAACGGCTATGATACCTTCTTTGACAATTTCAACATTCCAAAATTATCGGGAGCCTATGTGCACTATTATGAAAACAAAAACCAATACTTTGAACACCGAAACAATTACAGAATGCCTGCTTATCACAGGTTAGACATTGGGTTTAATTTTCACAAACAAAAAAAATGGTATAAACGCACCTGGAGCATTGGCGCATACAACGCTTATAACAGACAAAACCCATTCATGCTTGTGTTGGAAAAAGACTATGAGAGTGGTCAAAACAAACTTTATCAATATAGCATATTTCAAATACTCCCCTATTTCAGATGGTCTATAAAATTTTAACCATGAGAACTAAACATTTAGCCTTTTCTATTTTATTTGTTTTTATAGCCCTTATTATTGGGGGCTGTAGAAAGGAGATACCTCTCAACATTGACAGTAAAGACAGAAAAATTGTGGTAAACGGCATACTTATTCCAGACAGCGCTGTTTGCATTAACCTGTCTAAAAGCTCGTCTATTGCCGAAAAAGACCTAAACGAATATAGGTATATTGAAAATGCCAATGTGGGCTTATTTGAAAATGGGATACTTGTAACCCATTTAACTTCAACGAATAATGGATATTACAAATCTGACAACGACTTTAGGCCTAAAGCTGGCAACTTTTATAAACTAATTGTTGAACATGAAGGAAAAACAGCCTCTTCGGAGTTCTTTTTGCCTAAAAAAGAGTTAAACCATAGCATTGACGTTAAAAAAATACGAAGCTATAGTTTTGAAAAAGACGATTCTGTAGTATATAGTCTAAAAATTTATATCAGCATCAACGACAATGGAAATAACAAAAATTATTATTGCATTTCGTTCGGGTACCCGGTTTTTCAAAATAGATACTATGGAAAAGACTTACCAATAAGTCAAATAATAATCTACAATTCTAAATTTACATTATACAGCCCAGCGGTAGAATTCTCAAATTTCAATTACTTAAACGATGATGAAAAATTAGAAAAAGGCATTTATGGTCAATTTGTTTATTTTTCCAATGAACTATTCAGGGGGCAAAAACATAACCTTCGCCTTGAAACAAACCTTAGCCCTTTTTATGTAAAAGAAGGAAAAGATAGTGCCACTTTTTACCTCTATATCTCGATGATTGATGAAAACTATTTCCGCTACAGAAAGTATATAGCAGAATACGATAACGATGATGATTTTTTTTCAGAGAAAGTCCAGATAGTAAACAACATAAACAATGGAATTGGCCTATTTTCAGGCATAACCTGCATTGTGGATTCATTTTCAATTGCAATAAATGAATTTCCCTCCATGCTTATTCAGCAATAAATGAAACGAGCATGTTTAGAAGTAAACACAAACACGTATGAACAAAATCCTGCGAGTCCCATCCGACCTTTAAAATTCAATTTTGTTCTCATGAAACATTAAACCAATACCACTTATTTCCAATAACAAGAAAGCTAACACTTTATCTATTTTCAAATTTTTTAATCCAAAAAATCCGATATTTGCGTTCTTAAAAAATGAACATTGGGTAGAATTTTAGCGTTAGATTATGGAACAAAACGTACCGGTGTAGCTGTCACCGATGCGTTGCAAATAACGGTAAACAGTCTTGGCACTGTTGCTACCAAAGATGTTTGGAGTTTTTTGGAAACGTATTTTGCCAAAGAAGTTGTAGATTGCGTAGTGATAGGCTATCCACTGCAAATGTCCGGTAAAGGCTCTGATTCGTTAAGGGTGATAAACCCTTTTATACAGGGCTTCATAAAAAAATACCCAAACATCCGCATTGTTCAGGAGGACGAGCGTTTCACCTCCAAAATTGCCCAACAGGCAATACTTGCAGGTGGCGTTAAAAAGAAAGACAGACAGGACAAAGCTTTGGTCGATACAGTTAGCGCAGCCATAATACTGCAAAGCTATCTGGACAGGCTTAGATTGACGAACAGATAAAATTTGACAATTATGATACTTCCTATTTATGTTTACGGACAACCGGTACTTCGAAAAGTAGCAGAAAACGTCACAAAAGACTATCCCAACCTGGAAAAGATAATAGCCGACATGTGGGAAACCATGGAAAAATCTGATGGTGTAGGCCTTGCAGCCCCACAAATTGGCAAATCAATACGTTTGTTTGTTATTGATGCCTCGCATTTTGCCGAAGATGACCCAAAAACAGAAGGTTTCCGTAAAACATTTATCAACGCTCAAATTCTTTCCAGAGAAGGGGAAGAAGTGCTATTCAACGAAGGGTGCCTTAGCGTACCTGGCATTCGTGAAGACATAAAGAGGCCTTCCATTGTTACCATACGTTACATGGACGAAAACTTTGTAGAGCATGAAGAAACATACGATGGTATAAGAGCCCGTGTTGTACAGCACGAATATGACCACATTGAAGGAAAACTCATGATAGACCACCTCAATCCGTTGAAGAAAACATTGCTCAAGCGTAAGCTAAACGACATCAGCAAAGGTATTGTTGATGTAAATTATAAAATCAGGGCGGTGAAATAAACAATTACAAGGTCTTCCAGGTTTTAGAAACCTCGAAAGTTTGTCTTATAAAAGCCTTCTATAATTACAATATTACTTCACCAGCTCCCTAGCGGGTTACAACTAGCTCATCGCCTGTACAATCAATGATGGTAGAAAGTACCGTTCCTCCTATACCGCCATCAATAACCAAATCGACAAGTTTCTCATACTTCTCATGAATAAGCTCTGGATTGGTAATCTCCTCGTATAAGTCGTTATCTGAATGTACAGATGTAGTAAGCACCGGATTGCCTAAAGCCTTTACAATTTCTCTAATAATATTATTATTAGGGATACGAATCCCTACAGTCCTTTTCTTTTCGAGAAAGAAACGAGGAACATTGCTGGAAGCATTGAGAATAAAAGTATATGGGCCAGGCAGCAAACGCTTCATCAACTTAAAAGTTGCATTGTCCACTTGCCTGGCATAATCAGACAAATGGCTAAAGTCGTAGCAGATAAAAGCAAAGTTTGCTTTTTCCGTTTTGGTTTGTTTGATGCGGGCTATACGCTCTACCGCTGCTTTGTTGCAGATATCACAACCAATACCATACACCGTATCTGTGGGATAGATGATTACACCGCCTTTACGCAATATGTCTGCCACAGCTTCCACATCGCGCTCATTAGGATTTTCGTTGTAAAGGCGCTTAATCATATTTTTTTTGTAAATATAACTTCTTTGAACAATTACTTCTCTATTTATATTCCATAAAACAAGCAGGCAAAAAAAAGATTTATATTTTTGCACAAACAAATTTCAAATTATGGATTTAAGAGAGATATTATCTATTTCAGGATTTGGAGGACTTTTCAAGCTAATCTCACAAAGTCGCAACGGATTGGTAGTAGAAGGCCTGGAAGACAAAAAACGCATGAACGCTTTTTCACACTACAAGGTTAGTTCACTGCATGATATAGCTATTTATACCGACACCGAAGAAATTCCCCTGCGAAAAGTGTTGGCTAAAATCTATGAAAAAGAAAATGGACAACAGGCTTTTGGTGGCAAAATTGATGAAAAACAGCTTAAAGCTTATTTTGAAACCATCTTACCTGACTATGACAGAGATAGGGTTTATGTTTCGGACATCAAGAAAGTGATTTCATGGTACAATATTCTTGTTCGCTGTGGGTTTACTTCATTTGAAGATGCACAAGAAGCTAAAAAAGATGAAACCGAAAAAGCAACAAAAGAATAATATTTAATTTATTGATAACAACAAAACAGCCCGGGCAAAAAATTTCCGGGCTGTTTTTATTTTTAAATAAATTAAGCCTTTCAACATATAAACCCATATTAGCAATAAAAATGCTTAATCGATTAAGAAATTGTAATTCAATAACTTAATAAAATTTTTCAAACAATTTCTAAATCAGAATTGAACCCAGCTAAACCATA
Source organism: Bacteroidota bacterium (assembly GCA_029572965.1). Taxonomy (GTDB): domain Bacteria; phylum Bacteroidota; class Bacteroidia; order Bacteroidales; family DTGW01; genus JAKPQD01. Next base: position 4,659 of record JAKPQD010000082.1, on the reverse strand, counting down.
TAGTTCGGCAAAAAACCTCCTAATGATTAATTTGGGATAAATAGTAAAAGTGGCAAAATTGAGCTTTTAAAAGCTCTCTTATGTTGCATAAAAAATTACCTCCAACAATTCTTTTATTGAATATGCACTTTTAACAACTATGGTTTTTATTTATTTTGTTATATTTGATAAAAGCATAAATCAGCCTCTAAATTTTTTAAAGGAACAAATGGAATGCCTACATTTTATTCATCACTTTGGGTGAGTATAGAATCATGGACATTTCATCATAACAAAATTATTTTTAAGGACTGACAGCATGTTCTTTATTGGGTGGGGAAATACCCATGTAATTGATTTTGTTATCATTGTGTTTATGTTTGCAAAATATGGTTATTTCATCCAAACAAAATTGATTTTTGATGGTTAAATAGCTTGAACTGTCTTAGGCGGAAGAACACTTTTGAAAACAATTCTATTTGTAAGTATTTGTGTATTAATACATAATATATTTAATGGAATGATAACTTGTAGCATAGTTGACGGGAGAACACCAAAAATAAACAATATCGTGTTTATTCACTTCGTCCATCAAAGCGCTTTGTATAGTTGCTATGGGCTACCATAGGTATTTTAAGGAAAAGAGCTTTTTTTGGGGGGAGGTATCTGTACAAGCTGTCAGGCTGATAAGGAACAATAATAAAGAAATAAATTGCAAAAAACTTAACCTACTTGACCAATGGACCTTGATTTTTAAATAGAAAATAGCTTTAAAATTTCAGAGCTGATAACAAAAAAGTACAGCACCTCGTTTTCGTTGGCTACTTCACTGCTGGAAAAAGAAAAACGAAAAGCGATATATGCCATTTACGGTTTTGTAAGGTTGGCCGATGAAATTGTGGACAGCTTTCACGGTTTCGACAAGCCTTTTTTGCTCAACAACCTGGAAGAACAACTGCATTACGCCTTACAAAACGGAATTAGCGCCAACCCCATCTTGGCAGCTTTTGCCAGGACTGTAAAGAAATACCACATCGACAATGACCACATTCAGGCTTTCATGCAAAGCATGAAATACGACCTGACCAAAACTGATTATACCAGCAATGAAGAGCTGAACAGCTACATTTATGGCTCAGCCAATGTGGTTGGGCTCATGTGCCTGAAAGTTTTTTGCAATGGCGACCAAACACATTACGACAAACTTGAATTTTCGGCACAAAAGCTTGGAGCAGCTTTTCAAAAAGTAAACTTTCTGCGTGACCTGGATAAAGATAAAAAAGAGCTCGGACGCAATTATTTCCCCGAAATATGGGACAATACTTTGAAAATAGACAATAAACAACGCATTGAACAATCCATAGAAGACGATTTCAACGAGGCCTGGAAAGGTATCAAACAACTTCCGGGCCGGGCAAAACTTGCTGTTGCCATAGCCTATTTTTATTACAGGGCACTGTTTGGAAAAATAAAACAAACAACGCCTGAAAGACTTATGGCAGAAAGGGTACGGGTAAACAACCTGAATAAATACCTTATTTTACTGAAGGTTGGAATGATGTACAAAACCAGGCTTTTTTAAAAATCGGCAAAATTCTAACCATGAATGTTATTTTATCATAGATGAATCTCTACCCGCGGAATATATTGCCACAAAAGGAAGTAAAAAAATTTGTTGTAATTTTCTACACTGTAGGCCTGTTGGGGTTTATCATTCCTTTTTCGCGCGATTTCTTCATAAAAATAACCCCTTTAGCCTTATTAATCAGTTCATACCTGCTATTTACCTATCATAACAATATATCGAAAAAAGATGTCGCAGCATTTATGCTGGTTTTTGTCCTTGGGTTTCTGATAGAAGCAGCAGGGGTAAACACTGGCCAGATATTTGGCCATTACAGCTATGGCAGTACATTGGGCCCTGCATTATGGGGCACACCGCTACTAATAGGCTTAAACTGGTTGTTTTTGGCTTACTCCAGCCTGGTAGTTGCCGAAAAAATTAGCCATAAAGCCATATTGCAAATCGCCATTGCCCCAACATTAATGCTCATCTATGATTTGGTGCTGGAACAAGTAGCGCCCATATTGGATATGTGGACCTGGCAAGATGCATCGGTACCGCTGAAGAATTATATAGCCTGGTGGTGTATTGGACTGGCTTTTACCGGCTTTTTAAAAATATCAAAAACAGACACCAGCAACCCCCTGGCGCTTATCCTTTTGGTTTGCCAGTTTGCGTTTTTCTTGCTGTTATTCCTGGTTTTTAACTTACTTCTATGATTAAAGCCCGGCACCATATTGTCGTTTACCCTTTATTCAAATGGCTTACCCGCTTTCTGATAAAACGCAATTTCAGGGCTGTGCATGTAGAAGGCTACTTTACTGACAACCACAAAGCAATACTGACAATAGCCAACCACGTAAGCTGGTGGGACGGTTTTTGGGCCGAATACCTGAACCAAAAAATCGCCCAGCGCAGATTTTACTTTATGATGCTGGAACAACAACTGAAAAAGCATTGGTATTTCAGCTACACAGGAGGTTACTCAATAAAAACAAAGTCGCGCGAAGTAGTTAAAAGCATTGACTACACGGCCGAATTGCTTCATAACCAGGAAAATATCGTCCTTATGTTTCCGCAAGGCAAGATACATTCGGCATACAACAACGACATTCATTTTGAGAAAGGTGTTCAACATATTGTAAATAAAAGCCCCGACGATATGCAGGTATTGTTTGTAGCCAATTTTACCGACTATTTTTCAGATGCCAAACCCCACTTGTATATTTACCATGAGGCTTATCCTGCACTATTTTTGAAAAAAAATGATATTGAAAAGGAGTATAACCAGTTTTACACACGCGTGCTGAATAAGCATAAAATCAAGGCTTCCTGATGCTATACTTATTGTACATATCATCGGCCTTCATTGCTTTGCAACTGTTCAACGTGTTGCTCAATTTTTTATTCCGTCAAAAGATTGAAAACACTGACAGGCAGAACTCCTGCATGCTGTCGGTGCTTATCCCTGCCCGCAACGAAGAAGCCAACATAGGGCAACTTCTCGAAAAGTTGCACAACATGAAAAACGAGCACGTTGAAATTATCGTGTGCGATGACCATTCGGAGGACAAAACTATTCAGATAGCCCGCGAATATTGTAAAAAAGACCCCCGGATACAGTTAATGCTTTCTGATACGTTACCTACAGGCTGGTTAGGCAAAAATCACGCCTGTTTTCAGCTGGCGCAGAAAGCACGTGGCAACTACTTCCTTTTTGTTGATGCAGATGTTAGGCTGCATGGCAATATCCTGGCCGATGCAGTTTCGTACATGAAAAAACACCGGTTGGGGCTGCTTTCGGTATTTCCCAAACAAATACAACAGACCATAGGCGAAAAAGCGAGTGTCCCCATCATGAACTATATTTTATTGACCCTGCTGCCATTAATATTTGTAAGGGTTTCGCCATTTAAGTCGCACGCAGCAGCCAACGGGCAGTTTATGCTGTTTGATGCCGAAACGTACAAAAAGTTTCAGCCTCATGAACAATTCAAAAAGTCTGCGGTTGAAGATATTGAAATAGCCAGGTTTTTCAAACATCATAAAATAAAAACCGCATGTCTTACTGGCGAAACACGTATAGAGTGCCGAATGTACACCTCCTATCAGGAAGCGTTGAATGGTTTTTCAAAAAATATCTTTATGTTTTTTGGCAATATCCCTGTGTTGGCTTTCATTTTCTGGACATGTGCCGCCTTAGGATTTTTGCCATTTGTAATGCCCGGGCAGCAACTGCTTGCAGAATACCTTATTGCAATAGTGCTGATACAGGTGCTTTATGCTGCAAGTTGCAAACAACCTGTTTTTTACACCCTGCTGCTTTTCCCGGTTCACCTTGCTTTTATGTTAGAGATGATGGTAAAAGCGCTGATAGTTAAATACAACAAAAAATACGTATGGAAAGGAAGAAATATATACAAATTGCATTCATAAGTTTATTGCTTTACCCGCTATCAGGGCAAAACAACCATACCATTTATCATGCTTTTGCTGCAGGAAACATGAAAAAGTGGAAAACAGCCATGGACTCGATTGAGGCTATAACACACAAAAGCAACAAAGAGCTGCTGGATTTGCTCAATTATCAATATGGCTACATTGCCTTTAACCTGGGCAAAAAAAACGCCCAGGAAGCAGACAAATACATGATAAAGGCATACACCGACCTTAAACTTCTGGAAAAGAACAAATACAACCTGCCAGTGTTATATGCATATAAGGCAGCGCTAACAGGCTTTGAGATTGGCTTACACCCCTACAAAGCCCCTTTTATTGGCCCAAAAAGCATTGAATATGCTAAGATATCCGTAAAACTTGACTCTGCCAATGCAATGGGATATATACAGCTGGGCAATATTGCCTATTACATGCCTTCTATGTTTGGCGGTTCAAAGGCTGAAGCTTTAATCTATTATCTTAAAGCATTGTCTATCAGTGAAAAGAAAATAGAGTGCAAAAACCACAACTGGAACTATTTGAACCTTTTAAGTATCATCATCAAGGCCCACATGGACTTAGGACAATATCACCATGCTGAAACATATTGCAAAAAGGCGTTGGCTGTTGAACCCGGTTTCGATTGGGTCAAAAACAACCTTTATCCCCAAGTTTTA
>JAKPQD010000072.1 GCA_029572965.1 Bacteroidota bacterium | reverse complement strand
ATGTTAGGCGATACTGTACTCATCGAACGGGCCGGTGATGTAATTCCATATGTTGTAAAATCATTTCCTGAACTACGAAACGGCTCAGAAAAAAGTATTGAGTTTCCAACACATTGTCCTGTATGTAATGAGATTTTATTTAAGCCACAGGAGGAAGCTGTATGGCGTTGCACCAATATTAATTGCGAAGCACAGGTGATAGAACGCATTGCTCATTTCGCTTCGAAAGATGCCATGGATATACGCGGACTTGGTGATGCACTTGTACGAAAGTTTTTTGAGCAAGGATGTTTGCATTCCATTGCAGGAATTTATTCATTGCCTTATGATCAATTAAAAAGTCTGGAAGGCTTTGGAGAAAAGTCGATGTTGAATTTGAAAGAAGCCATCGAAAAATCAAAAACACAACCTTTGAATCGGTTGTTGTTTGGACTTGGTATTCGTTATGTAGGTGAAACAACTGCCAAGACACTCACACGTCATATTGCGCATATTTCAGATTTGTATACAATGACGATAGAGCAACTTTGCACCTTCGAAGATGTTGGAATTAAAGTGGCCGGTTCCATTGTTGATTTCTTTTCACATCCTGACAATCGAAAACTTATTGATGAATTAGAAGCTTGCGGATTGAATTTCAACAATGAATTAAAGAATGAAGTCGGTAGTGGTGAACTCGCCGGAAAAACATTTTTATTTACCGGCACCCTCAGTATGAAACGTAGTGATGCTGAGGCTTTGGCCGAATCAAAAGGAGGCAGTATACTTGGAAGTGTCAGTAGTAAATTAAATTATCTTGTAGTTGGTGAAGATGCAGGAAGCAAACTGGAAAAAGCGAAAAAACTCGGAACGATTATTATTTTAAGTGAAGAAGAGTTTTTGAAATTAGTGAGTGAAGAGTAATTCGGCAATTCGGTAATTTGACAATTCGGCAATTTGATAATTAGTCGACCCTCAAATACTTTGTATTCCTTTATTGATGGTGTTTCATATTGTATTTGGGCTTAAAAAGCTACCGAAAAGTTATAAAAATTGTCAAAAAAGTGGCAGATTTGGTTATGCTACCAAAACAAAAGAATACCTCTCAGTTAGGTTTTTACAGTTCCTTTGAAGAGCAACTAAGTCATGATCATTCACTCTATAAACTTGCTCATGAGATTAATTGGCAAACATTTGACGATGCCTTTTCAAAGCATTACAGTACGAGGATGGGCAAACCTGCCAAGCCCATACGATTGATGGTTTCCTTACTGATTTTAAAACAACTTCGCAATCTGAGCGATGAAAGTATTGTTGAACATTGGTCAGAGAATGTGTACTATCAATACTTTAGCGGCGAAATTTATTTTGCTCCAAAACTACCCTGCGTTCCAACTGAGCTAGTCGAGTTTAGAAAACGGATTGGCACAGAAGGTGTCGAGTTGATTTTTAAAGAGAGTATTCGAGTGAATGGCAAAGATGCGGAAGATGATCATTTAAGTGGAGACACAACGATTCAGGAAAAAAATATTACTTATCCAACAGATGACAAGTTGTATAAAAAAATCATTCATGAATGTCGTACAATAGCAGATGAGGAAGGAATTGAATTACGACGAAGCTACACACATACGATTAGAAAACTCAGCATCATTCAACGTTTGAAGAAAAATAAGAATGGCGCTAAGAAAGCAAGACAAGCAAGCAAAAAAATAAAAACAATTGCGGGTGTCCTAGTCAGAGAGTTACATCGAAAGCTTCCGGCCGACCGACTAAACTATTACAGCCAAGACTTGCAATTATTTGAGAAGGTATTGGCACAACAAAAATCTGATTCAAACAAAACCTATAGCTTGCATGAGCCTCATGTAAAATGTTATACAAAAGGAAAGGATCATAAGAAGTTTGAATTTGGAAGTAAAGTCTCTATTCTGGTGACACAAACAACAGGTGTCATTGTTGGGGCATTAAATTTCAATAGTACGGAACACGACAGTAAAACACTTGAAGCAGCAGTTGAGCAATATGAAAGGCTAACAGATAGAAAAGCGAAGAGTATTTTTGTTGACCGAGGTTACAGAGGAGCAAGTCAAATTAAAGAAACGAAAATCAATGCACCTAAACCTGATAAAAATATTACAAAGCAAAAGAGAAAAAGGCACGGCAGACGAGCCGCTATTGAGCCAGTGATAGGCCACTTGAAACAAGACTACCGAATGAACAGAAACTTTTTAAAGGGAATTATCGGAGATGAAATTAATGTACTTCTATCCGCAGCGGCCATGAATTTTAAACGCCGGATTAACCTCTGGCGTACAGAGGCAAACCTTTGTTGGAAACTCATTTATCAAATATTACTAAATGCTTATTGGAACTTATTTGCTCCAAAAATAAAATATACTTTTTGAGGGGCGACTA
>JAKPQD010000059.1 GCA_029572965.1 Bacteroidota bacterium | reverse complement strand
GGTAAATCCCTTCATATAAAAGTTGGAGCGGTGGGCCGACAGGATGATTGCGCTATTGGGGGTCAGAGCCTTTATGTAATCGTTTTGCAGGGTAATGTTGGTTGTTCCCACCTCAACAAGGGTACATCCTGCCTGTTGCATGATATCAGGGATTCTAAATCCACCGCCAATCTGTATGAGCTCGCCACGGGATATAATCACCTCTTTGCCATGTGCAAAGTGGTGAAGTATCAAAAATATGCTGGCAGCATTGTTGTTAACGATGAGTGCATCTTCGGCGCCGGTTATATTGCATATAAGCTTTTCGGCAAAGCCGCCTCGTTTACCGCGTTTTTGTGACGGAATGGTATATTCCAGGTTGCAGTATCCATAAAGCTGTTGCGCAATGTTCTGTAGTAGCTCTTTGCCTAATGGAGCCCGTCCTAAATTGGTGTGTAACAAAACGCCGGTACCGTTAATGACGCGTTGCAACTTTTCAAACGATGTTGCCCTGCACCGGGCAACTATCGCCCCAATTAATGATGCATAATCAAATGGCTTGCCATCTGCAATATTTTTCCGCTCCATGTCAAGAATATCACGAATAGCAGCAACCACAAAAGGGTGACCGATAGCTGTTATGAACGGCTGTATTGCTTCTTCTTCTAAAAGTTTTTGTACCTGAGGAATTTGTTTGTACATACATACTATCCTTTGCAATGAAAACCCTGTAAAGTACAAGCTGCAGGGTTTTACCTATTTTAAAATGCGGAAGGGGCAGGAATCGAACCTGCCACTGCCGGTAAGGGCAGCCAGCGGTTTTGAAGACCGCAGAGACCACCAGATCTCATCCGCTTCCTTGTATCACTATCGAGTTAATACTATAGGGTTGCGAGTATTTATGTAAAGAAAAATTTTTATTTAACCCAAATGTCATTATTTTAATTGTGAAGATTTGTATTGTGGTAAAGAAATATTTTACCCTGAGGGGTGCCATTACTATAACAAAAATTATTGACATTACAATTTTTATATAGTAGATTATTTACTGTGATATGCATAACCATCATAATAAAATTGAAGGATAGTACATTTTGTTTGCATTCACTGAATATTTTGCATATACACGAAAAAGGAAGGATAGAGCATCAATAAATGATGAATATATTGAATATGTAATTGACAATTATGAAAAAGAAGAAATACAGCAAGACGGTAGAATACGCAGATGGGCTTTTATTGACAAAGAATCAAAATATCTGCGAGTAATTATGTTGCCAGATGGCAAAACAGTTCATAATGCATTTTTTGACAGAACTTATAAGGGGTAAACAATTATGCGAGTAAAATATTTTACCGATACCGATACGGCATATATTGAATTTTCTGATAACGAGATTGAAGAAACAAGAGAGTTAAGTCCAAATATTTATGTAGAATTAGACAAAATTGGGAATATAGTTGCAATGACCATTGAACATGCAAAAGAAAATGCAAATTTAACCGAGTTTTCATTTCAGGAGATGCCTTCAAAATCAGCGCACGGGCATGATGCTTGTTATAGTTAAATCAATGTTGGACATAACAAAGTAATGCAACTTGAATGTTGCTTAACCCTTCGCATGAAACATAAAACGATACATAATCCTCCGATAGTATCATCTATTTCATAATCCCAGAATATTTTTTTAATAAGTTCTCTTCGTTTGTCATCTGAATATTTCATTGTTTAGTACTCTATTCAATATAAATATGGGCACTGTCAGCCTTGCGGCAGTTAGCTATTATTGCTGTGCACAGGGCGTTTTTTGCACTGTAGTCAATGACATTGCCTGCATTGTCAGGCGAGACGGCAATCAAAAGCCCGCCCGATGTTTGCGGGTCAAACAGCAGATCGGCAATTTCACGTTTAACGCTGGAATTGATAGTGCAGCGTTTTCCGGCAAAATCCCTGTTGCGGTATAATCCGCCGGGAAGAAGT
>JAKPQD010000056.1 GCA_029572965.1 Bacteroidota bacterium | reverse complement strand
CCCAGAAATCACCATCTGAAACAGCTCCCAATGCAATGGCTTTCGCCGAATCGATCACACTTCCGCCACCAACAGCCAGAATGAAATCTATTTTTTCTTTTTTGCAAATATCTATACCTTTGTAAACCAGCCCGCTGCGGGGGTTTGGGACTACGCCTCCCAATTCGGTAAATTTTATTGCTGAGGCTTCGAGCGATTTCTTAACCCTGTCGAGCAATCCGCTTTTCAACACCGAGCCACTGCCGTAATGAATCAATACATTTGTGCCTCCAAAACGTTTTACATATTTACCTGCTTCGTTTTCTCTTTCTTTCCCAAATACAAAAAAAGTGGGGCTATAAAAATTAAAATTATTCATAACTTTATTTTGTTTGCTAAATTCAAGTTGTAAATGCAACTTTAGTTATTTTTAATTTTTTAGTTCATTAAGTATGTTTGGCGAAAAAATCGAGGATAACTTTTTTGAGCTCGATGGGACGGCTCCCAAAGTTATCACCCGCTTTTTTCGAGTGTATTCCAAACTTTCGAAACAATCTGATTTGGAGATAAAAAGCCAAATCTTTTTCTTGGTCTGTTGTTTAATTGTTGTTCCACATATTTTACATAATCATGTGTAACATAGTCAAAATCAACCTTTTTAGGAATATATTGTCTAACCAGACGATTATAGTTTTCATTTGACCCTCTTTGCCAGCTTGCAAAAGGTTTGGCAAAGAAGAAGTCGATATTTAATTCCGTGGCTATCATTTGATGAGAAGAAAATTCCTTTCCATTATCAGATGTAATTGTGTGAAGATATGGTTTCCAATCTTTTAAACAATCAATCGTAGCCACAGCAAGTTGTTCTGCATCTTTGCCTGTCAACTTACAGAGTTTAGCCAAACCTGTTGCTCTGTCATTGATGGTTAATATGGCGTTTTTGTGATTCTTGCCTATAATCAGGTCTATTTCCAAATCACCAAAACGCTCACGCTGTTCAACTTCAGGCGGTCTTAGAGATATATCTGTGCGATTGGGGATTGTTCCCCGCTTGTCGTAAATCACACTTCGCTTTTTGTAGCGACGTCCACGGTTTCTCAGGTCAAGATATAGCGTCCCTTTTTTACGCTTATCTTGCCAAATAAACTGATAAATACGTTCGTGTGATACACAGTTATCTCCATTTGTTTTGGCAACACCTGCAATTTGTTCCGGACTGTATTTGAGACGCAATTTATCTCGTACATAAGCCTCAACTTCAGGTGTGAAGGTTCTCGCTTTAGCTTTGTATGCCTGACGCTTCAGGTATTTACGATGCGCTAAATCATCTTTGTATTGGCCTGATCGGGCATCTGCATTGCGGCGGATTTCACGACTCACTACTGATTTATCTTTATTTATTACACGGGCAATCTCACATTGTGGATACCCACTTTGCAACATTGTGCAAATAGTATATCTTTGTTCTCTGGTTAAATGACTCATAAATGTCAACTTTGGTCGGTAGACAAGATAGTTCATTTTTTCCATCAGGGCAAGGGGGAGTTATTCCTCCTGGCTCTGAAAAAAAACAAACTTTCCTATTTTGTCTGCAAAGTTGCATTTACTAATTGAATTTTCATAATCCAAAAAAATGTCAGCTGTTTTTTATTTATTTACAATAGTGGCTTCCAGGTTTTTATTCCTGATCTGAATGTAAATCTTCGAACCTGCTTTGCTGTAAGCCGATTGCACATAGCC
>JAKPQD010000029.1 GCA_029572965.1 Bacteroidota bacterium | reverse complement strand
AACTTCGCTTGCATCTGCCAAAACAAGTCCTTTAGCTTCGTTGCTGTATTTGATATAAAACGGGGTGTGCCTTGCTGTGCTTCTACATTTCAAATATTTAACCCGTATTATATCTGTATCATTTTGGCTGGCATCTTTTTCAAAGCCTACCTGCATAACTGTGCTGGCTTTATTCATTAGTTCAGTACCAAAATGCCCTCTTGCTTTATCGCTCTTTGGGTTTTCGTGAATAAGGCAAAGGAATATTACATTATGTTCGTTTATAGCCATATTCATAAGGTCGATAAGCTCCATACTCTTATCAGTCTTATTGAAATCTTCAATACAATCGGTTGAAACGTCAAGCACAATAAACAAAGGGCTATTTGTGCTTTTCTTAATATGGTTGAGGTATTCGTTTAATGCTGCAAACCTTTCTTTTCTGTTAATTTGTAAAAGACTTATGTACTCAAAGTTGCTGGGGTGGTCGGCTCTATTGTAACCAGCTTTCAATTGTATTGACTGTAAAGCATACGGCAACTGTTCCGATAAATTCCTTTCAGTATCTACATAAACAACTGTGTGTTTAGCATCAAAATTAAGTCGGTTAAATCCCAGTAGTTCGTTTTGGTTTCCGTTCAGCTTCAAAAATGCTGCACAAATATTTTCTGCCAACCTGCTTTTGTGTACCCCAGCTTGCCCCTGTATTACATTGATAGTGTGGGGAAATATTACAGCGTTTTCGCCCTGCTTTAGTACTGGTTCTGAAAATCTTATTTCACCTGCTTTTATTTCTTTTAGCTTTTCACGGGTTGCAAGTACCGTTTTTAGGTTGGTTGAAATACTGGCTTCGTTTCCTTGCTTAATTAGGTGTTCGGCTTCTGCTACAATATCATTAATACCGATACTTTCAATAAAATCAAAAGTGGTATTAATAGTGTTTAAATCTGTATCTTTGCTTTGCGAATTCAAAGAACTATCGGAGGTGCTATTATGTTTTTTCATAGCCCTCCGTTTTTAGTTTTACAATACTGTTCAGCTTCTTTGGCTGTTTCTGCCAACGTCTTTTTTCTGCCTTGCTTCAAAAAACTATCAATTTCCGATTTTAGAAACCTCAACTTTTTACCGCCTTTGTGTACGGGAATAATACCAGCGTTTACCCAGCCGTAAACTGTCGGCTTACTGGGTTTGTCGGGGTGGTAAACACAAAGTTCGTTGAGGTCAAACCAACGGTCGGTTTCTGTTGGTTGTTCGTTACTCTTTTCAAGTAACAGCCTTTTTATTTCGCTTACTTCATTGGTAAGGTGTGTAAAGGCTTTTGGTAGTGTTTCAAGGG
>JAKPQD010000020.1 GCA_029572965.1 Bacteroidota bacterium | reverse complement strand
CATAGAGTTTCACGACTTAAAGTCGGGGAGGTTTCGGGTGGTATTACTGGTTAATAAGAAGTACAGCCTCCCCCGAAACACTACTGCCAAACTAGTAAGCACCGATATAATGGGAGGTAAGGCCATAAAGCTCGAGGTAGCCCCCGATAGCCTGTTCTACCAACCTGGCGACACTCTTCCTACATCCATTGAGGTTGGACTCCTCGATCAACTTGCCTACCAAATGTCGCCCGTAAAGGAAAAAGCAGAGGTAATGATGAGCGAGATTGCTAAAACCCTTGTTGTACTTCAGGAAGTGCTTAACGATGAAAATAAAAAGAACCTGTCGGAGGGTATTGAGAACCTCAATAGAACCCTCCATAACATTGCAAACCTGAGTGCTGGCCTTGACACCATGGTTAACAGCCCAAAAGGTTCCATCAGGTTATCGCTAAGCAATATCGAGTCAATTTCATCAAATATCCGAAAGAACAATGCGGACATTACAAACACTATTAAAAACCTTTCAAACTTAAGCGATTCACTATCTAAGGCTAACCTTTACAGCACGCTTGTAAAGTTAGACTCCTCGCTAATCCAGCTCCAACAAGCTTTAACAAAAGTAAGTTCAGGTGAGGGCACATTGGGCAAACTGGTTTACAATGACTCGCTATACCGTAACATGGAATCGGCATCATTACAGCTTGAGTTGCTGATTAAAGACATGAAAGCGAATCCAAAAAGGTATGTTAATTTCTCGATAATCGACTTAAGCAGAACCAAATACATCGAAGAAAAGAAAAACAAATAGCAGCCTATCATAAAAATTTGTATATCAATCCGTTATACTATTCCGACTGTAAGTCAATGCTATACAGTAAATCTATATAACCTTTAAATTTAGATTCACTTAACAATAAGTTAACAATCAAATATTTGTGTTATTAACAACTTATGTAACTGTATATCAGTGCATTAAAAAATTTTGACGAACGAAAAAAAAATATTAGAGTGATAATAAGGTAGTTGTAATGTTAACACAAAAATCAACCTGAAAACCTATTTTTTTTTAAAAAAAATCATTACAATTTTGTTGATGTTGATAACAGGTTGAAAAATTTTCACTCAAATATTTTTACATGTATATGGCAGCTGATTATAAAG
>JAKPQD010000015.1 GCA_029572965.1 Bacteroidota bacterium | reverse complement strand
ATGTTATTTCACACGGTACATAATATCTTTCATTACATTCTAATTCCTTTTCTACTCCGTTATCATCAACAAATTTTGTAATGTTATAATCCCGGAATGTCATTAAGTCAAAATGCTTACTATGGTAAGTTGCGTTGCCTTTAATTATATAAAGTGCAAGATCAGTATTTTCTAGTTCTTCGTTATAATATTCCCAATAACCAATTTCGTATGCCGCTACATTGCCCACAAGAGCAAACAGCATAACTGCTAATGTTAAAATAATCGATTTTGTTTTCATAGCTTTAATTTTTTTTAGCCCTGTCCCTTCCCCTAAAGGGAAAGTTTTACAGGGATTTTTGTTTTTATTTTAATGTTTTTTTAGATATTTTTTTCCGTTTTGAATAACGATACCTTTGTAGTTTTCATCTACCCTCTGCCCTGAAAGATTGTACATAATGCCTTTGGGGTCGAGTTGGTTTTTATCCACTACAGGAGTGTTGATGCCCGTAGTAATATCGACCGTCCAGCCAACAGGCACATGTGAAGCGTCTTTGAGAGTGGTATCTAAGCCCGCAGGACATGTAAACGTACCGGTAGCCGACACACCTTCTACCCAATTTTGGGTTGAATTTTCGGCTTCGTTCCATGCGGTAAAGTTTACTTTTATGTTATTCAGCTTGCTACAGCCATTAAACATTCTCTGGTAGCATGTTTTAGCCAAGGTTTTGGCGGGCAACAGAGGAGCTGTAGTCAGTTCGGTACAACCTTGGAACATCATGTAATAGCAACTTATTGTAAGGGTGGTTGCAGGCAGTACGGGTGCGGTAGTTAGACTGTCGCAGTAAATAAACATGGCTTCATAACAATAGTCAGCCAGCGTAGTGGCAGGCAGTTCGGGTGGCGTTTTCAAGCTTGTACAGCCCGCAAACATACCACAATAGCACCCTTCATCCAAGTTCTTTGCCGGCAGTTCGGGTGCGGTAGTCAATCCCGTACAGTTGCCAAACATTTCGTTGTAACAGTGCACAGCCATTTGAGTTGCTTTTAACTCAGGAGCTGTGGTCAATCCCGTACAACCAGAGAACATCCAGCCATAACAGTAGTCTGCCAGCGTAGTAGCGGGGAGTTCAGGTGCAGTAGTCAATTTAGTACAATCTTCAAACATCCTGCCATAACAGCCATCCACCATAGTAATAGCGGGTAGTTCAGGCGCTGTGGTTAATCCTGTACATTCTCTGAACATAGAATAATAACAATCCGGAGCCAAGGTTGTGGCAGATAGCTTGGGTGCCGCTTTCAATCCCGTACACCCTCTAAACATTCCTTCGTAGCAGCTCTCCGCCAGCGTGGTAACAGGCAATGTGGGCGGGGTGGTCAATTCAGTACAATCTCTAAACATTTCCTTGTAACAACTTTTAGCTAAAGTGGTTGTAGGCAATGTGGGTGCCTCGGTCAGTCCGGTACAACCTTGAAACATATAATAATAACACCCCTCTGCCATAATGGTAGCAGGCAGATTGGGCAAAGCTGTTAGTCCCGTACAACTCTTGAACATTCCCTCATAGCAGTAGTTTGCCAAAGTAGTAGCTGGCAATGTAGGAGCAGTAGTTAGATTATCACAGCCCCAAAACATATTCGAGTAGCAGCATGGCGCTAATGTAGTGGCTGGTAATTCGGGTGCGGTAGTCAAGGCTGCACAGGCTTGGAATAAAAAGCAAAAACAATAGTCCTTACCTGCCAACGAAGTAGTCGGGATATCACCGTCGGTAAGTGTCATTACATTACCCGAAGCACTTATTTTGCCGTACATGTCAAATTTAATAAATTTAGAAGTTCCCAATCCTTTGTAATTACCCTTAAAATAGACTTTATCACCTATCGCTTCGAGTGTAATTATCGTTCCGAGCGTGTAGTTCTCCCAGTCGCCTGTGCCCTTCTTTACCTGAAAATCGGCTGTCATATTTACTCCCCTTAACTTTACTGTTGAATAGGCAGTCTCGGCGGTAAGGCAGAGATAATCGACTTGGGCATGTAAGCCACCAACTCCTATCATCAGCAGGAGCGTTAAACACAGAAACCTGAAAATGTCATTTTTTCGTTTCATAATCATTTGTTTTTAAAAATTGTTATACAAAAAATTTAATTATTTGTTATTTCTCGTTTTTTCATTGTTTCAATCGGTGCAAAAAGCATTGTTGCCTGTAACGCTTACCTGTTAAGATATTTTTTTCCGTTTTGAATAATAATACCTTTATAACTTTCATCTACCCTCTGTCCCGAAAGGTTGTACATAATGCCTTTGGGGTCAAATTGGTTATTATCAACTACAGGAGTGTGGAAGTCTACGGTAGGATCGACCATCCAGCCTACAGGTACGTGCGAAACATCTTTAAGAGTGGTATTCAAGCCTGCGGGACACGCAAACGTGCCGGTAGCCGATACATTCGCCACCCAATCTTTGGTAGAATAGCCGACATCATTCCATGCAGAAAAATTCACTTTAATATAATTCAAATGAGTACAATCATAAAACATTTCTTTGTAGCATGTTTCCGCCAAGTTTTGGCTTGCGTGTCGGCTAGTGCGACTTGGCAATGTGTGTGGCTGTTGAGCGTTGGCATTCTTATTCGTTTAAAGTATTTTCTAATGTCGTCTTAAATTCGTTTTCGTTGTTGTAATTGTAGAATGGAACGGCTGTTATCAAATAAGTATCCGTGTGGATTTCGATTGTCTTTTGTTCTGCTCTGATTTCATTTAAAAAGTTTTCTTTCCATTTGTCGTATCCTTTTAAATGCTCACCTTTTGGCTCTATGAAAACCTGAAAAGTCATTTGCTCTCCGCCACGTTGTTTGCAGAACAGTAAAAAGTCTGGTTCAAATGCACGTCCGATTTTGTCGAAGATTTTTATTTCTCTTTCGTTTCGGATTAGGTAAATGTTTTCAAACTTCTGATTCAGTCCTTCAAATCGTCTGGAAAACAGTTCTACAAATTTCTTTTCTTCACTTGTTCCGTAGTTGGCATTGTAAACATACCAAGGCTCGTTGGCTACTAAAGTTTCCTGTCCGTCTGCTCTTTCGCTGTCTTTGTAAACTTTAATTTCTTTGTCTTTGAAAACTTTATGAATTGGTTCTTTGATATAGTCTGAACCTTCATATTCTGTCGAGTTGCTCTTTATGTCTGCT
>JAKPQD010000006.1 GCA_029572965.1 Bacteroidota bacterium | reverse complement strand
ACCTTGTCAACCGCTTGGCTGAATTGCTCATCGTTTCTAACAGTTGTACCTGTTACGCCGTATTCTTTACCTATTACATCAGCTGTTTTCAAGTGCAAAAAATTTGCACTTGAATTTCTATCCCCTCCATGCGGTTGCTTTCTGCTTTCATACAGCTTACCTCTATAGTAGCTCGCTTCCTGCTCGGTTAAATTTCTCCGCCCCAGCTGGTTCTTTATTATCCACTCCTTAGCTGCCTCAATATCAGGTAAATAAACCTCAACGGCAATAGTTACCAAGTGAAATTCTTATATCTTGGTGGTTATTATTTTCATGGCTATAACTACCACGTTTAACCAGTGTTGTTAACTTGAATATTGTGGTATTATAGTCGTCTTAAAATAAACCACGCTTAAAACGCTTAAAAGTGTGGTTTACAAGCCTTAATGTAATACTAAAAAAGGGGTGGTATTTAACCACCCCCTTTCGTTAGCGGGGCAAATTCATTACCAAATACTAAATAAGACACAAGCTCCGCAATGAATAGTTGTCTCTCGACAATTAAAAAGTTAAGGATATTTCAATTCCTTCTGGTGCGATTAAGAGCTTGCCGTTTTTATTGCCTTTAATTTGGTAAATATATTTCAATTTCTCATAGTATGATAAAAAGATATGTTAAGTTTATGTTAAGTTTATGTTGTGTGCAAGTGCTACCGAAGTGCTAATCCGATAGCCTGTGCATCTAAATCTTTTTCTTTTCTTTTTTCCCAACGCTCAAAAAAATATCTTCATCAATTGCGTTCAGGTATTTTATCAAACTATCCATTGAGTAGCCTTTTTGACCTTTTTCAATTGTTGCAGGTAAAGAAGGGTGTATTCCTTTTTGCTCCAGTTCGTAAGTCGAAACCCCACATTCTTTTCGTAGGGTTTCGATTTGCTTTCCAATTTCTTCTTTAGTCATTATAGTTCGATTTCGTTTGCTCTCAAAATCTCATTAACTAATGCCTCTTGTGCTTCTTCTCTACTTTCGTAGTACCTCCCAGAGTTGTCCTCATCATCATAACAATCATCAAATGCAGCATCAATTGCCATTGTGTTAGTTGTGGTGGTTTTAAACTCTTGTCCGTCCATCTCGATAGAGATACTAAAGTGTCCATAACCTGTTTTTTTGCTTCTTAAAGTTTC
>JAKPQD010000389.1 GCA_029572965.1 Bacteroidota bacterium | reverse complement strand
GCTTCGCGATATGGGCGGTATAATCGTTGTCGATTTCATCGACATGCATAGCAACGAGAACAAGCAAATGGTGTACGAGCGCATGAAGGAGCTCATGAGCCGCGACCGTGCCAAGCACAATATTCTGCCGCTAACAAAGTTTGGGCTTATGCAAATCACCCGCCAACGGGTTCGGCCTGAAATGCACATTGACACCAGCGAGAAATGTCCTGCTTGTAACGGAAGCGGAAAGGTTACCGCCACAATCCTGCTCGATGAGCAAATCGAGAACCAGCTATCGCTAATATGCGCAAGCAAAAAGTACCGCTCCGTTACCATTAAGCTACACCCTTACATTGCTGCTTACATCAAAAAGGGATTTCTTTCTAAACGAATTAAGTGGGCTTTAAGGTATAAATGCGCCATTAACCTATTACCCATGTCGTCGTACCATTTTCTGGAGTACCATTTCTTTGATAAGCACGATAACGAGATAGAACTTTAGCCAACCAAGTGGGGTGTCAAGGCATGACACCCTTTTTTTTATTTTAAAAACCACAACTATCCAACTAAAGTTTATAAGAATTAGTAAAATCCTTACTTAACATATCCCCAGTGAGGAAGGAAATTTTAGGGTTGTTTTTAAACAACTCTTCATCGCCTATGGCGAAACGTAATCCTATTACCACGAAGCAGTTAAACTGTTGTAAAAGTATAGAAAAGAAGGTACTTTAATTACCATGTGGAGGTTAAGGGTTTTTATGGGACAGTAGTGAATAAAAAACATTAAACATTTTTGTAACTTTGTTAAACATATTATTTAAAAAACTATTCTTTAACTAACTAATAATTAACATAATGAAGAAAGCATTAATGGTATTCATTCCACTCATGGCAATGTTTAAGATGGGTGATGCGCAGAACTTATCATTTGGGGCTGAATTAAGCTCAAATTTTCACTTAGAATCAATATTACCGGAAGTTGGATTAAAACTAAATGTACCGTTAAGTAAGCACAGCCAATTTGAAACCGGTTTATTTTACCAAATCAGGAAAAACGATGGCGCATTTAGTATTAACAACGATCTTTACATTTTTGATGTAAATGAATGGTACCTAGTTGTACCATTAATGTATAAATTCTCAAGCCAGATCATAAACCTATCATTTGGAATTAATTACAACTATTATGTAGGATGGGGTGTTGCTTCAGTTAGCGATGAAAATGTACAAATCAACAACTACAACAGAGAAGATACTTACCTTTTTGGCGTTTAGGGCGCACTATCAAAATCGTTAAGACTGAACAACCAATTTTCAATAGAACCTATTATTAAAGTCTCTGTAATGGTTTACCCATATAGCGATGTACTTGCAGGATTTGGTTTTGCTTTGGTTTACAACAAGATAGCCCAATAATAAAACTTGAGGAATAATTGGATTAAAAGCAGGGTGTCAGTAAAATACCGACACCCTTTTTTTATCCCATTTTTTTAAACTATTTGTCAAAAAATGAGTTGTAAGTAGTAATAATTTACTTGTAAATTTCAGGGTACGAACCAAAATTCAAAACTATGAAAAGAATATCATACATTTTAATGCTTAGCATATTAGCATTTGGAATGGCTGCATGCGAAGACGATGAGAGCGGCGACTACGACAACTCCGTTACCATAAGCGGAAGCGTTACCATTGATGGCAAAACCTACTCCAGCCCAACCTTTAACATGGGTACATCCATGGAGGTAGAAGGTTATACATACCTAACAAATAATCCTACTGCGCAAATCTACTACACAGCCATTTACCCAAAAACTGAGATGGTTGATGCTGGTAACGGGTTAATGGCGCACTACTATTTTGTGCTTGAGGATGACCAACCCGGTACTGCGAGTTTTACTGGCATGATCATGTTCCATAAAAACGACAGCTTTGTTTTTGGGCTTTGGTCACAGGATGTTGATGTAACAATTGACAAGATAGACCCCGTTGGCGGCTTTATTGAAGCTACCTACAATGGAACTTTCACCGATGAAGGGAACACACCAAAAACATATACCGTAACCGGGAAAATCAAGGCTAAAAGAGTATCACAACCAATTATTGATAAATAATAAAAAACCGGCAAATGCCGGTTTTTTTATTCCACCACTATCTCATCGGCAAAAAGCCATGTTGGTGAACCCGATGCCGGATGCCACTCAGGGCATGGGCCAGGATTATGGGCTACAAAACGCACGTAACGCGCCATGATATTATTTACTACAAAAGAATTAAACCTATAAACCAGCACAGGTTGACGTTTTATGTTTTCAGGACAATCCATTTGAGCGATTTGCTCAAAGGATATACTATCCGCTGAAACGAAAACATCTACCCGGTTTGGCA
>JAKPQD010000385.1 GCA_029572965.1 Bacteroidota bacterium | reverse complement strand
GATAGATTTAATTACTTCTGAACCACGTATTGCTTACCGGGAAACAATTACAAAAAAAGCCGAGGCACAGTACAAACATAAAAAACAAACTGGCGGACATGGGCAGTACGGCGAGGTATTTATCCGCGTTGCACCTTTAGAGCGAGGAAAAGGTTTTGAATTTATAGACAGTATTGTTGGGGGTGTCATCCCACGAAATTTCATACCCGCTGTGGAAAAAGGATTGCGTGAGGGTATGGAAAAAGGAGTGTTAGCACGATATCCCGTTGTTGATATATCAGTTGAATTATATTATGGTTCGTACCATGATGTGGATTCTTCTGAAATGTCATTTAAAATTGCAGCTATCCAGGCATTGAAAAAAGGTTTAGAATCGGCCGGGCCAATTTTACTTGAACCGGTAATGGAAGTAGAGATATTTGTAGATAAAGAATACATGGGGGATATCCTTAATGATATAACCAGCCGCAGAGGCAGGGTTCTTGGTATGGGAAGTACTGATGAAGATGGTAATTCACCAATTTCGGTGGTTAAGGCTACTGTACCGTTAGCTGAAATGTTGCGATATTCAATTGATCTGAGAGCAATGACCAGTGGCAAAGCTACATTTGAAATGCGCTTTTCGCACTATGATCCTATATCCGGGAAAATTGCTGAAAAAGTAATTGAAGAACGCAAAAAAGAGTTTGCCGAAGAAGAAGCAAACAAATAAAGAATGATTTACATAACCAGTATAAACAAAACAAGCCACTGGTAGCAGGTGGCTTGTTTTATATTGACAGTCATTACCGATTAAACTATATTGTAATAATATGAGTTATACTGTATGCATATAATGTCAAAAAGCACCTTACGTGCCAGGCATGGAAAAGTAATAGTAGTTGTTGTCATTTAAAAGTAAAGCCGATAGTCATTTTACACCTATAGCCTCTGTGATAATTGTAGTCACAGCAATGAATTTATGTAAGTTTTCAAGTTGAAGGTTAGCATGAAAATTATAGTTTTTGAAGATTCACGCTATAATGATTTTTATCCCTTTACTATGACTCGTCCTGTATGGGATTTGCGATGTGGCTTATTCACTATATGGCAGCGTTATTGCCTTTTGTATTCATCGGATGCTTTCTTTTTTTATACAAGGCACTATCTACACGATACCGCTGCTCATAATTATCATGAGCTTGTTATCAACAGCCCGACTGCTATTGCAAA
>JAKPQD010000383.1 GCA_029572965.1 Bacteroidota bacterium | reverse complement strand
TGTTTTTTAGTGATTACAAAATTAAGCAAGTTATCATTTAATTGGCGATGTCCCCCCTTCCTTTGCTTCGTTCCGCTACGCTCCACTTCGCAAAGGAAGGGGGAGACGTTTTTCCATTAACAACGTGGTGAAACTAAACACCTACTTATTTGTTATAAAAGACATGAAGCAATTCAACGCTTTATGATTTTTTTAACTCAAATATAGGATGCTATGCCGAACATTTATATATTTATGACAGTTGAGTTTACTTTTGAAAGTATAAAAATATAATATATGAATTTTATTCAAAGCTTATTTAGCGGGACCGGTACTGCTACAACTATACTTTTCATTAGTTTTGCTGCATTTGTCGGAATTTTAATAGGCAAATTGGAGTTTAAAAAAGTAAAGTTGGGGATAGCCGGGGTGCTGTTCTCAGGGTTAATTTTTGCCCACTTTGGGGCCCAGGCCGATCCTCATGTTTTACATTTTGTCAGGGAGTTTGGCCTGATCTTGTTTGTTTATGCTATTGGTATTGACGTTGGCCCTCGTTTTTTTAGCACTTTTCGTAATGATGGGCTTAAACTAAACCTTTTTGCAGCAGGCATTGTTGTTACCGGTTTTTCAATAGCCTATTTTATTCATGCAGTTTTGGGAGTTTCACCAGCTGTCATTACTGGTATTATGAGCGGGGCTGTTACCAATACCCCCGGACTTGGTGCTGCCCAACAAGCTTTAAATGAAGTCGGACAAGCTGATGCCGCTGCTGTAACAGGTATGGGCTACGCCGTAGCTTATCCTTTTGGGGTGCTTGGTATCATTATCACCATGATATTGGTTCGGTTTATTTTTAGCATCAAGGTAAACAAGGAAGTAGAAGATTATAATGGACAATATAGCAATAGTCAGAAGAAACTTGAGAGCGTCGAGATTTACATTTCTAATCCCAATATGTTTGGGAAAGAAATAAAATATATCAAAAAGATTGTGGACAAAGAGCTTGTTATTTCTCGTATCGAGAGAGATGGAAAGTTTCTTGTAGCAAAAGAAAACGAAAAGATACAGCAGGGAGATGTCATTTACGGAGTATCTGCTATTAACCTCATTGAAAACCTGCGGATGAAGATGGGTGAAGTGAAAATCGGCAGCAAACGTGAAATTTCAGGGGATTTGGCCATGTTTCATGTATTAGTAACCAATCGCAAACTTACAGGCAAAACTATTGAACAGATTGGTATTTATCGTCGTTACGAAGCCAATATTACCCGCATATTCAGGGCAGGGATGGAGATTTTACCTACGCATGATACTACTGTCGAACTTGGCGATACTGTGCGGGTCGTAGGCAAGCGTGATTTGCTTCCAGAGATACGCGAAGAACTTGGAAACTCTGTTAAAGAACTTGCACATCCCAATACAATACCTATTTTTCTTGGGATATTTCTTGGTATTATCCTGGGAAGCGTACCCTTATTTATCCCGGGCTTGCCAGCTCCGGCAAAATTAGGTATGGCAGGTGGCCCACTTTTAATTGCCATAATATTGGGCTATAAAGGACGAATCAAGAACCTTGATTTTTATATGACCCCGGGGGCCAATATGATGCTGCGCGAACTGGGCATTATATTATTTCTTGCATGTGTAGGTTTATCTTCAGGTAGTGAATTTGTAAAAACCCTTGTTAATGGTGGGTATATCTGGCTTTTATATGGAGCAGCCATAACATTTATTCCAATATTCTTAGCCTCTGTTATTGCACGCCTGATGAAAATGAATTACCTGAAAATATGCGGTATCGTGTCCGGTGCTATGACAGATCCTCCAGCTCTTGAGTTTGCCAACAGCCTTGCTCCTGTTCATGCCCAATCTACTGCTTATGCAACAGTATATCCACTGACCATGTTTCTGCGGATACTTTTGGCCCAAACGTTGATATTGATTACGCTATAACATACACTTCCGAAGTCTTTAAGACTTCGGAAGTGAAAAAACTTTCTACAAACATACCGCAACTACGTTGCTCTCTAATCTTAAAAATTCAGAATCATTTCCTTTGATTTAAAAATATTTTGCATTTTGCAAAGTCAACCAAATGTCCCGGAGGGACTCAGGTATGGTAGTAATTAGTGCAACTGTAATATTAGTCCCGAATGGGACGAAAGTGATTTTTGAAAAACACGATATTTTTGACTTCATGACCTTTTAAAGTTTCTCTTTCGTACCTGCGATACTCTTGTAAACCCTGTTTAAATATTTATCTACCATACTATTGACCCTCTGGGTCTTTCATGAAGAATTTTGATTGAGAATTACTGTATTCTGTTCACAACACATTGATTGTAAAGGTAATTCTTACTATATAGCCTGACATGTTAGACGCTTTGCATTTCCGAAAATGCAAAGCGTCTTTCTTATTTACCCTACATCTTCCATGCCCTCAGCATGTGCCTTTTCCCTGGAGGCCCTGGTAATACTTCTATTTTAAAGCCCACTTCTTTTAAAGCCCTTTTAACAATACCTTTTACACAATAGGTGGTCAATATTCCTTCGTGGTTCATATCTTGAAATATTTTTTCAAATACCTTACCAGTCCACATCTCCGGCTGGCTGTCCGGAGAAAAGGCATCAAAATAAACCATATCATAAATGCCATTGAATGTACACACAGTAATATCTGAGCATTTCTTTGACAAATAAAAATTATGGTCAATTTTAGCAGTGGTTTCCCAAGGCACACTATGTATCAATTCAAATTTTTCTTGCTTCTCAGGATAAATATCTTTATAAGTAAGCAGATTTACTAAGGAAAAAGGGAGAGGATATAGCTCATAAGCATCATAAGATATTTCAAGCCCTTTATTTATAGCATATATATAGCTTAACCATGCGTTAAGTCCAGTTCCAAAGCCAATTTCCAATACATTAATTTTATTACTTTTTACTAAAGATAGACCGTTATTGATAAATACATGCATTGATTCGGTGTACGCCCCATGAATAGAATGATATGTCTCACCAGTCTGTTCGCTATAAACAGTACTTGAGCCATCTTCTGAGGTTTTAAGAATTCTTTGCATTTTATTCACGATAAAAAAATTAACTTTGTAAAGAAACAAAATTCTTAAAAATATGAAAAACATAACTCGTCTGTTGTTATTGGCATTGGTAGTTCCAATGTTGAGCAGTTGCGGCTATAATAGTATGGTTCAAAAAGAAGAAGCCGTATCTTCGCAGTGGGCACAGGTGCAAAACGTTTATCAACGTCGTGCAGACCTTATTCCTAATCTTGTTAATACAGTAAAGGGATATGCAGATTTTGAAAAATCTACATTAACAGCTGTTATTGAAGCCAGAGCTAAAGCTACCTCAGTAAATATTGATCCTGCTAAGTTAAATGCCGAGTCTTTCAAGCAATTTCAGCAAGCTCAGGATGGGCTCCAAAGTGCTTTATCGCGTTTGATGGTGGTAGTGGAAAAATACCCAGAATTGAAGGCTAATCAGAATTTTCTTGAATTGCAATCACAGCTTGAAGGTACTGAAAACCGTATCACTATTGAGCGAATGAAGTTTAATGAATTGACAAAAGATTATAATGCTTATATTCGTTCATTTCCACAACTTTTATTTGCTAAAATGTTTGGTTTTTCTTCAAAACCATACTTTGAGGCAACAGCAGGTGCTGATAAAGCCCCGGAAGTGAAGTTCTGATTTCTGCTTTCTCCGTCAAGCAGGTTGTTTATTTCAATTGTATTACAGATGGCTAAAAATATTGCGGTAGTTGCCGGGGGTAACTCTTCAGAGTACGTTATTTCGGTGCAAAGCGGGGCTATGTTGGCTGAAGAGGTTAGCAAAGCCGGGTATAACATGTTCTTGGTAAAATTAAAAGGTGCTGAATGGAAAGCTAAGCTTCCAGATGGTCGGTTGGTAGATGTGGATAAAAATGATTTCAGCATAAGCATTGATGCCCAAAAGGTCAAATTTGATTGTGCCCTTATTGCTATTCACGGGACACCGGGCGAAGATGGGATGTTGCAAGGCTATTTCGATTGTTTGCAGGTGCCATATACTTCTTGCGGAGTTTTGGCCTCTGCCCTGACTTTTGACAAATATGCCTGCAAGCTTTTCTTAAATAATTTTGGCATTAATACTGCTAAAGGAATTCTCATTAGTAAAAACGAAAAATGGGATGTTCCTCATATAACAAGTGTTGTAGGTTTTCCATGTATTGTAAAACCTAATGCTTCAGGGTCAAGTTTTGGAGTAACCAAGGTAGATGAAGAAAATCAGCTCCTGGGGGCTATTGAACATGCGTTGACCGAAAGCAACGAAGTACTTATCGAGCAATTTATCAGCGGTACAGAAGTAACTAATGGGGTTTATGTTATAGATAAAGAAGAGTTAGTTTTTCCTGTAACTGAAATAGTTTCTAAGACTTCGTTTTTTGATTTTGAAGCAAAATACAATGCTGCATTGTCCGAAGAAATAACACCAGCCCGAATCAGCGATGAGATAACCCGAAAAGTACAGCAAACATCGCTTAAAATATACAAAGCTCTTAACTGCAAAGGAATTGTAAGGATTGACTACATTATCAACGATGGGGCCCCTTATTTTCTTGAGGTAAATACTGTGCCAGGGATGAGCCCTAATAGTATTATCCCTAAACAGATTAAAACAATGGGGCTTACTGTTGCAGAGGTGTATAAAAAAATCATAGATAGTATTTGCCGATAACACGGTAACCTAAATCACCTTTTTAGAATGACGAAACACATCTTGCTTTTCTGGTAAAAGACTTGCTTTTGATAGTATCTTTGTACCAGGTTATTAATCATAATGATTTAAGGTTTAAGGTTAAGTAGTGTTTTTAGGTTAATTAAGGTTTAGGGTTAGGTTAAAAGCAGCCGGAGTTCTTCCGGCTGCTTTTGTTTTTTCCCCAAATTAAGCATTAAAAATGCTTAATCGAAGAAATGGCAATTCAATAATTTAATAAAATCTTTCAAACAATTTCTAAATCAGCTTGTCTCGTATATAACGAGAGGGTTAACCCAACTAAATCATATAGTTTGGCTTTAAAAGCTTCCTAATGGTTAATTTGGTTTTATTGGTTATTGGAATTTTATCTCTTATTACAAATGAAGTGATGGTATATCAAACAAAAAAGGTGCCGGGATTTCCAGCACCTTTTAACATTTTTGAAGCTAAGCTAAGCGCTATTCTTCTTTTTTATTTTTTTTGGATAAAACAAGCATAACAATGCCAAAAACCAGCATTGAGATGCCAGACCACAAGTTAATATTAATGCCTAATGACTTTTGATATAAAGTAGTGTCATTAATAGTGGCAAAACCATAAATTGTTATCATGATTCCAAGGATTGTAAACATCAACCCTATTGGATATTTTATATCTAATCCCATTTTTATCTATTTTATATTTTTACCAGAATAATATTGTTAAAAGCAAAGCTATTGCAATCACAAGTATTGCAAGTGATGAAGAGCGTTTGTACCATACAACATGTGACTCCTGCAATTTTGGGGTCAACGAGTAAACCAGGCCTTTGAGGTCTTCATCAGTCTTTTGTTGTTTGGTCATTAATGATAAAACAACCGTAACTAAGGCACTTGTAAAACAAGCATAAATGGCAGTCCAAAAATTTTGGGCCATTTCAACCGGGTATTCGTGAAGTTTGGCTATCCATCCGCCTTTTACCAGGGTGTCAGCTCCGGCAGGGAAGGTTAATCCGTGGTGCAAAAAGGCAATGGTCAAACCTGCAATCAAACCGGCAAAAGCAGCATGGCCCGTACTGCGTTTCCAAAACATCCCTAAGAAAATTACAGCAAACAGCGGGGCATTAATCATAGAAAATATGGTCTGCAAAAAGTCCATGATGTTTCCAAACATACTGGCCAGGTATGCAGCTGCAACACTAACTAAAACCCCAAAAACAGTAGCCATACGGCCAACAAATAAATAATGTTTATCATCGGCTTCTTTATTTCCTGTTGCAGGTCTGATATAGCTTTGATAAATATCATAAGTCCATACGGTATTGAATGCCGAAACATTGCCAGCCATACCAGACATAAAAGAGGCCAAAAGAGCGGTGATACCTAACCCAAGAACACCGGCAGGTAAATATTGTTTCAATAGGGCAATGATGGTATAATCATAAATTGGCTGTCCGGCTGCATTTACCGGCAAACTAAAACCACTACCGGGCAAATTCATAAGGGCAAGGGCTGCAATGCCAGGAACTATAATAAGAAAAGGAATAAACATTTTAGGAAGTGCTCCTATCAAAGGAGTATTGCGTGCGGCAGTTGTAGATTCAGCAGACATAGCACGTTGTACAATAAGAAAATTTGTACACCAATATCCAAAAGATAATACAAAGCCTAGTCCCATAAATATACCATACCAAGGTACACCCAGAGGGTTTGAGCCTCCCGAACCAGTGTATTTCCATGTTGTAGTGTAGGCATCAGCAGCAAAGTTGTTTTGTATGGCAACAGGAGCAAGGGCTTGCTCTAACCCTGACCAGCCGCCAAGTTGCTTCAAACTAAGAAATACAATAGGCAATAAACCTATTACGATGATGAAAAACTGCAAGACTTCGTTGTAAATAGCAGATGATAAGCCTCCAAGATATGTATATCCCAGAACTATCGCAGCCGAAACAATCAAGCTAACATGAAAGTTCCATCCAAGAACCTTTTCAGTTAATATTGCCAATGCATACATTGAAATACCAGAGGCCAGGATGGTCATGGCTGCAAACATAAAAGCATTCATGCCCCTGGTTTTTTCATCAAACCTGAGTTTGAGGTATTCAGGAACTGAGCGGGCTTTTGAACCATAATAGAATGGCATCATAAATATGGCAAGGAACACCATGGCAGGTATAGCACCAACCCAATAAAAATGGGCCGTCAAAAGGCCATATTTTGCACCCGACCCGGTCATACCCATTACCTCAAGCGCCCCCAAATTGGTCGAAATAAATGCCAGGCCTGCAACCCATGCCGGCATTGACCTGCCAGCTTCCAAAAACGCATTAGCATCTTTCATAAAGCGCTTTAGCGCCCACCCGATGCCCAGCACAAAAATGAAATAGACCGCCATCACAGCATAGTCTATCCACGCTAAATCAAAATTCATTTCCATAATTCGTTAGTTTGTACATTATTAATAAGTAGGTTATTTGTTTAAATTTCGAAAATAAATCCGCGGCTTGTTAATTGTTCGTATTTTTCTTTATTAAATTTATAATAAAAAGCCCCTTTTTTAGAATTTTCTTTATCTTTTTCTTCTAATTTATCCAATAAATTCATCGAAAGAAATTTTTTTCTAAAATTGCGTTTGTCTAATTTTTGCATCCATATTGCTTCGTAAAGGCTTTGTAACTGTGGTATTGTAAACTTCTCTGGTAAAAGCTCAAATCCGATAGGTTGAGTGCGGCATTTTCTGCGAAGTTTACTAATAGCTGTTTGTACCATTTCTTCATGGTCAAGGATAAGCTTGGGATAATTAGATATACTAAACCACTCGCCTCCATTGTTGTGTACTATTTGTCTGTCGTACTCATTAAGTTTGATAAGCGCATAGTATGCAACAGATATAACCCTGTCAATAGGGTCGCGTTGTACTTCACCAAATGTAGAGAGTTGTTCAAGATATACATTGTCCAGGCCGGTAAGGTTTTTCAATACTATTTCGGCTGCCTGGTCAATACTTTGTTTTTCTTGGACAAAGCCCCCCATAAGGGACCATTCACCTTTGAGAGGTTCTATTTTACGTTTTATCAATAAAATTTTTAAATCTTCACCATCAAAACCAAACACGATACTGTCAACAGCAACATAGTGACGAGGGTTGGCCTGATAGGTTGTTTTTGTTTTGTTCACAATAAAAATAAATTATGTAAAATGTTTTTAATCAGTGTGTTGTAAATGATTTAGTTTGTTTTTTTTCGGTCTGTAATTTACAATTTATTTTCGACAATGGTTAAGTCGTAGCGGTATTATTGTAAAATGTCACATTAACAATGTAAGTATAGAAAGGTGAAATTTAACTACATGATATTTTTTTTTCAAACTATGCTTTATTCAATACTTTTTTCTATTTTTATTCACAAATAATTGAGAACATTCATGAAACTGAAAATAACATTTGGCATTCTTGCATTAACGTTGGCAATGGGCTGTAGAAATGCTTCAAACAGCAGCGAGCAAGCAATTTCTACCGACAGTTTGCCTGTTAACCAGACAGATAAAAAGACACAAAGTGTATATTACCGTTTTCCTACTCCTGATGAGTTATTTACCTTTATAAAAAAGGAAAATATTAAGTATAACCCTGAAATACTTAATCCGGTAAGCAATATTTCAAGATATGTCAATTCAAAAGCCCAAACAATTGCGCTTGGTGTGTATCTTGCAGATTTGTCTTATATTACACTTTTTGAATCGTATAATTATTCTTTAGAATATTATAAAGCCATTCATTCGCTTAGCGAGAAGGTGAAAATTACTTCAGCTTATGATCTTTCTATAGCCAAAAGGATTGAAAAAAACCTGCTTAATCTTGACTCTTTGAAGCAAATATCTACAGAGTCGTATGCTGGTATAGTAGAATTTCTTATAATGAACAATCGTGAGAAAACTTTGGCCTTAATTGCTGCCGGGGCTTATATTGAATGTTTTTATCTCACCTTTAAATTAACAGATAAAAATGAAGCTCATAATCCATTGAAAACAAGAGTTGCTGATTTTAAATATGCATTTGAGAACCTATACTCTTATCTTACCATTTATAGTGATGATAAACAGGTGGCCCAGGTAGCTGAACAACTTAAAGGAGTCCATGAACTTTTTTCTTCAATAAAATCAAGTAAGAAAACCAAAACTAAGGTTAGACAAGACAAAGAAGGTAACTTGATATTTGAAGGTGGCAGTAAACTTGAGATTACTGCTGAACAGTATAGTCAGCTAAAAGAAATGATTTTTGCTGTAAGAAAAAGTTTTATTGAATAATTGAAGGAATGTAAATCTTGACCCAATGAATACACAAAATACCATATTGAACCCGTTTAAAACTGCAATGGCAACAATAGTAATGTTGTTTCTCAGTTTTTATGCTATTGCACAGGATTGTTATTTTTACCATGAATATCAATGTAAATTTCCTAATACAACATATTACCTGAGTGGACAATCCAGGAGTGCTTTATTTACTTATGGAATGACTTCTGAATTTAAACTGGTGACTTTTAGTAATGAAGATTATCATATAAGTATTTGTTATCAGTTTAAGATTAAAAATATAAGGTTCAGGTTGATAGAAGACAACGAAGATAAAACCGTTCTTTTTGACAACGCTGAAGCTAATTACAAAACAGAAGTCAGCTTTACCAATACCGAAGCTCGACGTATTATTGTTGAGGTATCTGTGCCTGAAGTCGCCAATGCTAAAGATAAAGATGAGAAGCAATGTGTGGGAGTGTTGGTACATTCTCGCAAGACTCTGCGTGAACCTAAGAGTACACTTGGTTTTTAATAAGTCTTTATTGGTTCAACCCTATTTTGTTGTTTGATTTCTCCATGAAATTCTTTTTCAAGGGTTTTCAATAACGACTTTAAAGTGATATTCTGAGTAAGTTTTCCAAATTCTGCAATAGAAACGTTCCCTGTTTCTTCTGAAATAATTATTATAAGGGCATCAGTGTGTTCGCTCATGCTAACACCTGCTCGATGTCTCATTCCAAGGTGTTCGGGAAGTTGTACATTTTGAGACATAGGGAGCATACATCTGGCAGCAAATATTTTTTCGCCAATGATAATAATAGCCCCGTCATGTAAAGGGTTGTTTTTAAAAAATATAGATTCTATAAGCGATGCACTGGTGTTTGCATTTAGGATTACTCCTGTGTCGGCATAAAAGTGAAGGGCTGAGTTTCTTTCAATAACAATTAATCCGCCAATTTTGGCTTTCGATAAATTCACGCAAGCCCTTGCTATTTCTTTAATCTGAATGCGTTGCTGTTGTCCTTTGCTTGCAAATACAAGGTTTTTTAATGAAAAGGTCCGTGACATATACCTCGTCCCAATTATTAACATAAACCTTCGTATTTCCTGGTGAAATACGATGATTAAGGCTATAACCCCAACTCCGATAATCTGGCCAATAATAGTGCCTAATAATTGCATATCAAGGGCTTTGGCTACAAGCCAGAACAGGTAAATAGAGAATATAGTAATAAAAATATTGATGGCTACCGTTCCGCGAATCAGGATGTAAAACCTATACATTAGATAGGCTACTATGGTAATATCTATTATATCGAGAACCTGAACCTTAATGAAAAACATTTTTGTCAATTATGATTTTTTCAAAATTAAGCAAAGCTTTTGGCTTTTGCAGTATAATAAACGGTCAAAAATTGTAGTTTTTATTCGTATGGGTACATTAGCGCCGTTTTTTTTCTTTACTTTTATTAATAAAAAAAGACCAAATGTACAGTTTCAGAGATGATTATAGCGAAGGCTGCCATCCGGGGATATTAGAGGCCCTTTCAACAACAAACATGAGCCAGCAGGATGGTTATGGCGATGACGAATATTCGCTTAAAGCGAAGCAGTTGATTAAGAAACGGATTGGGAATGAGAATGCTGACATTTTCTTTGTTTCGGGAGGTACACAAGCCAATTTGTCTGTTATTGCCTCTATCTTGAGGCCTCATGAAGCTGTGGTTGCAGTGCGTTCTGGTCATATTGCCGTACACGAAGCGGGAGCCATTGAATCTACCGGTCATAAAGTATGCGTTGTAGATAGTAGCGATGGGAAAATTGTTTCTCATCAAATAAAGTCTTTATTAGAGGAGCATAAGGATGTACCTCACATGGTCAAGCCACGGCTGGTTTATATTTCAAATTCTACCGAGGTGGGAACCTTTTATACTAAGGCTGAGTTGGCTGATCTTTATGATTTTTGCAAGAAAAACGGGATGTATCTTTACCTTGATGGGGCTCGAATAGGAATGGCTTTATCTGCAAAGGATAATGATTTACAATTTGCTGATTTGGCTGTATTGACGGATGTGTTTTATATAGGAGGTACCAAAAACGGGGCTTTACTGGGCGAAGCCATTGTTATCAATAATAATGTGCTCAAAGCAGATTTTGCTTTTCACCTCAAGCAGCGTGGAGCCTTGTTGGCAAAAGGAAGGGTGTTGGGTATCCAGTTTTACGAACTATTCAAAGACAATCTTTACCTTGAACTTGCACAGTGGGCCAATGATATGGCACAGAAGTTGGCAAAGGCCATTAAAAATGCCGGATATCAATTTTATTCGCAACCAGCTACCAATCAGTTGTTTCCTATATTTCCCAATGAGTTGATTTTGAAGTTAGAAAAAGAATTTAGTTTTTACCGTTGGTGTCGGGTAGATGATAAGCATACCGTCATCAGGCTTGTTACCTCATGGGCAACGCGGGAAGAAGCCGTTGAAGAGTTTGCTAAATCTTTAAAAGGATAATACTGTTATTTACAGCCCGGTCTTGAGAAGTAAACCAGAATGGTAGGTTTTTCGGTTGAAGGCTTATTTGAACAATCGCAAAGTTCGCCACCTTCAATCATACTGTCAACAAGGTTTCGGTATTTGTTGACACAGAGGACAAGTGCTTTATTGTCCACTTTTTTTACCACCATCTTGATAAAATGCTCAGGAAGGTTGATGGTAATGGTGTTGCGATCAAAGGTATATCTGCCATCTATCCACTTTTTATAGGCATCAGCCTGTGTTCCATTATTAATGAAAAGAGAAACTTTTCGGTTAGCATCAAAAACTAAAGCTTTGGGCATAGTATCCTGGATGTTTTCATTGGTAATAATGCTGGTAATGTTGTAAATCTCAGGCAAAGCGTTTATCTGAATAGAGTCAAGCACCCATGCCTGTTCTGCTATGGTCTTAAAATCTGCAACGGCTATTTCTTTAAAGTTAAAACCTTTTTTTATCTGCCTGACTTCGACAGGTATATCTTTGATAAAGGCTTTAATACTGGTTTTTAAAAATGCTTTAAAGACATTTGTAGCTGCCGAAGATACATAATATTCGCCATGTGTAGTTTGGGCTATATCCATAAGCTGTTGCTCGGCATATTTTTCGTTTTGAACACAAAAACCAATACATTCGCACTGTACTAATGCTTTTTTAGCTGTCAATTCCTTCAAAGCTTCAGCTACATTATCATCACTGCGGCCATCGCCAAGCAGAATGATGGTTTGTTTAACAGATTGAGGGCTTTTATTGGCTTTTATGTAGTAAGTAGCATTTATTAAAGCAGCCCCAAGAGGGGTATTTCCGTTGGGCCGGAGGCTGTCAATGAAGTTGCATATTTTATCTTTGTCAGAAGTAAAGTTTAGTCTGTAAGCAATAGGGTTGTCTTTCTCGCCACAGAAGCCCATCACAGATATTTCAGCCCCGCATGGCGATATCATTTCTACAATACGCTTTGTGGCGCTTTTTACCGAGTCTATTTTAGGGCCTTTCATGCTGCCCGAAATATCTATCAGGAAAAGGATACTTTGTTTTTCTTCAATTGAACGGGCTATAGCTATTAAGTTGTTAATGGCCAATAAAATAAGTATTACTGGTATTATTTTTTTTAAGTTCAATTTTGATGTTGGCATTGTTTTATTTTATTGGGTTTTGTTGGGGCTTGCTAAAATATTTGAGCCAGATGCCCCATGTAATAAAGGTTAAAACATATATAACGTAAGAATATAAATCATGGGTGTCAAGAATTGCGGCATCATTGCCCTGATTATTAGTGACAAAAATAAATAGAAATACAAAACGCAAAATGTTAAAAAAATAGATAAACACTATTCCAGCAGAAATAAAAATTAGCTTTTGCCAAAAAAGTCCATTGGTAAAAATTATAAAAGCGGCAAATACAAACATCAGGTTGATACCTAAACATAAATACGACAAATGAAGCCGGCAGTTGGGGCCTTGCAAAATACATGTAGCGCTATCAACATTGGATGAATAACCCATTAAAGATAATATTCCCTGGGCCCCTTTCAGAATTCCTGTTGACAATATGTTGGCCACACCAAGGGTATTAGTTTTGATGAAGAAAAGAATAATACTAAATATAAATGTGGCTAAAAATAATTTAACAAAGAATGTTTTGATTGTTTTCTTTTTTATTCTATACGCTCCGATTAACAACCTTTTTAAACGCCAGTTATTTTTAAACCAATAAATAATGTAGGCTAAAATTCCTAAATGCAGAATGAGCTCAAATATCTCTCTAATAAGCCTATATTCGTATGTTTTGTATGATGATACAAAGAATAACATTACAGCTATTCGGGTGATATTAAAAATTTGCAGCAATAGCAGCGATAAAGCTATTAACTTTATTTTGCGCAGCAAACCTGAAGATAGCAAAATTCCGCCCGTAATTATAAAAAAAGCATACCTGAGGGACATTAGCCTGTTATGTATAATATAATCGCCAGATAAAGATTTAACAAGTAAGCCATGTTCGGTTTCTTGCCAATTAAACCCCAAAAAATGCAGTATAGAGGCTGAAATGTTAATAAGGGTGTTGTAGTATGTTTGTGTGAGATGAATATCAAGAAATAGCTTTTGTAATGGTTTTTTTACGATAAAAAGAAATATAAAAACAGTCAAAATAGCTATAAGATAAGTGGATAAAGGCCGATTCTTTTTAATTATAGCCAATATTTTTTTTAGATAATCCATTACATTTTGCTCCATATAAATATTATCCAAAATAAAGATAAGCATAATAAAATCAGTTTCCATGAGACTGCAATAGAAACCTTAACTTCATCATCCCATTCGTGTATATAGCTGTTTGACATGATAAAAAATAACTGGAGTAGCAAGGTTACCATTAAAGCTTGCTGATATATGCTGTTATCTGGGAACCTGAGTATAAAGAATAAAGCAAATGCCAATAAATAAGGGGCATATATGATCATGAATTTGAAAAGAAAAGGCTTTTTCCAGCATATTTCAGCATAAGAAAGAGATGAAAAGATGTTTCGCAGAAAGAATCCGTTCAGTAACAATAAAACTCCGGAAAATACAATAGTTATAATTAAAGCCGTATTGGAGAAGTATAGCCAAATGGGGACATAGCCAATGCCTTTTAATAAAGGAATACCTGCAATTAGGCCGCCAAAGAAGCAATTCATGGCATGAGTGTATCCCCAGATAAAGAATAGCTTGGTGTTTCGGTTGGGGTTATCAATAGAAATTGTTAAATACCTCCTGAAGGCAAGGCCTAATAACAAACAAAATAAAGGGCCTGATAAATATATTGAAACAACTGAGTTCTGTGTCCACAGATTTGAATCGTCAGAGATGGGGAATATGACATTGAAATAATTAAAGCGTGTAGGTATTGAGTTAGCATGGGCTACAATGATTGTAACGATTTGGGATAAAATATGCAAAAGCAAAAACGAAGATAAAAATGCAAAAAACGAATTGACAGAAAATAGTATGATTTTTTTGTCGTAAGTCATTCTTATATTTTTGTCTTTGACTTCCATAGAGTCAGAAAATGAAAGTGTTCTAATTTGTTCAAATACAGGTTGTTGGTTTTTAATTGTTTTGTATTGATAACAAAAAAATCAATCTATTGAGTAACTGTTACAAAATAGATTGATTCTATAGTATGTAAATTTTTTTACTTTTGGCTTTTTACAAATTCTAATACTTTTTTTCTGTTTATTAGCAGTAATAACAAGCCTCCTGCAAATATTAAAACAAAAATAGCATTACTGTCTAAAGGTGTGCCTATTGCCGGATCTCCGCCTCCTGGATCTGATGGGCCGTTTGCAGGTTGTACCGGGGTTGGGCTGCTTTGTGCAAATGCAACTACGTTTGTAAAAAAAAGTAGTGCTATTGCGATTATCTGTAAAAGCTTATTCTTCATTATTTTACAATTATTTTTTTTGTTTTGGTAATTTCAGTATTCTTTAATTTTACAATATATACACCTTTTTGACTTAGTTGTAAACTGCTAATGCCTTTCTGGTTGATGGTTTTTTGGGCTACCAAAACCCCGGAAAGATTATATACTTCTAAGTCAAATTTTCCATTTTCTGTAATATTTGCCATTATTTTTTTGTTATACGACCAAATATTGATTTCTGATTCAGACTGATTGTTAATATTTGTTGTATTCGTTTCATCTGTTGCAGAAAGCATCAAAGCAAACCTTTTCACTTCATTTTTTGTGTCATGATAAAAGGTATAACTTGTTCCAGATTCTAATTTTATTGTCATGCCTTCCTGTTTGTCAATGAGGTAAATAGTTGAAGTGCCATTGTTAAATGACATATCTTCAGCGCTAATAGTATATTTACCACTGGTATCACACCTGAAACTTAATTGTATTGTTGTGTCAGTTGTATTCTCTGCCAATTTTACAATAGTGTAATCTCCTGCAGCGTTAGCAGCACTAATTTGTGGTACATATTTGTTGGTGCTGAACATTTTTTCGGTATTACCATTAACCTCTGACTTATAAACAATAAGTTCGTCAGAAAGTTCATTGCCTGAGGTTTTTAATCTTATCAATTCAGGCTCAGTTTTAGCTTTTTTGCTATACGATTTTGTATTGTAAACTCTTACATTGTTGTTCATGGCTAAAGCCCCGGTGGTATATCCTTCATTGACTTTTACGATAAAGCCTTGCATAGCAGGTATATATCTGCTGCCTCCATTAGTGCCAACAGTACCGTCCCATGTTGAATATACCTGCGTATATGGGTTCCAAATCCAAATGGTACGGGAGATATTTGTTTTTGTCCAACCCGAGGAGGCTTCCCAATCAATGGCAGAAGGATATGGATTTCCAACAAGGTTATATCCATGATTAGCATCAGCGCCGGTATTGGTCAATGCTACGCTTTGGTTGCCAGTATTAAAGGTGCCTGTAAAATTGATGGTTTTTCCGCCAGTTTGTATGGTTTTTACTATATAGCCTGTTGTTGGGGTAATCAGGTTTCCCGATACTAAGGCTTTCCAGCCATTTGTACTTTCAACATACTGTGATACATAATCGCCAAAGAACGATTTTTCAACTTTAAAGCTTCCCACAGGAGAACTCATGTTGTGCCATACTTTGTTTGAAGAAAGACTTGTCCCCGGAGTAATATATCTTTCGGCAGTCATTGTTCCATTATTGGTGATATCGCCATAATTGATCAACATCGCAGATGAAGCTTCGCTCAAGGGAGATTTGAGGATTAAATAACCGTTGTTGGTGATGTTGTTTTGTACTGTAAGGCAATATCCGGCATTTATAGTAAGATTTTTGCCCGCATTAATAATTAAGTCGTTACATACAATGTTTTCATTTAGCTTGAGGTCTGCATTAACAACAGCATTGGTTTCAGGATTAGGTTTGCCATTGTCCCAGGATGTTCCATCCCATGTTGTTATGGCTATTGTCTTTCTTGTATTGGGGTTGTTTGAGGTAGTTGAAACCAAATATTTTTCATTTGACGCATTTCCATTGAATTCGCAAACCATGGCTTTGTAGGTAACACCAGGTTTTAGCCCGGTTACGTTAATGTTTGTCCCGCTTCCTGTATAAACACAATACCAGCCCGAAGTCCCGACTTGTGTCCCAAGTCCATAAACATTATTGGGTACATAGGTTGTGTTGTTTGTCAGAGAAAGTGACGAGGTAGTATTAGTCGTAACAAATACAGCACAGTTGCTTCCGTTGCCTCTTGTCCATGAAAGGTTAAAGCTATTGGCCGTTACGTTAGCAAACGAAACTTTAGAAGCTTGTATTGTTGGGGTTGCTGTTATTGTTGTTTGAACAGCAGGGTTACCAGAGGTTGTTGAAGTTAAGTATTTTTCAAATCCATTTGAGCCATTGAATTCGCATGTCATAAACTGATAAGTCGTTCCAGGGGTTAATCCATTGACAACAACGCTTTTTCCGGTTCCTTTATATAAACAATACCATCCAGAAGTACCTATTTGAGAGCCTGAGCCAAAAGTATTATTAGCCGAGTAAGTTGTATTATTTACAGGCGAGGCAGTACCTGAGTTTGTTTGTTTTACAAATAATATACATTGGCTTCCATTGCCGCGAGTCCAGCTTGCCGTAATACTTGTTGAACTGATGTTTGAGAACGTGAGGTTTTTTGCCTGAATTGTAGGCCAGGTATAATCAGGGGCTTGGTTAGCAGGGTTTTTGGAGGCCGAAGTAGTAAGATATTCTTGTGAACCATTTGTGCCATTATATTCACAAACCATGACCCGATATGTCTTTCCAACGGTAAGCCCGGTAATGGTAACAGAGGTACCTGTACCATTATATACACAATACCATTTTGAGGTACCAATTTGCGAGCCAGAACCAAACACGGTACTGGCTTTGTAAGTAGTTTTATTTACCGGAGAGGCTGTACCTGAAGAGGTTTGTTTTACAAACACCACACACTTGCTACCGCTACCCCTGAGCCATTTTACGGTAAAGCTTGTTTCCTTTACAGAAGAAAAAGAAATATTATATGCTTGTTGAACAGGAGTTGCCCCTTTAATGTCAGGGTTAATGCTTAATGAAACAAAAGCAATTAAAAATAAAGAGAAGCAAAATTTCAAATTCATAATTATTATTTTATTTCTTAAATTCTTTAACGGTTATTCTTGATAATTTGTTTCTATTTTTATGACAAAAGTCATACTTTTTTTGGATATTTTTTAATATAATCATATAAAAATTTAATATCTAACACTTTATGTTTGTCTTATACAATAAAATGTTGATGCAATAAAAAGCTTTAAATTATCAATAGGTAAGGTTATTGAATAAATAACGGATAAACATTGTTAGTTTAGAAAAGTAATAATAATCATCAGTTAGTTTTCTTCCTGATAAAATATTTTATAAAATTTCCTTCCGTTTTCGTCAATGCCTTGTTCAATAAGGTTGGGATTGCCATGCACGTAGATGTGGAAGTTTTTATCGAGTTTTATTACGCTTCTAAACTTTCGTTCCTGTTTTTTAACGGCGGTATTATTGATGTTAAAATTGTTGTCAAAATGTAGCTCCTGCTCTGTCTGGTAATTGTTTTTGTAATTATTGAAGGTTTCTATAACATCAGGCTGTCCAATTACTTCGTTGGTAAATTCATCCATCTCAAAGTGCTCTTTTTCTTTAAAAAATTTGACAGATTTTTTCAGCATGTCCACCTGGTCGGCTTTAGTGGTATTGTATTGCTGTGGAAGCTCTTTGGTGATAAAATCTTTGCAGAGGCTCATCATTTGTTGAGTTTTGAGATATTCGTCATTGCGTTGCCTGATTTTCAGGAAGCTGTCTATCCAGTATTGGGCCTCAAGCCCTTTGTTGGTATTATCGACAACGGCAACCACGTAACCTTTGTCCTTTTCTATGTTGAAAATCAGGCAACCTTTGTCAGGTTTGTTGATGTTAATGCCTGTTTCGCTTTCGATGTTGAGCCCATCGTCGGTGGCAGAAACCTGCAAAAACGTGTCTTTGTTTTCAGATTTGAAAAGGCCAATGGCATCGGCCACATAGTCGTCCAGCATACAATCCTTGAAATACACAACATAAAATTCGCCACTTTTGATTTTTGGATGAACACATTGAGCATAAAGGTGTTGTGCAAGATTGACCGATTGCTCGTAAAGAACATCGGGGTTTTCAAAAATTTTACCTGCAAAAGTGTAAGCTTCATTGAGGTTTATGTCACTTTCGTGAAAAAAGTTATAATATTCCTGCGATTTAAACGAACTTCTGAAATATTTCACCAAGGCATAAAGCGTCTTTTCATTAGTATTTAGCAGCCCCTTTGAGATAGCGCAAACTTCATCGTTTAGCTTATTCCCGACATAATGCACGGCTATGGATTGAATGGCAAAATCGTCAATTTGAATCATCTTTATGGCAAATGAATGTTGTTGTATTGGGCAAAGTTGGACAAAAACTTCAAACTACACCATAATTGTTGATACTTTTCCATTCTCAAAATATTCAATAATATTGCCAATCAAAATTGTAACATGAACCAGAGAAAGATACTATTGCAGTTATTGCCCGGGTTTATTCCCCTGTTTGCATTTATCATTGCCGATGAGTTTTGGGGTACCAAGGTGGGGTTAGTAGTTGCCATTTTCATTGGGGTTGTTGAATTGGCGTATTATTGGATTAAAGACCGCAAGCTCGATAAATTTATACTGCTCGACACCTCATTGGTTATTGCACTTGGTGTTATCTCCATTGTGCTTGACAATGAAGTGTTTTTCAAAATAAAACCCGCGTTGATAGGCGTGTTGATGTGCGCAATCCTTGGTGTTTCGGTATATACGCCGGCCAATATATTGCTCAATATGTCCAGACGCTATATGAAGGGTATTGAAATGAATGATGCGCAATATCTTCATTTTAAGAAAAATATGAAAGTACTTTTCTGGATTTTCACGGCTTATACGGCATTGGTGTTTTATTCGGTATGGTTTATGAGCAATGAAGCCTGGGCTTTCATCAGCGGAGGATTGTTTTACATCCTGTTTGGGGTATATTTTCTTTATGAAATTATAAAAACCAAAGTCCTTCAGATCAAGTTAAAGAAGGAAGAGTGGCTGCCGGTGGTAAATGAAAAAGGGGAAATAATAGGCAAGGCTCCACGGAGTGCTTGTCATTCGGACAAAAGCTTATTGCACCCGGTTGTTCACCTTCATGTTATCAATAATAGGGGAGAGATATATCTGCAAAAACGTCCTATGCACAAAATTCAGCCCGGTAAGTGGGATACTGCCGTTGGCGGGCATATCTCTTTTGGCGAAAGCATTGAAACAGCCCTTGTGCGTGAAGCTGAGGAAGAAATCGGGATTATAGGGTTCAAGCCTAAGTTGGTGGCCAACTACATTTGGGAGTCAGACATAGAGCGCGAGCTGGTGTTTTGCTTTGTTACTCATTACCAAGGAGCTATTAATATCAACAAAGAAGAGCTTACCGATGGCCGTTTCTGGACGCACAATGAGCTTAAAGATGCTATTGGCAAAGAAATACTGACACCGAATTTTGAGATAGAATATCAAAAGGTGTTGTCAAAATTTAAATAAATACTTTTTTGTTGAAAGTATGAGTTGATTACTTATTATGACTTCTAATTTCGTTAAATTTGCGAAATTTTTAAAATTCTCATTATGGCACAAATTATCAATGATATTTCAAGGACATTTAACGAATACTTGCTTATTCCGGGATTGACTACTAAAGATTGTACACCCGACCGGATAACTTTAAAAACACCTTTAGTAAAATTTGCTGCAGGAAGCAAAGCAGAAATCTCGCTTAATATTCCTTTTGTTTCGGCTATCATGCAGTCTGTTTCAGATTCTAATATGGCAATAGCGCTGGCTCGCAATGGAGGGTTGTCGTTTATTTATGCTTCTCAAACCATTGAAGACCAAGCAGAAATGGTTAGAAAGGTAAAAAAGTTTAAGGCCGGTTTTGTGGTCAGCGATGCTAACCTGACCCCCGAAAATACTTTGAAGGATGTTATAGAACTAAATGAAAGGACTGGTTTTTCAACAATAGCTATTACCCATGATGGCACTGCCGGCGGAAAACTTTTGGGAATGGTTACAAGCCGCGATTATCGCCCCAACAAAGACAGTCTTGATAAGAAGGTGAAAGACTTCATGACCCCATTTTCAAAACTGGTTGTGGGTAAATATGGTATCAGTCTTGATGAAGCCAATGACATTATCTGGGAAAATAAAATCAATACACTGCCTATCATTGATGAAAATCAGTGCATGAAATATTTTGTGTTCAGGAAAGACTATGACAATCACAAAGATAACCCCAATGAACTGTTAGACAGTCATAAAAGACTGTTGGTTGGTGCAGGTGTCAATACACGGGATTATAAAG
This sequence comes from Bacteroidota bacterium, assembly GCA_029572965.1. GTDB lineage: Bacteria > Bacteroidota > Bacteroidia > Bacteroidales > DTGW01 > JAKPQD01. The sequence goes on along the minus strand of JAKPQD010000383.1, from coordinate 239,373 downwards.
AACGCATTCCCAGATTGGTAGAAGCCGGGGTAGATGTGCTTTGTATTGATTCATCCGATGGTTTTTCGGAATGGCAGAAGGATACTATTAAATTTGTAAGAGATACATACGGAAATACTGTAAAGATTGGTGCCGGAAATATTGTTGATGAAGATGGTTTTAATTATCTGGCCGATGCCGGGGCTGATTTTATAAAAGTCGGGATAGGCGGGGGGTCTATTTGTATTACCCGAGAACAAAAAGGTATAGGCCGTGGTCAGGCTACTTCATTAATTGAAGTGGCCAAAGCTCGTGATGAATATTTCAAAAAGAAAGGCGAATATATTCCAATATGCTCAGATGGTGGTATAGTGCAAGATTACCACATGGTGCTGGCTTTGGCTATGGGGGCTGATTTTATTATGATGGGAAGGTATTTTGCACGTTTTGACGAAAGCCCAACAAAGAAGCTGCTTATTGGTAGCAATTATGTAAAAGAGTATTGGGGCGAGGGCTCTAACCGTGCCCGTAACTGGCAGCGATATGATATGGGCGGCAACTCCTCGCTGAAGTTTGAAGAGGGCGTTGATAGCTATGTCCCTTATGCCGGCAAGCTCAAAGATAACCTTGACGTAACGCTGGGCAAGATAAAATCGACCATGTGCAGTTGTGGTGCATTGTCTATACCCGAATTGAAAAAGGTTGCAAAAATCACTATGGTTTCGTCAACAAGTATTATTGAAGGTGGGGCCCATGACGTTATCCTGAAAGAAACCAAACGGGAAGACTGATGAAATGTTGTGTTCTTAAAAAACAAAATTCAGTTTTTTAGTTTGCTTTTAATTGCATAGTGTGGGTTTTTAATATGATAGTTAGCTGAGGCTTAGAGCTTGGAGTAGAATTTTCTTTTTGTCTTTAGAAAAATATACTGCTGGTAAAAGGAAGAATATTTTGCGATATTAGTATGTTAAAATGCTATTACAGTGTATTTTTGAAAAAATAAACATTTACTATGCAACCCTGGTCAGAAAAAATAGAGCCTTTGCTCAAGCTTTATGGAAAGCGAAAACATCCGCTTGATTATCAAAACCGCTATCAGTTGCTGGTGATGGTTATTCTGTCTGCACGCGATTCTGATAAGCATATTAATGAGCTTTCTAAAAGCTTTTTTGAGCAATATCCTACCATGAGCCATCTGGCCAAAGCATCGATTGTTGAGCTGCATCAATGTTTAGGTACAATAACTAATTTTGCCAATAAAGCTGAGTGGTTGTTAAAGATAGCCCAAACCATTGGTGAAGATAATAAAATTCCGGCTACAATGGCAGAATTGACCAAATTGCCAGGCATTGGCCGAAAGTCAGCAAATGTTATTATTCGAGAATCAGGATTTGAAGCCGAAGGCGTTATTGTAGATCTTCATGTTGTAAGGGTTGCCCCACGTCTTGGCATTGCTACAGGTTCGAACCCCGAAAAGATTGAAAAACAGATTATGTCTGCTATTCCTCAAGCCAGATGGAACGAAACGGGTATGGCTATCTCTTTTCTGGGACGTGAGATATGCCGTCCTTCCAACCCTAAATGCGAACAATGTGTAATGAATAGTTGTTGCGAGCACAACGGAGTGTAATTAAATATTTTAACCAATCTAAATAAAAAATGAAGCATTTACTTATAATCACAGCTGCCTGCATTTTAGCAAGCCCTATTTTTGCGCAAAGCAAAAAAAATAAACAAGCATTGCCTGAAAGAGTAATAAATATCGATTTCAGTGCAGAAAAAGGCCCATTAAACACTATGTTCAAAAAGTGTGTTGGTGCAGGGCGCGCAAATGAAGGGCTTCGGGCTGACTGGCAACAACAATTGGCTTATGTAAAAAAAGAATGCGATTTTAAGTACATTCGTATGCACGGGTTATTGACAGACGACATGGGCGTTTACAAAGAAGACAAAAACGGAAACCCTCAGTACAACTATATGTATGTGGATGTACTAATGGATTATCTGCTTAGCATTGGGATGAAGCCTTTTGTTGAACTGGGTTTTATGCCTAATGCATTGGCCAGTGGTGAGAAAACTATTTTTTGGTGGAAAGGTAATGTAACCCCGCCAAAGGATTACGACAAATGGGGTGCTTTAATTAAAAACCTTACCGAGCATTTTACCGAACGCTATGGTGCTGATGAGGTTAAAACCTGGTACTTTGAAGTTTGGAATGAGCCCAACCTTGTTCCCTGGTTTTTTACAGGAACACAAGAAGATTATTTCAAGCTTTACGAATATAGTGCCAAAGCTATAAAAAGTGTCAATAAAGATTATCGGGTAGGAGGCCCTGGAACTGCAGGCGCTGCCTGGGAAACAGAATTAATCGAATTCTGTGCCAAAAACAACTTGCCTATTGACTTTGTCAGTACACACTCTTATGGAGTAAAACAAGGATACCTTGATGAATATGGTAATTCGGGTACTATACTTGATAAAAACCCTATGAGTGTTAGTGGAGACGTTATTCAAAGCCGCAAAGAAATTGCCAATTCATCAAAACCAAATTTAGAACTTCACTATACCGAATGGAGCGCTTCATATACCCCTTCAGACCCTATCCATGACAGCTATCACGAAGCTTCGTATATACTTCAAAAGCTTAAACAAGTGGGGACGGCAGCTCAATCTATGTCATACTGGGTTTTTACAGATATTTTTGAAGAGTCGGCTCCTCGCTTTGAACCATTTCATGGAGGATTTGGGTTGCTCAATATTCAGGGTATTAACAAACCTGCTTTTTATGCATACCAGTTTTTAAACCGTTTGGGAAATATCGAATTGACAAATACCGATACAGCTTCTTGGGTTTGTAAAGATGCTAATGGTAACATTCAAGTATTGGCTTGGGATTTTACAAATACCCATCCGGGAGACTCTGTAAATAACCAAGTTTATTATATTCGCGACTTACCTTCAAAGTCTAAAGGGAAATTAAAAATCAGTATTTCTAAAGTACCTGCAGGAATTTATTCTCTTGAAGTTTATAAAGTAGGATACCGTTGCAATGATGCATATACCAGCTATTATGACTTAGGAAGGCCAAAAAAACTTACCAGGTTGCAAGTTGAACAAATTAAAAAACAAAATGACGGTTCGCCTGTAGAGAAGGAAATTGTTAAAGTAAAAGAAGCAATATCATTTGTAAAAGAATTAGATATCAGAGAGAATGATGTTTACTTGCTGAAGCTCACCAAACTATAATTTTGAAATAAGTTTTGAAAAATATAAAGCAGTTCTGTTTAGGGCTGCTTTTTTTATTTAAACCGCGGAATGTGGATTTTCTTAACTTTTGACAATACCCGCAACGAAACTATAAGCAAAACACATATCAAGATACAAACATCTGGGTGAATGCCAAGTTTAATAAGCAAAATAAATACTAAACCTCCAATAAAACAAGCAGTAGCATACATTTCTCCATTTTTAAGCAAATCGGGAATATTATTACAAAGGATATCTGTCACTAAACCACCAAAAGTAGCTGTAATAACACCCATTATTACTGAATATACCGAGCCAATACCAGCTTGCATGCTTATTTGAATACCCGCAATTGTAAACATACCTAACCCAATAGCATCTGTGATGAAGATAACACGGTTAAATTTATCCATATTGGTTTTAAACAAAAAAATAATGAGCACTGCCGAAATTACCAATGTTAAAGCAAAATAATCGCCCAACCAGTTGACTGGTCTAATCCCAAGCAAAATATCCCTGATGGTACCTCCTCCATAAGCCGTACAAAAAGCCAACACAGCAGCACCAAAAACATCCATTTTATGAGTGCGGGCTTTAAGGGTTCCGGTAATTGCAAATACAAAAGTCCCGGAATAGGTTATAATATTAAGCCAATTCATTTAAAATTTACCTTAAGTGTGATACAGCACAAAGAACGTTAAAAAAAGTAAAAGGTACAAACCTGAAAATCAATAAAAAACATGTTTAACAACTTTTATATTAACTACATATTTATTAACTTCATCTGACAGATAATTTAAAAATTAAACATCATAGAGAACCCGTAAATAGAAAAACTTAACAATAACTTAATATTGAAATAACATTTTTTTAATAAATAAAAACTACTTTGCAAAATAGTAACAATTAAATAATAAACAAATGTTTGGATTAGACAATGGGATGGCATTTATACTAATTATTTGTATTATAGCTGCTTGTTTTTTTGAATTTATTAACGGCTTTCATGATACGGCCAATGCTGTGGCAACTGTAATTTACACTAACTCAATGAAACCCGGGGTAGCTGTAGTTTGGTCCGGGGTATTTAATTTTATTGGTGTTTATATGGGAGGTATTGGGGTTGCCATAGGAATCATTAACCTGCTACCAATGTCGCTATTGACTGACCAAAGCGTCAACCACAACATTGCCATGATACTTTCCATTATTATATCTTCTATTATTTGGAACCTTGGGACATGGTATTTCGGAATACCTTGTTCAAGCTCGCATACCTTGTTAGGTTCGTTGTTTGGTGTAGGGTTGGCTTTTAGTTTATTGCCAGGTGTAGAAAATGTTGGCCTAAATTGGACTAAAGTAAAAGACGCAGGATTGTCACTAATGCTTTCGCCTCTTATTGGTTTTGGGTTAACCATGGGTATTGTAATTTTAGTCAAAAAAATATCTAAAAAGCTCAAGAATAACATACTTTTTGAAGAACCTCAAAAGAAAAAATCTCCACCACCATTAGTCCGTGGGCTGTTAGTCCTTACATGTACCAGCGTCAGTTACTCTCACGGTTCAAATGATGGACAAAAAGGAGTTGGGCTTCTTATGATTATTCTTATTGCGTTGGCCCCATTAAGTTTTTCGGTCAACCATTCAATGCAACCTGAAAAATTGTTGGTTAGTTTAAACCAGATTGACAGCATTGTTTCTAAAATAGATTATACAGGGCTTACTGACATTGAAAAAGGTACCCTGACGGAAGCTAATAAGCGTTTAGATTCGATGCAAGTTATTTTAGCGGATATTAATAGCTTTGATTCGTTAAAAAACGGACAGCCACAGGCATTAAGAAAAAATATCCTGATTTCGGCCAAACTATTGAAAAACATAACAGACCCTAATGAAGATTACATCCACATTAAATTAGAACCAGCTCAGAAAAAACAACTCAATGCCAGTATTGCTGATATGAAATCTTTTACCGAATATGCTCCTTGGTGGGTAATACTCCTTATATCGTTATCATTGGGTATTGGTACTATGGTTGGATGGAAGCGAATAGTAGTTACCATTGGCGAAAAAATTGGCAAAGAACACCTTTCTTATGCCCAGGGAGCTTCGGCTGAACTTGTTGCAGCCAGTACAATATTTTTTTCAACCTCATTGAAATTACCTGTAAGTACTACTCATATTCTGTCATCGGGTGTGGCAGGGTCTATGGTGGCAACCAATGGTTTGAAAAACTTGAGGAAAAAGACGTTAAAAAATATTCTGATAGCCTGGTTAGTAACCTTGCCGGTAACAATAATATTGTCTGGCGGATTATTCCTGCTTATTAGTTATTTTATGGGTTAATATCCAGAGGATATTTACATTTACACTGTTAGTAAATAATTGTTAAGAAAATGAGTTACATGGTTTTGTTTTGTAACTCATTTTTTATACCTACTCTAACCCTTAATTAATTATCAACATTGTCCGATATAAAATTAAGCATTAGGGCTAAAGCCCAATTACTTCATAGCTTTGACTACCCCCAGCCTTAAGGTTGGGGGGTACAAACTCTTACTTCCTGACGGACTTTAGCCCTGATATTTAATGATTAATTATTAGTATATACTTAAGCGATTAGACCCAACTAAATCATATAGTTTGGCAAATATTGCCTAATGCTTAATTGGGGATTAACGGTATGATAGCTACCTTTTGCCTTCAATTCTTATTTATCGCACATGGGAAAGTGTAGATTTTTTAAATACATGTTAAAAATAACGGAACTTTTTTAAATTTGCGTATCACAAAACCTCAAAAAACAAACACATGAAATTTTTAAATAGCTTAAAAATAGGTGTACGTATTAGTGTCCTAATTAGTTCTGCAGTAGTTGTAATACTGACTATGTTGGGTTTTTATATTTATCAGCTGCAAAGTAGCAAAATTATTGAAGACACAGATATTCGCATGACAGAGCAATTGGATGATCTTTGCCAGATAGTACAATTACAGCTAAAAGAAAGACAGATGAGAATCGAGTCGGCCATGAAAGTGGCCCATGAGATACTAAAAAACCAGGGAGAATTATCGTTTGATGAAAAACAAAAAATTGAAGCCAATGTTACCGGACAAACAAGCCAAAGCACTTCAAATATAACCATTCCGGCTTTAATTTTAAATAAAAAGCCTATTTATAAAAACTTTGACCTGGTGGACAAGATTACATACCTTACAGATGCTAAAGCCACTATTTTTCAAAAAATTGAAAACGGGTATTTAAGAATTTCTACTTCAGTATTAAAAGCTAATGGAGATAGGGCTATAAATACATATATTCCTAATAATTCGCCAGTTGTTCTGGCCATAGAAAAGAAAGAAGATTATAATGGCAGGGCTTGGGTAGTAGATGACTGGTACTTTACTTCATATAAACCATTAATAGTAAATAATAAGGTAGCCGGGATGCTTTTTGTGGGGATACCAGAAAAGGATTTTAAAAATATAAAATCTATTTTTGACCAGAAGAAATATTTACAAACCGGATATCCTTTTATCATTGACAAAGACGGGAAACTTATTGTTCATCCTTCAAAAGAAGGGGCTATATTGAGCAGCGAAGATTTTTTCAAAAAAATGCTTGCATCAGATTCCGGGACCGGAAAAATAAGTTACACCTGGGAGGGAAAAGATAAAGTACTTTATTTCAAATATATCAAAGAAATAGAGTCTTATGTTGCTGTGTCATTTTATGAAGATGAAATGATGAAAATTCTTTATCATTTACGGTACATAATTGTATTAGCTATCCTACTAAGTATAGGAGTTATTGTTTCCATCAATATATATCTAAGCCGGAATATTTCAAACTCAATAAACAAAGGGGTAAATTTTGCCAGGCAAATAGCCAAGGGTAATTTGACAGCTACATTAGATATTGACCAAAAAGATGAGATAGGCGTATTGGCATCATCACTTTCGCAAATGGCAGAAAAACTAAGAGAATTGCTTGGAGGTATTGACAGGGGCGCATCCGAAATATTAATGGCAAGCCAGCAAATAAGCGAGGGGTCGCAGTTATTGTCGCAAGGGGCTAATACCCAGGCAGCTTCAGCAGAGGAAGTATCCTCTTCAATGGAACAAATGTCGGCCAATATTATGCAAAATAAAGACAATGCTTTCCAGACTGAAAAGATTTCGTTGCATGCTCAAAAAGGGATGGAGCAAATGAAAAATGCAGGAGAAAAAAGTATTGTTTCAATAAAAGACATTGCAGGGAAAATTACTATTATCAATGATATAGCGTTTCAGACCAATATACTTGCTTTAAATGCTGCTGTTGAGGCAGCCCGTGCAGGCGAGCATGGCAAAGGTTTTGCTGTTGTAGCTGCTGAGGTACGCAAATTAGCCGAAAAGAGTAAAGCTGCAGCAGATGAAATTGCTCAAATATCGCAAAGTAGTATTGGGGTTACTGAAGAATCAGAGAGGATTATACTTAGCCTTACCCCTGAGATTGAAAAGACTGCAAAACTGGTACAAGAAATTGCCTCGGCAAGCAACGAACAATCATTGGGAGTAGAACAGATTAACAATGCTTTGGCTGCCCTGAACCATATAATCCAGCAAAATGCTGCATCGTCAGAAGAGTTGGCTACCAGCGCTGAAGAATTGGCAAGTCAGGCTGCACAATTGAAAGAAATGATTAGCTTTTTTAAATATTAGAAACATCTCATTTGTTTCGTCATCACCACAATTTATCCATTTGAACCACCATTGTAAATATTAGGGCTAAAGCCCAATTATATCATTACTTTGACTAACCCCGGCCTTAAAGCTGGGGTTGCAAATAGTAATTTACTGGATTACTTTAGTTCAGATACTTTTATCGGATAACAGTGCTTTTGAATATAGGTGTTATAAATTTTTGTTTTATACCAAATCTTGGTAATGAAATCAAGCTTTTAATAAAAAAGGCCTTCAGGGATAATATACCGAAAGGCCTTTTCAAATTATTTATTTTTTCTTTGGCTTTTCTATGATAAGGTTTAACGGGTTCGATACCTTTTCATCCAGTAATGCCAGCTTATAGACTTCAATAATATCTTTCACAAAATGGAAATTCAGGCCTTTCAGGTATACTTCATTGATTTCTTCAATATCTTTTCTGTTTTCTGAAGAAAGGATAATGTCAGTAATCCCGGCACGTTTAGCAGCAAGTATTTTTTCTTTGATACCGCCTACTGGCAATACTTTACCTCGAAGGGTAATTTCGCCAGTCATAGCAAGGTTTGGTTTTACCTTACGTTGTGTAAATGCCGATGCCAATGAGGTTGCCATTGTAATACCTGCAGAAGGGCCGTCTTTGGGGATAGCGCCTTCGGGTACATGGATGTGTACGTTCCAATTATTGAATATTTCCATGTCCAGATTCAGAACATCCGCATGGGCCTTGATATATTCAAGGGCAATTATGGCCGATTCCTTCATTACATCTCCAAGGTTCCCGGTGATAGTAAGTTTTTTTTCTTGTCCCCGGCTTAAGCTTGTTTCGATAAATAAAATCTCACCTCCGGCCGAAGTCCATGCTAACCCAGTAACAACACCAGCATAATCATTGTTTTCGTATTTATCACGAATGAAAAGAGGTTGTCCAAGAATCTTTTTAACTTCTTCAATGCCAAGAGTCTTATTAAAAGGCTCTTCCATAGCTATCTGGCGGGCAACAAACCTAAATACCTTTGCCAGCTTTTGATCTAAATCACGAACGCCTGATTCGCGGGTATAATTTTCGATAATGAATTCAATAGCCTCACTTTTAATGGCAATTGAAGCTTTTTTCATCCCATGGGCTTCAAGTTGGCGAGGGATAAGGTGCTTTTTAGCTATTTCAACTTTTTCTTCGGTAATATAGCCGCTGACTTCAATCATCTCCATACGGTCACGCAGGGCCGGGTGTATAGCCGAAATGTTGTTGGCGGTAGCAATAAACATTACCTTAGACAAATCATATTCTAACTCAAGATAGTTGTCATAGAAATTGTTGTTTTGTTCAGGGTCAAGCACCTCAAGCAGCGCAGCAGATGGGTCGCCACGGAAGTCATTGCCCACTTTGTCTATCTCGTCCAGCACAAATACCGGGTTAGAGGTTTTAGCTTTTTTAATATTTTGCAAAATACGCCCGGGCATAGCGCCAATGTATGTCTTACGATGTCCTCGTATTTCGGCTTCATCATGTAAGCCGCCAAGAGAAATGCGTACATATTTTCTTTTTAACGCCTTGGCAATAGATTTGCCCAATGATGTTTTTCCGACCCCCGGAGGGCCATATAAGCAAAGTATCGGAGCCTTTAAATCGCCTTTTAGTTTTAATACTGCAAGATGTTCAATAATACGTTCTTTGACTTTCTCAAGCCCAAAATGGTCGGCATCAAGTATTTTTTGTGCTTTAGGCAAATCAAACACATCTGTAGAATAAACGTTCCAGGGCAGTTCTACCAATGTCTGCAAATAGTTTACCTGTAACGAATATTCGCCGGCAGCAGGGTTTAGGCGTTGCAACTTGCCTATTTCTTTTTCAAATGCTTCGGCTACGGTTTTGCTCCATTTTTTCTTGGAGGCTTTTTTGCGCAGTTCTTCTATTTCTTGTTCAAGCGGATTGCCTCCCAGTTCATCCTGAATGGTTTTTATTTGTTGCTGAAGGAAATATTCGCGTTGCTGCTGGTCAAGCTCCTGCCTAACTTTCGATTGTATATCGTTTTTGAGCTCCAATGCTTGTACTTCTTTATTAAGAAATTCGAGCAGAAGCATTGCCCTTTGCTTTAAATCAGGGATTTCGAGCATCCGCTGTTTGTCATTGGCGCTGATATTAATATTGGAACAAACAAAATGTATAAGAAATGAAGGGTTCTCGATATTCTTAATTGCAAAACCAATTTCCTGGGGGATGTTAGCCGAATAGTTAATCATTTTAATAGCCAACTCGCGGACATTGGCAAGAATTGCATTAAATTCTTTATCTTTTGCAGGAGGAATAATGTCGTCAACTACCTGATAAGTGGCTTTGAAATATGGTTTTTTAACTAAAACTTCGCCAAGCCTGAAAGGGTTGCGTCCCTGAATAATAGCAGTTGTATCGCCATTGGGCATTTCTAAAATTTTTATTACAAATGCCAATGTGCCCATAGGATGAAGGTCTTTTTCTGTAGGTTCATCTATACTTGAGTCTTTTTGGCTTATAGCTCCTATGATAATATTGGCTTTGTAGGCATCTTTGAGCAATTTCATTGATTTTTGGCGCCCAACCGTAATGGGTATTATTACCCCCGGGAACAAAACAGTGTTGCGCAATGGCAGCACTGGCAAAAGCTCAGGCATGGATGGCTCGCCTCTATTGTTTTCTTCATCTTCAGGCAATATAGGGAAAAATTCCATCGAATCATGGTTGTAATTGTCCGAAAAAAAATTGTCGAAATTTTTTCTATTTTGAAAATAATTCATATTGTGCCATTATGTTATGACAAAATGTCAAACGTTTTACTTAAAAATAATTTTAACCTCATTGTTACAACAACTATATACAGTGTTTGTTATAGCAGGAGGCTAATTAGTATCAATAGTTATGCCAAAAAAAATATGCTTAACGTCGGTATTTTTCGGACTGGATAAAAATTTGTTTAAAAATATTTTGTTCTATCTCTGAAAAGTCTTTTTTACGGCGTCCAAACACTTTTTGGGCTGTTTCAATAGCTTTGTTTAATGGATAAGTGTCGAGCCCATGTGCTCCACCCCATGTAAATGAAGGGATAAAATTGCGCGGGAAACCTGCACCAAAAATGTTAGCACTTACCCCAACAACAGTACCTGTATTAAACATTGTATTTATAGCACACTTAGAGTGGTCGCCCATTATTAGCCCACAAAATTGAAGGCCTGTATTTACAAATCGTTCTGTAGCATAATTCCACAACTTTACTTCAGCGTAATTATTTTTGAGGTTTGAGTTATTGGTATCGGCTCCCAGGTTGCACCATTCGCCAAGAACAGAATTGCCAAGAAATCCATCATGAGCTTTATTAGAGTTTGCAAAAAATACGCTATTGTGTACTTCTCCTCCAACCTTTGAACCTGGTCCAATAGTTGTAGCTCCATATATCTTTGCTCCCATTTTAAGTACACTATGGTCGCACAAAGCTAAGGGGCCACGAACCATGCAGCCTTCCATAATTTCAGCTTCTTTGCCTATATATATAGGCCCTGTAGATGCATTTAATATTGAGCATTCAACCTTTGCCCCTTCTTCAATAAATATATTTTCTGGAGAAATGACGTTGTTTGTTTTGCTTATTGGCTGAGAATTCCGGCCAGAAGTAAGAGTTTGAAAATCAATACGCAGCAACTTGTCGTTTAATTCAAAAATATCCCAGGTATTTTTAACCTGTAAATATTCTCCGCTATATTGTATTGTCTTCCCTGCTTCAGATATTTGATTATTAAAAGACGCTGTAGCAGCTTTATTCATACGGCAAGCAATGATAGTATTTGCTTTAACAAGCACGTCAGCAGTTTGGAGTTTTTCAATGGCGCTAACCAGAGCTGCATCAGGAATAATGCTTCCATTTATCAAATAGTTGTCTTCCTCAATGCAAAGAGGAAACTTCTCCGAAAGGTATTTTTCAGTATAAAAGCTAACCTTATCTCCCAAAAAGTATTGCCATTTCTCACTAATTGTAGTAATACCTACACGAAGCTCAGCAACAGGGCGGGTATAAGTAAGTGGCAACAATTGAACCCTGCAATCATCAAAAAGTATAATATTCTTCATACTGAAAATTTTGTCAAAAAGTTTATAAACAAAAAACTCCGATAAAATTATACCGGAGTTTTTAAGATTCTATAAAAAGTCTTAATTATTTACCTTTTTTCTTGTCAAAGTGGTCTTTATAGCGGTTCATGAACTTATCAACACGACCGGCAGTATCAACCAACTTCATTTTTCCTGTGTAGAAAGGATGTGAAGTGTTTGAAATTTCAAGTTTGATTAAAGGGTATTCAACCCCTTCAATAGTAATACTTTCTTTAGAAGCAGCAGCAGAACGGCAAATGAAAGTATAATCATTCGACATATCCTTAAAGGCAACCAGCCTATATGTTTTCGGATGAATTTCTTTTTTCATTATCTTATTTTTTATTCAGTTTTCTATATTTTTTGCAAGTTTTCGCCTGCTTTTTGTTCCGTTAAAAACAAAATTCAACGGGCTGCAAAAATAGAATATTTTTTAATAATTGTACAATTTTTTTAGTTTTTTATGTCATGCTGGTTAGTGTTGACTTTATTAAGTTGAAAAATTAAGAGAATAAAAGTTGGAGTGGACAATGGTTATGTTTTAAGATTTTATTACAACACCATTTTATACCCGGTGCCATGCACTGTAAGGATTAGATGAGGTTCATTAGGATTTACCTCAATCTTTTGACGGAGTTTGACCACAAAATTATCAATGGTACGGGTAGTCATCTCGTAATTATAGTTCCATACGTTTTTAATCAGCTCGTCACGGCTGATTACCTGGCCGCTGTTTTTTACAAAGTAATGCAACAGCTCAAATTCTTTGTGCGAAAGCTTCACTTCTGCCCCAGTCTCGTCCGTAGCTACATAGCTGGTAAAGTTTACCTGCAAACGACCAATTTTTTGGGGTAGTTTACCTTGTTCAACATCACTTTCTATAGTAGCAGTACGGCGAAGAATAGCCTTAATACGTGCAAGCAGCTCGCGCAGGCTAAATGGCTTGGTAATGTAATCGTCAGCCCCTATTTCTAAGCCAAATACCTTATCAATCTCTTCTCCTTTAGCTGTTAAGAGGATAATTGGCACTTTCTTTCCGCGTTTTCGCACTGTGCGGCAAACATCAAACCCCGACATTTGCGGAAGCATCACATCCAGAATTATCAGGTTGTATTCGTTTTCCAGGATTTTATTCAATCCGTCAGCGCCGTTGTTGGCAGTGTCCACTTCGTAACCTTCAATCTCAAGATTATCGCGAAGCCCGAGCAACATGGCCTGTTCGTCTTCTACTACCAATATTTTATGCATATCTGTAATATTTATTTTTTAAACATCATATTTTATGGGCAACAGCACCCTAAATATACTCCCTTTCCCTTCGGTACTGTCAACTTCTATTTTGCCATTATGGGCTTCTACTACATACTTTACAATAGAAAGCCCCAAACCCGTTCCTTTGGCATGGTGTGCAAGGTTACCCTGTGTAACACGATAAAACTGGTCAAATATAAAGCGTTGGTTTTCTTTTGAAATGCCAATTCCTTTATCGGCCACTTCTATATAAACCCAACCCGACTTAACCCCTGTACGAATAGTTATTTCTTTAACCTCTGCACTATATTTAACAGCATTGTCAAGCAAATTGACCAGTACATCGCATATTGAGCGTTTATCAACCTTCACTTTCAAAATATCTTCTGCCAGTTCTGTTTTTAAAACAAAACCTTTGTTTTTTAAATGAAAGTTATAGGTGCTCAACACTTCATCTACCAAGCAATTTACGGGGTTTATTTCAAAGTTAAACGTTGTTTTTCCGCTTTCTAACTTTGAAAAATTCAGGATATTGTTAACAATGCCTGACAAACGTTGGGTTTCTTGTAAAATAACCTGGTAATATTCTTTTACTTTTTCTTCAGGTTTGATGCGCCCCATGTCCAGCGTTTCGATGTACATATTAATAAGCGCAAGCGGTGTGCGGATTTCGTGTGATACATTAGAGATAAATTCAGACTTTAGCTTAGCCAGCTTCATTTCTTTTCGCGTAAAGCGGAATATCAACACAGCTACAAGCACAAATAACAATTCAATAAAGGCAAACAGCGAAATGTTTAACAAAAGTCTTGACTTTACAACATCTTCAATAGTGTTTTTCTTTATTTGCACGGCTATATCGTAATTAGGAAAAAGCCAAAGGTTTTTGCGAAAATTAAAAGCCGGCGGGGTTTTATTATATTCAGAAAAATATACTAAATCATTATTGGCAGCCCTGTTGAAAACTGCAACATAAAATTCTTTCTCAACACTTACCTGCAACCGCACAGCTATGACTTCTTTTACAAATTTGCTTATATCTATCTCCATTACGCACAGTTGGGCGCTTTCAGGGTTAACGCCTGACCAAAAAGCTAGGTAAAGTTTTTTTTGCGCCTCATCAGTTCCAAGAGGCTCATTTTTTCTATAGTTTACATTCAAATAACTTTTGTTTTTCCTGATTTGTTTATCATTAATCTTAATTAACCGTTCAATATAAACAATTTTAGGGGGCTGTATGTTTTTATCCAACGAAAGTACCTTGTTGTTTTTCCACAAAAAAACGTTGCTTAACTGAACCTTGCTTTTCAGGTATTTTCTCAAGGTATCGGCCGGATTGTTGTATTCTGTCAGGAAGTAATTGATTTTTTCAGCCCAGGAACTAATAATGTCATCAGAATACTGATTGACAGAAAAGACAATGGTTTCGAGCTGGTTGTTATACACCTGCTGAATAACTTTTTCATTGCTGCTCAAAGCCGAAAATTCAAAAATAGCAAACAATACCGCCGGAAGCAGCAATGCATTGAATAATATTATATAGGTGTATTTCTTAAACATGGAAACGAAATTACACAATACTTTCTGAAAAAAACACCATTCAACTCACTCTTTACAAATTTTTACAATTGGTTGCATGGCTTTACACCTTATGACTAAAGGCTTACATATCCCGGCATACTTTTGTATCGTGATTCATGGACAAAATGTAATAACAATAAATTTTAAGAAAATGAAAACAAGAGAAATTTTTTTAGTAAGTGTAATGTTCTTATTAACATTAGGGGTAAGTGTAAAAGCTACTGAAGCTGTAACCAGCAATTCTGTGGAGAATTCAATAAGTAACGAAATCACCCGGAAAGTGAGCAACTTTATTGAAGATAAATTGGAAATGACCCGCGAAATGGATAATACGTTTGCGTTGGTTTACTTCCAGGTTGATACAAAAGGCAAGATTTCTTTTACCAATGTGGACTATGAAGACAGAGATATGGCCAGAAGTTTAGAATTGGTGGTAGATAGACTGGATATTGAGCCAACAACCCTTAAACAAGGTAAATATTACATAAAAGTTTGGTTTAAGGTTAGGTAACTGATAGGACATGTTACAAACGCGCTCAATGAATGGAGGGCAACCAACAAACTAAACTTTTACATCTTTTTACAATTAACAGAAAAATAACATATAAAATAGTTTTATCATTGTACCACCAGTGATATGTAAAAACAAAAGAAATGAAAACAATAGTAAAAATATTATTTCTACTAATGCTGACAGGATGCAGCATTACCAATATCCCTGCTTCGTCAAACCTGCGGACATTGGTCAACTTGTCTGGTACATGGCTGTTTAGCCTTGGAGACGAAAAAGACTGGTCGGCAGTAAAATTTGACGATAGCAAATGGGACCAGATTAAAGTCCCCTCAAGCTGGGAAAACCAAGGCTACGTTGAATATGACGGTTATGCCTGGTACCGAAAATCGTTCAGCTTGCCACAAGGAGCCTCAAAATATGACATTTGCCTGCAAATTGGCAACATTGACGATGTGGACAAAATATTTATCAATGGCCATTTAATTGGGCAAACGGGCAAATTTGCCCCCAATTATACCTCAGGCTATGGTAACGAACGAATTTACCGAATACCAGCTAACATTCTCAATTATAACTCCGAGAACATTATTGCTGTCAGAGTTTATGATGATCAACGCGATGGAGGTATAACAAGCGGCCCGGTAAGACTTGTATATAACGAAGATGAAGAAAACCTCGACTATAAGCTGGATGGCGAATGGAAGTTTTCTATTAAAGACAGAACTGAATATGCCGACATTAATTATGACGATAGCAGTTGGAAAACTATTAAAGTCCCACAGAGCTGGCAGTCGCAAGGTTATTGGGGATTTTACGGATATGCCTGGTACCGTTACAAATTTGAGATTGACCCGGGCATGGATTTGGATAACAAATATCTTGTGCTTGGAAAAATTGACGACTACGACCAGGTTTACGTCAACGGGAAACTCATTGGCCAAAACTGGAGCAAGACATTATTTGGCAATACCTACTTTCATAATCACGATCTTTACAAGATTCTGCGAGGTTATAAAATACCTAAAAACCTTTTGAAACCCGGAATAAATGTAATTGCAGTCAGGGTTTTTGACCATGGCGGAGTAGGCGGTATTTACGAAGGGCCAATAGGTATTACCAATAAAAACAGCTGGGAAGATATGCGCCGAAAAAACGAAAACCAAATCAAAGGAGTAGAAAACTTTTATTTTGGAAATTTTTTTGAATGATATTTTGAAAATTGCCGACAATGTGCAGAAGATGGTTAATATTGGGTTGCTTACTTGTCCTCAGCTTTACATCTAAAGCTGGTGATACAAGAATTGCCAGCCTGAGAGGGAGTTGGAAGTTTGCACTTGGCTTCAAAAACGAATGGATAAAACCAGAGTACAACGATGCCGACTGGGACGAAGTGTTTGTCCCGAAAAACTGGGAAGACCAAGGGTTTTACGGATATGACGGATATGCCTGCTATCGGAAAAAGGTAGTAATTAAAGATTTTCCCGAAGACAGGGACTTAATACTTTCTTTGGGCCGAATAGACGATTGTGACGAGGTATATTTTAACGGCAAGCTGGTTGGCTTTTCGGGTACTTTTCCTCCGGACTTTTCAACTGCATATAATGTTTACCGCAAATATGTAATTCCATCAGAGTATGTCAATATAGGAAGATATAATACCATTGTAGTAAAAGTTTATGATGGCGAACGCGAAGGAGGTATTGTTGATGGCGATATAGCTTTGTTTTTAGGAGAACAAAAACCTCCTTTCGAAATTAACCTTAGCGGTATGTGGCAATTTAAAGTCGGGGACAAAGCTGATTATAAAAAACCAACATTCGACGATTCGCGTTGGAACAAGTTATACGTCCCTAAATATTGGGAAGAGCAAGGATACAAAGACTATGACGGTTTTGCCTGGTACCGAAAAACATTTGTAGCCTCAGAAGGTCTGGCCAACGACAGAGTGGTTATAGTGCTTGGAAAAATAGATGACCAGGACGAGGTGTACCTCAACGGCACCTACATTGGCACCCCAAAGACCCTTATCAGTATGGATGCCGGGACACGTTACAACCAATTAAGAGTATATTATATAGATGGTAGCTTACTTATCCCTAATAAAGAAAATACATTAGCTGTACGAGTTTATGACTCAGGCGGAGGTGGAGGCATCTACGAAGGGCCAGTAGGCATTATGAAACAAAAAGCCTTTGTGCAGTTTTGGAGAAATAAAAAATAAACTCTTTGATATTTTACGGCTCAAAAAGTCTTCATTAAAAATGGTATTTCAATAATTGGGGTTAACCCTCCTGTTTATAAAGAAGATTAAAAAAATTGTCATACATTTGTGCAAAATAAACTAGGGGTGCCTTATTAAGGCTGAGATTATACCCTTTAACCTGATCAGGATAATACCTGCGTAGGAAAGTGAAATATACGAAGCAACCATTAATTAAGGTTATTCCTTGTTTATTTAATTTTTTTTAACTTAAATAAACAGTAAAATGGAACAAATTGTATCAAAAGGAATTGTTGATTCGTATTTTGAAAAACTCAAAGAAAATTTATCGGTTGATGTTGCTATTGTTGGAGGAGGCCCATCCGGGTTAGTTGCATCTTATTATTTAGCACAAAAAGGCTTAAAGGTTGCTTTATATGAACGAAAGCTTGCTCCGGGAGGGGGCATGTGGGGCGGCGCTATGATGTTCAATGAAATAGTGGTGCAAAAAGAAGCTTTATTTATTCTTGATGAATTTCATATTACATATAAGCACTTTGAAAAAGATTATTATACGTTAGATTCGGTACATGCTACATCTGCCCTTATATATCATGCAACCAAATCAGGAGTAACCATTTTCAATTGTACATCAATTGAAGATGTTGTATTTCAAGATAATAAAGTTTGCGGGATTGTTTTAAACTGGTCGCCTGTACATCGAGAACACATGCACGTTGACCCATTGTTTATAATGGCAAAAGCGGTAATAGACGGAACCGGCCACGATTGTGACATTGCCCGTACCCTTGAACGTAAAAATAACATAAAATTGAATACCGCCACTGGGAAAGTAATGGGAGAACGTTCTCTTTCTGTTGATGAAGCCGAGCGTACTACTGTTGAGAATACAAAAGAAATTTTCCCGGGGCTTTATGTGTCTGGTATGGCATCAAACGGAGTCAGTGGAGGGTTCAGGATGGGCCCAATTTTTGGCGGGATGCTTCTTTCAGGTAAAAAAGTTGCCGATTTGATTGCTGAAAAATTAAAATAATATGGAGAACTTTGGCATATATATAATTATCACAAAACCATACTTGTCATATTCTGCAATTGCTGAAAAATGTGTGGCCCATGGCATACAGATGTTGCAACTGCGCGAAAAACACCTTTCTGATAAAGAATTGATAAAAATAGCAAAAAACATACGCAGTATAACTAAAGGTACATCTACTAATTTTGTTGTAAATGATCGGCCAGATATTGCAGCTATTTGCGATGCAGATTATTTACACCTTGGACAAGACGATATTTCTGTTGAAGATGCCCGAAAAATAGTTGGCAACATGAAAATAGGTCTATCTACCCATTCAATAGAACAAGCAAAAGAAGCATTAAAGAAAAAACCCGATTATATTGGTTTTGGCCCAATTTATCCTACTAATGCAAAAGCCAAACCCGATAAACCGGTTGGTACAGAACAATTGAAACAGGTTTTGGGTTTTTCACATGTACCAGTAGTTGCCATAGGAGGTATTTTCCCCGAAAACATTGAACAGGTAATTGATGCTGGTGCACAAAACATTGCAATGGTACGTCATTTTATGCAAACCGACGAATTTGACAAAAGAATCCAAGATTTAAACAATCTATTAAAAAGAAAAAGATGAGTACTCAAATACAAAAAGCAAAAGAAGGCATTATTACCCCCGAAATGCTTGAAGTGGCAAATAAAGAAAATGTAGATGTTAATTGGTTAAGAGATGAAATAGCTTTTGGTCGGATAGTAATTCCCAAAAACAAAAACCATACGTTCCCGGTTCGAGGTATTGGCAAAGGTTTATCAACAAAGATTAATGCAAATATTGGTACATCCGAAAAACATTGCAATATTTCTGAAGAAATGGAAAAAATGAAGGTTGCAATAAAGTATGGCGCCGATGCTATCATGGATTTATCTACAGGGGGCAACCTTCACAAAATCTTACAACAAATTATATCAGAATCTTCAGTAATGGTTGGTACTGTACCTGTTTATGGAGTAGTAGCCCGTTTACTGTCTGAAGGCAAAAGAATAGCACAGCTTGAACCCGAAGATTTGTTTAATGAAATTGAAATTCAGGCCCAGATGGGCGTTGATTTTATGACACTTCATTGTGGGGTTACCAGGCATTCTCTTTCGTTTTTAGACAATGACAAACGGGTTTGCGGTATAGTAAGCCGTGGCGGGGCTTTGTTGAAACGATGGATATTGGATAACAAGAAAGAAAACCCTCTTTATGAGCAATACGACAGGATACTTGAAATATGCAAAAAATATGATGTTACCATCAGTTTAGGAGATGGGTTACGGCCAGGTTGTGGAGCCGATGCTACCGACAGGGGACAAATATCTGAATTATTAATTCTTGGCGAATTGGTTGACCGTGCACGAGAAATGGGAGTGCAGGTTATGGTTGAAGGGCCGGGGCACATGCCTTTAGATCAAATAGAAATAAATATGAGACTGATGAAAAAACTTTGTCACAATGCCCCCTTCTATGTTTTGGGCCCATTGGTAACCGATTCGGCCCCGGGTTATGACCATATAGTAGGGGCCATTGGCGGTACTATTGCTGCTATTTATGGAGCCGATTTTTTGTGTTATGTAACCCCGGCCGAGCATTTGTGCTTACCCAATATATCCGATGTAAAAGAAGGTGTTATGGCTGGCAAAATTGCAGCCCATAGCGCCGATATTGTAAAAAACATCTATGGCAGCCGTCAACGTGATTATGTTGTTTCAAAGGCTCGCCGTGAGTTAGACTGGGACACTATATTTATCAATGCCCTTGATCCTGAAATGGCACAAAAACGAAAATTGGAATCGGAAAGCAGTAATGAAGACTACTGTACAATGTGTGGCAGTTTGTGTGCCGTTAAAAATGATAAAAATATATAGATGGATTATTTTTTGACTATTGCAGCCTCTGACAACAGCGGTGGTGCCGGTATCCAACAAGATATTAAAGTAGCTTATAATTTGGGTTATTGGCCACTTTCGGCTATTACCGGCATTACCGTGCAAAACTTTAATAAAGTTTTTAAGGTTGAGGCCGTGCAAACAAGCTTGTTGAAATTTCAAATAGAGCAATGCTTTCTCTCATTTCCGGTTAAAACTGTTAAAATTGGGGCTATTTGCAGTCACGACAATTTATTGGCTATTGTTGATTGTTTAAAACAATTTTCTCAAAAACATGTAATCCTCGACCCAGTTTTATTTTCTACGGGAGGGGTGCCATTTTTAGACAAATCGTCATTGAAGGTTTTACAACAAGCATTGTTTCCTTTAACCGATTTAATAACTCCTAATAAACTTGAATTTGAGATTCTTACCAATCAAAAAATCAATAAAATTGAAGAAGCTATTGAAATAGCAATTGAAAAATGTAAGGAATGGAATACCTCTGTTTTGTTAAAGGGAGGACATTTTAGCGATAAATTGCTTAAAGAAGCGTTGATTACCCCAACAGATGTGTACCATTTTCAAAGAAAGCGTAAAAAATTCTCGTACAGTCATGGTACCGGTTGTACTCTTTCAACGGCCCTTGCTTGTTATATTGGTAAAAACAAGTCCCTGTATGATTCATATTTATTATCTTCAAAATATCTCATTGGGTTTTATGACAAGTTACATAACCCTCAAGTCATGGACGAAACAAACTGATTTAGAAATTGTTTGAAATGTTGTTAATTTTTTGAAATTCAATTCTTTTTAACCCTAATTACATCAATAGGGTTAAAATAGATTTAAATCTTTTTATTTTTTCAAGACAAAGAAAATAAAATGTATTTTTAACATTTATTACATATTCACAACATAAACAAACAATACTATGAGACATTTTAAAAATTTTATGCTCTTCTTGATGGTTGCAGGAGTGTGTTGCATTTCAGGCTGCAAGACAAAGGCCGGCAGCACCCTCGAACCCATTGTTAAAACCACCTTTGGTGAGGTGCGTGGGAGTTATAGCGACACTGTATATGCTTTTAAAGGCATACCCTATGCCAAAGCCGAAAGGTTTATGCCCCCACAAGACCCCGATGCCTGGGACAATGTTTTAGAATGTAAAAATTTTGGCTTTGTTGCCAAACAAATTGTGCCTTGGATTCCTGATTCTACCCAGGACGAAAAAAAACTATTTAACCTCAATGTATGGACACAAGGCATTAATGACGGCAAAAAACGTCCGGTAATGGTTTGGTTGCATGGCGGCGGTTTTCATGTGGGAAGCAGTAATGATCCGATGACTTATGGTCAGGCTTTAGCCAAAAAAGGTGACATTGTTGTAGTATCGGTTAATCACCGGCTGAATATTCTTGGGTTTCTGGATTTGTCGGCTTGTGGCGAAAAATATGCTCAATCAGCCAACGTTGGTATGCTCGACATTGTAAAGGCCCTGCAATGGGTTAAAAATAACATTGAAAATTTTGGAGGCAACCCTTCTGATGTTACCATTGTTGGCGAATCAGGCGGAGGCGGAAAAGTTGGCACTCTCATGTGTATGCCGGCTGCAAAAGGTTTGTTTCACAAGGCTATTATTCAAAGTGGAACACTTATCAACACAATGAATAAAGAAAAATCGCAAAGCTTGGGTTTAGCAGTACTTGAAAATTTGGGCTTGAAAAAAGAAGATGTGCAAAAGCTCGATACTATCTCATATTTGGCTCTTGTAAAAGCCGGGAATGATGCTATTGCAAAAATTGCCGGCCCGAGAAAACCCGGGTCGCCTACAATGTTTGGTTTTGCACCCTCTGCAGATGGTGTTGTTTTAATTCAGCAACCTTTCAGCCCTGGTTTTGCAGATTTCTCAAAAGATATTCCCCTTATGATGGGTTCTACTTTTAACGAACTGATGCCAACTGCTTATGCCGACAAAAAATTAACCCTGGAGCAGGCAAAACAACGTCTGGCAAAAGAATATGGAAATAAAACAGAACAATACATAAAGCTATTTGCAAAGGCATATCCCGATTATACTCCTCAGGACCTTCTCTCTATTGATAAAGTTTTCAGGCCTTATACTATTAGAACAGCCGATGCAAGGGCAAAAGAAACAAGTGCCCCATTGTATATGTATTTGCTGGCATGGAAGAGCCCCGTTGACAGCGCTTCAAAGGGTGCGTTTCATGGTTTGGATATTCCTTTGGCCTTCAATAATGTTGATATGCGTACTGACTGGACAAGTACTACCCCTGAAGCCTATAAGTTAGCTGACAAAATGAGTTCTGCGTGGATAAATTTTATAAAAACAGCCAATCCTAACGTAGAAGGGATGTTGCCACAATGGGAACCTTATACTGCCCAAAACGGAGCTACCATGTATTTTGATAACGAATGTAAAATTGTAAACAACCATGACAGAGAGCTGATGCAATTCATCAAACCTCTTGAATAAGCTTTTCGGAGTTTCAAAATAATAACAACCATTGGCCTTGTTTTTTGCCAGGGCAATGGTTGTTTTTTTTGTTGTCATTGGGCTTTTGGACAACATTCTAAATAAACCACGCATTGCAGGGACCCGGTTTATTTTGTATATCTTGCTTAATAAGCTTGTATTTTAAATAAGTTGAGTAAAATATTGATTGGCAACACTTTGTGTTTGTTTGCAAAAATTACAGCCCTTTTCGGTTAGCTTTTTTAGGCTTTTTACCCAAACTCTTCCTGAATATTTTGATGATGTTGCTCATTTTTGTGATTAAAAGACCATACTTTTGCTTATGTTTGATAAAATTATTTGACCTGACCTATGTTTGGATTATTTGAAAGAAAAAAATCTCATTATCAGATAGATGAAGAAAAAAAAATGGTATTTATCCGGTTTTGGGGCGAAATTTGTACCAATGATATCCATAAAACATTCAAAGCATTGATTGAGAAAGAACAAGCTGTTGAGGGTTATCATTGGATTTGCGATGTAACTAAAGGAAAACGGCTTTTTGAAACTAAGCAGGTAGATGCTTTTGCCAATGTATTCAAAACTCATTCTGAAAAGTTTGTGAATTCAAAAGTAGCCGTTGTTATTGCTAATCGCAAACAATCACAAACTGTAGATGCTTTGGTTGGCTATTTTGATGAACATCATATAAAAATTCCTGTAAAGAAAGTTTTGGATACTAAAGAGGCTTTGCATTGGTTGCAAAATAATTAGTTGATTTGTTCAACTTACAACCCAAAAATCTTTTGCCAGAACCCCTGGCTTTTGGTTTGAACTGATTCTACCCTGATGCGTTTGATGGCTTCAAGCAAAGATTCTTCAGGTTCAATAATATTGCATTCGCCCCAAAAGTTTTTGTCAGGTTCGCCAATTTGTTCGGTAAAGATGTCTTGCACCTTTGATATGTCACGGTATTTGTAACGTTCAGTATTAGTAGTGTCGATATTGTTTACCACCATTTGCGAAATGGCCGAAAATGTTGAGTTGAAGCCAATAATTTTGCTCCTTGCTTTCAGTTCTATGCCAGTGTACGTGAAATCGAGAAACCATTTGCCGTTTATTTCTCTGTAAAAAACACGATAGTCAGTGTTGTAAGGTTTTATCCTGGTTTTACGGGGAGTCTTTTTGACCAAAAGCTGAGTTGCCCTTTCTAAGCCCGAAGGGCTAAGTTTAAATGTTGCAGCAACAAGAGCAAAGCTTTCTTTGTCGATATACAGTTTTCCTGTGTAAGTCAAGTCTTCTGTATCGGAGTATGGTTTAAATGAAATAATGTACAAAAGCCTTCCGTTGTAATTGTCCATTCTGTCAACCTGGTATTTGTATGTATTGAAGGCTTCACTCGAATAAAAAGGAGCTTCGTCTTTGACTATATCCATTTTTACACAATTGGCAACGCCTCCTTCCAACTTATAAATGACAGACGTTAGTTTTAGCTTGTTTTCATTTTTACGGGCTTTGAATATTTTTACCTGGTCAATTTGAGTATGACTGTTGTAAGGGGCTTTGGCAATATTAAGTACACCTTCGGCTACAGAGTAATACTCTTCATTTTCTTTTATAGTTTCGCGGTAATACGATGTATAAACCGCTTTTCTTTGGCAAAAGTTGTTTTTTATCCGGCTTAAAGACTCTTTTACTATATTCTCGGCGCTTATTTGTTTAATTATCACCGGGTTGATATTCACAACAGATTCAAAAAGTTTGATGTTGCGTATTTGTCCATTAAAATCAGAAACAGCTATTTTTTCTTGCATATAACCTATACTTGATATTACAATGGTATCATTATAATACCTTTCGGGCAGACGAAGTTTAAAATACCCGTCGTTGTTGCAAACTGTTGAGATTGGATATTTGTTTACCGATACAGAGGCATAAGAAATTGGGCTTTTGTCTGTTGCATTTGATATTTTGCCTGTAATATCAATAAACTCAGGCTTTGGAGGGCTTATATTTTGTATAGAGTCGGCATCCGGGGTGATTAACTGAAACAATACTACTGTGTTGGAAATAATTGAATAGCCTGTATTTTCACCGTTGAGGAGTGCCTGAAGAGCTGAAGATAAAGTATATTCGCCACAAACTTTTTTCTTTTTTTTCAATACGTCGAGTTCTGCATTGTAAGAGAAGTTGACATGATATTTGCCGGATATGGTGTCAATGGCTTTAGCAATTTCAATATTTTCAAAACATAGATTAATAGTCCGGTTGGCTTGAGCTGTAAGCTGAATGCTGCATTGTAAAAATAATATGCTTATAATTACCCACCTAAAGCTCATGTTTTAAGGGTTGTTCTGGTTAGGGCCAATTATTTTTTTACAAGGACAAGGCCAGTATTGGTGTTTTCAGCTTTTAAATTAAAAGTAACTTTCAATGTTTCAACAATTTGCTCAATAGAAAGGCTGTCGAACCTGGCAGTAAGCTTAAGTTGTGAAACCTCTTTGCCAAGGGCAATTTCAGAATTATAAATTGCATTAATGGCTTTGATTACACTGTCCAGCTTATTTTCTTTAAACTCAAACCTGTGAGTTTTCCAAGCTAAATAGTTTTGGTTAGCGCTACGGGCTTTTCTAAGCTCTTTCTTTGATTCATTCCAGCTTACATATTCACCTTTTGAAAGGATTACAGCCTCTTTTGTGTTGTGAGGCATAAAAGCAACCCTGCCGGTAGCTACAGTAACATTAATGTTGCCTTCCGGCATTGTTTTTACATTGAAAGAGGTCCCCAGTACTTTTATGGCAGCATTTTTTGTTTCGATAATAAACGGGTGGGAAGCGTCATGCTTAACATTAAAAAATGCTTCACCTGTCATGCTTACCTTTCTTAATGAACCCCGAAAGTGCTTTGGTGCTTCAATCCACGAATTTTTATTTAATGTAACATTTGTCCCATCTTCTAAAATTACATTTTCAATATTTGCATCAGCGTAATATCGGACAGTTGAGAAGTATCTGTCGTAGGTAAACCAAGTTAATAGGGATACAACAAGCACCGCCGCAACTTTGAGCATATTGCTATAAAACCTTTGAACTTTGAATGTTGGCTTTTTTGTCACTTTAGCCCTGGCATTGACCTTGTTCCAGGCTGCATCAGGGTCAAGTTTCGAGATGCCGGCAGTCATGGTCAGCTGCCATACCTGATATGACTGGTCAAATTCCTTTCTGTTTGCTTCAGAGGCCTTTTTCCACATAAGAATAGCATTGGCTTCTTCTTCGCTGGCATTGCCTGAAAAGTATTTTGAAAGTAAGATGTCTGTAATATTTATATTATTATGAGTCATATTACGCCTTTATAGTATCCACAACTGAATTTATGATTACCCTTATGTAGGGTTGAAAAAAATTCAGGAGGTAAATATATAAATAAGTGGGTAAATGTTCATGGTAAATACTTGTTAAATTCTTAATATTTCTTTAGTTTGCGGTGTTTTATGCATGCGCCACTTGATTAGTAAGTGGATATTTTTGTACTTTAAAATTTTATATGGAATTAACTTTTCTTTTAAAATAAAAAATTTGAAATGCCGAAAAAACAGTTAATTTTGTTGGCCGAAAGAATAATAAAATTACTAACATTATGACAACAAAGAGAAACATATTAAATGCTTTAGGCCTTGTAGGGGTGGCTATTTTCATTTCATTAGCTTCATGCCAGAGTTCAAATAATCCACAGGGAACAGCAACATCAGATTCATTGAACAAAAATGAAATTACAGAAAATGTTGAGGCTATTGTTTATCCCTTGCCAAGCCCATTTGAAATGACCAAAATGCTTAATGAAATTGGGGCTGCTTATTTGGTAAAAAACCTTAATGCCCCTAATAAAGTTGAAAAATATTTAACTGAAAAGGATAAGGCTATTAACCTGGGTGTTTATGGCGCTGATTTGGCTTATGCTTCAACATACAACAAAGAGCAGGATATCAAGATTTACCTTGAACCGGTAAAAGCTTTGATTGATGACTTAGGTATCAAAGTAGATTACAGCCCGCTTATTGACGAAAACCTCAAAGCAAAGCTTAACAACAAAGACAGCCTTGTTAAAGTGGTTACCAACACTATTTATGAAACATATTCATTTCTTAACAAACAGAATAAACCTGAGCTTTCAGCTATGCTGGTTTCTGGCATGTGGATAGAGTTGATGTACATTGCAACACACATTTCAAAAGATACATACAATAATACTCAGATTGTTGATATTGTTTCAAAACAAAGCGAATCATACAATAAACTTATGGAGCTTTTGGGCAGATATAATAACAATAAAGACATTAACGATATACAACAAAAACTAATGGTGTTGAAGCCAGCTTTTGACAAAGTAAAATCTGGTCTAACCGAACAAGATTACAGTTTGATCCTAAATACCGTAGAGGCTGTTAGAAAAACATTTGTAATGTAATTTGTTGGATAAAAAGTTTCAAGCAGCCCTGTCCTGAAAAGGTTAGGGCTGTTTTGTTGAATAATTAACCAAACAATGAACGAGTCAATATTAAAATCGCTGATGCGCCTTTTTGCTATCGTGGCCGATGTTAAGGCTGATGGTAATTTTGGCAACAAACGCGATATTGTTATTGATTATCTTGACAGGCAATATAGCCAAGAGCTGGTGGACAAGTACATCCAGTATTTTGACGACCAGGTACGCCTTTTCCATCCTGAGGCCATGTATGCAAATGATGATGCTACGGCGCATCAGCACAACATGAACGAAGAAAAAATTCAGGAGATATGCGAAAAGATTAACGTTGAGCTTGAAATGGAACAAAAAATGATTGTTTTGGTCTATTTGCTCGATTTTATCAATAGGGGAGAAGCAATTACACTAAAAGAACATAAGTTTGTTTTTAAAGTTGCCATTTATCTCAAAATTAATATTGATGAGTTTAAAGATTTGCGAGCCTTTACTTTTGGAGAGTTTGCAAAAATTATCCACAAAGACAACATTCTTTTTATAGACTCAAACCCGACTCCTGAATATGCCGATATAAAGCAAATGTATAATAGTAAAATGGAAGGCCGCATTGCTGTTATACATTTACCTATTACCAACACTTATGTTTTTCGTTATGACGGCAACCTTACCTTTTATCTCAACGGTCATTATGTCAAACCCCAGCGTTCATATATTTGGGTAGTTGGGGCAGTTATCAAGAACCCCAAGGTTGGCTCGTTGTATTATACCCGCATGGCCGGCCGTTTTATCCAGGCCAATATCGAAAGTAAATTTGTATATACTGCTGAAGATATAGAGTTCCGTTATGGAAACAGTACAAACGGCCTTCGTCGTTTTACCCTTAACGAGGAGTCAGGCAGGTTTATTGGCATTATTGGAGGCAGTGGTTCGGGTAAATCTACGTTGCTAAATGTATTGTGCGGGAACATTAAGCCCCGCAGTGGTTCTATCAAGGTTAACGGCTACGATATACACCAATACAAAGAAGAGCTCAAAGGAGTAATTGGGTTTGTGCCACAGGATGACTTGTTGATAAAAGAACTTACCGTATATCAAAACTTGTATTACAATGCTAAGCTTTGTTTCAACGATTATAGCGAAGAAGAAATAAACCGTGTTGTAGAACATGCTTTAGTTGACTTTGACCTTGTCGAAGCCAGAGATTTGAATGTAGGTGATGCTTTTACAACAATATTGAGCGGAGGGCAGCGTAAACGCCTGAATTTGGCTCTTGAACTTATCCGCGAGCCTTCTATCCTTTTTGTTGACGAACCTACGTCGGGATTGTCTTCTGCTGACTCCGAAAAGGTAATAAACCTTTTGAAAAAGCAGACTTTTAAAGGCAATATGATTGTTGCCAATATCCACCAGCCGTCATCTGACGTGTTCAAGATGTTCGACAAATTACTGGTTGTGGATCAGGGAGGACGTATCATATATTATGGGAACCCTGTTGATGGTATTACCTATTTTAAAAGAATTGCACACTTTGCAGATGCCGAAGAAAGTGAGTGCCTGAGTTGTGGAAATATCAACCCAGACCAGATATTGCGTACCGTTGAAGCTCGTGTAGTTGATGCTAATGGCCGTTTGACCCGTAAAAGAAAGACTACCCCGGAAGAGTGGTACCAGCTTTATCTTAAAAATATTGACCCTGAAATAAGGCAAATATATCGCGAACATGATGGCAGCATTCCTAAAAATGCTTTTAAAATTCCAGGGCATTTTAAACAGTTTGTCATTTTTTTAAAACGTGATGTGCTGGCCAAAATAAAGAATGAACAATACCTGCTTTTGACAGCAATTGAAGCGCCTTTGTTGGCTCTGATACTAGCTTTCTTTACAAAAAGGTTTGTTTTTGTTGATGGGATGGCACAATATATTTTTGGCGAAAACACGAATATCCCTGCATTTTTGTTTATGGCCGTTATTGTCTCTATCTTTTTGGGCTCGATAATCAGTGCAGAAGAGATTTTTAAAGACCGTAATATTTTAAAACGTGAGAAGTTTCTTAATTTAAGCCGTTCAAGTTATTTGTTTTCCAAAGTGGCTATTATGTTTACCATTTCGGCTATTCAAATGTTTTTGTTTGTTTGGATTGGCAATCACGTGCTGCATATCGAGGGGATGAACTGGAGGTACTGGGTGATTTTGTTTTCAGCTTCATGCTGGGCCAATATGGTTGGGCTTAACATTTCGGCAGGCCTTAATTCTGTAGTTACCATATACATTTTAATTCCGCTGATACTTGTTCCGCAGCTTTTGTTTAGTGGCGTTGTGGTTGATTTTGATAAAATGCACAACAAAATAGCCTCAGATATGGAGGTGCCTGTGATAGGTGAGTTTATGGTATCTCGTTGGGCATACGAGGCGCTCGCTGTAACGCAGTTCAAAGACAATCCTTATGAAAAGCATTTTTTTCAGTATGAACAGCTTCAAAAGTATGCCAACTATTATCAGTCGTATGTTATACCTAAGTTGTATGAATTGGTTGATGAAGCAAAAGCCCATAAAACAAATAAGGCCGATTCTTCTTTGGTTTTGAATAATATGACTGTTGTATGCAATGAAGTTAAAGTTATGTCTTTGTTGTTAGGCTCTTCTTTGCCTGAAAACATTGTTCCTTCAACTTATCCTGATGATAAACAGATTGCAGAAATTAGGTTGTTTCTTGAAAATGCCAATAAAAGGTTTTTAGTTTGGTATCAATATTCTACTTCTAAACGTGATAGTGTTGTAAAGGCTTTAGTAAAAAAGACAGGCTCAGTAGAAGAAGTTTTAAAGCTAAAGCAGAAATATTTCAATAAACAACTGGCTTTTGTTGTTACCAATGAAAAAGAACTTTACGATTTTAGTATTCAGAATGGTAAGATTCTTCCTATAAAAAATGCAGTTTACAGGTATCCTTATTCTTCCAATGGAAGGGCCCATTATTATGCTCCTGTAAAAAGAGTTGGCAAATGGTTGATAGATACATTTTGGTTTAATGTTTTCATTTTATGGTTTTTTTCAGGGTTATTAATGGTTGTGTTGTATTTTGACGTACTCAAGCGTATCATTGCTTACTTCGAAACATATCGTCTCAATCGTCTCAATCGCAGGCGTTTCATGCGTTTGTTGAAAGTTACAGACTCATTTGAGAAATAAAATTAGCAAATTAGCAAATTAGCAAATTAGCAAATATGTTCCTTAACCTTCTTAAACTTCTGATTTCTTCTTCTGAACCTTTTTTATCTTTATGTGTTTAATTGTAAAACCAGAAAATGGCGACCTACTCAATTAAAGATATGGAAAAACTTAGTGGCATTAAGGCCCATACCATACGTATATGGGAAAAGCGCTATTCTTTAATTTGTCCGTCGAGAACAAATACTAACATTCGCTTGTATTCTGATGCCGAATTGCGAAAACTTCTCAATATTTCTATTTTAGTCAGAAATGGGATGCGTATATCGCAGATTTCGCGTTTGCCGGACAGTGTGCTGGGCGAGAAAGTGGCTATTCTTGCTCAAACAACTTCTAAGATAGAAGATTTATCAGAAGGGCTTATTTCGGCCATGATTGAATTTGATGAGAATAAGTTTGACAGGATATTGTCAAACTTAATTATAAAATTTGGTTTTGAAGATACTTACATTAAAGTATTGACACCGTTTTTTGAAAAAGTAGGCATTTTATGGCAGACAGGGACTATCTTGCCAGCCCAGGAACATTTTGTATCTTCGCTCATCAGGCAGAAGCTTATAATTGCAATAGACAGTCAGCGCGATGTGCCAATAACTCGCAAAAGTAATTTTTTACTTTTCCTTCCTGAAGGTGAGATGCATGAGCTTGGTTTGCTTTTTATCCAGTATTTATTGAGAAAACGAGGCTATTCTACTGTTTATCTCGGACAAAATGTACCTATGGACAATTTTCCCGGTTTATCCGAGAAGCTTTCGGTAGATGTGTTAGTAACATCGTTCACCCTTTCTAGTGTTAGGGTTAATGCTGAAAAAATTGTGCGTAATATTTTATTGAGTTTCCCTCATACTAAAGTTATTTTGACCGGTTTGCAAATAAAAAATTTTAGTTTTCAAAAAACTCATAATGTTCATTGTTATAGCCATGTGCATGATTTTATTCAGGCTATAGAAGTTTTTGATTGAAAAATGTTTTGTAGGAGAGTTGCTTTTTCTCTACATTTGCATACTTAATTGTTGAAACAAACTTTAAATTTTAAAACAATGGCTTATAAAATTTCAAATGATTGCACAGCTTGTGGCACTTGTATCAGCGAATGC
The DNA here is from genome assembly GCA_029572965.1 of Bacteroidota bacterium. Classification (GTDB taxonomy): domain Bacteria; phylum Bacteroidota; class Bacteroidia; order Bacteroidales; family DTGW01; genus JAKPQD01. Next base: position 207,560 of record JAKPQD010000383.1, on the reverse strand, counting down.
CCGGTAGAAGCTATCTCAGAAGGACAAATCTACAAGATTGACCCTGAAGTATGTACAGACTGTGGCGCTTGTGCTGATGTTTGTCCGGTTAGCGCTATTAGCCAGGCTTAATAGTTTAGCTGTAAAAAATCAAGGCTACTTTCGGGTAGCCTTTTTTTATGGTTTGTATTTTGAACTTTTAAGGATAGCCATGTAATCATTCATTTCCATCAGTCGTTGTAAGTCAACCTGAGGATTATTAGCCATATACGCGTTAACAATATTATAACCTATCCATATTACTGCTTTTCCGGGCGACTCTTGCCCAAAGTCCTTGGTAAAAGGAGCTTCTTCGCAATATTTTCTGATAAGCATCATATCTGAGCTGAAAAGCTTTTTCTTTTCAACAAGAAATGTCCACATGTTCTTCTCATTTTCTTTGCACCATTTAATTTCATCTTTGCTTAGCCCTGTAAATACAGTATCTTCGGCATTAGGTTGAAGTAATGAGCTTGCATAAGCTATCTTTCCAAGATAGATGATGTTTGAAAGCAGGTTAAATGCTGAGTCATTCATTGGAAAGTTTGTGATAAGCCAGGCTCTTACCACATCAGCCGGAATCCTGCTTTTGTTCATCTTTAGCCTTATGTATTTTGGTAATGCCATACGCTTGTAAAAATCATGATTTTCGCCCAAATATCTGTCTAAAGCTATTCCAAGTATAGTGTCAGTTGTTACCATAGATTGGTTGAAGCCAGATACATAAGTAATAATAGTAGGTACAGGTTTTTGAGGAAAATAATAATGAAAATATGACATACTTGAAGTTATATTGTTGGCAATAGTGTTAAAATCGGCAAATACACTGTCACATTCTTTTTTTGCCTTGTTAATAGTGTAGTCTGTTACAAACCCTTTTAAAAGGTCTGCATAGCCTTTATTTTCGCTACTGCCAATCTGAATAATTTTAAAATTAAAGATGTCAAAAAACTCGCCATATTTTTTTCTGAAAAAGGGCAGGGAATCTTCAAGTGTTGCATAATCAATAGCAAAAAGGTCTTTGTCAAAACGCAGAACAGTAAGGGGTATTTTTTCTACTTTCGGAGGTGTTGGTTTGCTTTTGCAACCACAAATGGCAGTCAGAATAAGCAGCAAAAACAGGACTTTCCTCATATAGATGCAAACCTTTAAAAGTTATCGTGATATTTGTTTAAGTTCTTTGATGGTAGCTGAAGGATTGGGAGCTTGAAATATCACGCTACCAGCAACAATTACATCTACGCCAACATTAAGCAATTGCTTTAAATTTGAGCTATTAACGCCACCATCTACCTGAATAAGTGTTTGTGCGTTCATTTTTGTTATCAGGCTTTTAAGCTTTTCTATTTTTTTAAGAGAAGTTTCAATGAACTTCTGTCCTCCAAATCCTGGATTGACGGTCATATTAAGAACCATGTCAGTAAATGGAATGATTTCTTCAAGCACAGACACAGGGGTGTGAGGATTGATAGCAACGCCAGCCTTCATCCCTTTAGCTTTGATTTGTTGCAACGTACGGTGCAAATGAGGACAGGCTTCATAATGGACTGTCAGGATTTTAGCCCCGGCTTCGTAAAACCTTTCTACATAATTATCCGGGTTAACAATCATTAAGTGTACGTCCAAAGGCTTTTTGGCAGTGCTATTGATAGCTTCAACAACTGGTAACCCAATACTAATATTGGGTACGAAACTACCGTCCATAACATCAATATGTATCCAGTCGGCTTCACTGTTGTTAAGCATTTCAATACTATCGGATAACCTCAAAAAATCTGAATTTAATATAGAAGGTGATAAAATATAACTCATTCTCTGCTATTTTCTGCAAAGGTAAAAAACTTGAATAACAAGTGCCTTTACATGTCAATTTTTTATTGGTCCTTCCGAACGTTTAATAAATTTTAACCAAGATATGTTTTAAGCAGAGAGCCTCGAGTTGTTGTTTTGAGCCTTTTTATAGCTTTTTCCTTTATTTGACGGACTCTTTCGCGGGTAAGGTTAAGTTTTTCGCCTATTTCTTCAAGTGTTAAGGGGCTTTGTCCGCTTAGCCCAAAATAATAGCGGATAATGTCAGAATCTCTGTCTGGCAGGGTAGAAAGGGCCCTTTCAATTTCGTGGCGCAACGAATCCGTAATAAGGCTGCGGTCAGGGCTGGGAACGTCATTGTTTAGGTAAATATCATACATGTCGCCATCATCATCTTGCCCAATAGGTGCATCCATAGATATATGACGACCCGAAGTACGCATGGCATCTTTAATATCGGCAGGGGCAAGTTCAAGGGCCTGGGAAAGTTCGAGGATGGTAGGTTCTCGTTCAAATTCCTGCTCGAGTTTTGAAAATGTTTTGTTGATTTTGTTGATTGAACCAATTTTATTTAAAGGGAGCCTGACGATACGGGCTTGCTCAGCAAGAGCTTGAAGAATGGATTGCCTGATCCACCATACAGCATAAGAGATAAACTTGAAACCGCGGGTCTCGTCAAAACGTTGGGCAGCTTTTATAAGCCCTACGTTTCCTTCGTTAATAAGGTCAGGCAGGCTAAGCCCTTGGTTTTGATATTGTTTGGCAACAGAAACCACAAACCGCAGATTGGCATTTACCAGCTTATCAAGGGCTTTTTCGTCTCCATTTTTAATTTTTTTTGCTAATTCAACTTCTTCTTCAGCAGTAATCAACTCAACTTTGCCAATATCGTGTAGATATTTGTCGAGCGAAGGCGTTTCACGGTTAGTAACTTGTTTTACAATTTTTAACTGTCGCATGTGTTTATTTTTAGGGGGAATATTTTCTTTGCTTAGGGACAACAGCACTTCGACCAACAAGTAAGCCCGAAAATAAGATGACTAAATTAGTGCATATTTTTAAGAATTTGGGTAATAAATTTTTAAATTTTAATTGTTTTTTCTTTTTACATTTTTGCCAATGTTTGAGTTTTCTTTTTGGTATTTAATGGGTTATACAGGTTGAATAAAAGTAGTTATTTTATTTTTATTAATATTGAGTGCAATTTTTTTTGAAGTTTACAATCAATTGCTTAATATTGCACCAACAAAACCTTACCTCCTGAGTAAATTCCTTTTGTTTTGTATTAAACAATCAAATAACATAATCCATTTTTTATGTACGATATTATCGAATTAAATGAAAAATCTTTACCTGAATTGAAAGAAATAGCTCAAAAGCTTAGTATTAAAAAAACAGACAATTTAAGTAAGCAAGATTTGATTTATCGCATCCTTGACCAACAAGCTATTGAAGTTACCAATAGCAAGAAGAAAAAAGAAGTTTCTGCTGTCCAAGGGACTTCTGACGGAAGTGAACCTGTAAAAAATAAACGAGGCCGTAAAAAGAAATCTGAATCTGAACAAGGGCCTGCTGTTGCTGAAGAAAAAATTATTAATGAACCCGTTAACAAGATAGAAGTAAAAGTTAACCCAATGCCGCTTCAGACAGAAACAGTTACAGTTCCACCTGTTAACCAGGACGAAGAATCTAAGCGTATTCGCCCCAGGGTAATTTTGGCTAAAAAGCAGCCTGTGAAACTGGATGATGTTCTTGATTTTCCTGTAGAAGATATTGTTGATAATAGCGAAAATATTGAAGCAGTTAATTCGAATGTTGAGGGCGTTGATGAGCCTCAAATTACAAAAGCTGAAACAGAGCAAGCTAAAGAATATCGTCAGGAAATACAAATAAAGAAAAATACAGACAAACGTCCTGAAAAATTATTTGATTTTGAAGGTATAGTTACTGCAGTTGGAGTGCTTGAGATTATGCCTGATGGTTATGGCTTTTTACGTTCAGCCGATTATAATTACCTCAACTCTCCTGATGATATTTATGTTTCACAATCACAAATTAAGCTTTTTGGTTTAAAAACAGGAGATACCGTAAGAGGAACAATTCGCCCTCCAAGAGAGGGGGAGAAATATTTTCCTTTGATTAAAGTAGAAGAAATCAATGGACGCGACCCTGATTATATCCGAGACAGGGTACCTTTTGATTATCTGACACCACTTTTTCCGGATGAAAAGTTCAATCTTGTTTCAGCATCAAAGCCCAACCTTTCGTGTCGTATTGTTGATATGTTTTCGCCAATTGGTAAGGGACAACGTGGTTTGATTGTTGCACAACCCAAGACTGGTAAGACAGTTCTTCTTAAAGATATTGCAAATGCAATTGCTGAGAACCATCCGGAAGTATATCTTATTATTTTACTTATCGATGAGCGTCCTGAAGAGGTTACCGATATGGCCCGCAGTGTAAATGGGGAAGTTATAGCATCTACATTTGACGAACCAGCCGAAAGGCATGTTAAGGTTGCTAATATTGTTCTTGAAAAAGCTAAAAGACTTGTAGAATGTGGGCATGATGTTGTTATCTTGTTAGACTCAATCACTCGTTTAGCTCGTGCTTTTAATACCAATGCTCCAGCTTCTGGTAAGATACTCTCGGGAGGTGTTGACTCCAATGCCCTGCAAAAGCCTAAACGTTTCTTTGGTGCTGCACGTAACATTGAAAATGGCGGTTCGCTTACTATTTTGGCTACTGCACTTACAGAAACAGGCTCAAAAATGGACGATGTTATTTTTGAAGAGTTCAAAGGTACAGGTAATATGGAGCTTCAGCTCGACCGTAAGCTGTCTAACAAGCGTATCTTCCCTGCTGTTGATCTCAATGCTTCAAGTACCCGTCGCGAAGACCTGTTGCTTGATAAGGCTATGCTCAACAAGATGTGGGTGTTGCGTAATTACTTGTCAGATATGAACCCGGTAGAAGCAATGGATTTCTTAATTGACCGACTGTCTAAAACATCGTCTAATGAGGAATTTTTGGTTACCATGAATAGTTAATACTTTTAAATAAGCCATATTGCGATGAGTAAAGCATGGTTTGAGCTTGAAAAGATGGAGTTTTTTGCTTTTCATGGCTGTTTTTCCGAAGAGAGGGTGATTGGTAACAGATATCATGTGTGGCTTTCGTACATGACAGATATTAGCAAGGCGGCTTCTACAGATAATATTTATGATACGGTAAATTATATTGACATTTACAAAACCATTCAACAAGAAATGGCTATAACCTCGCACCTCATTGAGCATGTGGCGAACCGAATTGCAAATTGCTTGTTTGAAAAGTTTAATGCCATAGATGCTGTAAAACTTAAGCTTCAGAAGTTAAACCCTTCTATGGGGGGGCATATGCATGCAGTTAGTATAACTATTGAAAAAAGCAGGGTTGATAAAAAATAATCTTATATGCGTTATTGTTTATTTCTGATAATACTTTTTTTTGTATTTCCTTTAAAAAATTCTTTTGCACAACGAATACCTGCTGAAAGGCCAAAATTAATTGTTGGAATTGTAGTAGATCAACTTAGATATGACTATCTGTACCGGTTTATGGATAAATATGAGCCTAATGGCTTGCGCCGTTTGATGAACGAAGGCCTTGTATGTAAAAATGCCCATTATGATTACATGTTTTCAGGAGCCAATAGTGGATATGCCACTATTTCAACAGGAGCTAACCCTTCTGTTCATGGTATTGTCTCTGATGAGTGGTATGTGGGTTTGTCTGATAAAACAGAGCATTGCAGCCGTGATGAAAAATACAACTGTGTTGGAAATAATGAAAGTAATGAAAAACATTCTGCATCAAAATTGATGAGTAGTACTTTTGGGGATGAATTAAAGCTTGCCTGGTACAAACAGCCTATAGTCCTTTCAGTTTCAATAGACCCTTCTGCTTCGGTTATGCTATCGGGTCATTTGGTTGATGGTGCATATTGGTTTGATGTGCAAACGGGTACATTTGTTACCAGTTCTGCATATAAAACAACTTTACCTGCCTGGGTAACTGATTTTAACAAGAAGAAGTTTGCAGATTCATATCTTGATAAGACCTGGACAACTCTGTTACCTGATAGTACTTATGTTGAAAGCCTTGCAGATAATAATAGTTACGAAAGAGGTATTCGTGGGCAAATTACGTTTCCTTATGATTTGAAAGCATTGTCAACAATTGCCGGAGGAAAACGCGATTATAATATTTTGCGCCAAACGCCTATGGCTGATAATATAGTAAAAGATTTTGCAATATCGGCCATAGTGAATGAAAAAATGGGAAAAGATGATATTCCAGATTATCTCTGTATCAACTTTTGTGCTACCGGGGCAATTGGAAAACAATTTGGCATTGCATCGCGCGAGATGGAAGATGCCTGTCTCAGATTGGATAAAGAAATTAAACATCTTCTTGACTTTTTGGATAGTTATGTTGGTAAAGGCAACGTTTTGGTGTATTTTACCGCAGCCCATGGGGCTACTTACCCGCCAAAGCTGATGACAGATATGGGAATGCCTGCTGGTGAATTTAACCTGAGTTTAGCCAATACGCTGCTGAAAAGTTTTTTGAATGCTACCTATGGTAATGGCAATTGGATAAAGAAATTTTCGGATCACCAGATATATTTGAACGAAAGCCTTATACAAGATGCAAAAATAGATATAGCAAAGTTTGAAAGTGATGTGGCTGGTTTTTTGATTCAATTTGCCGGAGTGGCTAATGTTGCCACTGCTTCAATGTTGCAATACTCTAATTATGTTGATGGGGTTTTGGCTAAGATGCAAAACAGCTATTATCAAAAACGCTCGGGCAACATTGTATATCAGCTTCAACCCGGGTGGGCCGAAACAACATCCAACAATTCGTCATCCTGTACTGGCTATTCTTATGAAACGCATGTACCTTTAATTTTTTACGGATGGAGAATAAGCCGCAAGGTTGTTTATGACAAAATAAGCATTGCAGATATTGCCCCTACATTGTCTTTGTTTTTAAATATTGCGTTACCTTCAGGTTCAGAGGGGAAACCTGCTGAAAGTATTTTGAAATTGCAATAAGCTGTTTGCCAAAATAGGCCTTCATTATTTTTATTTTCTCAATATTTTTTTTTATTTTGCTTAAAAGTAAAATAAAAATTGTTATGTATAAATCAATTGTTATTCATTCGCGTTCTACATATTGGACTAATCATGAGTTTAGTGAAGAGATGGAAGTTGACTCTGACGACTTGGCCAAAGAACTTGATGAAAAATGCAATGAATTAGAAAAACAAGGGTTTCAGATTATCTCAATTTTGCCGGTAAGCTCTGGTAACGTGGTTAATGGTAATGGTTATTATCATACTGCCAGTATAATTATTACAGCCCACAAATAGGTTTACTTTTTGTGCAACCCGCATTCTCGTTGTTCGGGTTGTTCCCACCACCATCTTCCAGCCCTGATATCTTCTCCGGTTACAATGGCTCGTGTACATGGCTGACATCCAATACTTGGGAAGTTTTTGTCATGCAAAGCATTGTAAGGTATGTTGTTTATACGGATATAATCCCAAACTTGTTGTTCTGTCCAGTTGATAAGCGGGTTTATTTTTACCAGCTTATTTACTTCGTCCCATTCAACCAGCTTAGAATAGAAGCGAGTTACAGACTGGTCTTTGCGTAAACCACATATCCATGCACCCAGGCCAGCAAAAGCCCTTTTCAATGGTTCTATTTTTCTGACATTACAGCATAGTTTTCTGTTTTCAACACTGTCATAAAAAAGGTTAATACCTTTTTCTTTTACCATACATTCAACTTGTTGATGGTCAGGGAAGAATATTTCTATTTGAGTGTTATAGTGTTTACAAGTTTTATCAATGAGCTCATAAGTTTCGGGAAAAAGACGGCCTGTGTCCAGCGTGAAAATCCGTACATTTTTATCAATGTTGCAGGCCATGTGAGTCAGAACCTGATCTTCAGCGCCAAGACTGGAAGATAAAGCTATACGGTTCCCGAAAAGCTTGATAAAATGTTCAATCACTTCTTCCGGGCTTTTGTTTTTAAGCTTTTCGTTCAATAATTCAATTTCACTAATATTCATAATTTGCCTTTAATAAAAGACAAAAATATCTTAAAATATTTAATCTTAAAAATCAAAATTGATTTAAAATGGTAACTTTGCCGCAAATATTTTTCAGGTGCAAGGGAATAATACTATTGTTGCAAAACGCTTTACCGTTAAAGGGTTGATACAAGGGGTGGGGTTTAGGCCTTTTGTATTTAGGCTTGCCGCTGAATATAATCTGAAAGGCTGGGTAAACAATACAAATGAGGCAGTCAATATTCATGTCGAAGGCACTAGTGAGGCTATACATAAGTTTGAGTTAAACCTGGAAAAGAAAAAACCTGTACATTCTGAGATTGAAACGATAAAATCTTCAGATGTTGAGATAGAACATTATGAATACTTTTCTATCATCCAAAGTACTGATGTTTCAAAAAATTTTACTGAGGTAAGCCCTGATATTGCTGTTTGTGAAGACTGCCTTGATGATATGTTGCAGCCTTCTGACAGGTTTCATTATCCGTTAATCAATTGTATGCATTGTGGGCCTAGGTTTTCGATTGTTAAGGAGTTACCTTACGATCGGTGCAATACTACAATGGCACCTTTTACAATGTGCGAAAATTGCAGGAAAGAGTATGAAGACCCATCAGACAGAAGGTTTCATGCTCAGCCTATAGCTTGTAACCATTGTGGCCCTCTATATTCTTTATATAAGAAAAATGATGAAACTGTAGTTGCTGATTCTGCTGAAAATTTACAAACCATAATTAATCAATTGCAACAAGGATTGGGCAGGGGAGAGATTTATGCTTTTAAGGCCACCGGGGGGTATAACTTGGTGTGTAATGCACTGGATGAAAAAGCTGTTGCCCGTTTGCGAGCTGTAAAGCATAGAGATACTAAGCCCTTTGCTGTGATGTTTTCTTCTATATCAACACTTAAAGGTTATTTGTATTGCAACCATCATGAAGAGCAATGTTTGACTTCATTCCGGCGTCCTATTGTAATTCTGAAAAATAAAAAAGAGTTGGCGCATTCTGTTTCAAAAGGTTTTCCGACAACAGGGGCAATGCTGCCTTATATGCCTTTGCATTATCTCATTTTTCAACATACAAACCTTGAAGCATTGGTAATGACCAGTGCAAATATATCTGAAGAGCCTATTGTTATTGATGATGAAAAAGCCCTAAATGCATTTTTGCCTTTAGTGGATGGGGTTTTGACATACAATCGGGATATACACAACCGAATAGATGATTCGGTGTTGTTTGTGGCTAATGACATTCCTCGTTTGATAAGGCGTTCAAAGGGATACGTGCCACAGTCAATTGATGTTGTTGATAATGTAGAAGGTATTGTAGCTGTTGGAGCAGAATTGACTGGGGCCTTTGCTTTAGGAAAAGGCGATAAGGCCATACTGAGCCAGCATTTGGGAGATTTGCAGGATTTTGAAAACTTCCAATTTTTTGTTGAGTCCTTTGAGCGGTTTAAGCATCTTTTCCGTTTCAATGCAGATATGGTGGTTTGCGATATGCACCCCGATTATGTGACTACCGGTTTTGCAAAAAGCCTGAATGTAAAGGTTGTGGAAGTTCAACATCATCATGCCCATATAGCATCGGTGTTGTCAGAACATAAATGTACTGAACCTGTTTTGGGTATTGCTTTTGATGGAACAGGTTATGGACTTGACGGTAAAATATGGGGTAGCGAGTTTTTGTATTGTCACAAATCAGAAATGGAAAGGCTTGCTCATTTTGAGTATGTTTCTTTGCCCGGGGGGGATATGGCCACTTTGGAACCATGGCGTGTAGCAGTTTCGTATTTGTATGCTGCTTATGGCAAAGATTTTAAAAGCCTGCCATTGGAGATGTTTAAATCTATTGACGCTGTTAAGTTGAATACTGTTGTTACATCTATTGACAAGCAGATAAATAGCCCGCAATCATGTAGTGCAGGCAGGTTGTTTGATGCCGTGTCTGCCCTTACTGGAATATGTATTTTGCCAAGTTTTCATGCTGAAGCTCCAATGCGATTAGAAGCAGCTATTGTTTCTGATGAAAAATTTTATACTCCCCGTGTTAATGGGGACGAGATTTCATTTCTTCCTGTGATACGCCAGATTGTGGAAGAATTGTTGAGTGGCACAGATAAAGGCATTATTGCTGCACGATTTCACAATACAATAATCAATGTAGTTGTTGAAATGGCAGAAAAAATAAGGCAAAAAAAAGAGATAAATATTGTAGCCTTTTCAGGAGGTGTGTTTCAGAATAAATATTTATTAGAAAATTCTGAAAATAAGCTTTCTGAAAGAGGTTTTAAAGTGTTAACCAATATAAACGTGCCTTGCAATGATGTTTCGGTTGCTTTGGGGCAACTGTACTTAGGTTTGTTGTATAAAAATTTGAAAACCACCTCTACCCCCTCCTTGTAAAGGAGGGGAAATACGAATATTAATATATGGAATAAAGAAAGATAAATGTATTAGATATAAACAAATAAAATAAGTATATGTGTTTAAGTATTCCTGCTAAGGTTGAAGAAATAAATGGCAATGAAGCTGTTGTTAGCTTGTCTGGGAATAAAATCAGGGCATCACTTGATTTGCTCGATAATATTCAGGTTGGAGAATATGTATTGGTTCATGCAGGTTATGCCATTCAGAAAGTTGATGAGGAAGAAGCCCGACAAACATTGGAGTTGATAGATATTCTTGGTATGAACGACGAAATTCCCCAGAAATGAAATATATAAGCGAATACCGTGATGCTGAAAAGGTTCAGCAACTTGCTGCTTATATAAAGCAAATAGCCAAAGAGCCCATGGTGATTATGGAAGTATGTGGCAGTCACACCATGTCTATCCATCGTTTTGGATTAAAGCATTTGTTGCCTGAGCATATTGTGTTGGTATCTGGTCCGGGCTGCCCGGTATGTGTTACTCCGGTTGATTATATTGATAAAGCTGTTGCTTTAGCCCGTATTCCTGATGTTATTATTGCTACTTATGGCGATTTGGTCAAGGTCCCGGGGTCAAGTTCATCACTTGAAAAGGAAAAAGCAAAAGGCGCTGATGTTAGGATGGTTTATTCGGTACTTGAGTCTATTGATTTTGCTGTTAATAATCCTGACAAAAAGGTTGTATTTCTTGCCATAGGATTTGAAACAACTACACCTCCAACAGCTGCAGGTATTTTGAAGGCAAAAGAACTCGGGTTGGATAATTTTTCTGTACTAAGTTCGCACAAAATTATGCCACCTCCTATGCAGGCTATCATTGAAGAAGGCATTGCTGTAGATGCCTTTTTGGCTCCGGGTCACGTAAGTGTTATTACCGGTACTGAGATGTACAATTTTATACCGGAAAAATTTGGTAAAGGGGTTGTAGTTTCTGGTTTTGAACCGATAGATGTGTTGCAATCTGTTATTATGCTTATAAAACAAAAAAATGAAAATCGGCCTTCGGTTGAAATACAATATACACGCGTGGTAAAACCCGAAGGGAACCCAAAGGCCCAGCAAATGGTAAATGAAATATTTGAACCGGCAGATGCCAATTGGCGTGGACTTGGTATTATCCCTAAAAGTGCCCTGTCTTTAAGAGAAAAGTATAAAAGTTTTGATGCCGAGCATGTTTTTCAGGTTATCCCAGAACAATCTGTGGAAGCAAAAGGATGTATTTGTGGCCAGGTATTGAAAGGGCTGAAAAAGCCTTCGCAATGTGGCTTGTATGGCAATAAATGCGTGCCCGAAAATCCTGTCGGGGCTTGTATGGTATCATCAGAGGGTGCCTGTAATGTTTATTATAAATACGGAGAGTAAAAAATAATAGTGTTAAAAACATGCAAAAATGTGACTATCAAATTTCATTCATAAGTTTTATAACATACAATATATGAACAACTTACCTAATAGTGCAAATGCCCAAAAATTGCATTATTCGACAAATTACTGCTACATTATGACAGAAATTTAATCTATGTTAAGATGTTCAAATAATATTTTTGGGATTGAAAAATTAGGAGTTTTTTTGCGTAGTAATGTTTTCGGAGTATTTTTCCCGGAAAAGGACATATAAATAAGACAAACAATAATAAAAACAAAAACAATGGATTCTAAACTTTCAATGAAAGAAAAAGTAGGTTTTAGTCTTGGAGACGGAGCCGCTAATTTTATTTTTCAGACCATGATGCTGTTACAGCTTAGTTTTTATACCGATACATTCGGTTTAACAGCTGCAGCAGCAGGTTGGTTATTCTTGGTTGCCCGTTTGTGGGGCGCTATTTTTGACCCAATTATGGGGGTAGTAGCAGACCGGACACATACACGTTGGGGTATGTATCGGCCTTGGGTTATATGGACAGCAGTACCTTTTGGTATTTTTGGTTTTTTGGCATTTACCACGCCCGATTTAGGTCCCGGAGGAAAACTTTTTTACGCCTATGTTACTTATATTCTTCTGATGACAATATATTCAATGAACAATATCCCTTATTCAGCGCTTAGCGGTGTAATTACTGGTGATATGAAAGAACGTACCAGCCTGTCTTCTGTGCGTTTTGTTGTTGTTACTGTTGCGACATTAGCTATTCAGGGGTTAACGCTTCCTATGGTCAACCATTTCGGACAAGGGGACAGCTCAAGAGGATATCAGGTTACTATGGGTATTTTTTGCTTATTGGCAGTAGTATTCTTCTTTATCACCTTTTTTACCACAAAAGAACGTATTAAGCCGGACCCAAAACAAGAAACATCATTGAAACAAGACATAAAAGACTTATTGAGCAACAAGCCATGGGTAGCCATGTTTGTTGTGTTCCTGTTGATGTTTATTTTCCTTGCTATGCGAAACAGCATATTGCTGTACTTCTTCAAATATTACCTTGACAAAGACAGCATGATTGCATTCCTCGAAACATTGAACAAGTGTTTATTTGGATTGATAGCTAAAGTGGGTATGTTAGGTTCAAATGCTGATATTTCGGGTAATGTATTTAGTATAATCAATATCTTTGGACAGTTGGCGGCTCTTTGTGGTATTATATTCTCAAAACCGCTTGCTGCAAGGTTTGGTAAACGTGATGCTTTTATTTTCACTATTGTTTTAGCTGCTGTATTTGCTGCTATGTTTATCTTCCTTTCACCAACAGCTATTTGGGCTACATTTGCACTTCAACTGCTCTTTAACTTCTCATGGGGTATCTCGATGCCTTTGCCTTGGGCTATGATGGCTGACGTTGCAGACTATTCTGAGTGGAAAAACAACCGTCGTGCTACAGCTATTGTATTTGCTGGTATTGTAATCGGTCTTAAAGTTGGTTTAGCTCTTGGAGGTGCCCTTACCGGATATTTGTTATCAGGGTATGGCTATGTTGCTAATGCTGTACAAACGCAAGAAGCTATTTCGGGTATCAGGTTAATTACCAGTATTTTCCCGGCCATTGCATTAGTTGGTATGATAACTATTCTTTTCTCATATAAGATTAAGAAGAGCGTAGAATACCAGATGCAGGATGAATTGGCTGAAAGGCGTAAGTCGTATAGTGCAGAATAAAAATATGATTAAAAAATTAAAAAAAACACCCATAATATTTATGGGTGTTTTTTATACCATAAAAAACTAAAGATATGATGAATATGAAAAATCTTGCAGTTGCAGCTTTTGCATTGATTGTATTGGTAAGCTGTTCTGAAAAAAAACAAACAAGCTTAAAAGATGCTTACAAAGACTATTTCTACATTGGTGCAGCTATTGACCGTGACCAGATTGCCGGGAAAGACTCTGCAGCAACACAATTGTTGGTCTCCCAATTTAATTCTATTGTGCCCGAAAACGTAATGAAGTGGGAGCGTATCCATCCGCAAATGGATTCATTCGTATTTGCCCCGGTGGATAGCTTTGTAGAGCTGGGCCTTAAGAATAAAATGTTTATTGTTGGGCACTGTTTATGTTGGCATTCTCAGGTACCTCCTTATGTTTTTGTTGATGCAAAAGGCAAAGATGTTAGTAAAGATACTCTTTTAGCACGTTTGAAAAGCCATATTACAACAGTGGTAAGCCGCTACAAAGGTAAAGTGAATGGTTACGATGTAGTTAACGAAGCGTTGAACGAAGATGGGACTTTCCGCCAGTCGAAATGGTACCAGATAGCCGGCGAGGAGTATATTGAAAAAGCTTTTCAGTATGCTTATGAAGCAGACTCTTCGGCAGAGCTATATTACAATGACTACAACATTGAACAACCTGCCAAAAGAGCCGGAGCCATTAAGTTGATTAAGAACTTGCAGGCAAAAGGCATAAAAGTAAGCGGTGTTGGTATTCAAGGCCACTGGCATGTGAACAGCCCTTCAATGTCAGTTGTGGACAGTGCAATTGTTGATTTTGCAAAGTTAGGAGTGAAAGTAATGTTTACAGAGCTCGATTTTACTGTTATTCCTAACCCATGGGATAACAATAATGCCAATATCTCTGATACATTTGCCTTCAAAAAAGAAATGAACCCTTATGCAGATGGTTTACCAGATTCAGTTCAGCAAAAACTGGCAAATCGTTATGCAGATTTTTTTACAGTAGCTGCAAAACATAAGGACGTAGTAAGTCGTGTAACATTTTGGGGGCTTCATGATGGCCAATCATGGCTCAATAATTGGCCTATTTTTGGCCGGACCAATTATCCACTTCCTTTTGACAGAAAGCTGCAACCTAAGCCAGCGTATTATTCTATCTTAAAAGTAGTTTCGAAATAAATATTTTTCTGGTTATACATAAAAAGAGGCTGTGTGAAAAGCTTGAAAAGTCTTACGCACAGCCTCTTTTTTAACCGGACGAACCCCGAACGGATTTTTTTACAATTGCTACAAGACAGGTATTTATCTGTTTTTATACATTTGAAGTCAATGCCGTTTTGTTAAGTATCTAAAAAAACGCCGACAGGTCTGAAAGACGCTGTCGGGTTAGTATCACATCAGACCTGACAGCATTTGCAGAACCTGTCGGAGTCCTAAATAAACGACATTGTTTTTGAAAAGCAATGATTGACTTAGGGGTTTTCTATTAATGATGATTCTTCGGGTGTATTATTTTTTTTAAACCTTTTTATCCATTTATCAAGTGTTACATAAAGTACTGGTACAATGATAAACGACAGGAGCATGGAGCTTGTCAAACCGCCAATAAGCACCCAGCCAAGTCCGTTTTTCCATTCGGCACCAGCGCCTGAGCCCAATGCGATAGGTAACATACCTATTATCAAGGCAAGGTTGGTCATTACAATAGGGCGGAAACGAACAGATGTAGCTTCGATGATGGCATCAAATGCTTTCTTTCCTTTTTCCTGCGCCCCATTGGCAAAGTCAACGACTAATATGGCATTTTTGGCTACCAAGCCCATAAGCATGATGATACCCATGATGGCAAACAAGCTAAGGCTTTTGCCCGACAGCGCCAGGGCCAACAATGCCCCGATGACGGCCAGAGGAAGTGAAAGCATCACTACCAAAGGGTAAACATAGCTATCGTACAAGGCTACCATGATAAGGTACATGAATATAAGCGATGCAATAAGGGCAATACCCATACTTGCAAACGATTTGCTTTGTTGTTCCATGTTTCCGGCATAAACGATGTCAACGCCTGCAGGTTTTTCAATTTTAGCCATTCTTTCTTTAAGTTCAGTACCAACGGTCCCAATGGTTTTTCCAATCATATTACCGGTAATCCTTACCGATGGGAGCTTGTTGTATCGGTTAAGTGTCGAAGGGCTTTCAGCTTCAATAATATCAGCCACCTGCGAAAGCTTGATCAATTGTCCGGCATGGTTGGTAAAAGCTATGTTTTCGAGGTCAGCTTTACTTTCCCGGTCGAATTCGTCCAGCGAAATCAGAATATCATATTCGTTGCTGCCATCGCGATATTTGAGGTCGCGGTTGCCTTCGAACGACATATACATTTGGTTGCCAATTTCGCCAATGGTAAGGCCTAATATGGCAAGTTTCTCGCGGTCAAACTTTACCACCATTTCCTTGTCGCCATTTTCAATGGTTGACTCAATATCTGTAGTACCCTTGATACTCCTTAACTCGTTGGTGACAATATGGCTAAACGCTTTGGCTTTCTCAAAATCATTGCACCTTACATAAATTTCAATAGGAGTGGTGGTGCTTCCCATCATACTGATTTCGGTAATTTTGAAATTAGGCCCGGCAAACTTCGATTTCAGCTCGTTTTGAAGTTGTTTTGAGAATAGTTTGGTGCTTAACTCTCGTTTGTTTTTATCTACCAGTTTTACATTAAATTCGGCTGCATAAGGGGTTTCGGCAATAGACAAACTTCCACCTTTTGAACCCACTTTGGTGAAAACATTAGTTACCTCTGGATGTTCCATCAGTGTTTTCTCTACTTTCAGACACATACTACTGGTTTGTTCAAGAGTTGCCGTACGGTCCAATTCCATAGTAACAATAAACTCGCCACGGTCGCCGGCATCCATCATTTCTGTTTGGATAAACCCGAATTGGAGCAAACTACATGAACCTAAAAGGCAGAAGACAGCCGTTACAATAGTAATAGCTTTATGTTTCAGGCATATTTGTGTCCCTTTAAGAATGACTAACCTTGCCCAGGTAATGACATGCTCGAAGCCAAGTAAGAAACGGTCAAAAAACTTAGTCTTATTGTATTCTTTTAATTTTCCAAACCTTGAAGTTAAAAGGGGGACAAGTGTAAACGAAACCAAAAGGCTTATGAGGATTGAAATAACTATCACCAGGGCAAAGGAACGCAGCATTTGACCGGTAATGCCTGTTGTCAGACCTATAGGCAAGAAAACGGCAACTAATACAATGGTAATAGATGTTACGGTAAGACCAATTTCTTTGGTAGCGTCCAATGTAGCCTGCCAGCGGCTCTTGCCCATTTCCATGTGCCGGTAAATGTTTTCGAGGATAACGATAGCATCATCAACAATAACGCCGACTACAATTGACATAGCCAACAATGTCAGCAAGTTGAGCGAGAACCCAAACAACCAGAAGAATGTAAAGGTTGATATAATTGAGGTTGGTATAGATACAAAGATGAATACCAGGTTGCGGAAGGTATGCAGGAACAATAGCATGGTAATAGAAACAAGGATGATAGCAAAAACAAGGTCAACCATCACACCGTCAACGGCCTGGTCAGTAAATACTGAGGTATCACTGGCCACGTTGAATTTAAGATTGTCTTTGGTATATTCTTTTTCGTAGTCTGCCAGGATTTTGTTTACTTCTTTACTGATTTCAACCGCATTTCCGTCTGTTTGTTTTTGAATAGTCATACCAATAGATGGCTGTCCGTTGTTTCGGGCCAACTTGGTAGCTTTTTTTGAACCATCAACTACTGTAGCAATGTCGCTTATTTTGATTACTGAGCCATCTTTAGTAGCACCAACAATCAGGTTCCTGATTTCGTCAAGGTTGTCAAACTTCCCGGCAATACGGACAATATATTTTGTATCGTCATCTTTAATTTTTCCTGTGGGGAAATCGACATTGGCAGCCTGAATCATTTGTTTTACCTGAACAAGCGAAAGCCCTAATTGCTCTATCTTATTAGCATCAACTTTTATCTGAATCTCGCGTTGGTTACCACCAATAATACTAACAGAAGCAACACCCTTTACCTGCGATATCCTCGTCTTGATATCATTGTCCACAAAGTCATAAAATTCTTTCTCAGGAATATTGGCATTGGCCGCAATGGTCATTACAGGAAACATCCCCAAGTCAAACTTCATGAATTGCGGGTCTTTGATATTTTCAGGAAGATTGGACTTTATGGCGTTGACCTTTCGCTCACATTCCTGCAACGACAAGTCCGCATCAATTCCATCTTTGTAAGTGATTACCACCACAGACATGCTTTCAAAAGAGTAAGTAGTAATCTTGTCGATACCTTCCAAGCTTGAAATGGCATCTTCGATTTTTTCAGAAACAGAGCTTTCTACTTCTGAAGGTGCAGCGCCTGGATATACTGTCAATACAGCGTTTACAGGCATGTCGATATTCGGGAACAACTCCTTGTTCAAAAGACTATATGTAAATAATCCTCCCAAAGCCAGTAAGGCAAAGATTACCACTGGTATGGTTGTTCGTTTTATTGATAATTCAGTTAATTTCATTTTTAATCGTTTTTCATTTTATTAAAGAAAAAACATCGTTACAGCTAAAGCCTACAGATTAGTTGATAACTTTAACATTATCGCCGTCTTTGAGATTGAGCTGGCCACTTACAACAACTTTGTCTCCTTCAGTCAAACCACTCAATACTTCTACTTCTTTATTGTTGCTTTGGCCTATAATCAGCGTTTTTCTTATGGCTTTTTCTCCTTCTACTACAAATACCTGAGGGTTTTCCATGCTTCCAATAATACTAACTTTCTTAATAATGATGTTTTCCTCATTTTTTACAGGAAGTTCGGCTTCGGCATACAAACCACTTCTCAAATGTGCGCCATTGTTTGATATGGTTATTTCAACGTTGAATTTCATTGCAGCATCAGCTTTTTCGGCAATAGAAGTAATGCGGCCTGAGAATTTTTTGTCAGGAAAAACTGATAAACGAACAGCAACGTTTTGTCCTATCTTGATTTTGTAAGCTTCACGCTCCGAAACTTTTACATTTAGCTTCAACTGGCTGTTATTGACAATTTCGCAAACCGGAGAACCTCCACCAAGTAGTTGGCCAACAGTAATAAAGTCATTGTTGATATAGCCGGAAATAGGCGCTTTTATGCTGGTATTGCTCAAGGCTTTACGGGCGTTGATAAGGTCGGCTTTAGCTTTTTTCAAGCCAATGTTGGCTTGCTCAAGGTCGCGTTTGGTTACTGCATTTTGTTCTGCAAGGCGGGTCAGACGTTCAACATCTTTCTCAAACTGTGTATAATTGGCTTCTGCAGTAAGTACATTGGCTGATATTACCTCGTCATCTACTTTTGCAATAACCTCTCCAACAGAAACCCTGTCACCTTTTTCTTTGTAGATGGCAATGATTTTTCCTTGAGTTTCTGAAACAAGGTTTAAAACGTCTGATGCTTCCAGGGTACCAGTTGCGACAACATTTTCAGACAATACATTTTTGGAAGCGACTTCAACAGCAACAGGTATTTTGTCGATAGTGCGTTGTGAGAAAGCAACTTCTTCCTGAAATTTTTGTTTGTTGACAGCCAATTTGAAGGCTACAAATACAATTGCTACAACTACTATAGCAATAATTATGAGACGTGATTTTCTAATTTTCATGACTATTATTTTTTATTCTTTGTTCTTTACTCTTTGTTCTTTGCTCTTTGTTCTTTACTCTTTGTTCTTTGTTCTTTGCTCTTTGTTCTTTGCTCTTTGTTCTTTGTTCTTTGTTCTTTGTTCTTTGCTCTCATTTAACTATATTTTTCAATTTTCCGGAAGCTTTTAGCATCTTGATTTCGGCTGTTTTGCACTTCAAAATTTGTTGGTTATAAGAGTTGTCGGCTTGCAGGAAGTCCGAATTTACATTTAACAAATCAGCCATAGAGGCCATTCCTTCCTGGAATTGCAGTGATGTTTGGTGATATACTTTCATGGCAAGGTCCTTATTTTCTTTTTGAGCAGTTACCATGTCCTTTGAAGTCTGATATTCAAGAAAGGCATTGTTGTAACTGACTGTCAGCAAATCTTTAGTTTTCAAAATATCTTGCTGCAACTGGGCTTGCTTCAATTTTGCCTGTTTTACTTTGGCATAATCTGAACCTGAAGCAAAGATTGGCATGGTCAGGCTAAGACCAAATGTGTTTGTGTTTGAAAACTTTTTAATTTCCATCTCGGTATTATACGAGGAATAGCTAATTTTTGCAAAAGCAGCAAGGGTTGGATAATATTTTGCTTTTGAAAGCCTGACTTGTTGTTCATATACTTCGTTTTGTTTTATCAAGGCTTGATAATCAGGGACATTCTCAGCATTAAAATCAAAACTATGTCCATTATTGATAAAATCATTGATTAAGCTTGTTGTATCTATAGTCAATGCAGTATCTTCAGGCATACCGGCTAAAGCTTTCAGGTAGTTTAGCTGTATTGTTATTCCATTTTGGACGGTTTGCTTTGTCACTTCAAGGTTTGAAATAGTAACCTTAAGGCGGTTCACCTGGCTTTCTTTAACCATATCGTTTTGATAGCTCAATTCTACCATACGGTGAATTTCTTTGAGGTTGTTGAGCGATTTATCTACTGTTTGCAATTGTAACATTAGCGAACCTGCCTGATAATAACCTGTTGCCACTTCAGCAATTAAATCTTCCTCGCTTTTTGTTTTCAAAATCGAATAAAGTTCTTCGGCTTTTTTTGCTGTTTTTAGGCCTACCCAGTATGCCTGGCTATAGATAAGCTGTGTTACCTGAATACCGGCACTGGCGGTATATAAAGCATCGAGGTTGTTGAGCTGGTTGAGCATGCCTGATATGCTGTTTGTAATCTGTTGTCTTTGCTCTGCTGTAACACTCTCGTTAATTAAAAGATTTGCCATTCCTGCAATTTGCTGGCTTGCTTCATTCGAAATGCCTATTTCGGGCAGTATCATCTTGCTATAACTGGTAGATGCTTCTACTTGTGGCAATCCATGTCCTATAGCTTCTCGTTTTGCATATTTAGCCTCTTCTATTTGATAGTTGGCTTTTTTTACTTCGCGGCTATGTTCGAGTGCATAGCTGATGATGTCGTTCAGTTTGGTTTGTCCCGAAGCCTGAAAGCTTCCTGCCAATACTGCCCCGAAAAGAAATGTTGCTAATACTTTTAACCTGATTTCCATATTCTTTGCTTCTTAAAATTTCGTTTGGACTATTTTTCCAATTACGAAGCAAAGTTCCGTTGTTATTAAATGAGGTAAAATGGATTAGATACCGAAACGGACAAAAGGGAAGGTGAAATAAATGAATAATGAAAAGTGAATAATGAAAAGTGAATAATTTGCTTTATTAAAGTTCTTTATGGAATTTGTTAAATACTGCTCAACTCCTTACAATTAGTGGTTACGTCACATTATTATTCAATGTTCTCTGTTCATTTTTTATTGTTGTTTTTTGCGGTGTTGATGGAGGATATTAGCAGTTTTATAAGTTCTGTGCATTCAGGAGAAATGCTGTTGAATTCGTTTTCTGATAGGTATGATGAATCTTTTAATAACGAAAGCCAATAGTCAGTTTCGTTGGCTTCTTTAAGAGCAATGCTTAATTTACTGATAAAATCGGCTTTACTTTGGCCAAACTCGCTTTCTCGCACTAAAGCTCCTATAGCAGTTCCACTTCGAAGGATTTGGTTGCTAATAATGTGTTCATGCTTTTCGTTGTTTAAGTGTTGTGCTAATTTTACTATTCGTATGGCAAAAGCATAACTTTTCTCCCTCAGTATATTTTCTTTTTTAGGAAGTTCATTACTCATATTTGACTTTTATTAAATTGTCCAGAATAATTCAAATATAAGTATTAAAGTGCAATAAAAAATCAAGTTTATTGAATCTAAGAATAGGGTTTGTTTCAAAATTAAAAACGAATTACGTTATGTACATCAATAAAATTAATACATCAAAGTATTTAATTTTATTATTCATTGTTCACTATTCATTGTTAATTGTTTACAGTTCCAGCCATTTCAGAAAAGCTGGCGATTTTTCTTTGCTCACCAGGATTTTTTCCTGAAAAGGTACAGAAATGTTGACGGATAGTTTCCGAGAAAAATAATGAGAAGCGTCAATGACAGCCTTTCGGTTGACAAGACATTGCCGGTTTGCCCTAAAAAACAGGCTGCCACAAATATCTTCGAGCTCTTCCAGATTTTTGTTGATACAATAGTTTTTGTTTTCGAAAGTAAGGAGATAAGTAATTTCATTTTCGATATAAAACAGCGCTATATCTTCTGTCTTGACCGGCATTATCTTGTCTTTGTAATGTACCAGTATGGCATTAGATTTGGGCGTTGCCTGGTGCAAAAGGGCTTCTATAATAGTTTTATACTGCCTTTCCTGGTTTGAGAAAGATTGCTTCAGGTTTCGGTATTTATCGAGGGCTTCAGATATGGAGATGGTTGTCGAAGGTTTTAAAATATAGTCAATACTATTGGTTTTAAAGGCGTTCAAAGCATATTCGTCATAAGCTGTGCAGAAAATGATGGGTGCAGAAACATTTACAGCTTTGAAAATTTCAAAACTCAGGCCATCACCCAGTTGTACGTCGCTAAAAATCAAATCGGGACTTTCGGCCTTTTGAAAATAGGCAACAGCATTTTTTACAGAGCTTAATATGGCTACAATCTCGGCTGTAGGCTCTATAGACATGATGGTGCTGGCAAGGTCGTCAGCAGTAATTTTTTCATCTTCTATAATAACTATCTTCATTGGTCGTTGGTTTTTCTGTTTGACTGAAATAGCTATTTCTGCAGGGAATTTCCCTGTTTTAAAATTTTAATACTTACCGTAAAAGTCTTGTCAGTTTCGTCAATAAAAAGTTCTTCGCCCGAAAGAAGCCTATATCGTTCGGCAAGGTTCATCAATCCACTGCCTGTAGAGGTTTCGCTGGTGTTTTTGCGTTTCAGGTTATTTACAATTTTTACCCAATTGCCTTCTTGCAGAATGTCAATGTGCAAAGGTGATTCTTCGGTAAGTTCGTTGTGTTTTATGGCATTTTCCAGTAAGGGTTGTATTGAAAATGAAGGTACATAGCCGCTGTTCAATGCTTCTGTTGAAATTGAAACTGAATATTCCAGTGAATTATTGAACCTTATTTTTTGCATCTCAAGATAATCTTGGCAAAGCTTAAGTTCTTCTTTCAAAGGTATAATTTTTATGTTGTTGTTTGAAACTGCAGCCCGCAAAAAGTCCGACAGACGGATTAAATATTCTTCGCCAAGCTTGGCATTCACCCGGTAAAGCGACTTGAGGATATTAAGGGCATTGAACAAAAAGTGAGGGTGTATCTGCTGTCGCAGAAGCTGGTTGGCGGCATCAGCATTGGCTGCCCTGAGTTTGGAATTTTCGATATCGGCATTGGCCTTTGCTTCGTGTAGTACAATAAAGTTTTGCAAAGCAAGGATAAGCATGTTGACCAATATACTTAAGATAACCGTTATGATAATGGTAAATGTATGTAGCTTATGGCCAAATACCATTGAATTTAATATAGTTACTGTCAGGTATATAATAGAGTTAAGAATAATACTGGTTGCCAGAAACCTTGTTTTGTGTTTATTCTTATTTTCAATAACATCCAGCTCAAAGGCTAATAACAAGCCCAGGTTTGTAAAGGCATTTAGAGATAAAAGCAATGCCCCGAACGAAGCCCTTGAAATAGCTTCGTGCAGGCCGCTCAGTCCAACGCCGGCCATTGTAGTGACAAATCCCAGCAAAAAGAAATAAGCTGTGAGCCAAAAGTTGAATCTGATCAATTTACCGACTGGATACTTCGACTTCATAAAATATAAATGTATTACAAAATTATATGAAGTGCGGCCACAAAAATGTTTTTTGTATCCGAATCGGACAAAAGAAAGGGTGAATTTATTTGAAAGTTAATAAAAATTGATTAGTTACCAGATGTTTTAATACAATTGAATGGTACTTCCGTCAGGCTTTTGTAAGCTTCGCCAGCTTCGAGGTTGTCTTCATCGTTATAATACCAGTTTATTTCAAGCTTTTGGCCGTTCTGGGGAATAGCTTCCAGGACACGGATAATATTAAGGATAATTTTAGAAGTGGAACTATTGAAATAATCCAGATTAAAGTTGAAAACTGTATTCGGATTGGGTTGAGCAGAATATTCTGTCAACCAGCTTAATACAGGTTCGTAAAACTCAAGTGTATTTTCAGGCTTTGACCATCCTTTGATTTCAAATATTTCCTGCGATTTATCAAAATTGATTTCAGGTGTCGATTTGGTTTTTTCTTGTCGTAAAGGTTCCATAGTTTGAGTTTTTATGTTTATACAAAGATATTTTTTTTAAGAGATTTTTAGAGTCAAGAATCAAGAAAGAAAATATAAATTGTTGATTTTAAATGAAAAAGGTGGTTGCACAATTGTTTAACCACCTTTTCAATTATCTAAAAAGTTTATTGCAGTTTTACAATAGAATAGCTTTGTCCGGGCATAGTTACAGACACTTTTTGTCCGTTTTTCTTGAGCTTAAGAGTTTTGCCAGCCAAAACAACAGTTTTTGCATATTTTATGTTGAGGTCAAACTCAGCTGTAACCTCTTTGCCAGAGGGGTTGAGCATTACCAAAACTACGTCTTTGTCTTTAGCTCTTGCATAGATAAACGGATAGGTGTTTTCTTTAGCGTACAAAGGGATAAATTCGGCATAATTGGCAAGTGCTGGTTCTGACTTCTTCAGTTTTATCAGGTTACGCGTACGGTTCAATAATGAATTTGGGTTTTTATCCTGAGCTTCAACATTTGGGGCATTTGTTGCGGTGTCCACGGGCAGATATAACTTATTGGCTTCGGCTGTAGAAAAGCCGAGGTTTTTGTTGTTATTCCATTGCATTGGGGTACGAGCTCCGTTCCGTGGCCGATATGCACCTTCTACTTGTGGCCAGGTAACGGGAAGTTGGCGCATACCTATTTCGTTGCCATAATAGATAAAGGGTACTCCGGGCATAGTGAGCCCAAAGGCATAAATAATTTCGAGGTCGTCATCGCTACGTTTGTTGCCAAGGCGTGCATTGTCGTGGTTGCCAAGTGGCAGGCTGATATATCCTTTGCCTTTGGTGGCATTGTATTGCTCCATGTATTTTTCGAGAAAATGGGTGATGTTGCCTTTGCCTTCAATGTCAAAGTAGCTGTGTCCTTGCGAATATCCGTTGAGGATACGCCAGCTTTCTTTCTGGAAAAGGTCGTTATAGCCATCAAACCAGTGGAAAAAGTCGGCATGGAAGCAACCGTCGAGAGCTGCAATAGGGTATGACCATTCGGCTACCATAAAGGCTTCAGGGTAATCTTTTTTCAAGATTTGGCGTATTTCTTGCCAAAACTTTTTTGTGCCATCTTCGTGAGTGTTGAAAAACTGCGGATTTCCGTCAACATTGGCAGATTTTACCATAGCCCCTGCCATGTCGGCCCTGAACCCGTCAGCGCCCATGTTCATCCAAAAACGTACTACATTTTTCATTTCTTCGCGTAAGCTCAGTACATCGGGGTGATTGATGGTAAGTTGCCATTTGTAATTGGTGTCGGGCAAGGCAAAACCGTAGTTCAGCGCAGGTTGGCAATAATAGAAGTTGCGCATGTATTGTCCATTGCGGGTACCATAGCCTTTTATAAAGGCATCGAGGTATTCTTTAGGAGGGTTCATCCATACGTTGTCTGACCAGATGTACCAATTGGTATATTTGTTGGTGTCTTGTCTGGCAGAGGCTTTAAACCATGGGTGTTCCATAGAGGTATAGCTGGCCACGAAATCGAAAAGGATCTTCAGCCCTCTTTTGTGGGCTTCGTCGAAAAGGCGTTTGGCATCTTCGTTGGTGCCATATCGGGGGGCTACTTTGTAATAGTCAGATATGTCATAGCCTGCATCACAAAATGGGGATTCGAAAAATGGGTTGATCCATATTGCGTCAACTCCCAAACTTTTGATATAATCAAGCTTTTGGATGATACCTTGCAAGTCGCCTATGCCATCACCATTAGAGTCGTAATATGTTTGAGGGTATATTTGATAGAATACTGCGTTATTGACCCATTCAGGGCAGTCGGGCTTGGAGTATGTACCGATAATGTTTTTGTTTGCTGTTGCCTGGCCAATGCCATTAAGTTGTGTTGATAAAAGAGCTGCCAATAAGCCCAGTTTGATTATCAACAATTTTTTTATCCGAACAAAATTAATTTCTAAAGGGCGGATACAACTTGTGCCGACTAATCGGTATTCATGCGTGTTGTTGTTTACTTCTAAACATGCTCGTTTCATAAATGTAAAATGGTTAATTTGTTATCAAAAAAAATATGAGCCGAAAATACTACTGTTCTTTTTTTTTCAGCTGCTTGATATGTTGCATTCCGATAGACAAAATGTTAAAGCAGGTGTTTAGTGTGCCCATATTTATTTGTTTTGAGTAGAAAGAACCCTGGCTATGCTTTACAATCAGAAAATTTTATGTTGTTGTTTGAATGTTGAACCCCAGGCTGGCTATTTTTTCAAGAATATCTTTTGCTTTGGCTGGTTTAGGGATATATGCGTCACAACCGGCTTCGAACATTTTATATTCGTCACCGCTCATGGCATAGGCTGTGAGGGCTATTACCGGCAAATCTTTCCTGAAATTTTTTATTTCTTTGGTAGCTTCAAGCCCGTTCATTACTGGCATTTTAACATCCATCAGGACAATTGATATTTCGGGGTGCAATTGGCAAATCTCGATGGCTTCAAGTCCGTTGCGTGCGTATAAAATTTGCGAGGCATGTGGTTCTAATATGGCCTCAAATAAAGTGTAATTTACAAAATCATCTTCTACTATTAATATAACTGGCAACTTGTTGTTTTCAGTTGTGGAAGAGCAGCTATTTTTATCGGTAATTTTATCGGGTTTATTTTCATTGTTGATTGGTATAGTGATGTAAAATTCGGCTCCGGCCCCTTTTTCTGAATTCAGGCGGATTTTACCTCCCAGGATTTTCAAAAAGCCATTTACAATGGACAACCCCAGCCCACTACCTTCATATCCTCTTGTGGTAGAAGTGCTTTCTTGCGTGTAAACATCAAATATCTTTTCTTGAGCTTCTTTTGATATACCAATGCCTGTATCTTTGATAGTAAATTCTAATTGAGATTGGTCGATGTTAAAATTTATAAAAATGGAACCTTCTTTGGTAAATTTAATGGCGTTGTCCACCATGTGGTTGATGATTTTAGCCAATAGGGTTGGGTCTGATCTAAATTCAGCATTTTTTGTTTTTTCATCATAACGGATGTTAAAATTGAGGTTTTTTGAGATGCAGGTGTTTTGATAGTCTTTGTTTAATTGAGATAAAACATCGGAAAATTTTATGCTTTCATATTGTACGCTAACATTGTTTGATACTATAAGAGACATATCCATATAATCGGTAATAGTATTTAATAAACGATTACTGGAGGCCGATAAAATGTTATAAAACTCAGCTTTTCTTTCTGTTTCAATATTGGGGTTTGCAATTAATTCGGCAAAACCGAGTATGCCATTTAGCGGGGTGCGTACTTCATGCGAGATGTTTTGCATAAAAGCTGTTTTTAGCCTGTCGCTGGCTTCTGCTTTATCTTTGGCAATAAGCAGCTGTTCTTCAAATTTTTTTCTTTCGGTTATATCGTGCCCAAAAACAACAAGTCCAACAATTTGTTTTTGTTCATTAAAAAGGGGGATTTTGGTGGTTAATCTCCAATGTTCTTTACCTTCAGCATCAATATAAGAGTCTTCTTTATTAATTATAGCATTGCCAGTAAGGATTACTTCCATGTCTTCGTTATACCCTCTTTCGCCCCGGCTGTTTGGAAAAATGTCACGATCGGTTTTTCCGATTACTTCTGATTCATCTGAGCAGTTCATAATCTTCAAATCGGCTGTATTAGCAATTAGCTTGCGGCCTTTATTGTCTTTAACATAAATGGCATCGGACAGGTTGTTGATAAGGGTCCTGAGTAGTTTGCGTTCGAGGTTTATGGCTTCTTCGGCTTTTTTTTGTTCAGTAATGTCCCTGATAATCATACTGGTTTTTTCCTGGCCTTCTTTATCTTTAAAAATGGCAGATGTCACGTCGGCCGGGAATTTGGTATTATCTTTTCTGATAAATGTCAGCTCGCCTTTGAACCAGCCTGTTCTTGCCCTTTCTTCTATTGCAGCCTGAATTTTCGGGTCAGAGGTGTCAACCAGCCCTTCTCTTCCCAAGCGGCATATTTCTTCTTCGCTTCGCCCAAACATCCTGCAGGCTGATGGGTTGGCAGATAAAATCCTGCCGTCAGGACAGGTTAATAAAATAGCATCAATGCTTGAATCGTGTATGAGTTTGAACATCTCTTGTGTTTCGTGCAAAATTTTTTCAGCTTTTTTGCATTCGGTAACATCACGTGCAATACCAAATAACCCGGTTATTTTGCCTTGTTCGTCAAACATGGGGCTTTTTATGGTATGAAATGTATGGATAAGGCCATCGGCTAAAGTGATATTTTCTTCTATTTCTATTGATTTTGCTTTAGCAATGACTTCTTTGTCAACCTCCATGATTGTTTTGGCATCGCTTTTTGAAAGTACACTAAAGTCATCTTTCCCAACAACATCGTTTGCGTTTTTGCCATAAGCTTTTTCTGCTGCATGGTTTAAAAGGATATAATTTCCGTTGATATCTTTAATGTAAATTAAATCCAGGGCATTGTTGATAATGGTTTGCAATAGCTTACGGTTGGTTTGAAGCTCAATTTCCGCTTGTCTAAACTTTTGTAGTTGTAATGCGGCATCTAATGCGCGTTTAGTGGCAAAAGGCAAACGTTCCATACGGTCTTTGAGAACATAATCTGTAGCCCCTTGTTTAAGAAGCTCTACAGCTCTGTCTTCTCCGATAGTTCCTGATATGCAAATGAAAGGAACGTTTGGGCATATCTTTTTGGCCAATACCAATGCTTCTTGACCATTAAAGCTTGGCAAGGTAAAGTCGGCAAATATGATATCGTAATTGTGGCGTTTTAAGTTTTGCACAAAGTCTTGTTCGGCCTCAACCACATCAACTTCTAACTCAAATCCTTCTCCGGTAAGTATTTCTGTCAGAAGTTCAACATCTTTCTGAACGTCTTCGAGAAGTAATGCATACAGTTTTCTCATAACCACAGTTTTGAATTGTTTACATCAGGAATTTTTGATTTCCGGGGGAAGTTCATTTACCAATCCCCAAAAAATACCCAGTTGCTTTACAGCATCTATGAAACCAGTAAAATTGACAGGTTTGACCACATAAGCATTTACTCCCAGGTAGTAGCTGTTGAGCAAGTCCTTATCTTCGCGTGATGAAGTAAGCATGACTACAGGCAGTAATTTAAGCCTGGGGTCATTGCGTATTTCGCGCAGCACTTCAATGCCATCCATTCGGGGCATTTTAATATCAAGCAATAACACTGAGGGTAAGCCAGGCTCCCTGTTGGCATATTGGCCTTCACATCGCAGGTATTCAAGTGTTTCTATGCCATCTTTCACTACAATGATCCTGTTTGCCAATAGACTATCCTCCAAAGCTTCCATGGTGAGCTCTACATCTTTGGGATTGTCTTCGGCCAATAAAATAGTTCTTAGTTCTACCATATTTTTATCTCCTATATTTTGGGTAATGAAAAATAAAATGTTGCCCCTTTGTCAATTTCGCCTTCGGCCCAAGTGCGGCCATTGTGTTTTTTTATAAACTGGCGGACGTTGGCTAACCCAATGCCTGTGCCTTCAAAGTCTTCGGTTGAATGTAACCTTTGGAATACGCCAAACAGCTTTTGGGCATAATTCATATCAAAGCCTGCGCCATTGTCCCGGACATAAAATATATACTCTTGTGCATCTTCAGTATATCCAACCTCAATCAATGCCAATTCGCGTTTTTTTGTGTATTTAACGGCATTGCCAATAAGGTTTGTCCACACCTGTCGCATAATAGCGTAATCGGCCATTATTTCTGGCATTTGGGTTATTTTCCACTCAATTTTCCGGTTTTTGGTATCTTGTTCCAATATGTTCAAAGCATCTTTTATCGGGCGGTTCATATCTATCTTGTCAAGTTTCAGCTCCATTCGCCCGGCCCTTGAAAAATTCAATAAGTCGTCAATTAGTATTCCCATGTGTGTTGCAGCTTCTGAGATGGATTGCATGTAATGTTTGCTCTTTTCGTCGAGATGCTGGATGCCACGTTTGCTCAACAATTCGAGATACCCATTGACGTGCCTTAGCGGGGCCCGCAAGTCGTGAGAGACTGAGTAAGAAAAGGCTTCAAGCTCTTTGTTAGTTGCCTCAAGCTGAGCGGTGCGTTCTTTGACCCTGTTTTCGAGTTCTGCATTGAGGGTTAAAATTTCTTCCTCGGCCTTTTTGCGAGCTGTAATATCATTAATGACCACAATGCGCACGGCATTGTCTTCGGCAATATAACTATGCGAATGTGTTTCGATGTTAATAATTGTCCCGTCTTTTTTTACATGGTGCCATTCACCTGTATAGGCCAGCCCTTTCAATGTTTTGACTAATTGAATGATGGCTTCTTTTTCGTTTTTGGGGTAAAGGTCAGTGAGCTTCATGTTTAGTATCTCGTCTTGCTGGTATCCATAATGCTGGATAAAAGCTTCGTTGACCGAAATAATTTTCAGGCTGGACAGGTCGTATATCAACATCATAGCCGGGTTTTGTTCAAATAAGAACCGGAAATGGGTTTCACTTTCCTGCAAATCTTCTAACACTTTATCCCTTTCTTTTTGCTTAATAAGTATTTGTAAAAGAAGGTTATTGAATTGGTTGTAAAGTTCGCCAATCTCGTCATTGCCATAAGGGGTCAGGCGTACCGAAAAATCATGGTTTTGTGATATAATAGCTGTTTGTTCGGCTAATTTCAGTATTGGTAGCGATATTATTTTTTGCAGTTTTAATGAAATAAAGTAAACTACAATTATAAGTACCAGCAGCAGGACAAACATGAGCAAAACGCTTTTTTCAATCTTAGTGTAAATGTCTTCCGGGTCTATCCGCAGGTACAGTGAACCACAGTAATTGTTATCGTATTTTATTGAATAAAAAATGTGAAAATATCCATTTTGAAAAGAGGCATTGTCATTATGCAAAACAGGAAAAACAAAAGAGCTGTCTGGTGTTTTGTGATAAGTGACAAATACTTCACCAGAATTGGGGCTGTATAAACAGGCATCTTTGATGGATGGTATAGCGGTAAGTTTGTTTAATACCTCGGTGGTTTCTTCTTTATACCCGAATAATAATGGAGCTGCAGCATATTGCCCTATTAATGAGGCCTGAAGTACGGCATTTTTTTTCATTTCATTGAATTCTCTGTATATATCAATGCCCAGATAAGTTGTAAATGCTACAAATAAGGTAATGATACTTGTACCGATAATAACAATTATCAGCTTCAATTTGATGGACATATTTCTAAAAGCCTTCATTCTATTACCGGATTTATTATTTTGGACACTTTTAACAACCGATAGTCAATTTTAAACCCTGCTTCATCCATTCCTTTTTGGTTTAACTCAAAGCGGAGTTTGTTTTCATATACGTAAAAGTTTATCATGCAACCGGCTTCGGCAAACCCTTTGGTATCGGAGATGGTTAAAATTGGCTTGTTGCTCGTGTGTTTCAACAATTTATTCAGCTCGGCCATTTTTATTTTTGGGATAAAAAGTAACTGACAAGAAGAAGTGATGCTTTCAATGTCCTTTATTTCAACAATGTTTACTCTTAAGTCTTTAATTTTCTTCTCCAGGTATATTTGTTTCAATGTCTCAGTAATCGGGTTGTCCCCTAATATTCCAATGGTAAATTCCTGGTTTGATAGGGAGCCTGGAGGCCAGGTTATAAATAATGCAATTTTTTCTATAGCTACAGCCTTCAGGGTGTTTATGTCCGATTGTGGAGATAAGTTATTATGTATAAATACCATAAGCAGGATGAGAACAATTCTGACATTTGTAAAACCTTTATTTTTCCTGGCCCGACACATATTGAAAATCTCCGCCTGCTTTATTTAAAAGTTACTTTAACCCCCAACATTCCCGAAAAGCCTGTGTTTTGGAATTGCCAGGGCATTTTATACTTGTTGTTTGTAATGTTATATAACTGTAAAGTACAATCTAAAGTGTAAAAGTTGTTTTGGGCAAGGCGTTGGGAGATGTGGGTATTGACAACAGCCCCTGGTTTGTACCATTGCCTGTCTGGCTTGGAAATAGCGTCGTAATAGCCGCCGTTGTAGTTTATAGCTGGCGAAAAGTTCAGCCCAAAGGGAAGTATGATTGTTGCCCCGATATTTCCAATATAATTGGGCGAAAAAGGTATTTCTACCTGGTCTAAATTCGGGTTCAGGTCATTCTCTATGTTTGTTTGCATGTAGGTAAAGTTGGCGTACCATGAGATGGTAGAGTTTACCATTTGTAAAAGTTCTATTTCTCCGCCTTTACAATTGGACTTAGTGTTGATTGACTGTGTTTGCGATGGGTTTAGGCTTACTATATTGTCTATTATGCCGTCTCTAAGCATGTAATAGAACCCGCGGACATTAATTTTAAAGGTGTTTTGACATTTGCAATCTGTTCCAATGTCTATGCCCAGCCCGTTCTCTGGCTTTATATCGGGGTTAGGCAACTGGCCGTTATGGCCTTGTACGCCCAGGTCGCTAAGGAGTATTGTCCCGCCTATTGATTTTAACCCGGGGGCGCTAAAGCTGCTCCCTCCATTTGCATATACAGCCAATGATTTGCTAACAGAGTATCTTGTACCTGCACTCCATATTAGCTTTTTCCATGACAAACGCTTGTCGATGGGGTTGTTTCCGTTGACTAAATCAATGGTATTTTCAATATATGCATAACGTAAGCCTCCTCTGAGGGTTAGTTTTTCAATAGGCCGCCATTCTTCCTGGAGGTATATCCCTGTCTGATATGCCGAAGATTTATTGCCATATATCTGAAAGCCTTTTAATGGATCAGACCATGTTTCATAACCTGCACCTTGGTAATCTGCTCCAATACTTAGTGAACCTGTACTTCCCTGCATCCATGCAATGGAAATGTCAACAGGCACAATAAACTGGTTGACCCCGTTATTTGAATTTAAGGTATCTGTTACTCCATATCTGCTTTCCTGTTGCATTCGCCTGTACGACCTGATTCCGGCATGGGTTTGAAAATGAAGTTTTTCGCTTAACAATATTTCGTACCCAACATTCAACGTGCTGTACCGATTGTCGAATTGGCGATATACCCGGCCTACATCGCCACTATGCCAGGTGCTATTGCAAAAAACAGAGAGTTTCTGCTTTTCATTTTTTTCGGGGTAAAATGTAATGCCGCCATATAGTTTTGTTTTTCTGTATTCGGGGCTTTTTTTCATGTTCAGCCACGAGTTTTCTATTCCATAGTTGGTGTAATCCGACATTTCATAAGACGAACCAAGAAAATAGTTCAGGCGGTCTTTTTTGTTCTGATGATAAACCTGTTCGTTAAGCGTGTTGTATGAGCCATAAGATGAATGTAACACAGTTTTTTGTTCGGTTATTTTGTCTTTCAACACTAAATTGACGGTGCCACTCAACGGGCTCTGAGAACCTGCAAAATCTTGTGACAGGTAATTTGGATATATAACAGACGCGGGGCCTCTTTGTACTTCTATTTGCTCTATAATATTGTTGTCAAGGGACATTGGGTCAACGAAAGCGTCAATGGGCAGGCCCTGCAACATATATGTACTGTATTTGGGGCCTATTCCCCCATAAGTTCCCCAATTGGCATCGTTGCGCGAAAGGACACTGACAGAAGTCCCCGGTAATTTTGAAATCAACTCGCAAATATTCCTGTTCCCCTGCACTATTGACTCTATTTGCTCAGATTTTATCAGGTCAACTTTTTGCGTGTAGCTCCCTTCGTGTTGAGGAAGTTTTGATGGGGTGATTACAACATTTAAAAGATCGTCAAGGCTAAGGCTGAATAGCTCTTCAGCAGTTTTATTTGCTGCAGAGTCTTGGGCATGCACATAACCGTAGATGTTTATGCAGGATACCAACAATATTAGCGCTTTCAGCTTTTTCATATCTTTCAATATTAAGTCCTAAAAGCTTAATGATAAAAACTGTCTGAACAACTTTTTTAAAGGGCTTAGGGGACATAACTTTAAATAAGATATTGAAAGTTAACTAAAAAATTCATTTTAAACAACAAAGCCTGACCATTTTTTTAAGTGGCCAGGCTTTAATATTTAGCGATATTTTGCGCTTGGGTAAAAAAGTGTGATTTTGTTTTTTAATTCATTTTTTAACTGGCAAAATATTTTTTCTTAAACCAAAAAGCAACATTCACCAACCCAATCATCACGGGCACTTCAACCAATGGGCCAATGACAGCAGCAAAGGCTTCGCCGGAGTTGATGCCAAAGATGGCAATGGCTACAGCAATAGCCAACTCAAAGTTGTTGCTGGCAGCAGTGAACGAAAGCGTTGTAGCTTGCCCGTATGTTGCCCCGGTTTTTTTGCTCATAAAAAACGAGACGACAAACATGACTACAAAGTATATTACCAGCGGGATGGCAATACGTATTACGTCCAGCGGGATTTTTACGATGTACTCACCTTTGAGCGAAAACATGACCACTATGGTGAAAAGCAGTGCTATCAGGGTCAGAGGGCTGATTTTGGGTACAAATTTGCTCTGGTACCATTCTTTTGATTTTACCCGTATAAAAACAAAGCGAGTTAAAAAGCCTGCTATAAAAGGTATCCCTAAGTATATGAATACGCTTTTGGCTATTTGGCCAATGGTGATTTGCGAAACACTATCATTTACAGGCAACCCAAACCATCCGGGAAGTATGGCAATAAATACATAGGCATATACCGAAAATAGCAGTACCTGGAATATTGAATTAAAGGCCACTAATCCGGCTGCATATTCTGCATCGCCTTTGGCAAGGTCGTTCCAAACAATGACCATAGCTATACAACGTGCCAGCCCTATGAGGATAACTCCGTACATATAGTCGATGTTGAATTGAAGAAATACAATGGCCAACAGGAACATCAGTATTGGCCCAATAACCCAGTTTTGGACTAACGAAAGGCCAAGTATCTTGGTGTTTTTGAATACATCTCCTAATTCTTCATATTTTACTTTGGCCAGCGGTGGGTACATCATCAAGATAAGGCCTATGGCAATAGGAATATTGGTTGTGCCAGAGGAAAAGTGGTTCCAAAATTGAGCAATGTCAGGATTTAGCCAACCCATAAGGACTCCGGCAAACATGGCAAGGAAAATCCAAAGGGTCAGGTAGCGGTCGAGAATTTTTAGTTTTACTTTCATGGATTGTATAATTTGAAGATGAAATGATTTGAAAATTTGAAAATTAGGTTATGATTTTGAGGAGCTGATTATTTTAGAAACTACATTAATGATAGATTGTAAGGATTCTTTTAACCCGTTGGGACTTGGATAATTTTTTGAAAGTTCGCAAAGAGTAAGCCAATATTCAGTTTCATCGGCTTCTTTAGCGGCAATTTTCATTTTATGTATGAAATCAGCTTTACTTTCAGCATTCTGAGCTTCTCGCACATTAGCACCTATTGAAGTTCCTGATTTTAATAATTGTTTAGAAATGATATATTTTTTATGGTCTTCCAAAATCTCAGCATATTCAATTATCTCTAAAGCAAACTCTAATGTTAGGGATACTATTAAATTCTCTTTATCATTTCTCATAATTATAGGCCTCTAATGATTTGAAGATGAACCAATTTGAAAATTTGAAGATGCAATTCAATTTTTAAATCTTCAAATCTTCTCATTTCCAAATTTTCAAATTCTCTTGATAAAACTTATAAAACCCTTCTTTTATCTCATCTCTGACACGTCTAAACTCGCTCCAGATAAACTCTTCGGTACCTGTGGCGTGCGATGGGTCGTCAAAACCAATATGAAGGCGGTGTTTTACTTTTCCTAAAAATGCAGGGCAGGCCTCGTTGGCTCCACCGCAAACGGTAATGACGTAATCCCATTCTTCATTGAGATATTTATCTACCGAGTCAGAAGTGTGATGACTGATGTCCACTCCAACTTCTTTCATTACTGCAACGGCTTTTTCATTGAGCTTACCGGAGGCTTGTGTTCCGGCAGAGCATACTGTGAGGCTTTTGTCAAATGATTGTAAAAAGCCATGTGCCATTTGGCTGCGGCAACTGTTTCCGGTACAAAGGATTAATATTTTCATACTATTTAATTTGAAAATTTAACGATTTGAAGATTTGAAAATGAAATGTTTTGCTGTATTTATTTAGTTTTAATGCATTCAAAATTTTGTTTGCTTATGGGGCCGAAAAAATTATCGAATAGTTTTAGATATTTTTCAATATTTGAACTACACAAGCAATAATTGACCTTTAGGCCATCTATTTCGCCATGTATAAGGCCTAAGTCGCGGAGCTCTTTTAAATGTTGCGATACTGTGCTCCTGCTCAAAGGAATGCACTCTGATATATCGCCCGAGATGCATGTTTTTGTTTCGGCCAAATATTTCAGGATGGCTAACCTTGCGGGGTGCGATATGGCTTTGGCAAACCGGGCCAGTTCTTTAAAGTCATTATCAAAAATTTCGGCTTTGTTCATTCTTAATTATTTTTAATGACGTAAACATACGTCATATTTGATTATAAAATAAAATTTTACGTATTAATTTATTGTTAAGCTTTTAATTTGTTTTTATTGTTAAGCTTTTAATTTCTTTCAGTTGCTCAATAAACCTCTGCAACTCGATATGATTGTTTTTGTCGTTTAACAGGATATGTTCTACATCTTTGTTTTCGTTGATAATAAACATTAAAGCCTGTTTGTGGATGGCATCAATAGATTTGATGATTTTTTCAGTCAATCCCGATATGTAACGGTGCAGGTTTTTGTCTGTTTCGTTGGGTATTTGTTTTTCAAAGTGATGATAAAACAGCCTTTTAAACCATCTCATAGGTAAGAAAAACAACAAGGTGTCTAAGTGCGAATCAAAAGCACGATAAACAGACACATCGGGCTTGTCTATGCCCGAAAACTCGATTTGCCAGGATACCTCGGGCAGGTTGACACCAAACATCTGGTTAATGCGGTCATTGAGCCTTTGTCTATATTGTAGGGCTGAATACTCGTAATAGCTGGCAATTTCTTTTACTATTTGGTTGATCTGTTCAAAACAGGCATTGTCGATGGTTGTTATTTGATGGCCAAGGTTGGCCTTGAGCCATTGTTCAAAACTACGCGAAACATTGAACAATGAGCCATTCCAGGTTTGATATGCGGCATAAAACTGTTCTTCCAACTGTTGGGCAACTTTAGCCTGGTTGGGCAGTACTATTTTTTCGAGCTTGTCCCTTGTTTCGCCTTTAAACGAAGAGCCCGAAAGGAGCATTTCACGCTCGTGGTGGTGACGGTTGGCCTTAATCTCTTTAAGCACCTTATTGATGGCTTCTTTTTCATTTTCACGTTTCAAGGCAGTTTGCAATGCCAGTTCGGCATAACGGATGCTTTGGCTGATGGCGTTTTGTATCTTGTAACGGATTATTTCGTCGTACTCTTTTTCATAATCCTTGTTAAAAGGGTTTATAAAGTTATTTATCAAAGTGTCCCTGAATATTGTCAACTGGCTAAAAACAGAATATTCAAACATGGGGATATCGCGGCTTATTGCTTTTTGGAGCGAGAAGCGGATATGGGCCTTTATTTCTTCAATTTCATTAGTTTTAAACAAATCGGTTTTGGTGATTACCAGCGCAATATTAGGGCAATGCAGCATAACCCCTTTTATGAGGTTTAAATCTTCTTCGGCCAACGGGCGTTCGGCGCTTACGCTGATAATAGCAACCCCGGTGAATGGCAACCACTGAAGCGTTGCTTCACTATTGTGCCTGTAAAAGCTGCTTAACCCGGGAGTGTCAACAATGCTGATATTCTTAAATGGCTCTAATATTGGGTGTTCTACAATGGCAAGTGAAACATTTCGGTTATTCTCGGGGTTATGTTTTTCAGTAACGTATAAAGGCAGTTCGTTCAATGTGGTGGTAAGATCTTCTTTATCAGTAAACCTGATGGTCAGTTTTGGTTCAGGGCCATATTGCAAGCGGGTTACAATGGCTGTAACAGGCACAACGCCAACAGGCAGGATGTTTTCGCCTATAATGTTGTTTACTAATGAGCTTTTGCCCGACTTAAACTGTCCTAACACTGCTATGTGGATGGCTTTTTTGTTTTCGGCCAACAGGCTCTCAACAGGTTTTGTAAGCTCAGGTGCACCCGTTGAATGGTTTATTTGGGCTATTTCGCGTATTATGTTTTTGTAATTGTCCATGTTGCAATGGTTTTATAAAATAATGACAATTGAACCAGCTATAATAAGGATTGTGCCTAAAAGGATTTTCCAAGTAATCACTTCGTGTAACAGTAACGACGAAAGAATTAAAGCAATGGCAACGCTCAATTTATCTACAGGTGCCACCTGCGATACTTTGCCCAACTGTAATGCCTTAAAATAAAATATCCATGATAAACCTGTGGCAATGCCAGAGAGTCCAAGAAATAACCAATTGCTTTTGGACAGGGCATTTATTCCATAAATCTCTTTTCGGGCAAGTACAATCCCCCATGCGATAAACAATATAAACACCGTTCGTATGGCAGTGGCCAAATCTGAATTGATCCCTTTAATGCCAACTTTGGCAAGTATAGCCGTGAAAGCGGCAAAAAAAGCTGATAATAAAGCATAAACCCACCACATAATTATAATTTAAAAAAAAATCATTTGTAATCCTGATAAGACTAAAAGGCTATCGACCAATAATAAAAACTTCTCGCGGCTCAAAAACGCTATCATTTTTTTACCCGTGTAACTGCCTAAAATCATTGCCGTGCCACAAACCAACCCATAACCAAGTTCGTTAAACCCAATAAGTGAATACTTCTGGTAAACTACAGTTTTTGAAATATGCATTAATAAAGCTGTAAAGGCCTCACTTGAAATATAAGCTATTGGTGTAAGGTTTAAACTTACAAAACAAGCAGCCCCCAATGGCCCGGCACTTCCAGCAATACCTGACAAAAAGCCTGTTGCAATACCCCCGACAAACAGCCACCTGTTTTTGGCAGTAAAAAACTTTATCCCCAAACGGCGATAAATTACCATCATCAACAATAAAAAGCCTATTCCCTTTATTAAATAAACTGTTGAAGAAACAACCAGTATCCTGCCCCCGATAATGCTAAAAGGTAAAGCTCCAGCCAAAAAATAAGCAATTGGTTGCCATTGAAGTTCTTTGCGGCCAAACCATACCCGCGAGGCATTCCCGAATAACTGGGCTATGGTAAGCACAGGAATTGCAGCTTTGATGCCAATGAAATGAGTTAAAACCGGCAAAAGCAACAATGCCCCTCCAAAACCCGCTATACCCGATATCGAAGCTGCAAGCCAACTACCAATGAATAATATAAAAAGTATGAATAACATTAATTCGATTGTTTGCCCATTTTTTTATCAAACTGTAAATAAATAAACGCAAAAATAAACCCGTAACAAGCCCCAATGATGGCTGCCACAATGACATCGCCCGGATAATGTACCCCATTGTAAATACGGCTGTACGAAACCAATACAGCCCAGGCAAAAAGCCAATATTTCAAATACTTAAACGTATTGTCGAGGGCAAAAAACAAAAATGTGGCCAACCCAAAAGCATTGGCAGCATGAGACGAAACGAAACCATACATTCCGCCAGCCCCTGCTTTGCTCAAATGTACCAAGCCTGCCAAAGAAGGCTCGTGCGATGGCCGCAACCGCTGAACGGCATTTTTTATCAGGTGCGAAGCGGTTTGGTCGCACAATGCAATTACTACACCCACCAACAAAAGCATTACAACTCCTTTCATTTTGTAATGCTTCACAATAAAAAAGGCTATTAATAAGTACATGGGTATCCATATCAGTTTATCGCTAAACCAGTACATGATTGGGTCAAAAAAGGCATTGTGTTTGCCATTGAGAAATAAAAACAACTGAGTGTCTAATGAATTTAAGGACTGTATCATTATTTTATTTTTTTATATAACAAGTGTTTTTCTTTATACCATATTGTTGCTGTAATTATGCCAATAAATGCTCCAACCAGCACATCGCTCGGATAGTGAACGCCCAAACACATGCGGGAGTATGCTACAGCTATTGCCCAAATATACGAAGGAATAATAATATACCACTTTGGATATGCCAAACTAACAGCCGTTGCTATAGCAAAAGCATCGGTAGTATGCCCCGATGGAAAAGACGGGCTGCCGCCACTGGTAACTTTTTCGAGAAAAGGATACGTAATAAACGGACGGGGGCGATGGATACTATATTTCAAAATAGTTGCAATAATTGCTGTCGTTGTAACTGAAACTGCCACATATACCGAACGCTGGCGGGCATCAATGTTTTTTCTGCGGAAAGCAATTACTAATAACAAAACTGCCAATCCATAAGCCACAGTTGATGCGGAGTCGGTAATGACCCTGAAAACACCGTCGAGATTTTTATTGCGGTTCAGGTTGATATCTTTCAATATGTCGATATCAATATTTTGGGAGTATAGTACTATTGGAGAAAGTAGCAATAAAAATATAAGATATTTCTTCATTTGTATGAAATTTTAATTTATTGAAATTTAATTATTTAAGCCATTAATATTTGTTATTTAAAGTGAGTGGATGCAACCAACCATCCATGCCGATTTATCGGGATTCATGTGTGTTTTTTTTGGGGGCCGCAATCATGTGTGTTTCATTTTAATTCAAATTTTTAGAAGATAGTTTAACGAATAACGGAACAGATGCCAGTTGCATTACTACCGAGAACGCAATTAGCCATATAATAGACATATCATATAGCCAGCCCATTAAAAAGCTTCCCAGAAACCAGAATAAGCCAAAAACTGCATTAAAAACCCCAAACCCGGTTGCTTTTTTATCGGCGGGCAATATGGATGACAGGACAGCCCTTACGACAGATTCCTGTGCAGCCATGCCCACGCCCCAGCAAACCATTCCGGCTATGGCTGTGTAAAAATTGCCCATAAATACTAACGGGGCAAACAATAAAGATAGCAATGTACTGCCAATAAGTACTTTTATACCATGTTTATCAAACAACCTGCCCAGCAACAAAGCGGCCAATGCATCGACACCCATTGCAATGGCATACATTACAGGAATCCATTGGGTAGTAACCTGTCCGGTTTTGTTAAAGTGGAATGCTATAAGCGGATAATCTGCAAACCCCGCAGCAATAAGCGATACGGCTGCCAGATAAATCCAGTAAAACTTTTTTGGAAAAACAAGTTTTGGCATGTTGTTTTTATCTTCCAAATGTTCGGTCCTTGGGTAGTTTAGCCTTGCAACAACCAATATTGTTAAGGCTATTAAGGCCGGGATAAGTAATATCCCGAATGATTTAGCGTAATTGCCCGAAAAGAAAAACACAGCGCCAACGATAATTGGCCCTGTAACTGCCCCTATCTGGTCGAGCGCTTCATGCACGCCAAAAGCCTTACCATGACCTATTGAAGACGAGGCATGAGAAAGCATCACATCTCTTGCAGGGTTACGGATAGCCCTTCCGGTGCGTTCCAGAATCATTAACACGGCTGCTATCTGCCAATTTCCGGCAAGGGCAAGTGCCGGTACTGCTAAAAGGTTGATGGCATAACCGACAAATGTTATAGTCCAGTATTGCTTTGTTTTGTCAGCAATAATACCAGAGGCTAACCGAATGGTATAACCCATGAGTTCGCCAAAACCGGCAATAAACCCGACAACTGTTGCGCTTGCCCCTAATATGCCCAGAAACTGGCCTGTAATAGCCCGTGCCCCTTCATGGGTCATATCAGAAAACAGGCTGACAATGCCAATAAGTAATACAAAAGCCCAGGGAGTTTTTTTTATAAACTTCATTTTCTTTACTTCATTTTGTTATACAATAAAAAATGCTGGTTTAATTGGAAGCAAAGTATTTTGCCCCAAAATTATGGTTGACCGAAGATGCTCATGGAGCATGATGAAGAAAAACATAAAACCATCAAGCTGACAAGTATGCAATACAATAACAGCAGGTGCCTTTATGACCCTGTGAAGGCTCTTGGCCTTGTAAGTGAACGAAAATAAAATGACAAAATTATCAACAATAGATATCATAAATGACTGGTTTTAATAAAATTAAAACTACAGGAGTCATCAGTCATTTACGACAATTCAAGGTGAACCCCATCACCACACAAGACAAAGGTACAAATTTATAATTTTGAAAAATGGATGTTGTTGTTAAAAAGAGCTAAAAATGCGCGGAAATTTTCACTGAAGCTTCCGCGCCGTAGATTTTACCTGTTTTTAAAAGCTGCAATGCCTGCAAATTTTGAGTTTTTCCCAAGTTCATGTTCAATGCGCATGAGTTGGTTGAATTTTTCAATACGCTCGCCACGGCAACCGCTGCCAGTCTTGAGATGTCCGGCATTGACAGCAACTGTCAGGTCTGCAATAAACGTATCGGGGGTTTCGCCGCTGCGGTGCGATACAAAGCAATTGTAACTGTTTTTGTACGCCAGTTCAATAGTTTCAAGCGTTTCTGTTACTGTCCCAATCTGGTTCAGTTTTATAAGAATAGAATTGGCTACACCTTTTTCAATGCCTTCAGCTAATATTGCCTTGTTAGTACAAAACAGGTCATCGCCTACTATCTCAATTTTGTTTCCAAGTGCTTTGGTCAGATTTTTCCATCCATCCCAGTCGTTTTCGGCCAGGCCGTCTTCAAGTAGCACAATAGGATATTGGTTTGTCCAGCTTTCCCAAAGTTTTATAAGCTCATCGCCCGTAATTAATTTGCCTGTACTTTTGAACATTTTGTATTTGCCATCTTCCCAAAGTTCGCTGGCAGCAGGGTCTATACATATACTAACTTCATTTCCGGGCTTATATCCGGCCTTATTGATAGCTTCGAGGATGACTTCTACAGCTTCTTCATTCGATTTGAGGTCAGGGGCAAAACCACCTTCATCACCAACGCCAGTGCTGTAGCCTTTAGCCTTTAACACCCCTTTTAATGTATGGAAAACTTCAACACCCATACGGATGGCTTCGGTAAACGAAGGTGCACCATGCGGGGCAATCATAAATTCCTGAAAGTCCACGTTGTTATCGGCATGTTTCCCGCCGTTGATAATGTTCATACAGGGAACAGGCAACAAATAAGCATTGCTCCCGCCTAAATATTGGTAAAGTGGCATCCCGGCGCTCATGGCTTTAGCACGGGCATAGGCCATTGACACT
This sequence comes from Bacteroidota bacterium, assembly GCA_029572965.1. Lineage (GTDB taxonomy): Bacteria > Bacteroidota > Bacteroidia > Bacteroidales > DTGW01 > JAKPQD01. Next base: position 164,561 of record JAKPQD010000383.1, on the reverse strand, counting down.
CCAAGAATGGCATTGGCCCCTAATTTTGATTTGTTTTGTGAACCGTCCAGATTAATCATAAAATAATCAAGTTCACGCTGGCTAACAAAACATTTTCCTTCGATTTCTTTAGCAATGACTTTGTTTACGTTTTCAACGGCTTTCAACACGCCTTTACCTCCGTAGCGTTTTTTGTCACCATCACGCAGTTCGTAAGCCTCACGTTCTCCGGTAGATGCACCGCTTGGGACCATTGCCCGGGCTTTTGTGCCATCTTCTAACTCTAAATTTACCTCAATGGTAGGATTGCCCCTCGAATCGAGTATTTCAATTGCTTCAACTTTAATGATTTTCATCCGTAAATAATTTTTTAATAAGGTCGGATGGAACTCGCATGATGAATTTTCATCCTTGTTTGTGTTTAACGAATCATGCTCGTTTCATGGCAGTATGTTTTTGAATTAAAACTAAATAACAACTAAATGTTGAATCCAATCAATAAACAATTTATTTCAGCTAAGGTTAATCCTAATATTGAATTTTATTTATCTAAACCAACTTCTCTTGTATGCCTAAGGCTTGTGCTTTAGTTTAATTTCATTAAATGAAATGTAAGTATCTGAAATGCAGATGAATATAGCTTGTGCGTGTGTCTTCGCAGATTTATTAGTAGCAGGTAAATTTTATATTCCAGCATCGGGATTGTCAAATATCTTGTTGTACAAATCCTTTCCAAAGCTGGTTTGCAGTGGTTCCCCTTCGACCAGCTTAAAGGTCCGCGCCCCGTCAGCTTGTCTCTCAGCCCTGAGGAACAAGGCATTTTCTAACTTTCTAACGTAAAAACTTTGGGCAAAATCGTACAAATGGGTGACAAAAAAAACTTTTACCCCCTTTTCTATTAAGGCATTTACTATTTGTCTCCCTATTTCGGAGCCTTCTCTTTCGTTGGTGGCTGCAAACGACTCGTTAAAGAGGATCATGGAATGTGATGATAAATTGTCGGCAATGCTGCTCATCCTGCTTAGTTCTTCATCAAGTTTTCCGCTGTTCATGGCCGAATCTTCTTCTCTTTTGAAATGAGAAAACAACTGGCTACAGGTATTAGCCGAAAAAGAAGCGGCAGGTACAAACATCCCGCACTGCATCATCAGTTGGGCAAGGCCAATACTCCGCAAAAAAGTAGATTTGCCTCCCTGGTTTGCCCCGGTAATTATCACCAGGTTTTTGTTTTCGGCTATAGCATCATTGGCCACTACCTTTTGTTTCATAGCCAAAGCGAGGGATACATCATACAAGCCGCGAAAAACGTGTGTTCGAAGGTGCCCAGGCAAGGGTTGGGGAAACGAGCAATCAGCCCCCAGGCTGGCAAGCTGTCCGTGCAAATTCAAACAACCTGTGTAGAAGGCTATTTCAGTCTTTAACATACTGAAAAAGCTGAAAATGTGTTCCATAGATTGTGCAAGGGCATTGGCTACAACATTGACCCCCTCGTCTTTTATTTCCCTCAATGCCCTTGCCCCGCTCTCGTCGCGTGGATGGACATTGAAAGTGTATCCTGGCTTTTTGCGCGGAAAAAGCATTTGCACCCATCCTTGTTTTTGTTGAGGGAGCTTGCAAAGCTGGTAAGGGTAGCCTTTGTTTCCTTTTCCCAGTTGGGTGTTGAACAAAGCCCCATCGTGAAACTCAAGTTCTTTGATATGTTTCCAGGCTTCAGCCATAAAATCTTCATCCAACTCTTTTTGGAGCATTGCAAAAAACCTGGAAAAGCCCTTTGATTGAAAATGAGAGGCATGTTCATCTGCCAGCGCTTTTAATTGTTTGAGATAACCCAGCAAATCTTTCAAGGAAGCAATAGAGCTATAAAGTACCGATGATGGTGATGATGAAAGAAACCACCAATGTTCGTTCCTTGACAATAGGGCTTCGGTGGACAACCTGTATATTTCCCTAACTACAAGTTGGTTTTCAATGCTATCTTTCAGGATGTCCTGGCGGTATAATATGGTTTCAATATCATTGAATGTGCCTGACAGGAGAGCTTCTTTAGCTATTTTGTAGATAAATTCATCGCCCGAAGCCATTGTGGCAAATAATGTCCCCAATTCTAAGTCTTGAACCAATGCAGCGCTGTTCGGCAGAAGTTTCTTCCGGGTTTCAAAATTATCTTTTTCGAACATCAGAAAAACTTTCATGGCCTTAAGGTATAATGCGTTTTTTCAATTCACTGTATGTAAGCTGGTATTTTTCAGCTACCGATATTGCATAAGCCAAGCCATTGGCCGGCATCCTTGAGAACTTGAAAGTGCGTTGTGACGGGTCGCCCGAAACTACTGCGCCAACCATGCTCACCGTTTTTTCATTGAACGATGCCAGCTCATCTATAAATGTTACCCAAACACAAAGTACATCAAGCCTGGTCAAATCCTCCATAATCTTTTTGCTCAGAAAAATACCATCTTGTAATGTAGTAGAGGTCAGTATTTCGTTCATGATGACAATTGTATCGGGGGTGCAATGCCCTAATATCCAATGTAGCCTTGCCAGGTCGTCTTCCAGCTTGCTTCGCAGGTTCAGTACATTTTCTTCCTTTTCGAAATGGGTAAAAATATTGTTGCAAAGAAAAAGCTTTGCCCTACTGCCGGGAACAGGGAGCCCGAGCCCTGCAAGGTAGTGCAACTGCCCAAATGTGCGGGCAAAAGTTGTTTTTCCCCCTTGGTTTGGGCCTGTAACGACCAAAATACGTTCATGGCCTTTGAGGTAAAAATCGTTGGCCACTACGGCTTTCTTTTCACTTACGAGCTTATGGGCCAAAGGCAGGTCAAAACAAGCTGTAACATCAATTTCCTTGTCAACAGCCGAAACCTGCGGATAGCAAAACTCCAGGCCAGCCTTTTTTATATTTTCGATATACTCGAAGTAAGCCAGGTAAAACTGCACTTCACGGTCGAACCTGACAATGGTTTCGTCCTGAAAACGGGTATTCCCTTTGTAAAATGCATCAAGACGGGCAAAAGCATCGGGGTTCAAATATGCAACCCCATCCAGGATTTTGGCCTCCACGTGGTTCATGCCCAATGGATATGAGAGCCCGCTTCTGTAATCTTTTACATCGCCTTGCTTGAATTTTGCAAAAGTAGCTTGTACTTCTTCTGTATAATCGTCACCCGGCTGAAAATCCAATACCCTGACACGTAGCTCCTTGATATGTACACTGTATTTTATTGAAGATAATTCATGTATTATTGCCCTGGCTTCTGCAAGAAGGTTTTTAAATTGCAAAGATTCTGTGTAACTTGTGAGGTAGTTACAGAAGGTAATGAAACCCCGCGATTTTATGGGCAAATGGGGCAAATTTTTAGCCAACGATTCCATGGCTTGGCCATAAAAGATGACAATATCCAGAAACACCCGTTCTTTATGGTATTGATAGTATAATTTTTCTGTTTCGGCAAGCTGTTTGCGGATATTGCGCATATCTCCCTCGAAAGCTTTTAAATACCTGTATAAGTCCTGGCGTTCAATATCTTGCATTACCTCCTGGCGGTATTTTATATCTTCTGTGTTTGCCAACAAGGTATAAAAATAGGGCTTAAGGTTGTATTCTTCTTTACCTTTAAGGGCTGTATCTACCACCTGGTTGATGTTCAAATCAACCATAAATGCTGGCTCTTCAAGATGTAAACTGTCATCCGGGACAGTGCTGGCAAACAATATGCTTTCAAAAACCATCTTAATACCTCCATCGGGGTTTAAACAACATTTTTCAACCTAAGCTCATAGCCCTTACTTTATCTCCTTAGGGTTGCAATAATCCTTTTCGGATTTAACAACAGTTCGAGGGCATCGACAATGCTAAAACAAACAATATCGGCTGCCATAATGCTTTTGGCCGAAGCACCTTCTTTTTGTATTACGGCAATACTAAGCGCGCTGCTTTTGAGCATGAGGGCATCATTTGCCCCGTTGCCAATGGCAACTACATTTTCAGCGCCTAAGCTAATTGTATATTTTTCTTTCTGAATATCCTGCATAGATAGCCCCAATATCTCGATAGAACAGTTTAGGCCTGACAATTGGCCCTTAGCAGAGCCAAAAGTGTCAGCTGTCAGTACATAGATGTTTAACTTACTGCCTATTTGGCCGATGAGTTGCTTAACTCCATCTATAAGCTTGCCGTCTATGGCCAGTGTCCCGTTATAATCGAGTACCAGATGTGCCAGCTCTATTTTTTTATATCCGGGAATATCAATCGCTATCATACTTTAATCAATTAAGGCAGATGTTATTTACTCAAAGACAGCCCGTAAGCAATGCTGTTGAAATTGTCGCCCATGCGGATTTTATGAGGCCCAAACAACTTTTCGAAGATATCTCTGATGGGCACCACAGATGCGCTCCCTCCTGTAAGGAATACTGTATCAATATCGGCTGCCTTGACATTTGCGTTCTCCATTAATGATAAAACGCAGTGTTCAATTTTATTGGTTTCGTTATTTATAAAGTTACGAAACTCTTCAAGGGTCATAAGTTCTCTGATGTTGATTATGTTGCGGGCAAACTCTACCATGGTTTCTGTTTTTGACGAAAGTTCAATTTTGGCTTTTTCTATCTGTTGAAAAAGGGCATATACAAGGTTGTTGTCTATAAGCGCCATTAAGTCTTCCAGCCTTTTGTCGCGGCCAGAAAATATGTAATAGTTGTTTAAGTCCCTACGGAGCTTGGTTTCTTTGAGAAGAAATGAGCGTTCCCATTTTTTGAGCTCGTGGTGAATGGTGGTAGGCACGTCAAGCTCTTTGTTGTATGAAGCATATTTGACCCCTCTGCCCAGCAACGGGGTTAGTTTATGCCACATAGTCTGGGAGTCGAACATATCGCCGCCAATATAAAGCCCTCCGTTTGCAATTATATCTCCCTTGCGGTCTTCAGCGTTTATCCGGTCGGGGCCAAGTTCCATGATGGTAAAGTCGGAAGTGCCCCCTCCAAAGTCTGCTACCAAAACCCTCTCGTGCTGAGTCAAGGAGCTTTCATAAGAGAATGCTGCAGCTATAGGCTCGTAAAGAAGCTTTACGTCTTTAAAACCTGCATTGGAAGCAGCTTTAAGCAGTCTTTTGACAGCTATTTCTTCTTTTTCGGGGTCTTCAGAAAAAACAACCGGACGGCCAAGTACCACTTGTTCAATTTCGTGACCTATAGCCTTTTCGGCTTGCTGTTTGAAATGTTTAATAATTAAAGCAGCCAGTTCATCAGGTGTAAACCTTTTGCCAAAAATAAAAGTATGTATAAAGTTTTTCTGTTTTAACAATGTTTTTATCGATTTTAAAAGGCGGCCGCTCATATCTGAACTAACATATTCATTGATAGCTGCTTTTCCAACCGAATATACATAATCGTTCGTGTTTTTAAAATGCAACACTGAGCTGTCATTTTCTATAAAAATACTTTTACGTGTATGAATATCTGTAATGGCAATAGCCGTGTTAGAGGTCCCAAAATCCAGCCCACACTGGTACTTATTCAAAATCATCAATAATACTTTTTATAAAAATTATTTTTTCCACAATTTAAAAGGGGATTTCAACAGGTTGGAATTATAATACCTTGCATCATCAGATACTTCCTTGCCAACCCATTGGGGCAGTTCAAATTGTTCGCCTTCAGAATCCAATTCTATTTCGGCCACAATAAGCCCTTCGTTGTCCCCAAGAAATTCGTCCACCTCCCAGGTTTTGCTTTTGTATGTGATGGTATAGCGTTTTTTTTCAATTACGCCATCGGCTAACTTGTTGATAATTTCGGCAGCTTCATTGGCAGGGATTGGGTATTCGTACTCTTCTCTCGATATATTGACCGTTTTTCCTTTAATGGTGATAAACCCATTATCACCCATTACCCTTACACGGATTGTCTTGTCAATACTACTATACAAATAGCCCTGTATTATCCTTTCACCTTTCCCTTTAGCAATATTCTGCCAGTTTTCTATATCGACAATAAATTTTCTTTCTATTTCCATAAAGTCAGTGTCTATTTTCGGGCTATTAGCACGTTGCATTTGGCATTTTCGCTTACTTTGTCTGTAACATGCCCCAAATCGTTGCCCCACAAGCCTGAGTGGCCTTTACAGCCCATCACTATCAAGTCAACATGGTTTTTTTCGGCATACTCAACTATCAATTTTGCCGGGTTGCCTTGCAAATGGGCATATTCTATTTCAATGCCTTCACTTTTTGATATATTGTGGAGGTCCTTTTTCAACTTGGCCGAAAAGCTGTCAATGGCTTTCGATTCTTCGTCAATTTCGGCCACAGTTTCGTGATAGTAGGCCCTGTACCCCCCAATCCATAAAGCTGTCAACTTTGCTTTCATGGCCTTGGCAAATGCCAATGAATTGTTCAATGCTGTTTTGGCCCCTTCGGAACCGTCGTAAGCTACTAAAATGTGTTTGTACATGGTTATTTCCTCCTTTTTGTTATGTTTTTCTTACTCATTCTTCTAAGCCTGCCCCAGGCTATCATGGTATGTATTTCGGGTTGAAAGAATTTTTGTGCTATGAGTGTAGGTATTATGGCGCTAAGAATTACTACTGTAACCAGGATGGTGTATTGTTTTTGGTCAATAAGGTGGTTGTTTAGCCCAAACAATGCCGATATGGTGCCAAAGGTAAGGCCGGTGGCCATCAGCAGTGTGGTATAAGAAGATTCTTTTTTGCGCATCTGGAACGACCTTGCCAACGGATATACCCCAATAAATTTGGTAACTATTTTAATAACCAGGAACAATGTAATAATGCCCAGCGAAACCCATATTAATGGCAGCGAAACGTACAAGCCGGCTTTCATAAAGTAAAACGGGGTAAAAATGGTAAAGGCAATGGTACGCATACGGTCAACCAAGGTTTTGTCGCGCACAAATACCCCGGCCACAACTAAGCCTATTAAATAAGCCGGAAGCACAGCTTCGCTCTTTGCTGTGGTGGCCAAACCTCCCAAAAAGAACAACACGAGCAGGATAAATTTCACCTCAGGCTGGCTTACTTTATTTGTACCCAAATGTCCTATAAGGTATTTTGTCCATCGTGGCATAAACCAAAGCATAACGCACATTACAACAACAAAAGCCACCATCCAAAGGTTGAAATTGGCAAACAAAACGCCCAGGGCAAGCACTGTCCCAAAATCGGTAATAAAACAGGCTGCGAGTATCATTTTGCCCATGGATGTATCGCCAAGCTTTTTTTCAATCATAACTGCATATACAACGGCAACAGATGTAGTAGATAATGCTATCCCGGCAATCTGGGCCTGGTGTATCCCCCAGCCAAAAACATACTGTGCAATGAGCCAAACACTGGCAAATGGAACAACAAAAGACAATATGCCAATAGCAAGACTGGCTTTTAAGTTTGCTTTTAGTGAAGCCGGGTCAATTTCAGCGCCCGCCAAAAAGGTTAGAACACCACTACCCAGCATGGCCAAAAAATCTATCCATTGGGTAGTTTGGTGGATGCCTAAAAAATTTCCGGCTATGACACCTACCAATATCTCGATAAGGGCAACAGAAATACCTACACGGATAGATATTAAGCTGGCCACTAAAGCCATGCCCATCCACATTGCTGCAATTAACCAAATGTTATCCATAACACGTAATTTTTACCATTTAAAAAAACTTTTCTTTTCGCCTTGTTTGTAAAGGACTATGTTTGCTTTTTCCATAGTTATCATACAACCATAACGCAGCTTTTCAAACCAGGGGAGTATTTTCTCGGCAAACTTTTCAATCTTTTCCGATTCGTCAACTATCTCAATTACCACCGGGAGTTTTTCGGTAAATTCCCAAAATTTAATAGAACGCACCACGCTGCTTGACCCGTAGCCCATCACCCCTTTCAGCACGGTAGCCCCTGCCAGTCCATATCGTTTGGCTGCAAAAACAACCATTTCGTACAGTAAGTTATGTTTGAATTTGTCGGTATTACTGATAAAAATCCGCAATAATTTGGCTTCTCCTTTTATTTCCATGGTTATATTATTTTAGTGATTAGGTTTCCCAAATAAGTGGCCAAAATGCCAATAAAAACACTCAGGCTTGTATATAAAGCAAAATAGAAAATATTACCATCGCGAAGCAGCGCAACATTCTCGTTGGCAAAAGTCGAAAATGTAGTAAACCCGCCACAAAAGCCAACCGTCAGGAACATGCGCAACTCTGAAGACATCGCGTTGCCCCGTTCTGAAATGCCATAAAACAACCCAATAAGAAAGCAGCCAAGAATGTTGACAACAAATGTTCCGTAAGGAAAAGACGCAATAAAGGTATTTTGAATAAAACGTGAAGTAAGAAAACGTGAGATGCCCCCCAGGAAACTCCCCGAACCAATAAACAAAAGTATTTTTATCATATATCCTGCATACTTTAAGGTTAAACAATAAAGTCATACAGGAGTTATCAGCTTATTTAAGGCGGTTCGAGGCTAACCCCATAGCCAGACACCAAAGGTAGGAAAAAAATTAAAAACGGAAAGCTATTAATAGCTCATTTGTAGAATAATACCCCGTATGCCTGAAAAACTCTTTACCTTCTTTATCTAAAAGCACTTGTGAAGATATGGCTGCAATGCCAAAGTATTTCATCAACCGCTGATTTTCGGGCAGCATGATGTTTATAAAGATTACGTTTACGCGGTCGGGGAAGCGGGCCTTTATTTCGGCCATAACCTGTTCCATACGTTTGCAGGCCGAACAGCCTTTTGCCCCAAATTCGAGAAATGTAAACTGGTAGCTTAGCCCATTTTTAGCGTAGTTGTAGGCCGAATCGACAAAAGCCGGTACCGAGTGTTGAACTTCGGGGCCAGCTTGTGTTTTAATGGCTTTTGATGCGTAATTGTTTAATGTATCTTTGAATACGAAAAGCAGGACAAAAAACAATACCGACAGCACCATAAAAGCCGCCGACAGCGCCTGTTTTGTTTTAGAAGTCAACCGCAGCCTTTTCATAAACAGCTTCAATTACTTCGCTGGTAACAGGGGTTTGGCCTTTCACATAACCGAGGTCGGTCATACGCATGTATTTGTAATTGGTAATGCCTGCTTTATCAAGTATCTTTTTGCCACAATCAACCGGGCAGCCATCTATTAGTAGAAGGTCTGCCTCCTTGAACATCTCGATGGTGGGTTTCACATCGGCTGCTACAGCCGCAAGGCAGTTCATTTTGCGGATATTATTGTCCCTCAGTTTTCGGGCAACCAAGTCCGATATTTGGCCCAAATCGCATGCCCCCGAACAGGCTATTACAACATATTCGCCGCTGCCACAAAGGCAGGTTTTTACGTTATTATTTGTTTCCATACATTTAAAGTTTAAATTCTGTACTAAGCATTATTATATTGGTATGTTTTTTATCGGACTGTTTGGCTTTCCACCCCTGATAATTAATTGAAAGATTTACAGTTTTAACAGGTTGGTAATGAATCCCCATTATATAGGCTTTACCTTCTTTTGCAATATTCCAGCTTTGTGATTGACCAGATAAGGTATTGGATAACACATTGTCGTAGCGGGCAAAGATTTCAATTTTAGGATTCACAATGTAAGTGCCAAACAAAGAATATCCCCAAAAATCATGGTCATTGTAGTTTAGGTTGTTCAACCTGTAATTAACGTCAAGTCCTGCACGGAAAACTTTATCCAACTGGTAACCTGTGAAAAACGAAAAGAGGTGTTGCGTTGCATTATCGCTCGGGTCGCCCGATTGTGTATTGTCATAATACAGGCGGGTTAACAATCCTTTTAAAGGTTTAATGTCAATACCTGTTGCATATTTTACTTTACCGTAATCATCTTGTTTAAACCTTATACCTTCTCCGTTGGTAACAGCAACGTCAAAAGCCAAAATGTTATTTACCTTAACAAACCCGATTGCCCCGAAATCGCCACTTGCAGTTCCATAATATCTGTCTTGGAAAGTTTCATAAACATAGCGATAGCCCCAAAACTTTTCCTGAGTGATATAATGATTTTGCAAAATACCACCCACTTGCAAAGTAAACATTTCAGAAGGTTTCCATTGAATAAAAGCAAACTTCAGGAATGCTGTATAATAGCTTCCTTCCTTGGAAGTGTTATTGACTGTATAATTTTTACCTGTAGAATCGGTTACAACAATATTACCAACAGTAGTTGGCCTACCAGCAGCATCAATTATCAATGTACCTGAAAAACTATTTGAAAAATTATAATTATACCCAAAGTGGGCACGGGTAATACCAAAGCTTACAGGTTGTTTGGCATCTTTAGTTGCGTCAAGCTTGGAATACCCAAACACTTGCACAATAGGTTTGCCCGAAGGTTTAAAAGTTGTATCGGTATCTTGCCCGAATATTTGTACACTATAACATATACATGTGAATAGCAACAAAAACCTAAGTTTTGTTTTCATTTACGGTTTAATTCTATTGTATATACCTGTTAAATATTGGTCGTAATAGCCTTTAATGGTTTCTTCCACTTCTGCCATTGGTTTTACCGGAACAAGGTCGGCTACTTCGGCATAAGGTAAACCTGAGTTGAAAAGGGTTTCGGTTGTACCCCAAAGCATATTTGAGATAGTTTTAGCGGCCTCTTGTTCATCCATGCCAAACGAAACGGCCAGTTCTTTAAGCTTTTGCAACTGGAAGTTAAAGTAAGTATGCCCCATGGCGCTAATAACAGCATAAGCTTCAATTTTGTTGTCGGCTACTTCGGGCTCATAGCCTAATGGCCGAAACAGTTCGAGAAATGCTTTCTTTTTATCAGCATCAAAAGAAGCAGAAAACGAAACCGGGTTAACGCCTTTGTTTACAATGGTTGAAGCGCTGGGGTTCATGCGGGCAATGTTGGCAAAACCACCCAGCAAAGCAGTCAGTTTTTCAATAGTAAACTTTGGCGCTAACGAAAGCAATACCGAACCGGGTTGCAGGCTGCCTTTGATTTTCTCAATGGTCTCCATTACCATTGGGGGGTGAACGGAAAGAATAACAAGTTCGGCTGTTGCAGCTTCATCAACACTGGTTGTAGTGGTAACCTGTGGAAATTTAGCTTTTACAGCTTTTAATGCTTCTTCGCTTACATCATACACAACTACTTTGTCAAAACGTACATTGGCATTGTTAAATGCCTGGGCTAAAATGCGGGTAATACGGCCGCCGCCAATAAAACTGATTGTTTTCATTTTTTTTAATATTAAGGGTTAAAAATTATTCAACATATTTTGCAATGGTTTTCTTTATTATGGGCATAATCACCATCACCACCGGAAGGGCTGCCACGAAGGCAAGTCCCCATGATTTCATCCATTTGGCAATAAATCCGGCATGGTAGCCAAAGTTTACCGATACACTTACAAACGTTACTACAAATGTCATTACCAAAACCATGATGATTAATGTAACTTTCATTTCATTCTTTTTTGCGATTTTCATTTTTTTTATTGTTTTAAATTGCACCAAATATTAGTCCGGAAATTGTGGCCATTACAATTACCAATGTAACATAAACTACCGTTTTTTGGGTACCCATTACGCCTCGTATTACCAACATGTTGGGTAATGATAATGATGGCCCGGCCAATAATAACGCTAAAGCAGGGCCTTTGCCCATACCTGAAGCGATTAATCCTTGTAAAATAGGTACTTCGGTAAGAGTGGCAAAGTACATAAAAGCGCCTACAACTGAAGCAAAAAAATTGGAGAATACCGAGTTTCCGCCAACTAAAGCAGAAATCCATTCGTTAGGGATTATGCCTGCAATTGTTTTTCCATCATGGGTGGAGCCTAACAAAAAACCTGCTGTAACAACACCTATGGCAAGCAAGGGCAGGATTTGTTTGGCAAACCCCCAGGCAGAAATTGTCCACTCTTTATTGTCTTCGTCTTTTTTGTCTAAAAGTGTTATGGTACTTAAAGCTGCAATGCCAACTATCATGGGTACAAGCGGGGCAAGTTTGACGTTTTCAATAAACGTCGATGATAAGAAAGCTGATGTAACAGTTGCCACGGTTGCCAGTAAAACCCATTGCCATTTTATTTTCAAGATATAGATTAATGAATAACCAAGCAGCAATGCAAAAAAGCCGGTGATATACCATTTATAAGCCCATATATAATACCAGGCACTTGAAGTATCGCTACTTGCAGGACTGCCCCAGTTAGCAAAAACAAGGATTAATACTAATGTAAAAAAATGGAACGAAGTTTGCCACATCGGACGTTTTTCAGCCTGAAATTCAATATTCATCTGTTCTTCACGCTTTGCTTTTTCTTCTTTACGGTATATGAGCGACATAGCCACTCCTATAATGATACTAAAAGATACTGCTCCAATAGTCCGTGCAACACCCATCTCAAAGCCTAATATACGTGCGGTTAAGATAATGGCAAGGATGTTTATTGCCGGGCCCGAATACAAAAAGGCAATAGCCGGGCCCAAACCGGCACCACGTTTGTGAATACTTGAAAACAAGGGCAAAATAGTACAACTGCAAACGGCAAGTATAGTGCCTGATACAGCGGCAACTGTATATGCCAGCCATTTCTTGGCATTAGCCCCAAAATAACGTAATACAGAGCCCTGGCTGACAAATATTGATATTACACCTGCAATAAAGAATGCTGGTAACAAACATAAAATTACATGCTCACGGGCATACCATTTTACAAGGTCGAACGTGGCTGCAATGGCCGTATTAAACCTGACACTTTCGATGGGCAGAAAAAATGCTGCCCCAAATATTACTGCTATCCATAGCAGGATTTTAAACTCTTTTTTTGTTTCCATTACTTCTTTTGTTTTATTTAGAATTTCGTCTAAACCCGAAATATGTTTTCAAATTTTTTTATAAATAAACCCTTATGATATAGTAGATGCCAACCAGAATGAACAATATTGCTATAATGCGACGGAACCACTTTTCAAAGGTCTTCACCTTATGGTAAACATGCCCAATGCCCGATACGGTGTATGCAAGCACCCATGCAAAAAGAATGACCGGGATACCCGTAGCCAGAGCAAAAATTACTGGAAGGTACAAACCCGATGCGCTGGCAACCGTCATGGGTACAAGCATGCCGAAATATAAAACCCCGCTGTAAGGGCAAAAAGCTAACGCAAAAACAATCCCCAGCAGAATGGTGTCTATATAATTCCATGTAGCTTTGTTTTCCATTCGGGAAGTTAATTTGCCCATGCCTGGAAATTTCATTTTGATGACATCCAGCATAAACAACCCAATAATGATAAGCAATGGGCCGAGGAACTTTTCGCCATACTGCTGAAAAATACCGGAAAACTTAAACTGGTCAACCCCAAGAAAAATCACCAGGGCTATTGCGGTATATGAAATGGCCCTGCCAAGGGTGTAAAGCAAACCATTGATAAATACACGGTGGCGGTTTTCAATATCTTTGCTGATAAAGCCTATTGCTGTAATGTTGGTGGCCAGGGGGCATGGACTGATAGCTGTCATCAAACCCAGTACCAATGCCGAAAGCCACGGCATTGTACTGTTTTCTAATATGCTGTTAAAAAAATCCATGTTGTGCTACTTCAAAAGCTCATCAACTTTTTCTTTAATAACAGATCTTAATTTTTCAGGGTTTGAGCGGGCATACATAAAACCTTCGTTGGTAATGTTGATTTTTGTATCGCCTTTTACTATCAATAAAGTTTGTCCTGATACTTTTAACTTTTCAGCAAGGGCTTTGCTTGAAGCTTCGTCTAAATTGACCGACTGAAAAGAAACTTTGTCGCCATAAAGGGCTGCGATGCTTTCTTTGGCTTCTGCTTCAACCGTCTTACAAGTAACACAGCGACTGGTAAAATGAAAATAATAAGCTTCTACTTTAGCCGAAGCATTGGGTTTATCCTCTTTTTTTGTAGTTTGTGCATTGCACGATAAACTGCCCAATGTCATTACAAGGGCAAAACTGAACATTACAATCTGTTTCATAATTATTTTAATTTGAAGATTATCTAATTTGAAAATTATACAATTTGAGAATTTGAGAATGATTTGCTTATTAACCATCTTCAAATTTTCAAACCAATACATTTTCAAATTGCTTTTAACAATACTTGTTTTATTTCGTCGGCAGAAGGTACACGGCCTTTTATTTCAACCTTTTCGTTCACTACAAGGGCAGGGGTTGCCATAATGTTGTATTTCATTATCTCCACAATGTCCTCTACCTTGGTAATATTGGCATTTATGCCATTTTGTTCGACCACTTCACGGGTTATCTTTTCTAGTGTTTTACATTTGGCGCAACCAGAGCCTAAAATTTTTATTTCCATACCTTAAATTTATTTGATAATTATACAATTTGATAATTTGAAGATTGAAGAATTGATTTTTATTTTCAAGTCAATTCATCTTCAAATTATTATATTTTCAAATTAAAAAATTGTATCATTGTTTTTTTTGCTTCTTCCCAATTTTCGCGGTTTATACAATACTTGATATACGGAGGGTTTATTTCACCCTGTATCAATCCTGCTTTTTTTAGTTCGGCCAAATGCTCTGATAAGGTAGAGCGGGCAATGGGCAATTCTTCGGCCATGTCGCCACTGTAACAGCATTTATCTATATTGTTGGCCAGGTAATCGAGGATAAAAACCCTTACCGGGTGCGAAAGCGCTTTGGCAAACCGGGCAACCTTCTCTTGTGAATCGGTGTAATATTTTTCTTTTTCTGACATTGTTAGAAATATGTTTCGCAAATATACGAAATATATTTCGGAAATTTGCGAAATGGATTAAAAATTTTTATTATTTTGATGAATTATATTGTTTTAAACCCCAGTGCATCCATCAACTTTTCGTTCAGCTTGCGGTTCTTACCTTTATAAGGATGGCAATGGATGTGGATGGCGGGGTTGAAGTTTAGCTCTAAGATGGCGTAATTGTCTGGCCTGGCTTCCTGATAGTAATCTTTTATCATCATATCCAGCCCGGTAATCTTGACATTGAGTGCAGATGCAGCTTTTATGGCTATTTGCTTGTACGAATCCGGGATTTCGTCTGTAAAATCAATGCTATCGCCGCCAGTGCTAATGTTTGAGTTCTCGCGTAGGTAAACAACTTCTCCGTTTGCCGGAACGTCATCAAAAGTCTTATGTTGCGACTTCAGAAACATGGCTTCGGCCTCGCCCAGTTGGATTTTTTCAAGCGGGGTGCGGTATCCTTTACCACGCAAAAGGTCTTGGTTTTTTATTTCTACCAGTTCGCGAATGGTCTTGTTTCCATCGCCAACCACATTGGCCGGGACACGGTGCAGAATGCCTGCCACCTCGTTGTTGATGACAAATATCCTGTATTCCTTGCCTTCAATAAATTCTTCGATAAGAATGGAGGTGTCGTGCTCAAAAGCAATGTCCACGGCCCTGAAAAAGGTTGTTTCATCGGTGTTTTCTTTGAGAATAGTGATGCCTATGCCGAAATTGGTCTGGTTGGGCTTAATAACAACAGCTTTGCCCTTGAATAAGGCGAAATCTGTTTTTGCAGCTTCAGCATTGGTATATTCATAGCCCTCAGGGACGCGGATGCCGGCTTCCCTGACAATCTTTTTGGTCACTTGCTTGTTTTCCATGGCCAGGATGCTGGCGTAGTTGTCTAACGAAGTTTTGGTGGCTTGTTTTACGTATTGGATATTCCCGTTTTGTTTTAACCTCACGAAATTCTCTTTTCTGTCTAAAATATCAAATAAAATGCCCCGTTTTACAGCTTCACGCAAAAGCAACTGTGTTGAAAGCTCCATGTCTTCCAGCCCGATAAAGTTGTAGCTCTTCTGTTGGCTGGCATTTAAATAGCTTTTAGCTTTTTCTAAATGAAAAGGTACATATCCTTTTTGCAATATACCATCGAGGACTTCATAAACTTTTCTTTTCTTGGGGTTTTTAATTAGTTTGTTTGCTACATCAATTGATTTTATTATACTTTCATTATTTACCATCAGGTCTTGAAGTAAATTAGCCATGTGCTGAATATGCTTTTTGGCTTTTGCCCATACATCTGCTTCTTCCTGATTTGCATGCGGGTTTGGGATTAAGCCGTAAAGCGATACATAGCCATGATATTGGTTGGCATGCGACTGTGCTGTTGCATCAAACGAATCGGGTTCTTCTGAAAGCAGCCCATAAATGGCCATAGCATGAAGGAAGTGTAAAGCTTCTTCGCTTATACCGGCTTTTGTCAACGGGTCAATGTCGATAAACCGCAATTCTACATAAGTTATATGCTTAGGGTCTTTGATAAACTTTGGCCGAATGGACGAATAAAGCTCTTTGGTGGAGGCTAACTTTCCATCTTTGACCATTTGCTCAATGCTTTGTTGGAAATTCTGTACCGAGCTGTAGTCGGGGTATAGCTCGCCAATGTTTTGGTAACCATAGCAACTATTGCGGATAGAAAGGCCTATTACGTGTTTGTCAATAGTAAAAGGCGATTGCTTGCATTTAAGTTCCATCGAAGGGTCAACTACCGGGCTGTTGCCATAAAGCAACACATACAGCCATCGCAGTCTGAGCATTTGTCGGGTAACTTTCAAATACGCTTCATCTTTGAACTCTTCAAAAGTCATAACTGAGTTGCTCTTGTGATATAGCATTTCCATCAGCTTTTCGCCAAATGACAGGTTGAAATGGATGCCTGAAAATAGCTGGTTTTTGGGGCCGTATTTGTTGGCCAAAAATTCGCGGTATTGTTCGGCTTCTTTTCCTTCATCGTCAAAACGGGCTATAGGAATAAGGGTTTCGTCTGGTAAAACTGGCGGGATGCTCTGAGGCCAAAGGTATTCATCTTCCAGCTCAAGGCTGACTATGTCGTGAATGGTTTCCAGGAACCCAACCGTCTCTTTGATAGTTGGCAGGGGCGGGGTAATCATTTCTACCTGGCTTTCGGAAAAATCTGTAGTGACGTATGCATGTTTACGCTTGTTGCCAAATGTTTTGGGGTGAGGTGTAAGCGAAAGGTTGCCGTTTTTGTCCACACGGATGTTTTCTTTTTCAAGGCCAAACAAGCCTTCTGTCCAGATATTACCTTTGATCTGGCTTACTAACGGGGTGAAAATATCGTTGTTCATAGCGGTTGATTTTTTAATTGAAGCTTGAAATTTTGATGAGTTGGAGGTTTTGCAGCATTTGTCTATTAAAGCTGGTTTTTCCTTCAATTTTTTATTTATTAAACATGCTGTACTCATGATTTTACGGATTGGGTGTTTTTAATAAATATCTTAAAAAGAATAACATACAACAGTACAAGCAGTGAGCCTTTGGCAATGCTGCTGATGCTGATACTCCACCATACTGAGGATAAGGAGTTTTCCCAGAAATGGATAAAAGCAATGGCCATAGGAATTCTCAACACGGTAAGTGTAATCCCTGTAATGGCAGGTATATTGGTGCGCCCCCAACCAAAGAACGCCCCGGTAGCCATCAGTTCCATGCACATAAATAGCTGCGAAACACCTAAAATAAGCAGGTATTCGCGCCCCATGGCAACACTTTCCTTTTCATGAAGGAAAATAGAAAACAAGGAGCTTGGAAATGCAATCAAAATGGCAGTTGTAATAATACCAATGATGAAAGCAAGCACCATCCCTGACCGAAACGTTTCCCATTGCTGCTGGTAATTTTTGGCACCGTATGCTTTACCGGACAACGAGGATAAGGCCGACATGAACCCGATAATGGTCATGTACGAAATGGCTTCAATCTGAATCCCTACTTTTTGAACAGCAATGGCGTTTGCTCCCCAGTTGCTGATGATACGGGCCATGGCAATAGCAACAATGGTAAAGGATACACGCTGTATGGTAGGGCTGATGCCTAACCCGATGATGTTTTTCAGGAGGACTTTACGGAATGTTACGCCTTTAGGCCTTAGCATTTCATTTTTATACAATTTATTGTAAAAAACTATTGTAGCAACAGCCTGCGAAAGGATAGTGGCCACAGCAGCGCCATAAATGCCCCATCCTGCAAGGAAAATAAGCAAAGGGTCTAAGGCTATATTGATGCCAAAAGCCAGGGCGTTTATCCTAAAAGGGGTTTTACTATCGCCTGAGCCGATAAAAACATTGGTAAAAAACAGGTTTTGAAAGGTGAACGGAATGCTCAAGCCTGTCAACATCAAATAATTGGTGGTGGCCTGTTCTATCTCAGGGTCATTCAGGCGGATAATGCCAACCAGGAAGCTTTTTGTTGCCAGCAATACCAGATAGTAAAGGACTGCTACAATCAATGTTGCTACAATGCCACTTTTTACATAGCTTTTGGCCAAAAGATTGTTTTTCTGCCCGATGCTGTGCGATACTTTTATTCCTGCCCCTACAGTCAGCAATGAAGATAAGCCCCAGCCAAGGTTCATATAAAATCCTGCTGAACCAACTGCTGCAACAGCGCTACTTCCAAGCTGCCCTACAAAAATGATATTGACGAAATGGTAGGCCATAGACATGAACGACGTGGCAATAACTGGCAATGCCAGGCATATCAGCTGTTTCATTGTTGAACTTGCTTGACATTTATTCAGAATGCCCGAAAAATGGAGGTATTTCATGCTTTGCAGTCTTTCCCCTCCTTTATAAGGAGAGCTTGTCCCTTCTCAGGCGGGAGGTTGGGGTGGTTAAGAATCTTAATTTTCCTTGAATAAACCTGTACTTAAATACTTTTCACCGCTATCCGGGAAGATGACGACAATATTGCCCGAATCAATTTTCCTGGCTACTTCCAGCGCGGCATACATGGCTGCTCCACTACTCATGCCTACAAAAATCCCTTCTTTTCTGATAATTTGACGTGCCATATCATAAGCTGCTTCTGTTTCTACCATAATGGTTTCGTCAATCTGCGAAGGATCGTATATAGCAGGTACAATGGCTTCTTCCATATTTTTCAAACCTTGTATATAATGGCCTTTTACGGGGTGCGCACATACAATCTTAATATTGGGGTTGTTTTCTTTCAAAGCAAGGCCTACACCCATGATAGTACCTGAAGTTCCAAGGGCAGAAACAAAATGCGTGATTTTGCCATTGGTTTGTTTCCATATTTCTTCGCCGGTAGTCTTGTAGTGGGCTATTTTGTTGTAGCTGTTTGAAAACTGGTCGGGCATAAAGTATTTCTCAGGATGGGCCTTGACCAGCTCTTTGGCTTTAATGATGGCACCGTCTGTACCGAGTTTCTCATCTGTCAGGGTTACCTTTGCCCCGAAAGCCTTAATCATTTTGACCCTCTCAATGGATACACCTTTGCTTATCACTATTTCCACGTCATAGCCTTTCATTCGGCCTATCATGGCCAATCCTATGCCTGTATTGCCCGAAGTAGGTTCAATGATGGTTTTTCCCTTTACCAACGAACCTTCTGCTTCGGCTTGTTCAATCATTTTGAGGGCTATTCGGTCTTTGATGCTTCCAGACGGGTTAAAACCTTCTATTTTGGCGCTGATCGAAATATTTTCGTATGGGTTTAGTTTGTTAATCCTTACAAGTGGCGTATTGCCTATTGTTTCTAATATGTTTTCGTAAATCATGTTTTTAATTTTAATCATTAATAGGGCAACAGCCTGTTGACCTGAGTTTAACCATCTGACTGGTAATCTTTTCAAATAACCTGATTAGTTCATCCTTTTCCTGGTCGGATAATACCGACAGCGTTTTTTCAATATACTTGTCATTGTTGCCATTGATGGTATGGCAAACGTCAATGCCGGCTTGTGTAAGCTGCAAAATTGAAGTACGTCTGTCTTCTGCGGGAATAGTGCGCTGTATAAGCCCTATGTTGACCAGCCCGTCAACTGTACGGCTAATAGTACTTTTGTCAAGTCCAAGATTATTGGCTAATTCAGTCAATGTTTCTTTTTCTTTGCTTTCTATTTCAAGCAAAGTATGGCATTGAGCCAGGGTCACATTGCTACAACAACATTCATTCGTCTGCACAAAAATCTCCCGTTCAAACCTTCTGAGCAGTTCCCTGAATTTTTTAATGGTTTGATTTTCTGTATTTTTCATTTTACAAAGTTGTAATTTAAAACTGTTGCAAGTTACAACTATAATTTTTGTTGAAAAGCTTTTTTATTTTTTTAACAAAAAAATACACTAACTTTACTTGTTATTAAAAGAGAATAATTCTTATCTAATAGTTAGTATTATGAAATTAAATAGTATTAGTAGTGCGTTGAATGAAAAAGGGTTAAAAGTTACTCCGCAAAGAATTGCCATACTTGAGGCTGTTTTTAAACTGTGTAATCATCCTACGGCAGAACAGGTGCTGGATTACATCAGGAAAAAGAATCCCAATATCTCGCTGGCCACTGTGTATAAGGTGTTGGATGCTTTTGTTGAAAATGGTTTGGTAAAGACTGTAAAAACTGATAAGGACATTAAGCGTTATGATGCCTGTGTTGAAAAGCACCATCATATCTATTATTCTGAATCAGATATCATTGAAGATTACATGGATGCTGAGCTAAATGATTTGCTTGAAAAATATTTTGAGAGGAAACAAATAACTGGTTTTAAGATTGAAGAAATAAAATTGCAAATAGTTGGAAAATCAACATCTAAATATTGAAAATGAACGTGTTTCGATTTGTACTAATAGTGTTAGGGACATTGTCGCTGGCGTTGGGGATAATAGGGATTTTTGTGCCGGGGTTACCTACAACTCCTTTTATTTTGCTTACTGCCGGGTTATACATGCGAAGCTCGGACTGGCTGTACAAGTGGGTGATAAACAACAGGTTTGTAGGGAGTTATGTTCAAAATTTTCAAAAAAGCAATAGTATTCCGCTTCAGACCAAGTTGTATTCAATAGCAATGATGTGGACAATGATAGGCATTTCAACGTTTTTTTTTATAGAAAGCCTATGGGGAAAAGGATTAGTGGTATTGGCAGGTGTGGTTGGAACTGTAGTAGTGGGTATTGTTATTAAAACGAGGAAACATAGTAATTTGTAGGGTTTTAATATTTGTTATAATATTTCTGACACAGTTATATGCAACTTATTGTAAATGATTTATTTGATTCTTGGTTCTTGGTTCTTACGTTTTATATATTTAGATGTTTAACCAAAAAATAATTGAGATTATGAAAATTAGTAAAAAAATAGAAGAAGTGCTGAATAAGCAGGTAAATGCCGAGCTTTGGTCAGCTTATATGTACTTGTCGATGTCGGCTTGGGCTGAGAATAAGGGGTTTAAAGGTTTTGCCAACTGGATGCGTGTCCAGTTTCACGAAGAAACCTCTCATGCCCTGAAAATACTGGATTTCATTCTTACCCGCTCGGGCGAGGTTAAGCTTGAGCCTATTGCAGCTGTTAAAACCTCATGGGACAGCCTTCTGAGTATGATGGAAGAAACATATGAGCACGAGTGCAAGGTTACAAGCCTTATTAACCAATGTTATGAAGTGGCTTTGGCCGAAAAAGACTATGCTACAGCAACAATGCTGCAATGGTTCATTGAAGAACAAATTGAAGAGGAAGCCAATGCCCTCGAAATTATTGATGTGCTGAAAATCACTGGTGAAAAGAGCGGTGGCGTTTTTTACCTCGACAAAAAATTGGGGCACCGTACATTTTCTGATGATACCAAGAAAGAATAACTTTTTCTTTCAATAACTTTTTTGAAAATCTTGAGGTTGGGTTCTTTATTTCAAAATAGAGCCCAACCTCTTTTTCTTTATACTTCCGCTCGTTTTTTTGGAAACGGCCTTTTTTAACTTTTTCTGCTAGCTCAAAAATTTCTTTGATGCTCTTAGTGTGAGAAAAACGAGCTACATGGTAGGGCGGGCTTTAGTATTTTATTTCTAACCAATTTTCAAAATTATTGATATTAACTACTTCAAATGAAGAATCTGGATATGCGTTTTTCCATTGTGTCGGGATTTTAACCTTTGATTCCTTCCATTTTAATTCATATCCAAATAAAGTTCCATCACGTTCCTCTACCCAGTCTATTTCTTGTTGTTCATAAGTTCTCCAAAAGTAATTGTTTGAAGAGATTCTTTTATATTCTTGATATTTAATCCGTTCACTAATCATATAGTTTTCCCATAATTGACCAATATCGTTACGAGACTCTATTGGGTTGAAATTAGCAATTACCGCATTCCTTATCCCATTATCAAGAAAATACCATCTTGAACTTTTAGTAATTTCTTTTCTAAGGTTTCTGCTAAATCCTTCTACTTTATGAAGAATATAAACCTTGCTCAATAAGTCAAGATATTTCTCAACTGTGTTTTTGCTAATTGATAATTGTTGGCCTAACTCTTGAAGAGACACCTCCTTGCCTAATTGAAATGCAATCAAACGCAATAAATTGAATATTGTTTGAGAGTTTTTTATGTTTTCATAAACCAGAATATCCTTTAACAGATAGGAACTTACCATTTCATTTAAATATTCAATCTTATCTTTTTTGTCAGGCAAATGAAGGAGTTCTGGATAGTTTCCTAAAACTAATCTTTCCCTTAATTTATCCGTTTTTGATATACGATCTTCGATTTGGCTATATTCTCTTTCGGACAAAGCATATAAATTAAATGTATATTTACGACCAGTTAATGGTTCTCCAGCCTCTCGATTAATATCAAATGATGATGAGCCAGATATTATTATTTTAAGTCCTTCAATTTCATCAATCATTAATTTAAGTTTCACACCAATATCAGGAATTTTTTGAGCTTCATCAATAAAAAGAAATTTATACGACCCTAAAAGTTGCCTATAATTTTCTATCGTCCTTATTGCTAATTTATCATGGACATTAATATCTTCCCCATTTAATCTTAGGACTGGTTCATTAACCTTTTCCAAAATCTTTTTTACGAGCATGGTTTTCCCTACACGTCTTGCTCCATATACTATTACAACCTTATTTGATTGAAGCTTATTTAATAAATTTTCAGTTATCTCTCTGACTAAATAATTCATAATTCCGTCAATTTTGTGACGCAATTTAGTTTATTTCCGTCAAATATCCAAATTATGCAAAAAAATATTAGAATCAAAAAAACAGCGATGCTGCAAATACTGCCACTCCTGTAAAGCAAAATGCAATTCACCTTTTTATACCTCGGTAATACTCGCTTTGATAACCAACGGATGAAATAAGCTGATAATAAGTCCATCGAGATTTGTATTTTTTTTGAATAAGTGTTCTAACTCACTTTTGAGTTTATGGTTTCAACTTTTTCCTGAAAACTTTGTTTCAAGGCTAAAGCATAAATAATGTCTTCTTCAAATTTGTATATCACTCAGGATACTGAGCTGTCTGATATTGTCAGGGCTTATCCCGGGTCAATGCTATTTCTTGAGCATTTTGACATTCATGTACCTTTTCAAACAAAGACGGTTGACAAAATATGTAGTGAACACAATATAAGCAGCGATTTGTTTATCGCTTTTGCTAATCTTTATCTGGGAAAGGATTCTTACCAAATTCCCAAGCTCAGATTTTCTGACCTTCCGGCTATCATCAGGTACTTACATAACAACCATAAATACTATTTGGACGAGATATATCCCAAAATACAGCAGTGTATAAAGTTAATTATGGGATTGAACGACCTGGATGAAAGCAAACTGGTGGAAAAATTTTTCCAGGATTATTTTAACGAAGTGAGAGAGCACCTTAACTATGAAAATAGTGTTGTATTTCCTTTTGTTACTGGTCTTTATGATGTTTTTATAAATAAAATCCCTTACAGGCAACGCAACGCTTATTCAGTAAGCGAATATAAAGATCATCACAGCGATATTGAAGAGAAGCTCGACGACCTGATGAGCCTGCTGATAAAGTACCTGCCTCACAAAAATGACCAACAGGCAAGGCGCGAATTATTTCACCTGTTGGTTGAGTTAGATTACGATTTGAAGGTACATGCCCGCATCGAGGATTTGATATTGGTTCCTTTGGTTGAAAAACTGGAAAAACAACTGAATGCAAAGCCATGAGCAAGGTAACCAATATAATAGTTGTCGAAACATCATCGGTGCTTTATGAAGGGCTTGTTCAGGTTATTTCGCATGCTGGCATGCCTTTGCATATCAGGCAGGCCGGAAATATTGATGATGCTGAAAAATTTATTTGTGCTAAACCTGAAAGCCTTGTAATTGTTAATCCGGCAATAATTCAGCATAATGTAAAAAGCTTCCAATCGCTTAAGAATAATTGGGACAAAGCGCACTGGATGGCATTGGTTTACTTGCATTATGACCAGCAGGTCCTGGGGCTTTTTGATGGTATTATTAGTATTTCGGATAGTCCAGGAACAATTATTTCTACTATTAAAAAAGTTCTTTCTTCTAAACATTCCCAAAATACTTATATTTCTGAAGATATTCTTAGTGAACGGGAAGTGGAAGTCCTGCAATTATTGGCTGTTGGGCTTTCAAACAAAGAGATTGCCGATAAACTGAGCATAAGCATTAATACTGTTATCACCCATAGGAAAAACATCTCGCAAAAGACCGGAATTAAAACTGTCTCGGGTTTGACTATCTATGCTGTTGTAAATAAGTATATTACGCTTGAAAGTGTAAAACCTATGGTTTAATATATTATTCTAAAGATAATTTATTAATTAACGTGAGTTCGATGTAAAAAATCATTTTCATTGAGTTATTCAGTAATAAGCCATTATTTCCATGCAACTTTTTTATCGAAAAAAGTTGCTCAAAAACTCTTATCGCCTTAACTCTTTCACCCTCGAAGCCTTTTAATGTTGCAATATGCAAACAAAGGAATGTTAGGCTTCTCGGCCGAAATCGAACAAAAAGGCGATGAAAAGGAATTTTTTTCTTTTTAATGCTTCGCCTTTTTCATAGAAACGTCTCTGCTATTGGCCTGACGAAAATGGCGTTAAGAAAAAAGCTTTATCGACGAAGCGAGTTATTGCCCGGAGCCGTTGATAAAGCTTTTTTTAGCCAATTTACGTCAAGCCTTGAATTTTTGGAACTTTTGCTTCAAGGCAAAAGTTAGGAAGCTTTTGCTAATACCTGTAAATATTAGCTATGTAAGCATTCTTAGACTCTCGTTATTATAATGTTGAATTGACGTTAATTTAGCCTCCTCATTTATGATGAGGATTATCTTTTTTTTCATCATATCTTGGTATTTCACACCTCTTGGGCCAAAGCTACTTTTGCTGTGTAAATAATTAAAACACAACAAAAAATGAAAAAGATATACACGTTGGCTCTTTCGCTTTTCTTCGTTACATCCATCATTGCCCAAACGTCAGAAAACAATTCGGACGACCCTTTGCTGCTTGAGGCGTCTTATACCTGCGATAACGTAAGCAACCTGGCTGGGGGTATCAAAACTGGCTATGGTTATTTGGGCATGGCTACTATACGTATTGGTTTTGATACCGAAAAAGCCGGGCTGTGGAAGGGCGGACAGCTTTTTGTCAATGCTGCAAACACTCACGGGGCAACACCTTCGGCTGATTTGCTCGGCGATATGCAGGTAGCTTCTAACATTGAGGCAGGCAACCATACATACTTGCAGGAATTTTGGCTTAAACAGGCTGTTGGCCATGTCGAACTCACTGTTGGTTTGCAGGATTTGAATGTAGAGTTTGCCAATTCTGAGCATGGCGCGTTGTTTTTGAACAGTTCGTTTGGGATTCTTCCCATTATTTCTGGCAACGTTGCAGCGCCTATTTTTCCGCTTACCTCGTTGGGCTTGACAGCCAAGTGGAATATAACCGAAAAAACCTCATGGCTCAACGCCGCTTATGATGGCAGTCCTACGGATTTTGACTATAACCCGCACAACATTAAGTGGGAGTTTGTTTCAGGCGATGGGTTGCTGGCTATTTCTGAGTTACAGCAAAGCCTTGATATTGTTGGTTTGCCCGGAACGTATAAGTTAGGAATTTATTCACATAGCCATATTGTCGAAAATAACTTTAATTCAACATTAGCCGACTCGTTAAACTACAACACTTTTGGGGCTTATGTTTATGCAGACCAAAAAGTATGGGCGCAGGCCGAACGAAGCCTTGGATTTTTTGTTCAGGCAGGTTATAGCCCCTCTAAAATCAGCGTCAATAATGCGTATATTGGCATAGGGGCCAACCTGACCGGGATGTTGAGCAAAGCTAAAGATGATGTGCTTGGTCTGGCTGTTGCCCACGAAAACTTTAACAATGGCTTAGGTAGCGAAACCACGATAGAACTGACCTGGCAAAAACAGTTGTTCAGAAACATTTTTATACAGCCTGATTTACAATATATCATTAAGCCTTCCGGTAAAAATAGTGGCTTAGAAAATTGTTTGGCTGGAATT
This sequence comes from Bacteroidota bacterium, assembly GCA_029572965.1. Lineage (GTDB taxonomy): Bacteria > Bacteroidota > Bacteroidia > Bacteroidales > DTGW01 > JAKPQD01. The sequence goes on along the minus strand of JAKPQD010000383.1, from coordinate 138,247 downwards.
ATCAGACTTGGTTTGGCTTTTTAGTTAATCGATATTTTTAATAACTCGAAATAATTCTTGATTAATAATGACTCATTGAAATTAGGTTTATGAATGTTATTATAGCAATGACTTTGAAATAATGGCTGCGAAGCAGACAAATAGATATTCCTTATTTTGGCTGTGAACTGTCTGAACGAATCCGATAGGCGGAGTGAGTTTTCACAGCCAGTCTTTTTTGGTTTCTTTTTTTGACAAAAAAAAGAAACAATTGAATAACAGAATATTAGTCTATTACTGCAGTTCTATAGTTGAACTCTCGTTAAACAATATATAATGCAATTATCAGAATTAACAAATAATCAGCAGGCCGTAATTGCCAAAGTATCTGGTCACGGCGCTTTTCGCAAACGTATTACCGAAATGGGCTTTGTCCGTGGCAAAATGGTGAAAGTAATCAAAAATGCCCCGCTACAAGACCCTATTGAATATGAAATTATGGGTTATAACGTGTCGTTGCGTCGTAGCGAAGCTGCATTAATTGAGGTTGTCCGTGAAGAAGGAGCGGAAACAATCGTCCAGTCAGGTTTTGAAGGAACAATAGTTGACGATCGCCTCAAAATTTCGCTAAAAGAAAAGGGTAATACTATCCATGTGGCATTGGTAGGGAATCCCAATAGTGGCAAAACCACTTTGTTCAACCATGCCTCGGGTTCGCACGAAAGAGTGGGTAACTATGGCGGTGTTACGGTAGATGCCAAAGAAGCTTATATTGCTTTTGAAGACTATCAGTTGAAAGTGACCGACCTGCCCGGCACGTATTCCATCACCGAATATACGCCCGAAGAGCTTTTTGTGCGTAACCATATTGCTGAGAAGATGCCCGATGTTGTGGTCAATGTGATTGATGCTTCCAACCTTGAGCGTAATTTATTCCTCACCACACAGCTTATCGACATGAATATCAAAGTGGTTATCGCCCTCAATATGTATGATGAGCTGGAACAAAAAGGCATTTCGCTTGATGATGATGCCCTGGGTAGGATGCTTGGAATACCCATAATTCCTACTGTTGCTGTGAAAGGGCAGGGAATAATCGCGCTGATTGCAAAAATAGTGGAAGTGTATGAAGACAGAGACCCGGTGGTACGGCATATTCATATAAACTATGGCAATACTATTGAAGATTCAATTGCCCGTATCCAGGCTGAGTTGAAGAAAAGTAAAGAGTTGACCGACCGCTTTTCGACCCGCTATTTGGCTATTAAGCTTATTGAAAACGACAAAGCCACGCTCAGTCAGCTTAAAAGCTTTTTTAATTTTGAAAATATTGAAAAAATAAGCCAGGCTGAGATACAGAAGCTCGAAAAAGAGTACCACGAGAAATCAGAAACGGTGATTGCCGATGCTAAATATGGCTTTATTGCTGGGGCTTTGCGCGAAACTTGTTCAGGTTGTGCTGAAAATACAACCAACAAGAAATGGAATGTTGATTTTCTGCTAACCCACAAATACTGGGGATTCCCTATTTTCTTCTTTTTCATGTGGCTAATGTTTCAGGCTACTTTTTCACTGGGCAGCATCCCAATGGATTGGATTGACGCAGGCATAGCCTTTATTGGAAGCCAGTTGGGTAATCTGCTTCCCGAAGGAGCCGTGCACGACCTCCTTATTGATGGCATCATTGGCGGGGTAGGAGGGGTTATTATATTTCTTCCCAATATCCTCATCTTGTTTTTCTTCATCTCACTGATGGAAGATACAGGCTATATGGCCCGTGTTTCCTTTATCATGGACAAACTTATGCACAAGATTGGCCTGCATGGCAAGTCTTTCATTCCTTTGCTGATGGGGTTTGGGTGCAATGTTCCAGCTGTAATGGCTACCCGTACGCTCGAAAATCGCAAAGACCGCATAATGACTATGCTCATCACCCCGTTTATGTCGTGTAGTGCACGTTTGCCGGTTTATGTGCTGATCATTTCTGCTTTCTTCCCTAAAAACCAGGGATTGGTGTTGTTTTCGGTTTATTTTATCGGAATTATCCTGGCTGTGCTGATTGCGCTATTGTTGAAGAAGACATTATTTGCAAAGCAGGACGTCCCTTTTGTAATGGAACTACCACCATACAGGGTCCCTACATTGAAGAACACTTCAAAACACATGTGGTTCAAGGGCTCACAATACATACATAAAATGGGTACGGTTATTCTCATGGCTTCCATTCTTATCTGGGCATTGAGTTATTATCCCCGAAATGTTCAGTATGCTGTGAATTATGATGAACAGATTGAACAAATTACAGCAAATGCCACTTTGGCTGATTCAGTGAAAGAATCGAACATAGCTCAGGTTGAACTAATGAAAGTTGGAGAGCATCAGGAACAGTCATATATTGGTCGTTTAGGAAGGTTTATTGAACCTGCAATTCAGCCGTTGGGTTTCGATTGGAAAATTGGTATCAGCATTCTTACCGGCCTTGCAGCCAAAGAGATTGTTATAGGCTCCATGGGCGTGCTATACCAGGCAGACCAGGAGGCCGATGAAAACTCAGGCAGTTTGATTGAGAAACTACAACAACAGGAGCATAGCAGTGGCGAGCTGAAAGGCCAGAAAGTGTTTACACCTTTGGTCGCTTTTGGGTTTATGTTGTTTGTGCTCATTTATTTTCCTTGTGTAGCTGTTATTGCAGCTATTAAGAAGGAGTCGAGCTGGGGATGGGCTGTATTTACAATGTTTTATACCACAGCAATTGCTTGGTTAGTAGCATTTGCAAATTATCAGATTGGAAGTTTGTTTTAATATTATAAAGTTCTTTAATTAAGTGACTACACCCTATTAATTTTGATTACTGTTTGTTCAGTGATGCAAATCCCCTCCTTTATAAGGAGGGGTAGGGGTGGTTTTTATTAAATTTTAAAAAAATATGATACAAAACATTATTGTCTTAATGATTGTTTTTACTACAGTAGCCTATATTATTTATGCCATTGGGCGTTCATTTAAAACAAAGAAAACATGTAATTGCGATGGATGCAGCGGCTGTGACTTAAAAGCAATAGTAAAAGCTAAAGAATTACGAACATTGAAAATAGTCAAAAATAAATAGAAATGGATAAAAAGTATTTTAAATATGCTTTATGGTTAGCTGTATTTACGGTGGCTTATAACATAATTGAAGGTGTGGTGTCGGTTTGGTTAGGGGCAGGAGATGAAACCCTTGCATTGCTTGGCTTTGGAGTGGACAGTTTTATTGAAGTTGTTTCTGGTATAGGAATCTTGCAAATGATACTCCGTATTCAGAATAATCCCGACAAACCACGAGGTCGCTTCGAGATAACCGCTTTGCGCATAACGGGTTGGGGTTTTTATGTACTTGCTGTTGGTTTATTTGTTGGGGCTGCACTTAATATTTATCAGGGACATAAGCCTGAAACCACATTTTGGGGCTTTGTGATTTCTGCAATCTCCATTATTGTGATGCTTTGGTTGTATAAGTCGAAGGTAAAATATGGTAAAAAGCTCAATTCAGAGGCTATTATAGCAGATGGCCGATGCACCTTGGTTTGCATTTATATGTCTGTAATACTTCTAATATCAAGTATTGTATATGAATTTACCGGCTTTGGCTGGATTGATGCCCTTGGCGCTATTGGCCTTGCATGGTTTTCCTATTCTGAAGGAAAAGAAGCCATGGAAAAAGCTAAAGGAAAAGAATGCTGCTGTTGCGGGCATGATAATTGTTAAGCTCTAATATATTTCTACATTTGGAGAAATACAATTCTTTCATTTCTTTTGTATTTCAATTAGTCATTCGTAATTCGTCATTGAATTTATGCCCATCACCGAAAAAACCGAAACGGAATTTGAATTTCGTACCAGCCGCAGCTCTGGTGCCGGAGGACAGAATGTCAATAAGGTAGAGACAAGGGTTGAACTATGGTTCAATATTCTGCAATCCACATCTTTGACAGATAATGAAAAAATGTTGATTTCAGAGCGTTTGTCTGCCAAACTTACTAAAGACGGCTGGCTTCGGGTGGTTTCGCAAAATGAGCGTTCGCAACTGGCCAATAAAAAGCGGGCAATTGCCAAGTTTTATCATATCATGGAGCAGGCATTATGGGTTGATGTTACCCGGGTTGCTACCCGTCCTACACGTGCTTCTAAATTGAAAAAAAAGGAAGCAAAGATCAAACACTCCTCAGTAAAGAAGGCTCGTTCAAAAGATTGGAGTAAGGAAAGGGAATAAACAGCAGTTAGTTATTGCTTTTCTTTTCTCTCCTTTACAAGGAGGGGTTGGGGTGGTATTTAATAATTCACTATTTTTGCTCCTTCAAAATTTATAAAAACCTTGTCATTCAATCCGTTTAGCATAGATTTGCCTATTACAGAGGTTTTAAAAGCTGTAAAAGATTCGCTTTCAAAAGAAAATACGCTTATTGTTAGTGCTCCTCCAGGGGCAGGGAAAAGTACATTGCTCCCTTTGGCCTTGTTGGATGAACCTTGGCTTGAAGGCCGTAAGATAATCATGCTTGAGCCCCGTCGTTTGGCAGCTCGCACCATTGCAGCCCGCATGGCTTCGCTTTTGGGTGAAGAAGTTGGGCAAACGGTCGGTTACCGCATACGGTTTGACAATTGCACCAGCGAAAAGACCCGTATAGAGGTCATTACCGAAGGGATACTCTCGCAGATGATTATTTCGGACAATACACTCGAAGGGGTAGGGGCGGTGCTGTTTGATGAGTTTCACGAAAGGAGCATATTTGCAGATGTTGCCATGGCGCTTTGCCGCGAGACACAAAATATCCTGCGTCCCGATTTGCGTATGGTTGTCATGTCTGCTACACTCGATATTCCAAACTTTCAAACAGTACTCAAAGCTCCGGTTATTGAGAGTAAAGGGAAACAATTTCCGGTAGAGATTGTCTATACTGGCACACACGACTTGATGATGCTCCCCGAACTTGCTGCCCGGACTGTTGCAAAAGCTGTGTCTTCGCACCCGGGTGATGCGTTGGTGTTTTTGCCCGGTGAAGCTGAAATTCGCAAGTGCGAAGAGATCCTGAAAGGTGAACTTCGGGATTTTGCCATTCATCCTTTGTACGGACAGCTTACCCAGTCGGAACAAAACAGCGCTATTGTTCCCAATAAATTTGGAAAACGTAAGATTGTGCTGGCAACTTCCATTGCCGAAACGAGTTTGACCATTCAGGGGATTAAAATAGTCGTGGATTCTGGCTTTGGCCGTACTTCAAAGTTTGACCCTAAGACTGGTCTGACACGTTTAGAAACTGTTGCTATCTCAAAAGATTCTGCCGATCAGCGTGCCGGACGTGCAGGGCGTTTAAGTGCCGGCGTTTGTTACCGCATGTGGTCTAAAGCTACGCAGGAAAACATGCGAGGGCATCGTGTCCCCGAAATCATGGAAGCTGACCTTACTTCGCTGGTACTCGATATGGCTGAGTTTGGCATTATTGACATACAGCAGTTGACATGGCTTACTCCTCCTCCTAAAAGTGCCATATCGCAGGCTACAGAGTTATTGCACGAACTGGAGGCTTTGGAACATGGCCGTATTACCGAACAAGGACGCAAGATGCACCGGTTGCCATGCCACCCGCGTATTGCCCACCTGCTGTTAAAGGCCGAAGAAACGCATTTGCTTGCCCTGGCTACTGATTTGGCCGCTGTGCTCGAAGAACGTGACCCGCTTTCGCGTGATGCAGGTATTGATATTAATGTACGTATTGAAACACTAAGGAGACAGCGTAGTCAGCAACGCATTCAAAGAAATTTTGCGCGTATCGAACAGGTTGCTTCTACTTATCGCAGGTTGTTCAATATTGAGGCGGATAATGATTCGCATAACCCTTACGATACAGGCTTTTTATTAACCTTTGCTTATCCCGAACGTATTGCCTGTGCCCGCCCGGGTAACAATGCCCAGTTTCAGTTGTCCAACGGGGCTATTGCTATGGCCGGGCATAAGGACGACCTGGCTCACGAGTCGTGGCTGGCTGTGGCACACCTCGATGCCCGTGATGGCATGGGGAAGATATTCCTTGCAGCCCCGCTTAATCCCAAAGACCTTGCCCCTTTGGTAAAGGAACAGGAGGTTATCACTTGGGATACCCGTAAAGGTGGGCTTGTAGCTACTAAAGACCTTAAAATAGGTAATATTGTCCTTCAATCAAAACCATTGCCTGAGCCTGACGAAGAACATAAAGTACTTGCCATATCGGAGGCTATAAAAAAGGAAGGAGAGGCGTTGCTCAACTTCGACGATGCTTTTACCAATTGGCAAAACCGAGTGTTAAGCCTTCGCAAATGGCGTCCGCAGGAAGCCTGGCCTGATGTAAGCACAACAACACTGCTTGTGACCAACTATACATGGCTTGCCCCTCATTTGTCGCAGGTGAAAAAGACCGAGGATTTGAAAAAAATGAATTTGGTAGAAATTCTTCAGGCTCAGCTCGACTGGGAAAAACAGGCTGCGCTTGATAAGCTTGCCCCAACCAGGATAGAAGTCCCAAGCGGTTCAAAAGTTGCCATCCAGTATCAGGCCAATGGCGACAACCCTATCCTTGCAGTGCGCTTGCAGGAAGTGTTTGGCCTGGCCGATACTCCGCTTATCAACGAAGGCCGGACACCTTTGGTCTTGCACCTCTTATCTCCCGGATTTAAACCGGTACAGATAACCTCTGACTTACGAAGCTTCTGGAACAATGCTTATTTCGAGGTAAAGAAAGACCTCCGTGCCAGGTACCCCAAGCATTCATGGCCCGACGACCCTTGGACAGCCCAAGCGTTGAGGGGAATAAAAAAGAAATAAAACTTTGTTTACTTGTTTTATGAAGTCAACTTCTTTTGATTTGAGGAAAAATTTCTAACGTTGTATTCATTTTTCTTTTTCAATGAAATGCTTTAATGCTCTTCTTAGCGCTTCATTAAAAAAAGTCCAATCATGGTTGCCTTGCCAGTCTTCAAAAACAGGATCATATCCTAAGCTTTGCAATGTAGCAAAATACCTTTTGTTATCACCATAAAAAAAGTCTTCTGTTCCGCAGGTTATATATAACTTAGGCTTTGTTGTTTTATCTTTTGTTTCTTTGGCCAGTTCTATCACGTCTTCACGCGGATCCCATTCAATATTTTCGCCAAATACAGCCTGAAAGTCTTTAAACAAGGCCTCACCAAACAGTTCTTTGAATCTTTTGGCTCCTTCGCAATACTCAAGAGATTCTTTGAGCATTAAACAGGGAGAAGAAAAAGCTCCGCAAAAACCATATTGCTCAGGTTTTGATAAGGTACATTTCAAAGCTCCGTATCCTCCCATTGAAGCTCCAATAATGGCTATGTCTTCTTTTTTTGCCGATATTTTAAAAATACTGTTGCACATTAAAGGGAGCTCTTCGGTGATGTAACTGAAATAATTCAGGCCGTACTTCATGTCCGAATAGAAACTGCGGGCTACTTCAGGCATAACAAATATTGCATGATATTCTTTTGAGTAATTGGGCAACAGGGTATAGTCAACCCAATCTCCGCTTCTTCCGCATATCCCATGCAACAGATATACTACTTTATAGGGCTGACCTGAAAAATTATCAGGAGCTACAAAGGTAATATTGGTTTCTATCTCCAATTTACCTGAAAAAAAGGTGCCTCGTAAAATCATATTGTTTCGATTAATATTTTACTTATTATTAGACTTACAAAAATATTTATAGTTCACACTTGCTTTTAGTGTTACCCTTATTCTTAAAAGTAAATTTCTTATAATTCTTTTTTTGACAAGTTTAAATATATTGAAATACAATTACATATAGTTAAAATATGAAGGTAAAAAGCAACGTAGTTGCTACCTCTTTGCAGTCAATAAAATTGCCATAGTCATCAGGTGTGCAGCACCGATATAGCATATAATATATTTCGCCACTACGTGGCTTAATATTTACGAACAACATTTTTCTATAAAGATTTCGCCGCTAAGCGGCTAATAGCAAGGGTTAACTAATCTGTCAAAGTAGAATTAAGTATTTTCTAATATTTAATTAGGGTTAAAGTAAAATTGAGCTGTTGGTATCATGTTTAAAAATGCTTAACAAATGATTGTGTTTATGAAAGACTCTGCAACCCAGGAACAAAACAAAAAAAGCGGAACCTATTGAGCTCCGCTTTTTTGCTTTATAAGATGATAAGATTATTTCTTAACAACTTTTTGAGTTGTAGAGCCATTAGCAGTTTGGATTTTTACAAAATAAACCCCATTTTTCAATCCTGAAAGGTTGAGTTCAACGCTATTGCCATTAACACTGGCAATACGGTTAAGTTGGCCAGACATGCTGTATATAGCAACTGTGCTGATGGTTTCGTTACTGCGAATGTTTAATACATCTACAACAGGGTTAGGGTAAACCGAAAGACTTGCAATAGAAGCATTGTTAATGCTGGTTTGACCTGTGATAGTAACAGTAAATGTAGCTTTTACGCCAGAAGCATCAGTAGCTGTGGCTGTTACTACTACTGTACCATTAGCAACAGCAGTCAATACTCCTGTTTTTGCATCAATAGTAGCAATGGCCGTATTGTCAACACTCCATTTAACAGCAGTGGTTGTCGCATTGGTAGGAGTTACTTTAGCTGTTAAGGTTGTAGTTCCTTTGGCTGTTGTAATAGAAGACTCACCGCTGATTTCGATCTTTGTTACAAGAACAGGAGTGAAGAATTCCATTTTACCAATGTAAACAACATAGCCTTTAAGAGCTGACCAGTTAGCTGTTGATTGGGCTGCAAGCTGAAGCATGCTAAATGTTGTATCTACTAAAGTTGATGTCAACTCCTTAATGGTTGTAGAAGCAGGATTGTCGGTAATAGCTTTGTTTTTCTTGAAATCACCCGGGGCTAACTGAATAAATGCCTGAACTGCATCAGTTTTGGTAACAGTGTCTTTGTCATATTTGTAAGAGAATTTCACTGTTGAGTATGACTTAGCAACTACCGGTTCGATGGCAAATGCTGTGCCCCAACCGTTAACCCTGATTTTTAAGTAATCTTTGTTGTTAATTTTAACAATCTCGCCTCCGTCAGGCACTTTGCCTTCAAATGTAGTCATGTTGAAAGGATTGGTGAATTCCATCTGGCTGATGTAAACAACATAGCCTTTAAGGGCAGACCAGTTAGCTGTTGATTGAGCTGCAATCTGAAGGTTTACAATCGTATCAGCTTGTAATTTAGCTGTAACCGTTTTGAAAGTTGTAGAAGCAGGGTTTTCAGTAAATGCTTTTTTGCTTACAAAACCGCTATCGGCAAATTGGATAAAGGCTTGAACAACATCAGTTTTAGTAACTGTGTCTTTATCGTATTTGTAAGTAAATTTAGCGGTAGAATTTGAATAAGTAACAACAGGTTCAACAGCTATTGTTGTATTCCAGCCATTTACGCGTACTTTCAAATATTTTTTACCTTCAATGGTATCAATAGTAGCTCCGGCAGGAAGGTCGCCTGCAAATGTAGCTAAGTTGAACAATACCTGGTTAGAAGCGGTAATTCTGATAGAGTCTTTCTTTGCTCCTTCATTGCTGGTAACATAAACCATAAAGCTGCCATTTTTGGTACCATTGGCTTTTACAACACCTTTATTGCTAACTGTAGCAATAGTAGCATCGCTTACACTCCATGTTACGTTGGTATTAGTTGCGTATGATGGATAAACATTAGCCTTTAACTCAATAGAACCTTTTCTTGTGGTAATAGTAGTGTCATTATCAAAGGTTAGTTTAACACTGTCAACAAACACTTCCTGGTAAACGATAATAATGGTTTTTTCGGCTTTAATAGTACTGTTACCTGCAGCTACAACTTTAAGTATGGCATAGCCGTTGGCTAAAGATGTGATTGTAGAATCTGCCGCATTGATAGATGCTGTAGTAACTGCATTACCGGTGCTGTCAACTAAACTTGAAATATAAGTTAATGTATCAGCATCGGCAGGGCTTATAGAAGCAAAAAATTTGGCCGGGCCATTAGCCGCTCTTATGGTGTCCGGGGCTGTAATAGTAATACCTGCAACAGGTACAACCTGGTTGCTGATAGCAATGTCTTGTGTAGCAGAGAAACCTCCGTCAACAGAAACAGCTTTTACTTTAACTGTTGCATTACGAACTGCTGTAAGCAACCCTGTAGCTGAGATAGTAGCAGTATCGGCGTTTTGATTAACCAGGCTCCATGTTACACTTTTGTTACTTGCATCTTCAGGGGTAAACACAGCTTCCATTTGCAATGTGCCGTTGTCGGTTGTGATAGTGTTTACATTGTTAGCGCCCCTAATTGTCAATGCGTTAACTGGTTTGTAAGTTGAACCATCTCCGGCAATAAAGGTTATAGAGTCAATATAGAAGGTATAACCTAATGAGTCGGCATTAGGAGGGGTAACCCTGCTGTATGTTGCTTTTGGAGAATTCATTTTGATATAGAACTGGCCATCAGCAGCCATAGCAGGGTCAATAACATACTCGTACTCTGTCCATGTGGCTTTGGTGATTCCTGTAGCGGTGTATTTTTCAGCAATACTGTTATTGATGTTCATTGCAAATTGGAAATCAACATAAGCAGAGTCTGAATATACTTTAAACTTAATCCTGTTGTATTTGTTGAGGTCAATAGCCGGTGTCTTAACTGCTGCAGCATAACGGTTGCATTTTTCTACTTTCAGTACTTTGTCTGATGAATTTCCTACTTTATTAGGGTTGTCAACTATCGTGACAGTTGGGGCAGGTGTGCCAGCGCCATTCCATCCGCCCTGGGTTTGGTTAGGATTGATACCGTTTTCAAAATTGGCCTGTACCATTGATGTCCCTACAACAGGGTCAGATATTGTAAAAAACAGGGTGTCGCTTACGTTGGCATCTAATGTGCTGGTGGCATAAATTTTCACAGCGCCGGCCTTTAGTGCAGTTACTACACCGGCAGAGGTAACTGTTGCAATAGTGGCATCTGAGGTACCATAGGTAACTTGCGAACCTGCTGTGGCTGGTTCTACTGTTAAGCTTGTTGTTATTTTTTTACCTACAATAGGCGTTAATGTTGCAGCAGATAAAGTGATTTTGGTAGGTGGGGTTGATGGCTTGGCTACAATTTTTATATTGTCGAAAAGTAAGTTTGTAGCAACAGTATTATTCTGAAGGGCAATTTGTGTTATTGAAACAAATGTACCAAAGTTGGTAGAATTGGTCAAGTCCACTTCATAATGTTTCCAAGCCCCGGCATTAGTAGATGGGTAGAAACCCTTTGAAACATCTGAATTACTGGCATTTTTGCCATATACATTGACAATGAAATTTACTGCTCCGGTAGGGTCGTAAACATCTAAAGTTACTTTTTGGTAATCTGCGATGTTTACATTTAATCCACCTTTGGCAACACCTTGATATTGGGCTGTTGTTACAACCTGCAATACCTTGTCAGAATTGTTGTCTGTGTTTTTTAGAGGATTGCTGGCATTTGTAACTGTTCCACCCCAAGTTACCCATGAGTTGACAGTTCCATCCTCAAAATCGCCCAGATTGATATCTGCGGCAGCTTGCGCGAAGCTTGTAGCGATAAAAAACGCTACCAGAAAAATAAATAGTTTTTTCATAATTAATTTGTTTGTTTATGCCTTTCGGCTTAGTTAGTGAATAAGTATTTAGTTGAATAAAAAACATAGTGTATGTGTGAGTACGAGTATTTCTTAGTTTGTATTTTTAGAAAACTTTCTTTTATCTAAACGAACCAAAAATATGAATTAAAGACCCTAAAGGTTATGAACAATTATTGCACAAAGGAGGATTATTCTGTCATATTGACAATTATATTATTATTCAAGGGATAGGATAGGAATAGGAATAGTGTTTTATGTTAACGAACTGTTTTAATGCATTTAACAAAGCTAATTCTACTTTGACAGATTAGTTAACCCTTGCTATTAGCCGCTTAGCGGCAAAATCTTTGTAGAAAAGTGTTGCTCGTAAATATTAAGCTACCTAGTAGCGAAATATATTATATGCTATATCGGTGCTGCACACCTGATGACTATGGCAATTTTATTGACTGCAAAGAGGTAGCAACTACGTTGCTTTTTTACTTTCATATTTATATATAATTGAATTTCAATATATTTAAAAAGTAGAACTAATTTTTTATTGTTTTAGTTATTGTATTTTCAAAAAAATCGTGGTTGACATTTTGCCTTTTTTAAACAACTTCTGTAAAATATGAAAGTGTATTTGTTAAAAATACTATAATGTAAAATGCACAATTTCAACAAGATTTACCTCCGGTTGATAGTGTGGTGTTATCTAATTTAGTATATTTATATTGACTAAACCTAAAACGCTCATGGAAATAAAATATCAACTTTTTGAGGCTGAAAACTTATTGGTACAAAAGTACAGCGGCCAATTTTCAATGGAAGAATTTGCGGCTTATGCCCGTTTTAGCGGGATGAATTTTGCTTCAAAACCAATAAAAAAGGTTTTGCTCGATTTTAGAGACTTGCACATGGGTAACTACGAAGATTTCAACGAAACGCTGGATAAAGTCATCAAGGTGCGAGAACAGGTCAACGAAAATGAGTTTAAAAACAGGGCAGTGACTTTTGTTATTTGGGTCGAAAAACCCATGCCTACTGCTGTGGCACATCTTTTTACGGCCAACTTTTCTGGCAAAAATTATCACTATGCCCTCACTGTCGATAGTATTGTTGATATATTGAAACTCCCGCAACACCTTAGGAATGTAGAGAAGATTGTTGAAAATGCCGAAAATACTTTTTATGCGGACAATACTAAAATTTAAAGCTTGGATGCGCCCCACAATGGCTTTTTAAAAGATTGAGATAAAATTTATTATTGAGCTGGCGTTTGTTTAAAACTTATACCCCATTCCCAGCCCCACATGAGGTTGAAAAAAGTATTTATCATCCTGCAATAAAGGATCCTGAAGACAGGCTACCCCAAAAACAACCTGCCACATTAAGCCAAAGTGCGCTGTTCCTTTATATCCGGCAATAAATGACAGCCCATCCAAAGATTTCTTGTAAATTACAGCATTTTCAGGGTCATTGGAAATATTTCTGGCTCCCACTATCTGAGGACCTAATATAAACCTGTGCATTCTGCCCATTTCAAGATTAACGCCAATAGCATAACTGTACCAAACGTATTCAGCACTTGATGAGTCTGAGCATCCTACAGAGAATCCACTACCGACGTAAGGTGTTATACGAACATTATCTTTAAAACGTAACTGATATTCAATCATTCCACCCATACCTCCATACAAAACCCCATTCCCTACTTGGATTGCAAACCCTCCTTTGGTGGTTTTATCTTCCTGCTGGGCAGATAAAAGAGAGAAGGTAAAAAGCAATATGACAACCCAACGCTTCATCTTGCCAGAGTTTAGTTTTACTGCTAATTTCCTATAAATTTACGAAAATTCAGGGCTTAAAACAAGGTAAAAGACAAATAAATACGTGGATTTGAAAGTTTTCTAAAAATAAAAAATTGAGAAAATAGGTTTCAGAAAACAGCTAAATCACTTCCGAAACCTTTACACAATGGTATTCGGTAAGAAACCCAATGGAAAGAAGATAAATAATAGCAAATAAACCTTACATTTGATAATACATCATAATGGTATTAACCTAATGACTACCTATCATAATTAAATCCGCTACTTCGCATGAAGCGCTTGCGATTAAGTCATTAGGCGTTATTTTTATTTGCAATCCCCGTATTCCGGCACTCACAAAAATGTAATCCTGCAAAATACAGCTCTCATCAATATATGTCGGGAATTTCTTTTTCATCCCCAACGGTGAACAGCCTCCGCGAATGTAACCGGTAATCCCCAGTATTTCTTTTTGGGGAACCATAGCGGCACTTTTGTTGCCTGAAACATGGGCAGCCTTTTTAAGGTCGAGTTCTTCGCCCCCGGGAATGATACAAACGAATACTCCCGTTTTATCACCTTGCAAAACAAGGGTTTTAAACACCTGTTCGATATTTTGTCCCAGCTTTGAAGCCACTGCAATAGCGCTTAAATCTGATTCGTCAACGGTGTATTCTACTAAATCGTACTTTATGCCCTGAACATCCAACAAGCGGGCAGCATTGGTCTTTGTCATATCTCCCCCTTTTCGAACAAATCAATAAGTTCGCCTGCTATACTAATATTATTGGGACGATTGGGCAGATTGCCACGTGTAAACCAAGCTGCATGGGTAATTTCTTTATTATCAATGATGATTGGTTGGTTACAATCGGCCTCTGCAAAGAACCCTATCATCATTGACCCTGAAACAGGCCAAGGCTGGCTTTTGTAATAACGAAGGTTGGTAATATCAAGGCCCACTTCTTCCTTTACTTCACGTACCACAGTCTGCTCCAACGACTCGCCAACATCTGCATACCCGGCAATGATAGAATACCAATCGGCACGGAAGTTGGCATTTTTGGCCATCAGTATCTTGTCTTCACAAGTGATGGCAACAATGATGGCCGGAGATATTTTAGGAAATACCAAATGATTACAATGAGGGCACATAATTGCCCTCTCGTCGGGTTTCTCGATGGTTTTACTGCCACACTTCCCACAATAACGGTTTTCTAAGTACCAGTTTTTCATCTGATGCCCTACAATGCTCACCCAGGCTATTTCTTTTTGAGGAAAATCCCGAAACAGGTTCGATTCCTGGTAAGAAAGTTGCCCATTGACCTTTTTGGGGTCATCCCAAAGAAGAAAACAAGGCACATTGTCGTAAGTGAACAGAAATGTACTTGCTGAAGTGTCGTATATTTCGTTGACATCTTTCTTTCGGGGCAGTTCAAAGCCATGTCCGTTTTGCTTCAACAGCAACGAATTCTGGCTGTAATGAAGAATGTAATCCGACTCTTCAATATGTTTGGTCGCAATAAACTGGTTGTTGAACTGATGGGGAAATATATCGTTAATCATGCTGCGAATATTTAAAACTATCACCATTTACAGTGATTAGGCCATGCAAAGATATACAGATTAGTGTTTTGTTGGAACAACCATGTTTTATTAGCACAAAAAAAGCAAGGCACGTTTTATATTGCCCTGCTTTTTGATAATTAAACTAATTGGTGCTTATTTGTTTTCAGAAACGTTCATTTCGCACTTTTTCATTGGCATTTGAGCGTGTTCCATACGGTTATGCCTTATTTGCATCCCTTTTTTCCCTGGTTTGTGCTTGCGTGAGTCAAATATCATGCGTTGTTCATCTGTCAGAAGTGCCCTTATCTGCTGGATATGTGCAGCTCGGGCTTTCATCAACGTATTTTCGAGCTTGGTTATTTCATCAATGTTGGCATTGATGGCTTTCATGTCGGGTTTTTCAGCAGTGGTCAGGGTATGTTGTTTGGCTTTCAGCTCCTTTAGCTGGTTTTTGACCGGCTGCACTTCTTTGTAATGGGCAAGTTTCAACTCTTTGAGTTTGGCAGACTGCTCAGTGGTCAACCCGGGGATGCCCATTTCATTGTTGAAAGGACACAAAGCGGCTTTTTCGCATTTCATAGGTGGGTTTTCCTGGTTGGGCTGAGCTACCATGTTTACGCCAATAAACATGGCCAATGCAGTAATGATAATCAGATTTTTTGTTCTCATCATAAAAAATTTTTAAATGTTATTGCTGTTTTTAATACTTAATACTTTTTAGACAGTCGTCAAACAAAAATCTTTTTCCAGCGAAGCACTATTTTCATTTATTTAAGTAATTTTCACTTTTGTAAAATTCATATTAATCAGATGGAATTGAACTTTTACAGAAAATAGAAACAACTAATACTTTATGATGATGAAAACAATTAATTGGAAAAAGTTTATTCGCAAAGCAAGTGTTGCATTATTGCTTATTACGGTTGTCATGCTCATGGCTTCTGTTTTGGCTATGGAAACTATGGGTAAAAGTCACGATTTAGAAGAATTGCATGAGTTTTTTGGTTTCACGTTTTTAATTCTGGTTATGGTGCATATCGTTGCGTTTCGTAAAAGCCTGAAAAACACTTTTTTTGTGTAAAAAATACTGTTGTCTGATAAAAATTTTGTACTAAAAGTATATTGATATGTTTGGGTTTTTGCCCTAATGTATTTTTATATTGGCCATTAAACTTAATTTATAGTGTCTTTTTATTGGTTTGTTGACAAAAATAAAAAGGGACGCAACCTATTATGGTTTATTATCATCTAAGCAGAAATTTAAGATATAAAACACTCATGTAATAGAAAAACAAACATTTAAGGATAAATTGCTTTCATGAGAATTTCGATTGAATAAGCTATCCCTTTAAAAATTAAAATTTAGTATGATTCGTTAAACACAAACAAGGACGACCCGATTAGTCGGGACGGGTTTTCTTTCGGAGTGCCCTTCGGGGTTTATCTGATCTTAATAAAATTTAAAAAATTATTTACGGATGAAAACTTTGATAACTTTATTTATTACGGCATCGCTGATTGGATTTGCAATTTACAGTTGCGAAAAGGACAAAGCTAATACCCCACAATCAACGTTTAAGGGTCAACTTATAAGTAAGTCTGCTTGTAAAAGTTTTTTAAAATCTACAAGAGTGATTACTGATATTACTAATACTCCTGATAGTTTAGTTTGTATAGGATATTCATTTGACAATTCAACTAATAAGCTGTCAATTAAACATATTAACGCTGGGTTTAATTGTTGTCAAGATACTGTTTATTGTAATGTTTCATTAAGTGTTGATACAATACTGATTCAGGAAATCGAGCAAAACCCCAAATGTGATTGTGATTGCTTGTATGATTTAAACATCGAAATTCAGGGTGTTGACGCTAAAAAATATCAGATTAAAGTGATTGAGCCGTATGTTGGTGATCAAAAGAAAATATTATTTGAGATTGATTTGACAAAAGATAAAGTGGGTTCATTTTGCGTGACAAGAAAACAGTATCCTTGGGGTATGAAAAGTCTTAACAATTAACTTTTGCCTACAACCAAGCTCATGTTTTGTGACAAAAATATGGAATATGTGGTCGGACCCGGCGATTTTGAGGTCATGGATGGACGTTCGTCAGATGACAACTTGCAAATGGCTACGTTTACAGTATTGTAAATAGTTGTTACTGGTTAAAAGTTATTCTTTGCTGTATTGACTCAATGCCAAATAGTTCCTGTTTTAGCATTATTGTTTTATAAATTTCTTTTTAATTCCACTTACGTTAATCATATAAACACCTGAATTAAGAGAATGTACATCTACCATTGTTTTTCCTGAGAAATTTTCTTCGTACACCATTTTTCCTGTTAAATCGTATATTTGTACATAATGCGGCTTTCCATCAGCAATGTCAATAGTAATAAACGTTGTAGCAGGATTTGGCTTAATGGTTATTTTATTTACATTTTCAGCAATGGTAGGTATTTCTTTAGCTTTAACAACTATGTTAAATTCTTTAGACAGAGTGTCTGGACCAATATGAACAAGTGCTTTTATTGTTACATTTTTTGAATAGTTAAATGGGCGTGTTACTATTCCTGAGTTTGATACAATAGAAGTGTCGTCCGATTGCCAGATAATTTTTGTACCTTCTCCAAGAGTGCTGGTCAGTTGTAAATTTGAGACAATACCAGTAGAGTCTTCATTAGAAGCAATACCCAATGCCGATATCGTCATGCTGTTTATTAATCTTTGTAATGTTTCCAATCTGGATTCGGGTTTAACTAAAACCTTATAACCTTTGCATAATACTGTATCTTCAAGTGGTACCGTGGCAATTAAATCAACGCAGGTATCTTTATGCATCCAATTGAACCTCTTTATATTTCCATCAGGAAGTAACAAGGATTTATCTTTGGTATCCCATGAAATTGAAAATTGGTTGTTATAAAAACTCTTGGCCAAAGCATACTTTGAAAAGGCAATATTATCTGAATAGTTTGTAACTCCTAAAATTTTACTCTTGTCAGACAATGAATCCAAAACAATTTGATAATAATATTGCCTTGCATTCAGTACTACCAACCATCTTGAAACTTCTTTGGCAGCTTTGTAAATTGAATTACCTTCCTGACGGGCTGTAACTTTTGTGATACCGGGTATTCCTTTTAGGATGCATTTAGAGCCTGAATTAAAAGCAATATTGGCATTTTCAATGCTAAAATTTACATCCAGTCCTGAAGTTGCAAAAGCTTTTAAATCAAAAGCACTATCGTTTACAGATTTATATAGAATTGAATCAAACGTAACAGATTGCGGTAAGCCCTTATTGCTAAATGAAACCGGGATTTTTCCATCTGTATAACCAATGTGCCAGCTTTTTTCATGGTTTGCCGAATACCATACTTTATAATAATATCCCGAATCGGTCCGGTATGATTGAAATGTAGGGCGGTATAATTTTGTATCCCATTGTCTGTAATTAATGGCATTGTTAAGGATAGGCGTTTTAAACTCAAGGTCTATTATGTTGGGGGTATCCATGTGGCATTGTGCAAAAATGATACATGCCACGTTATATACATTTTCGTAACTACTTGTGCGTGCGGCAATCATAAATTCTATTCTTTTCTCAAAATAGTTGGGTTTGCACGCAATATGCCAGCTATAAAAACCACTAGAATCTAAAGCATATTTGTTGCTACTGTTTTTACATAAGGTTTCTTCTTCCCAATGTATCCCATCGCTACTAAAACAATGGACTAAACGGTTGGGTTTCAAAATGTAAACACCCCAGAAAAGCCATTTATTAGATGCTTCTCGCCAAAAACATGGTGATACAATTGTTGCAATATCGCGTGGTTTATATAATTTTACAGTTTCTGGTTCAGTTGACTCTCCATTTTCTTTTATCCGTATCAGTTTTATGGCTCCATATATTGAATCTTTTCCAACAATAATCAGCCCCCGGTACATATAATATAACCAGATTTCGTTTACATCAGGATTATAAACTATATCAACATCGCAATTATTGCCTGTTGGAGGAGTGCCTGTTAAAGGAAACTTAAACCCCGTGGGGATTATCCAATTCTTGCCGTCATTGCTTGCGGCTATACATGGGTTTTCTACTAATGCGTTTGTATTATAGTATGGAGTATAGGCCATCCAGTAACGGTAACCTCCCCATGTCCCACTTGTGTTGACTTCTTTCTGAAAATCAATAATTGACGGGTGCACAGCTTCTGAAGTTGAATCCGGGGTCGGAAATTGCATTGGAAATTCGGCATTTTGCAATATGGATGATGCCCCTAATGCTTTTGTACTTTTTAAATTTGAAATTGTAAATTTTCTGAAATTATCAATAGTGTCAGGGTTGAGTTGTGCTTGATTTTTGTTGTTTAACCCTATTAAAAAAAATGATAGTAGTAATTGACAGTAAAATAAGCGTCTCATTAAAAATCTGTTTTAAATTTCTTTTTGCTAATATATTTTAAGAAAACAGTCTTTTTGTATTCCCCCTTTGTTTCTAATTTTTTTCTAATCTGCGTTTAATACCATTCTAATTCCTCAATGATTTCTTTGTGACAAACTATAAATTACATGTGTTATGGAATTGGAGAGAAAGAAACGGTTTACTTTGGCAATTTTACTTGCCCTTTCATTAGTTTTTAGTGGGATCTTGTTTTACATGTATAGGTCTTTAAAGCATGATTGCTCAATAGACAAATCTGTTTTAACTACCGAAAAATCAATGTTAAAGCAAAGCAATAACGAACTGGCTGCTGAAAAGCGGGCCCTGTGTGATGAGAACTTTGAACAGAAAGAAAAAATTGAAAGGATGATGGAAACTTTCAAGCCTGAAAAGAAGTTTACTAAAGGCATTTATAAATTTTCCATTATGAAAGGTACTGAGACTGTTTCAACCATGCAGTTTCAGCTAAAATAACGGTTGTGTTCTGTTGCCCGGAGATTGGCATAATTTTGCCTCTTCGGGCTTTTTTTAATTTTTTGTAAAGCCATGAAAAAGTCAATTACCCTTATATTAAGTTTAGCATTTGTCAGTTTTTATGCAACATCCCAGTCATTGTATAAGATTGGCCATATCAACACCCAGGAGTTAATAGAATTAATGCCTGAAACAGACAGTGCTCAAAAGAAAATCGACAAGCTTTATAAAGACCTTCAACAGCAACTGGAACTCATGCAGACTGAGTTAAAGGTGAAATACCAGGACTATATCAACAAAAAAAATACATTCTCGGAGTCCGTTTTAGAGCTTAAAGAAACTGAATTACAAGACCTTAATGCCCGCATTCAAAAATTTCAAACCTTGGCACAAGATGAGGTTGAGAATAAGCGAAACGATTTGTATAAACCCATACTCGACAAAGCCAATGCCGCAATATCTGCGGTTGCTAAAGAAAATAGCTTTACCTACATATTTGATGCAAGCGGAGGGGCTTTGCTATATAAAGCTGATAACAGCATAGACATAATGCCGTTAGTGAAACAAAAGTTGAAATTACGTTGATCTATTTTTATAACTTTATCAAAAACATATTTTTCCTATGAATACTATATCGCTTAAACTCTTCTTTATTGAATTTCAAAGAAATGAGATAACCGATCACCTTATTTATTGCCGCTTAAGCAATTTAACAAAAGACTATTCGCTCAAAGAACTTTTAGAAAAAATTGCTGATGACGAGATGAAACATTACTCCTTTTGGAAAGAATACACCAATAAAGATGTAAAACCATATTATTTTAAGCTGTTTTGGTACGGTTATATTATGCCATTTGTAAGTAAAAAGTTGGCCCTGCGGTTTATGAAACGGCTCGAAAACTATGCCCACCTTGAATATACAGCCAATCTTCTCAATGAAGTTGAAGGGCAATGGATTATTAATGATGAAAGCTTGCACGAAAAAATGTTAAACCAGGTGTTGGAAAATGATTATTTATCCAAAACTGTCGAAGAATAAAATACTTAGTTTTGACGTATGACAGTCGGAAAAAAAATACTAATTGTTGAAGATGAAAAAAGGCTTGCCGATATCCTGAAAACCGGTTTTGACGAAAATGGTTTTGCTGTTGAAATTGCTTATGATGGGTATATTGGCAAAGAAATGTTTTCAAAAAACAAATATGACCTTGTCATCCTGGATATTAACCTGCCTTTAATAAATGGCTATGAGCTGTGCAAAGCTATTCGTATAGTTAATAATAATGTACCCATTATCATGCTCACGGCCATGGGGGCTGCTGAGAACAAATTAACAGGTTTTGAGGTAGGGGCTGATGACTATGTGACAAAACCTTTTAATTTTAAAGAGCTACTGGCCAGGGTGAGAGTATTTTTAAAACGTTCTTCAACCATTGAGGTGGTAAATGATGAGATGATACAAATTGACGATTTAATTATTAATACAAGTAAAAAAACAGTCTTTAGAGGAAATACCCAGATTGAACTTACGGCAAAAGAATATTCATTACTTGCATACCTGGCAAAAAATAAAGGAATTGTAATATCCAGAACTGATATAGCTGAGAAAATCTGGGGGTTGAAATTTGACACCGGGACAAACTATATTGACGTTTATATTAATTATTTAAGAAGAAAAATTGATTATGGTTTTTCGAATAAACTCATTCATACAAGAGTAGGTTTAGGTTATGTGCTAAAAAATGAAAATGAATAGCCATGAATATTCGCCTTAAACTCTCCATCCAGTTTTCATTGATTGTAATATCCATTTTATTGGTATTCACTACAAGTATATATTACTTTTCTTCTTCATATCGCAAAAATGATTATTACAACAGGATTAAAGACAGGGCATATACAACAGCACGCCTGCTTCTTGATGTCCAAGAGGTTGATAAATCTCTCCTTAAAATTATCGACAAAAATACACAAGCCCTCTACCAGGAAAAAATCCTGTTTTATGACCAAAACAATGAATTGGTGTATAGTACCACTGATGATTCGGTTAAAATAAACCTTCCTTTAATTAATGAAATAAGGGCAGCTCAAACTGTTGAAACTAATGATAGCCTTCGCGAAGTTTTAGGTTTTCTTTACAAATACAATAATCAGGAATATGTTGTTATAGCTTCAGCTTATGACATCTATGGATTGGCTAAAATCAAAAACCTAAAATTTATTTTAATTGTCGGGTTCTTAATCAGCATAATAATTACCATTATAGCAGGCTTAATATTTTCTGGCCGTGCCCTTAAACCAATGTCTAAAGTAATTAACCAGGTGAAAAAAATTACCATCACTAACCTGAATTCAAGGGTTGATGAAGGAAATTGTAAAGACGAGATAGCTCAGTTAGCAATTACTTTTAATCAAATGTTGCAGCGGCTTGAAGAGGCTTTTATTCTTCAGCGTGATTTTGTTTCTAATGCAGCTCACGAGCTGCGTACACCTTTTACTGTCATGCTCGCCGAAGTTGAATACAACCTTTTACAGGAGAGGACTAAAGCCCAATATGTTAATACGTTGACTAATTTGGCCATTGAAATTAGAAAAATTAGTAAACTTTCCAATGGACTGCTCGACCTTGCCAGGATAAGTTATGATAATTCTGCTTTTGAAATTAACACAATACGGATAGATGAACTTTTATTAGAAATTTGTAATGATATTTCTGACATTAAAAAAGAACACCATACCAACATTACTTTTAAATCGTTGCCCGAAGATGATAACGATTTGAATATCCTTGGAAATGCACAACTTTTATCTATCGCTTTTAAAAACATTATTGAAAACGCAAGTAAGTTTTCAAACTATAATGTTGTCGATATTGATTTTTATTCGTTAGGTAAAAATATACTCATTCAGTTTAAAGATAAAGGGATAGGCATTTCACCAGATGATATACATAAGATATTTCAACCTTTTTACCGTGGCAAAAATACGCAATTTATTGCAGGTTATGGGCTTGGGCTGGCATTAACCCTCAAAATTATCCAGCTACATAACGGGACAATTGATATTACTTCTGAATTAGGCGTTGGAACTACTGTAACTGTTACTTTGCCCAACAAAGCAAGTTTTATTTAATACTCATCTGACAATATTATTTTTTTGTGTATAAAAAAAGGGCAGTAATCAAAATTACTGCCCCCTAACACAAATTTACCTAGAAAACCCTTTAAAGGATTCGTATTTCTTTGTCAAATTTACCTGTAATAAACCTTGATTACAATCTTTTCTTATTAGAATAAGATTAGAATACATTGTTGTCTGGTACAAACAGGTCGCCGCTATGCAGCTTAGGAACATTTGGTGTATTGGGTTATCCTACAAACTGGTCGCAGCTACACTGCTATTATTTGGTCGCGTAGCGACGTTTTGTTTGTAGTAATTTAAACATCGTTAAAATAAAGCCCCGGCGGGGCGACCAGTTTCTAATCAACAATATAACTAGTATTTATTGTATCTGTTTTATTTTACCGGACAACATTGATTAGAATGTTTAAAACATAGAATGTTTTATATGAGATTCTGAGTCTGATTACTTTTAATCATGGGTACTCATAATGTTAGCGTTTATTTTTTCTAACATCTTCCAAAGGGTTTTCAATTCGGCCGGCCCGTCTGTCATTAAATCAAACATTACTTTGTGCCTGTCATTTCTGGTTTTTACTATTATCCATCCGGCACCTCCATCGCAGCAGTCGGGGCATCCATAGATGGTGTCGAGTTGGGCAAAATTGATTTTTTTTACTTCATTAACAATACTGTCCCATTTTGCTGTAGTAATGTATTTTGTATATTGTTTTGTAGGGTATTTGTCTTTATGCCAGCTTGAAATAGTAATATTTGCAGTGGTCCCGGACAGTTCAATTTCGTGATGACAGTATCCATAACATTCTCCAAAAGAAGTTCCATAGTTTATACTAAGGCTATCGTTCATATTGGTGAGGTAAGATTTTTTTTCTTTTTCGCATGAAACCATAAACAAATAAATGCAAGCAATCATAATAGGGATAATGAGCGTGGCCCCTAAAGCGACAATAGCAATTTTTGTTTTCATACAGCAGGTTAGTTTGTGTTTTTATAAAGACCCGACAAAACAAAAAGGTTGCTTATAAAAACAAAAAAACCTTCCAGGTTCTCCGGGAAGGTTTTTGATAAGATTCTCTGAGATTACTTATTTGTATGCAGTCACAGTTTCAATAGTACCATCTGGTCTGTGTTTAAGTTCTACTACTTTTATGCAGCGCAGGCGAGTCTCTCCATTTGAAAGACTGCTATCGTGATAATAAAGGTACCATTTGCCTTTAAACTCAACAACTGAATGGTGGTTGGTCCATCCAATAACAGGATTTAATAATATCCCTTTGTAAGTAAAAGGGCCATAAGGATTGTCACCAATAGCGTAGCAGATAAAATGTGTATCACCTGTAGAATAAGTAAAATAATATTTACCATTGTATTTGTACATCCAAGGGGCTTCAAAATACCTGCGGTTGTGATCGCCGGCAAGAAGTGGTTTGCCATTTTCGTCAAGGATAACAACGTCTTTTGGCTTCTCGTCAAACTCAAGCATGTCGTCTGTCAAACGGGCCACTTTAGCGCATAATGCAGGCTGGTCGTCAGCAGGTTCAAGGTCGAAAGGCGTTTTTACATTTTCAACAAACTTGCCAGTTTGCCAGCGTTGAAGCTGTCCTCCCCAAATACCTCCAAAGTAAAGGTATGCTTTGCCATCATCATCTACAAAAGCGCATGGGTCTATGCTAAAGCTTCCTTTGATGGGCTCAGGCTGTGGCTTAAACGGCCCTGCAGGGTTGTTGCTTGTTGCTACCCCAATACGGAATGCGCCATCTTTTGCTTTTGCTGGAAAATAAAAATAATATGTACCATTTTTGTAAGCAGCATCAGGGGCCCACATTTGTCTTTCGGCCCATGGAACATCCTTTACATGCAATGCTACGCCATGGTCTTTTGCTTCTTTGTCTGTAGGTGAATCCATTGAGAATACGTGATAGTCTTCCATGCAGAAGTGCCCGCCAAAATCGTCTTCCGGAACATCTACATCAATATCATGTGAAGGGTAGATGTAGATTTTGCCTTCAAAAACATGAGCAGAAGGATCTGCTGTGTAAATATGTTTTACTAAAGGTTCTGAAATAGGCGTTAATTTTTTTTCGTCTGCCATAATATTTAATTTTTAGTTTGAATTAATGTATTTTTTTGAATTCCCCAAAAGTATAAAAATACTTCTTTTCAACTAAGAATGAAAGGAGGAATAATAAGTCAAAAAAGGGTAACTTTTTAATTTTAATCTGGACGACATTAGTAAATGAAAGATTATTAATAGAAGTTATTGAATTTCTTCAATTATCCATTCTAAATTGTCATTAATGATGAAAGATGCCGGATACGATTGCCAGTTGCCTTTTTTGTTTATAATTTCGTCTATGATAAGCTTTTTGTCGCTGCCAGTGATGATAAAACATACTTCATTGGCGTTGTTAATGGTTTTTCCGGTAAGGGTAATGCGTTTTTGACCGGTATGAGGATTGACGCTGGTAGTATAAGCCTCGTCAAGGTTAAAAAGTTCGAGTTGACCGGGGAAAATAGAGGCAGTGTGTCCGTCGGTCCCCATGCCCAAAAGTATCAAGTCAAAAACTGGCAGGTTGTTTTTTTGAGGAAGTTTACTTTGTACTAATGAATTTAATATAAATACTTCTTCGTGGGGCTTATTATCCCCTACAATGGGGAATACATTGTCCTGGGTTGTTAAAACTTTATCAAAAAAAAGGCGTTTAGCCTCTCCATAATTACTTTCGCTGCTTGATGACGGGACACAACGTTCGTCCACCCAATAAAATGAAATATTTCGCCAGTTTATTTCATTCTTAAAGTGTGAGCTCCAATGTTTAAATATCTCTTTTGGGGTATTGCCTCCAGAAATAGCTATATTTATAGTGCTTTTCTTTGCGTCAAGCTTTTTGTCCAGCTTATGGGCAATGTACGAGGCAATTTCAAATGTATTGCGAAGTGTTGTAATTGTAGGGCCCATGATATTAAAGTTAAAGTTCGCAATATAAACCATCGTCTGAAAGGTTCTTACATGGATATCGCCAGGTGTTATTGTTCCCCATCAGTTCGTCTGCGACTTTTGGGCCCCAGGTGCCGGCCGGATAGCCATATAGCTTGATGTCGCAATTGGTTTCCCAGGCTTTCAAGATTGGGTCAACAAATTCCCATGCTGCTTCAACAGCATCGCCTCGCGAGAATAACGAAGCATCGCCAATCATGCAGTCGTGGATAAGCCTTTCGTACGAGCCCAGAACAAATGAGTTGTCGCTACTGGCATATTTAAACTCAAGGTTGGCTTGCTTTACATTAAAGCCGGTTCCTGGTTCTTTCATGCCAAACTTCATCAGAATGCCTTCGTCTGGCTGGATACGGATGATGAGCATATTTCCGGCCTGCGTTTTTTCTATCTCTTTAAGCAGATGAGGATGAGGCGTAGGCTTGAAATGGATTACAATTTCTGTAACTCTTGTCGGGAGCTTTTTACCTGTTCGTATGTAGAATGGAACACCGCCCCAGCGCCAATTGTCTATGAAAAATTTAATGGCAACATACGTTTCGGTACGCGATTGGGGGTTTACATCTGGTTCTTCTTTGTATCCGGGAACACTAACACCTTTTATTACCGAAGCTGTATATTGGCCACGAATGACGTTTTTCATTATATCTTTTTCAGTCATAGGCCGCAAAGACTGAAAAACTTTCAGAAATTCGTTACGAATGGCAGTAGGGGTAATGACTGTAGGTGGTTCCATAGCAGTGAGTGCCACTAATTGCAAGAGGTGGTTTTGCAGCATGTCGCGCAAAGCACCGCTTTTGTCGTAATAACCACCACGGCCTTCGACGCCAACACTTTCAGCAGAAGTTATTTCCACCCTGTCAATATAGTTGCGGTTCCACAGGGGTTCAAAAAAGCCATTGAAAAACCTTGTTACCAGTATGTTTTGAGCTGTTTCTTTGCCTAAATAGTGGTCTATTCGGTATAGCTGGTCTTCGCTGAAATTGTCCAGAAGCTTTTTGTTCAGCGCTTTTGCTGTTTCGAGGTTATAGCCAAATGGTTTTTCAACTATCAGTCGTTTCCAGCCATCTGTGCCGCAATAGCCACACATGCCAGCTTTGTTGAGGTTGTCGGCTATTATACCATATAAGGCAGGCGGTGTGGACAGGTAGTAAATGTAGTTGCCTTTTGTGCCGTACATTTCATCTAAAGAGGCAAGGCGGTTTTTGAGCAACATGAAACTTTCAAATTGTTGAGGATCGGCCGAGAGAAAATAAATATTTTCAACAAAATCAGCTATTTTATCGTCCCGGGTAATTTCTTTCCGGCCAAATTGCCTGATCCCTTCTTTTATTTTATTGCGAAAAGATGTGTCGTCAAGGGCTGATCGTCCCATGCCCAGTACTGCAAAGCGTTGCGGGAGCATTTCCTGGTGCCGGAGTTCGTATAAGGCTGGCATCAACTTGCGCCAGGTAAGGTCGCCGGATGCGCCAAAGATGACTAGTATATGGTTTTCGGGCATAGCGGTGTTATTTTTGTTTTACTTCATGGCCTCCAAATTGATTGCGCATAGCAGCTACCAGTTTCATGGCAAACGAGTCGTCCTGGCGGGAAGCAAAGCGGGTAAAAAGCGAAGCAGTAATGACATGTGCAGGCACGGAAAGCTCAACTGCTGCATCTACTGTCCAACGGGCTTCGCCACTATCAGCTACATAAGGTTTCAGCTTATCAAGCCTGGGGTCTTCATTTAGGGCATTGCCAATGAGTTCGAGCAGCCAGCTACGGACCACGCTGCCATGCATCCAGAGGTCTGCTACCTTGTTGAGCTCAGTTCCGAAACCAGATTTTTCGAGTATTTCAAAACCTTCGGCATAGGCTTGCATCATGCCATATTCAATACCGTTGTGTATCATCTTGGTAAAGTGGCCGCTGCCAATGGCTCCACAGTATAAATGCCCCCCAGGTTCAGTCAAAGCATCGAATATTGGGGTTAATGAGTTGCAAACTTCTTTGCTGCCTCCATACATTAGACAATATCCGTTTTGTAACCCCCAAACACCGCCGCTTGTACCTGAGTCAACATATTCAATGCCTTTTTCTTTGAGCCATGCAGCCCTGCGTTGTGTATCTTTCCAATTGGAATTTCCACCGTCAATGATAACTGCGCCTTTTCCAACAAGCGTGCTCAATAGTTCAAGGTTGTCGTCCACTGGTTTGCCCGATGGAACCATAAGCCATACGATTTTTTTTTCGGGCAGGGCCTGGATCATGGAAGGTATATCTTTTGCACCTGTGGCGCCTTTACTTTCAACTAATTTTACTGCGTCTGCGTTTGGATCCCAGGCTACTACTTCCTGTCCTTTGATTAATAAGCGCTGTACCATGTTGGCGCCCATTTTCCCTAATCCTATAAATCCTATTTTCATTAGCTTGATTTTTTATTTTTATTTATAAACAATACAATCATTAAAAATGTTGAATCTTTAATGGTTGCAGAAAAAGAAAAGATAGTAAAAAGTCGGATGTTACGCAATAGAAAAATGGCAATATTTATGGTACTATTAATACAAAAGCGTTTTCACAGCTGTCTAAAATAATTTAAAATCAAAGATACAATAATTGAATTTCAATACTTTAAGTGTTAGTAAGAACAATTTTCAAAATGAAAACTATTTTGAGAACAGAAATAGTTGTATTACTTCTTTCTTTTTTAGCCGGATATAAATTTTTTTAGTTATTTTTATATACATATCGTGTTAACGCATTTTGTTTATTATTTCACTTTTTCATGTTTCAAAAATTGAATAAGATAGTTAGGCAAGGTTTGGGCACAAAATATATCTTGATGTTAAGAATGGGTTGGATAAAGAAGTGTATTAGTTTCAATGAACAACTCACGGTTGACAAGCGGATTGCAAATCAGGTAGTGGCTATACTTGCTGTTACTGCTTTATTTTCTGGAATTTTAAATATAATGATGGGCTTCCCGTGGTGGTTTACGGTGTTAATATTGGGGGCTATTGTTTTATCGGTACTTTATATCGCCCTGTCTGTCATTAAAACTAAATTTGTAATTCCCAAAGCGGCTCTTATTGTTGCATTATATGTTGTAGTTATATTGTTGTGGCTATATAATCCTGGTTTAAGCAAGGCTCCGGTGATTTTATCTTTTGCTATTATTGTTTTTAGTATTGCTATTTATGTTAAAAATTTTGTTCTTCTTTTTCTTTTAAACTTTATAATCGTTACATCATTAGTTGTTATAGGAGTTTTGTTCCCGCCATTATTTTCTTTTTCTTACAAAAATGAGATACATCGGGTTGTAGATGTTTTAGGCTCTTATTTTTTGCTTGGGATGTCTGTAGTTTTAATCCTTAGGTCAATTATAAACAGCTACATAAAGGCAAAAAATGATTCGGAACAACAAAAATGCCAGCTTGAGGCAGCTAATACCCAACTGCAAATCTTGAATGAAAAGTTGAGGGCTATCAATAATGAGCTTGTCGATGCAAGGGCAAAGTTATTGGAAAATGAAGAAAAGTTGCAGACCATTTTTAATAACCTGCATTTACTTATATGTATTGTTGATTTGAAAACTTCGGGCTTTGTTAATATAAATCCTGAGTTTACCGACATTCTGGGTTATTCGCATGAAGAATTACTCAACAGGCCTTTCTATGATTTTATACATCCCGATGACAGGCAGAAAACGGCTTTTGTAATAGAAGACGTACTGCTTAAGGGGAAAATGGTAATTTCTTTTACCAATCGTTATCAATCTAAGGGGGGGGCTTATCGCTGGTTTAACTGGAATGCATTCCCTGCGCTGGAAAAAGGAATTGCTTATGCAGTGGCAATTGACATTACTGATTTGATGAAAACCGAGCAAGCCCTTAAAGAAAGCAATGAACTGCTGACGTTGTTTATCAAAAATTCGCCCATATATGCTTTTATTAAAGATGTCAAGAAAAAGAAAGCCGGGTTATTTTTGCCAGTGACAATTTTATTGACATGATTGGTGTCAATGGGGCTGATATGGTGGGTAAAACTATGGAAGAATTGTTTCCCTTTGAGTTTGCCCGCAAAATATCTATGGACGACTGGATGGTGGTACAGTCAAATCAGGTTATCAACGTGGATGAAAATCTGAATGACCGGAATTATACTACTTTCAAATATCCTATTTTGTTAGGAGAAAGAAACCTGCTTGCCGGCTATACCATTGAAATAACCGAAAGGATTAAAGCCGAGCATTTAATTAATGAACAGAATGCAGAACTTAAAAAACTAAATGCCGATAAAGACCGCTTTATTTCTATCCTTGCTCATGACCTTAAAAACCCTTTCAATGCACTTCTCGGATTGTCAGATCTTATTTTGAAAAATATAGATACTTATAATATTGATAGAACCAAGTCTTTGATTGTTTATATTAACCAAATTGCACAGAATACCTATGATTTACTTAATGACCTGCTGGCCTGGTCTAAAAATCAGGCAGGCATGTTGCCTTTTATGCCCGAAAAGATTTTGCTTGCAGATATTTGCAACGAAATTATTGATAATTACAAAATATCATTTGAAACAAAAGAGATTGTAGCAGAATATGCCGGAGATTGCGGCATTTACGTTTATGCAGATGTTTTTATGCTCAAAACTATTGTCCGCAACTTACTTGCTAATGCTATTAAGTTTACCAATAAAGGGGGGCATATTAACATAAAGACTGAAATAAAAGATAAAGAAGCCTTAATTACTATTTCAGATAACGGTATAGGCATAAGTAGTGAAAATATGGCAAAGCTTTGGGGGCAATCTTGCCAGTTTTCTACGGTCGGGACCGCCAAAGAAGAAGGTACTGGATTTGGGCTGCTTTTATGTAAAGATTTTGTTGAAAAGCACGGTGGTAAAATCATCGTCAAAAGTGAAGTTGGCAAAGGGAGCGATTTTCAGTTCAACATCCCTTTATATATTGAATGATAAAATTCTAAGGTGAGAATTTCATAAATATGCGAAATATTCCTATTTTCGCTTAAACGATAAACTAAACAAGCATGATGGAAGATAATTCACAAATTATAGAAACGGTTGTTGCCGGGGAGAAAAAACTGGAGTTGAACGAAGAAGCCTTGAACGAGCTCACCCAAATTCGCAAATGGGCTATGTTTTTCTCTGTTTTGGGCTTTATATTTATTGCATTGATGGTATTTGCCGGATTAATCATGGCTGCCTTGTCGTCAGGCTTAGCAGGTGCAGGTTTGGGCAAATTGCCAATGGTATTTGTTGGGATTTTATATCTTGCATTAGGTATTATCTACATTCTTCCGGTTATCTATTTATATAGATTCTCGGTAGATGCCAAAATTGCAATTGAAAGTAAAGATGCTATACTTATTGCCTCAGCGCTGAAAAGCCTGAAAAAACATTTCAGGTTTATTGGAGTGTTTACTATTGTTATTTTTAGTATATATGTTCTTGCTATTATCGGGTTTGCTATTGGTCGTATGATTGGTTGAACCGAAAATATTGGTTATATCTCATGCCTGTTGAGTAAAGAAGCCTTTATCAACAGGCATTTTGTTGTATTGCTGAGCTTAATGTTTACCTCCCCAAAAAATTGTATCTTTGCTCGATATTTTACTGCAACAAATTGAAAGGGATACGAAGATATAAATTATTGATTGTGAGCTTTTTTGCTGTGGTGCTGTTGTTTTTTGTTCAGCAATATACTGCATCAGCGACTATCGCAGAAAATTATAACAACCCTGTTACATATACATTAAAGAGTGCCCCGATTTTCATCGCTTCTGGCAACAGCTTTTCCTCGCCGACAGAAAGAGTGGGGCATCACCTGATGGCATTGAAGAAGATGCCTTTGTTTAACCTTTGTTTTAAGCCTGTTGATGTTTTTTCAAATTTAATAACACGTTTCATTTTTCTTCAAAAGTCATCATTAGCCTCAGTTCCTTCAAAACTGGAGCTGCATTGTATCTTACGTATTTGAGATTTTCCAAACTATTTTCATTGTAAAGCTGGTCAATATTTGTGTTTTAATCGCAAATATTAGTAGCTCTTTTCCCCATGAATATTATTCTTGGTAAAAGCAACTTATCAAATCTTGGTTCTATCCTGTTTAATCGTGATAGGTTTTGGAATTGAATAGGTTATTGTAAAATTTTTTAAAAAGTGAAATTATGGAAACAAATCTCAATAATAATGTTGAAAATACTAATGAAAATGAAAAACCAAAAGGCTTTTGGGCAAGTGGCTGGGCTTTTTTAGTGTTTTTTGCCGGCCTTATTGTCTTGGTGGTTGCAATCTCGTATCTTATCAAGTGGTTTATATAACATCGAAAAGTCCCGCCAAGTGCGGGATTTTTTATTTAACTTTTAATTTGACATTTTGTTGTATTTGCTTCACTCAGAGAAAAGTGTTAACTTGAGAGAAAAATTCATGATGAAGGTCTTTTGGATATTTTTTTTCACTTTTGTTTTTGTTTTAAGCATTTTCGCCCAGGAAAAAAAGACCTTGGAAGCTTTAAAAATATCTAACCCATTAACCATTGATGGCATTTTAGATGAACCTTTTTACTCGCAAATAGCTCCGGCAAAGGATTTTGTCCAGCTCCAGCCATACAACGGGAAACCTTCCTTTCAACCTACTGAGGTATATATTTTTTACGACCAGGATGCCGTGTATGTTGGGGCAATGCTTTATGACAGCAGTCCCGACAGCATCTTTAATTACCTTTCGGAACGCGATAATATTGGAATGTCTGATTATTTTGGCATTTACCTTGACCCATACAACCAGGGACAGGTAGCTTATGGTTTTTTTATTACCCCTGCTGGCGTACAAACTGATTTGAAAGCTGTTAAAAGTGATTATGATTATGAAGACAGCAACTGGAATGCTGTTTGGGAAAGCATGACCCGAATGACAGATAAAGGTTGGGCCCTGGAATTGCGGATACCTTATTCAGCCCTTCGTTTCTCGGGCTCTGTCGAAAATGTTTGGGGCCTGAATATGTTCCGAAATATCAGGCGTTATAGCTCAAACAACTCGTGGAATTTTGTTGACCGTAATGTAAATGGCTTTATCCATCAACAAGGACAACTTATTGGAATTAACGATATTAAACCTCCTGTAAGATTATCGTTAAGCCCTTATGTGGCATCGTATTTTGAACGAAAGAAAGATGGAAAGGTTGATTTTCTTTACAAAGGGGGAATGGATTTGAAATATGGAATTAGCGAAAGTGTTACCTTAGATATGATGCTTATACCTGATTTTGGCCAGGTACAATCGGATGACAAGAAGCTTAACCTTTCTCCGTATGAAATGTATTATGACGAAAAACGCCAGTTTTTTACCGAAGGTACCGAAATGTTTCAAAAGGGAAGCGTTTTCTATTCAAGGCGCATTGGGGCAAGCCCAAAGTTTAATGCTGAAGATATGAAGGAATCTAATGAGGTGGTAGATTTTAAACCTAATGAAACACAATTATATAATGCAACCAAGATCTCGGGCAGGTCAAAAAATGGATTTGGCATAGGCTTCCTTAATGCCGTTTCGGTTGAATCGCGTGCTACAATGAAAGATACTATTTCTGGAGAAACCCGCGATGTTGTGGTGCAACCTGTTACAAATTACAATGTTACTGTCATAGACCAATCTCTCAAAAATAACTCATATATAAGCCTTATCAATACTAATGTTAAGATGGCGGATAATCCGTTTTATGCCAATGTTACGGCTACAGAATTTAATATCAGGGATAAATCCAAGACTTTTTCCCTTAAAGGAAAAGGTGGCCTTAGTGTCAGGGATAATAGCTCTAAAGAAGATGGCTTCTTTACCAACCTCGGATTGGAAAAAAACAAAGGAAAGTGGCAATATGCAGTTACCCAGTATATCTATTCTGACAAATATAACCCTAATGATTTAGGGTACCTGCAAAAAAATAACCAGATAATTAGTGAAGCCTGGGTGTATTTTCAGAATATAGAGCCTTTTGGGATTGTTCGTGAATACAATTGGAATTTGTGGTATGACTATGTTAGGGTTTTTAACCCTAATACTTTTTGTTACCATCAGGGTGGAGGCTATATGAATGTAACTTTTACCAATAACTATTCTTTTAATTTTAATAGCGCTTTGGTTTCCGAACAGTTTAATTACGATGAGCCCCGCGTGAAAGGCCGTTTTTATCATACCCCCCCTTATTATTACTACAATTTTAACTTAAATACAGATGACCGAAAACTTCTGAGTTTTTATTTTCACTACGGGCATACTGATGAGCCCTTTGACCAATATTTTGCAGATTTTGGCGATTTTCAGGCTAATATGCGTATCGGGCAACGGGCAAGTGTTTATTATGGGCTTGGGGTTAACCTTGTTGCCAATGTTCACGGTTATGTTGACCATTATGCCAATGACGACTCTATTGTATTTGCCAGGCGTGATGTAAATACCATTACCAATGTGTTGTCTTGCTCGTATGTATTGAACAATAAAATGAGCGTAAACTGTAGGGCCCGTCATTATTGGTCCGGGGCTAAAAATAAAATGTTTTATTTGTTGATGGATGATGGAAGTTTGGCTTTTAATCCTTCCTATACAAAAAACAAAGACAAAAATTACAACACGTTTACTGTTGATATGAACTTCCGGTGGATATTTGCCCCGGGCTCAGAGCTGGTGTTTGCCTGGAAATCATCATCTGATGTGGAAAACGAAATCGTACGTATGGACTATTTCGATAATTTAGGCAATTTGTGGAATGACCAGGCTAACAGTCTTTCACTGAAAGTGCTGTATTATATTGATTATAATAGCCTGAAAAGAAAAAACAAGTAATCAAATAAAGCTTAAATTTTAATTGTGTCATCTATCTTTATACATCTCTTGAAAAGAGATGTCTTTCCCCTCCTTTACAAGGAAGGGAAGGGGAGTTCCTCTGCCTTGTCACTTCAAAAGCTATAATAGCAGCCGAAACCGAAACGTTGAGCGAGTCTATCCGGCCATGCATGGGGATGATAATGTTTTGGTCGGCCTTGGTAAGCCAAAATTGGCTTAATCCATAAGCTTCTGACCCAACAATAATGGCTGTGGGTTTTTTATAATCAAATTCAGTATATGGCTTTGAAGAGTCAACCAAAGCTGCAGCATAAGATTTTATGCCTTTTTTCTTTAGCCACTGGTATGCTTGTTCGTTGGTACAAGCAACCACCTGGTTTGTAAAAAGTGTACCTACACTTGACCTTACAGCGTTGGGGTTGAAAATATCGGTCTTTGGGTCGCAAACAATAACGGCATCTACACCGGCTGCATCGGCCGTACGTAATATTGCTCCAAGGTTTCCGGGTTTCTCTACTTGTTCGGCAATAAGGATAAAAGGATTTGCAGAAAGTTTAATATCGTCGAGATAAAGTTCTTTCAGGTGAAAAATCGCAAGCAAACCGTTAGAATCTTCACGATAAGCTATTTTAGCAAAAACTTCGTTGGTTATTTCAATGATTTCAGTGTTTTTAGAGATATGTAGCGATTCAATATCAGCTCCTTTATTAGGATTAAAGAATAATGTTTTTAAAATATAGCCTTCTTCAAGGGCAAGCGATATTTCTTTCAGGCCTTCAACAATAAATACCTTTTGTTTTGCCCGCTCAGCATGTTTTTGCAAACGGACAACATCTTTTATTCTCTGGTTCTGAAGGCTGGTAATTTTTTCCATTAGTTTATTTGCTTACTATATCATTAAACTCAGTAAACTTAGCAATGATAGTGTTGCCAACTTTACTTAATTCTAATATATCTTTATCTCCGGTAATCAAGAAATCGGCTTTTGAATCAATGGCCAAAGAGATAAGGTAATTGTCTTTAGGGTCTCGGCAAAGATCCGTTTTGGTATTGATTTCAATGCATTCTGCTGATTCGTCAAGCAACTCAAAAAATTCCTCTATTTGGTCTTTCTTGAAAAACCTTCTAAGTTTTGTTTTTTTGAAAACTTCAGACAATTCTATTAATTGTTCTATGCAAGTAATGATACGAATGTTTTGATTTTCGATATGGTTTTGAAGCCCATTCAGGTTTTTGCCAATGAGGAATGAAATCCAGATGTTGGTATCGATGATAATTTTAAAGGATTTGTTTGCCTTTTTCATACCTGCTTTTTCTCACAGATTCCACTTCTTTTGTAATATCGTCTAATGTTAATTCAGAAGTTTTTGTTGATTTCAAAAGCTTGTTAAACCTTTTTAAGAATAAGGATTTTTTTAATTCATTAAAAATCTCCAATTTGTCTTTTTCATCCAAACGATTGATGATCTTAATGAATTGGGTTTTATCTAATTCGATATTGACTGTCCTCATTTTTAATAAATTATGATTCAAAAGTAATACAATATTTACTATTTATTGATATCTGGACATAAAAAAACCTAACAGGTTTTCACACCTGTTAGGTCTGTATTACTTTATAATTAAGCGCTAGCTACGTTAGCGTCTTTGTTAATCTTTTTGATTAAGCCTTGCAGCACTTTGCCTGGGCCAACTTCAACAAAATCGGTAGCTCCGTCAGCTATCATTTGTTGAACAGTTTGTGTCCATTTTACAGGGGCTGTAAGCTGGGCTACTAAGTTTTTCTTGATTTCAGATGGGTCTGAAACGGCTGATGCTGTTACATTTTGATAAACAGGGCAAATAGGTTTTGCAAATGGTGTGGCTTCAATAGCTGCAGCCAATTCCTGACGTGCAGGTTCCATCAATGGAGAATGGAATGCACCGCCAACAGGAAGTTTCAAAGCACGCTTTGCTCCTTTGGCTGTCAGAATCTCAATAGCTTTATCAATACCTGCCACTGAACCCGAAATAACAAGCTGCCCAGGGCTATTGTAGTTGGCAGCTACTACTACATCGCTGATTGATTTGCAAACTTCTTCTACTACAGCATCTTCAAGGCCTAAGATAGCTGCCATAGTTGAAGGTTCAGCTTCGCAAGCTTTTTGCATTGCCATTGCTCTTTTTGATACCAGTACTAAGCCATCTTCAAATGAAAGTGTTTTGTTTGCTACTAAAGCAGAGAACTCGCCAAGGGAGTGGCCTGCAACCATATCTGGTTGGAAGCTTTCGCCCAATGTTTTGGCTAATATTACAGAATGTAAGAAAATAGCAGGTTGTGTAACTTTGGTTTGTTTCAATTCTTCGTCTGTTCCTGAAAACATGATGTCTGTAATACGGAAACCAAGAATAGAATTGGCTTTTTCAAATAATTCTTTGGCTAAGGCCGAATTGTCGTACAAATCTTTGCCCATTCCAATGAATTGGGCACCTTGACCGGGAAATACATAAGCTTTTTTCATATTATTATTTAATTTTAATAGTCTGACTGGCAGGTTAGTTGCCAGCAAATGAATTTTAAAGCTGCAAATGTAAGTGCTTTCGTTTTATTGACGAAAAATAAAAAGCTATTTTTCTCTGGCTTTGTTTGTAAAATATTGATTATAAATATTTAGCGCTAATACAACATGCCAAACAACCATAGCGGAATCTTGTTGTAAGCTCCAATTTCTATGTCTTCCGAAACGATAAACGCATTTTCTAAATCTTTTATTTGCCGATTATCTTTTGTTTTTCCACCAACTTCAAATGTCCATTTATCATCTACCAGATAATCGCCTTTGACAGGCAGTTTTATGGTATGGGCATTTTTAAGCTGATTAAGGAAAAAGGTTTCCCTGAGTGTTCCTTTGTCTGGCTGCGTCTCGCTGAGCAACCATGATATGTTGGTGTTCTCAAGGTATATTTTATCTGGCTTTTGTAATATACCTGGTGTAACTCCTGCATTGAAAAGCGTTTGTATTATCTGCGCTTTCTCAAGATAATGCAGGTAGTTGATAAGGGTGTTGCGGTGTATCCCAATCTTTTCGCTCAACTTTACAATGTTTGGCTTGAAAGGTACGCTCATGGCCAATACATAAAGCAGTTGCTTTATTTTCGGTATGTTTTTCGCGTCAAAACCATCGATAAAGTTCAGGTCTGTTTCTAAAGTGAGGTTTAGCGACTGTTCCAAACGAAGATAGTACACGTTTTTGTTCTCTATGAAGTAAGGATAGTAACCCGTTTTCAGGTATTCGTCCCAGAAAGCCAATGGTTTTATTTTCTGGCAAATGTCTATGGCTATTTCAGTATGCCTGGCCAGGATTTCTTTAAACTGAATTGGTTCAAACTCCATGTTGGTATTGAGTATGAGATATTCTCTGAATGAAAGGCCTTGCAGTTTATAAACTACAGCCCTGCGGCTCAGGTCAACGTCTTGTTTTAAGATGTCGATGATGGACGAACCTGTAAAAACGATTTTCATGTCTGGGAAAAGGTCGTATATGTTCTTTATTTCCCTTGCCCATCCTGTATATTTGTGTACTTCGTCTATGTAAACGGCTTTGCCACCCCGCGAACGGAAGGTTTCAACAAAGTCTATCAACGTGTGGCTTGAAAAGTATAAATCGTCGAGGGTGATGTATATAGCTTCGTCTGAAAGTCCGTATTTTTCTTTTAAGTGTTGAATGACCAGCGTGGTTTTGCCTGTTCCTCTTGCCCCTACAACGCCAATAAGCCGCCAGTCCCATTCTACCCTGGTCATCAGGTAGCGGGTCAATGGTGGTTTTGTGGTGCTAACCAGCCAATCTGAACGCCTTTTTAACGATTCCATTTGCCCTATTTTGAACTACAAATGTAATATTGTTTAATTTAATAAGCAATTAATTTATATAAAATATAATATAAACAGCAAAATAATATAAAAATGCTGAAATAAAACAGCAAAATGTAATTTTTTAACATAAAATATTGAATGATAAGTTTTTAAAAGTTAATAAATGAAAATGTTTTAAAACGGAGGCTCATAATCTTCCTCAAAAATAGCTTCGCTGGTATATTCAAGATGCTTCAAAACCATGCGCAACTGGCCATACGAAACGGCATCTCCAAGTTTTTCTTTTGCAGGTGTGAGTTCCTTTCGACGAGCATGTTTAAAGTAAGTGATGATAAGGTTTAGAATAGGTTGTTCTACTAAAGCTTCAATTTTTAAAGTACCATTGCCAACAAAATGTGCCAGATGCCCTTCTATGGTAGTTATAGCCATGGAGCGTTCTTTGGCAATATCTTCAATGCTTTTTCCTGATTGGAACATCTCCAGGGTCAACTTTTTTGAGTCTGGCTTCTTGATGCTTTGCAGCTGTTTGTCAAATGAATCGGGAGTTGTTTTTATACTAATGTCCTGTTCTTTGGCAAAAGCATAAATTATATCTAATATTTCTCCTCCAAAAGCGGCTATTTTGTTGATGGTTAATCCGTCAATGTCTTTTAAATCTTTTGCACATAATGGAAGTTTATTAGCAATGTCCGCTAATATCTTAGTTTTAAGAATTGATGTTTCAGCTCTTCCTGATTCTTCTGCTTTTTCAGTTCTCCATTTTTTCAAACGGCCAAACAATTTGCTATGTTTGATAAAGCCATTGCCCGAATCTTCTAAAACTTTTTTACTTCCAAATTCAACATCAAGCATGATGCGGGCTTTGTTATGCAGGTATTTTGAAATACTGAAATTGTTTGCTGTTAATTCCAAGAGTTTCCGCTTTTGTATAACTTTTTGGCAAAGCTTTTCAAATGAGCTTTTAAGGGAGTTACGTACAGCTTTATTGTCAGTTTCTATCTGGATATTTTTGCAGTGTTCCCATATTTGTTGGTCTATGTTGTCTTTGAAATACTGACAGCCTTTTTTGATGCGGTCTTGAATGGTTTCGCTCGTTTCTAAATCCTCTGTATCCGCAGATAATTGCTGCAATTGCACCACAAACTTATCGCAAACAGGGGTAAATTGGTCGTTGATACTTTTTAGCATTTGCGAAAAGGTAAGGTTGAGGTTTCCGGCAAGGATGTTGGCATTCTCTCTCGATATCTTGATGCATGGGTAAAGAAGCTTTGCTATCTCTTTGAAGTCAAACAAATCTTGTAGTAGATGGATTTGATATTTTTTTTTTGCTTGTATAAAGCTGTCTATAGTTGGAGATAGGCTTGGTATTTTCCTATTGTACTGTGATATATGGTATTCGGTGACTAAAGAACCTCTGTTTACAGGCGAACTAAGTACTATCCCTTCTAAGGTACGGCAACGACTGAGGGCTACATATACTTGTCCGTGCGAAAAGGCATCCTGGGCGTCAATAATAACGTTGTCAAATGTTAGCCCCTGGCTTTTGTGTATGGTAATAGCCCAGGCCAGTCGCAACGGAAATTGTGTGAAAAGCCCTATTTCTTCTTCATAAATTTCTTTGGTCTCTTGATTGATAGAGTATTTAAAGTTTTGCCATTTTTGACGGTTTACTTTTATTGGTTCTTGATCATTTGGGCACTGAACTTCAATAATATCCTCGTCTATAGAAATGACAATGCCTATTTTGCCATTAAAATAACGTTTCTCAAAAGATATATCATTCTTTATGAACATTACTTGTGCGCCAACTTTCAAGGTAAGCTCAAAATCTGCAGGGTAGGCATAATCTGGAAATTCTCCTTCTACTTTTGCAGTGAATATGTGTGGTTCGAGCTTAATTTGGTTGAGCTTTTTCCAGTTTAACGTGTTGGCTTTTTCGTTGTGGGTGGTCAGAGTGATATAACCATCGTTGTCATCAGGCTCAAATCCTCTGATGTAGCGCGTGGATAGATGGTCAAGCGCTTCTTTGTCAAGGTTGTTGTCCCGTATTTTGTTGAGGATGTTGATAAACACTTCGTCAGATTGACGGTAGATGTGCTGTAACTCAATGCATACATAGTCTGTTTGTTGCAAAGCCAAGCTGTCAAAAAAGAAAGGCGAATTGTAATAAGGACGCAGCAAATCCCATTCATCGCGTTTTACTACGGGCGGTAATTGCTGCAAATCTCCAATCAGGAGCAATTGTACATTGCCAAAAGGTTCGTCGCTATGTCTTATCTGGCGTAAGGCCTGGTCAATGGCATCCAGCAGATCGGCACGTACCATGCTTATCTCGTCAATAACCAGCAAATCTAAGCTTCGGATGATGGATAATTTTTCCTGGCTAAATTTAAAGGAGCGTTCGTTGCTACCAGTGATAAAACCATTTGTAATATCTTGTCTTGCTGGTGTCCATGGCCCAAAAGGCAGTTGAAAAAAGGAATGTATTGTTACTCCGCCTGCATTGATAGCTGCAACACCT
Organism: Bacteroidota bacterium; assembly: GCA_029572965.1. Classification (GTDB taxonomy): domain Bacteria; phylum Bacteroidota; class Bacteroidia; order Bacteroidales; family DTGW01; genus JAKPQD01. Next base: position 96,985 of record JAKPQD010000383.1, on the reverse strand, counting down.
GTTGGGGCTACTACTACCATCCTTTTGGGCGATTCGTTGCGCAAGTGTCGCAGAAAGGTTGTCTTTCCTGTTCCTGCCTTTCCGGTCAAAAATACATTTTTCTTGGTGGACGATAAGTATTTGAAAGCCAGGTCTATTTGGGGGTTGTCCGAAGATAGCATGTGCTGCATTTTAATGTGTATTATTTCGAAATCAAGTTTTCTAAATCATCGATATCTTTATGTCTGCCAGATGCTTTTTTGTTAAGAATAAGGTCTGAAGTAGAAATGAAAGGGATTTTAATGTTATCAATGTTGAAATATTCTTTTCTGGTATAGCATTCAGAGAACTTGACACCATCAATGTCGTTTAAAATATCAATCCTAAGCGGAGGATAACCAAGTTGTACTACATTTCCATCTTTCAGGAAATCGTCAGACGTGAGGTTTAATGAGGAGAATCCAAAGTCTTTTAAAACTTCAATTATAAGTATTGAATTTTCTTGGGTTTTATTAATCCAGATGTCCAAATCGCCGGTATATCTTGGGTAGCCATGTATAGTTACGGCATATCCTCCTACTACAAGATATTCAACTTTTTTTTCGTTCAATAATTGTATAAACTCTTTGAAATCTTGGCTGAACATGGTACTTTAAGTTTATATAGTTTTGGCGCAGGGTTTCAAGTGCGTCTATTCTTTCTTGCGGTGATTTGCTTGCCCAAAAAAGAAAATCATTTGTCTTTTGATGAATATTGATGATTTTTACAATTTTCTCCATTGCTATAAGGCTTATATGATGTAAAGATACAGATTATTCAATAGAATAAAAACTTATTTATTTGCCTACCTTTGCGCAAAAATCAAAATATGGCATCTTACCTGCAAATAGAGAATCTTTCAAAAAGTTATGGAGAGTTTGTAATGTTTGAGAATTTCTCCTTTCAACTTTCTAAAGGGCAGAAAGTTGCTATTGTTGCTCGTAATGGAGCTGGCAAAACCACGCTTTTTAATATTCTTTGTGGTGATGACATTTCAGACGGCGGGTCTGTTATCTTTCATAAAGATATTACCGTTGGATTTCTCAGGCAGGACCCGCCATTCAATCCTTCACTCACGGTGTTAGAACAGGTACTTGATTCTTCAGGGAAAGTTAAAGATGCTGTCCAGAAATACGGGCATGCCATGGCTTCAGGTAATGAAGAGCTTATGCATAAGGCGGTTGAACAAATGGATGCTTTGCAGGCATGGGATTTTGAGGCAAAAATGAAACGCATCCTAGGCCAGCTAAAAATATTCAACCTTGAGCAGAAAATGAACCAGCTATCTGGAGGACAGCGCAAACGTGTAGCTTTGGCTAATGTTTTGTTGCAAAACCCTGATTTACTTATCTTAGATGAGCCTACAAACCACCTTGACCTGGATATGATTGAATGGCTTGAGGAATATTTGCAAACCTATTGTAGTACGTTGCTGATGGTTACTCACGATAGGTACTTCCTCGACAGGGTGTGTAACGAGATTTTGGAAATAGACAATAAGCAAGTCTTTCATTATAAAGGAAATTATAGTTATTTTCTTGAAAAACGAGCTGAAAGATTAGAAATTGAACAGGTCAATATTGATAAAGCACGCAATTTATACCGAAAAGAGCTTGAATGGATACGCCGAATGCCTCAGGCCCGTGGAACAAAGGCAAAGTACAGGGTTGATGCTTTTGAAGATGTCAAGGAACAGGCTTTTAAGCAAAAATCGAATAAAGAAATCAATATAAACTTCCAAGGCTCGCGCCTGGGGGCTAAGGTGATTGATGCAGAACATGTCTCGAAAAAGTTTGGTTCGCTTAATATTATCAATGACTTTTCATACAAATTTGCAGCTTTTGAAAAGATTGGTGTTATCGGGCCTAATGGGACTGGGAAAACCACGTTGTTAAACCTCCTTACTGGCTCGTTAAAACCGGATAATGGAATTGTTGAACACGGTGAAACCTTGAAAATAGGCTATTACAGGCAGGATGGGCTTAACTTCAATGAGCAAATGAAGGTAATTGACGTTGCCCAAGAAGTTGCAGAGGTGGTTACAATGCGTGATGGCAATCAGCTCAATGTCTCGCAACTGCTCAATATGTTTCTTTTTCCCCCTCCGGTGCAGCATTCGTTTATTTATAAACTTAGTGGGGGCGAGAAACGCAGGCTTTATCTGATGACCATCTTGATGCAGAACCCTAATTTCCTGATTCTCGATGAACCTACCAACGACCTGGATATTGTTACACTGAATATTCTTGAAGAATATCTTCAGCAATTCAAGGGTTGTGTGCTAATCGTATCGCACGACCGCTACTTTATGGACAAGCTGGTAGATCATGTGTTTGTCTTTGAAGGGAATGGCGTTATTCGGGACTTTCCGGGCAACTATTCCGATTATCGTGAATATAAATTGGCTAATGAACAGATAGAAGAACCAAAAGTCAAGAAAGATGCACCACAGCCAACTATGCCTAAAGCTACATCCCGTCCAAAGAAGCTTAGCTATCAACAACAGCGTGAGTTTGATGCTTTAACTGTCGAAATTGAAAAACTCGAATCGGAAAAGAAAGAACTGGAAATTGCTTTAGCTTCAGGAGCTCTCAATAATTCTGAAGTTATAGAAAAAAGCAATCGCTTTTCTGAAGTTTGTCAGCAAATTGATGCTAAAACAGAGCGTTGGATGGAGCTCAGTGAGTTGGCCTAAGGCTTTTTCATTTTACATCATTTAAAAGTCGAAAAATTTAAATATGACATAATGGCTATATTTTTCATTAACTTATGACATTTTGACTTATTTTATTATTTGGTGCTTATTTTGTACTAACTTAGATAAACAAAATAAGTATTATGAACCTCAATCAATTTACAATAAAGGCGCAGGAAGTAGTTCAGGATGCTACTCTTATTGCGCAGAATAAGAATAATCAGGCCGTAGATACTGCGCACCTGCTTAAAAGTATGTTGGATAAGTCTGATGGTATTGCCGTTCACTTGCTTAAGAAAAGTGGTGTCAATATTCAGATGTTAGCTCAGGTTGTTGATAAAATCATTGATTCGTATGCCAAAGTTAGTGGAGCTGACCAGTATTTGTCTTCAGATGCTATAAAAGCGTTGCAGAAAGCATTGGATCATTCAAAGAAATTAGGTGATGAGTTTGTTTCAGTGGAGTCAATCCTTTATGGTTTGCTCACTATAACAGATAGAGTTGCTCAGGTGCTTAAAGATGCAGGCCTCGACGAAAAAACATTGCATACAGCCATTCAGGAAATGCGTAAAGGCGCTAAAGTAACATCAAGCAATGCCGATGATACTTTTGATGCATTAAATAAATATGCTATAAATCTTAATGACAGGGCTAAAAAGGGTAAGCTTGATCCAGTAATTGGCCGTGATGAAGAAATTCGTCGTGTTTTGCAAATCTTATCGCGCCGGACCAAAAACAACCCTATTCTTATTGGCGAACCTGGCGTAGGCAAAACAGCTATTGCCGAAGGCCTTGCTCACCGTATTGTTAGTGGCGATGTACCTGAAAATTTGAAAACAAAGCTCATATTTTCATTAGATATGGGGGCATTGATTGCCGGGGCAAGCTATAAAGGCCAATTTGAGGAACGTCTAAAGTCAGTAATCAATGAAGTGGTTTCCAGCAATGGGGATATAGTGCTGTTTATTGATGAAATTCATACCCTTGTTGGGGCAGGAAAGAGTGAGGGGGCTATGGATGCTGCAAACATTCTGAAACCGGCTTTGGCTCGTGGTGATTTGCGCGCCATTGGAGCAACTACGCTAAATGAATATCAAAAGTATTTTGAAAAAGATAAAGCCCTCGAACGCAGGTTTCAGGTGATTGTCATTGATGAACCTGACAAGCTCAGCGCTGTTTCTATTTTGCGTGGGTTGAAAGAAAGGTATGAGAACCATCACAAGGTACGTATCAAGGATGAGGCTATCATTGCTGCTGTTGAGCTTTCGCAACGGTACATTACAGACCGCTTCTTGCCGGACAAAGCTATTGACCTCATAGATGAAGCTGCATCTAAGCTTCGTCTGGAGATGAACTCTGTACCGCAAGAAATTGATGATATTGAGCGAAGGATAAAACAGCTTGAGATTGAACGCGAGGCCATTAAACGTGAAGGTGATAATGAAAAAATAGCCTTGCTTTCTAAAGATATTGCCGATTTGGACGAAGAACGCAAACAAATGCGGGCTAAATGGCAGGCCGAAAAGGATATCATTGATGCTATCCAGAAGAACAAGCAGGCTATTGAATCTTTTAAGTTTGAAGCTGACCAGGCCGAACGTCAGGGCGATTATGGCAAGGTTGCTGAGCTTCGTTACGGTAAAATAAAAGAAGCAGAACAGGCTATTGCTCAATTACAGGAATCGCTGGTAAAGCAGCAGGCAGATTGGGCTTTGATCAAAGAAGAAGTGTCAGCTGAAGATATAGCCGAGATTGTTGCCCGTTGGACTGGCATCCCGGTAAATAAAATGTTACAAACCGAGAAAGATAAACTGCTTCATCTCGAGGATGAGCTGCATAAAAGGGTTGTAGGGCAACACGAAGCTATTCAGGCTGTGGCCGATGCTGTCCGGCGTAGTCGTGCCGGGCTGCAAGACCCGAAAAGGCCAATAGGCTCTTTCATTTTCCTTGGTACAACGGGGGTTGGAAAAACTGAATTGGCGAAGGCATTGGCTGAGTTTCTCTTTGATGATGAAAATATGATGACCCGCATTGATATGAGCGAATATCAGGAACGTCATACGGTTTCGCGCCTTATTGGTGCGCCTCCGGGCTATGTCGGGTATGATGAAGGGGGCCAACTTACTGAGGCTGTTCGCCATAAACCTTATTCTGTTGTACTTTTGGATGAGATTGAAAAGGCCCACCCTGATGTTTTCAATATTTTGCTTCAGGTGCTTGATGAAGGCCGTTTGACAGACAATAAAGGAAGGGTGGTCAATTTCAAAAATACCATTATCATTATGACTTCTAATATTGGTTCGCATATTATCCAGGATGCAATTGACGAGTTGAACCGCTCTAACCGCCAAATGGTTCTCGACAGGCTTTCTATTGATGTAATGAATCTCTTGAAGCAAACTATCAGGCCAGAGTTTCTTAACCGTATCGATGACCTTATCATGTTTGCCCCTTTAACAGAGGCTGATATTGCTGAAATTGTAAAATTACAGTTTGCTAAAGTGGCAGAACATATGGAAGGAACAGGTATTGAGCTCGAACTTACAGAACCTGCAATAGAGTGGCTTTCAAAAGAAGGGTACGACCCTCATTATGGGGCAAGACCTGTAAAACGCTTGTTGCAAAAGTATTTGCTCAACGAGCTTTCTAAAAAGCTTATTGATGGTTCTTTCACACGTGGCGATAAAATATTGGTTGATAGTTTTGGCGAAGACTTGGTTTTCAGGAAAGGATAAATTTGGGTATGTAAACCTGTTTTAAGGTAGAAAATCCCGGAGGGATTAAATATTTGTAGCCCCGGCATTCATGCCGGGGTAATGGTATAGCATGTATTTTAGCGACGGAGTAAGGTGTAAAAGTGAAAAGGGTATGTATTTCCCGTCGCAAAAGAATGATTTTATTGAAACTTGGGATGGTTATTGATAAAAATTCTTCTTAGAAAACATATACCATATAAACTTCATTATATGTGGCATTGTCCAGCCTTTCCAGCTATATTTCTCGTTTAGCTTTCCGGATGCATCCCAAAAGTCCTTTTTTGTTGACATCTCTGAAAGATAATGTAAGTAGTAATATGCTGGAAAGGCATATAAGGCATATAATCTTGCAAGCTTGTTTTTATTGTTGGTTATAGTTATGTTATCAAATGATTTGGCTATAAATTCGGTAAGAATCCTGCTAATTTCTTTTAAATTGTCAATGTTTATGCTTGCTAATGTATTTATGCCCTCTTTTTCATCCTGATAAATATCAAAAATATCATCAACGAGTTGAATAAATGCCCCAAAATTATACACAGCATTTATTTGCTTTTCTTTAAGGTTATAATCAGTGCAGGATGCAAAAAATGTAAAAGCTGAACCTCCTTTATTTATTGTTATTTCTTCAAGTATTAAGGTGTCTTTAGTTGTTTTTTGTTTGGTACTTTCTATTTGCCAGTGTATAGCAGATTCAAGATGTCCTGCAAATTCTGTATGAGATGTTTTTTCTTGCAAAATGGAAAAAAAGCTTCTGGAAGCTTCGTCAAATCTTAAACTATTCGTCAAATCTTTGACTTTTATTTTTAAATTAATACTTTCAACAGAGGTGTTAATTGAATCGAAATAATCATCAAATATTGGCGTTAACGCTCCTGAGATAATCAGGTTTTTCTTACTATTTTGGCTTAGAGGTTTGTTAGTAATACATTCTATAAAATATCCAACTATCCCTACAACTTTAAAAGCATAACCTAAGCGTCTTTTATCTCCCTTTGAATGTATTTTCCCCGATAAACCTAATATTTTTTTACATTGTTTTTTAGCAATATAAAGCCTGAAGATAAGTAAAATAAAAGTGCCCGTCAGTTGTAACGGGCACTTTATTATATTTTGATATTCATTGGTAAGTTTTTTCAATATTATTTAATTGTTGAAATGTTTTAAGCAATCATCCACGGTTGGATAAATTTCAAATACATTGTGCAACTGTAATAGCTTAAACAGCTCCATAACTTCGTTCCCTACGTTGCAAATTTTAAAAGCCCCGTAATTGTTATTAGCTACTTTCATGACCGAAAGAAATACCCCAAATCCTGAGCTGTCTATAAATTGTACTCCTTCAAGGTTGAGTATCATCTTCGTATTTGGTTTATTGAACAAGCTTTTGATTTCTTCTTTAACAGGCTCTGCAACCAGGGCGTTAAGTCTCGTGATGTTATTAAAGGAAACAACGATAACGTTGTTGATTTTTTCCGTTTTAATCATGGTATTATAGTTTTAAATTATTCCTTTTCTAAAAAATTATAAAGTTCTTCAACAGCAATTGAGCAACTATTTTTAAATTGTGTAACTGTAGCTTCGAACGTTTCTGTATATTTGCCTTCAGAGGCATTAAGCTCAAGCTCTTTAAGCATAGCTGCCATGTTTTTCATTCCCATCATCGACACAGAAGCTTTTGCTTTGTGCGCAAGCTTGCCAAGAGTAACATAATCTTTGTTTTCAAAAGCATGGTCCATTTGTTCTGAAATTTCAACCACCTGCTCGGCAAAGATGTCAATCATTTCTTTCAACACCTTTTTGTTGTCGCCAAACATGCTTTTCATATATGTCAAATCTGTCTGCATTACCCTTCTGATTGTAACAAATGTACAATATTTTTTATAACTTTAAAAATGAAAAAACCTTTAGTTCGTTCATTTAATATTTCAAAGTAAATTATTTTTTTTATATTTATCAATTATTGATGATTTGTTTTTGCTGGTTTTAAAAAGTGTTTACTGTTATTTTCAAGTAAAAATGAGTCATTTATATTTTAATTTGTAGCAAATTTTAATTAATATAATATGAACCTCCTGAAAAAAATTGGTCTTTTTTTTGCCTTTATTGTCATTGGCTGGTTAAGCATTAATGGACAGGCATTATCAGGTAATGATATTGATAAAATGCAAAGAAACAAGAAAGCTACAGCTGCTTATAACAAAGGGGTTGATGCTTTAAAAACTGCTAATTACTCCGTGGCGCTTCAGTTTTTCAATGAAGCTGTGCAGCTCAACCCTCAGTCTGCATTGGCATTGTTGCAAAGAGGGAAAGTCAAATTTCAAATGAAAAACAAAGCTGGGGCTTATGCCGATTTCAATCAGGCAGTTTTGTTAGACAACAAATTAGGGGAGTGTTATTATGCATTAGGTTATTTGTATTATTCAGATGATAGTTTGCAAAAAGCTGGAGAATTGTTTTTAAAGGCTACTCAAAATTTTTATGAACAGCCTGAAGTCCTTTATTACAAAGGTGTAGTCAATTATAAACTTAAAAAATACCAGGAGGCCATAGATGATTTTTCTAAGGCTGTTGCTTTGAAACCAAACTTTACTTTGGCTATTTTCGAGAGAGGCATTGTACGTTTATCTAAAGAAGAATATCAGGGGGCTTTGTATGATTTTCGTCAGGCATTGCAGTCTGATTCTACTTTTTTGGCAGCATTGAACAATATGGCTGTTGCTAAGATTCGCTCTGGCGATTTTCAGGGGGCTATTGCTGATTTGGATGCTTTAATTAAAAAACAAAGTAAAAATTATCTCGCTTTTTACAATAGAGGTTGTGCAAAATTCAAAATGAAAAATTATGATGCAGCCAACGAAGATTTCAAGCAGTCACAACTGCTAAATGCTGATTATCCTTTAGTTTACGTCGGACTTGGCAATGTTTGTGCTAAAAATGGCGACAATAACAAAGCTATTGAACAATATAATGCTGCTATAAAACTGCAATCAGACAACGCCAGTGCTTATCTTAACAGGGGGCTTTCTAAAGAGCTCACAGGTGACCTCGACGGCTCATGTGTTGATTGGCAAAAAGCAGCCGAGCTTGGAAATGCCAGTGCTGAATTATACAATAATGAATGTAAATAAACTTGCTTAATATGACAATATCATCAGGTTTTAAAAAGATTTGTTTAGCCATTGTGATCGCCAGCGTCAATGTATGCTTTACATTTACCCAGGAGAATGTGAAAATCAAAAAATCTCAGTTTTTTACTGTCGAAACCAAGTTTAAAGAAGCCTGGAAAGCTGTGAAATCTGGCGATAAATATTATAAAAAAGGAATAGCTGAATATCGGCGGGCCCGCGAGCAATATCTGAAAGCATACACTTACAACGATAAAAATGCAGCTCTGAATTATAAAATTGGGGTATGCTATTTATACACAGATGACAAACCCGAAGCGATTAAATATCTGCAAAAAGCTTTTCAGATAGACAATAACCTGGTTTGGGACATTCATTTTCAATTGGCACGGGCTTATCATATGAACTACGATTTTGACAATGCTATAAAAGAATACAAGTTGTTTTTGGCCAGTACCCCCAAACGAAAACTTAAAACTATTACGGTCAACATTGACAGGTGTATGCAAGAGTGCGAGAATGGAAAAGATCTAATTACTAAGCCCGTAAGAGTTGTAGTGCAAAATCTCGGCAAAAATATTAATTCTGAGTATGATGATTACGCATCTGTTTTTGACAGCAAGGAAGAAACCATGTATTTTACAACCCGCCGCCTGACCAGAAAAAACAACAAACTTAATGCTGCTGATAATAAATATGGCGAAAATATTTATATTTCAAAGCGTAGAGGCCGCGATTGGTCTCTGGCACAGCCTTTTGACCAGTTTAATACCCGCAAAAGCGAAGGGATGCTTGCTGTTTCGCCTGACAATAAAAAGCTTTACTTTTATCAAAGCAAAAAAAATGGAACCATAGGTTATTCTGAACAAGAAGATTTAGAATGGTCCAGAATTAAAGCAGTTCCAAAAATTAATTCGCGCAAAGGGCGCGAGACATCAGTTGCATTTACCCCAGACGGGAAGATGATGTTTTTTGTTAGTGATAAAGACTACAAAGGTTCTATTGGGGGCAAGGATATTTATTATTGTGTCCGAGATTCAAAAGGCGATTATTCAAAACCCGTAAATATGGGGGCTACTGTTAATACTCCTTATAACGAAGACGCTGTTTGGGTTTCTCATGATGGAAAAACATTATATTTTTCGTCAAAAGGTCATGAGTCTATGGGAGGTTATGATATTTTCAGTACCTCTTTAGTAAATATACCGGATTGGTCAAAGCCTGAAAATATTGGATATCCAATCAATACTCCAGACGATGATCTCTATTTTTCAATGTCTTCAAATGGAAAGTTTGGTTATTTGTCTGCCAATCGTGAAAAATCTAATGGAGGCCGCGACATTTATCGTGTTATATATATAGGCGCCGAGAAAGAATTTGATATGCCAGCAGGAGAAAGCCCTGCAGGTTATGCCATATATCCAACCCCAGGATTATTAGACCGTTTACCTCAATATTTTACGGTAGATACCTCTGTTGTTATTATGGGTAAGGTGTATGATGCAGATAGCAAAAAAGGGATAATGTCCAAGATCCAATTTATTGATTCGCAAAAATCACAGGTGGTAGCTGTTGTTATAAGTGATTCTATCGGTAATTATTCGGCAAAGCTCCCTGAAAAGAAAAGCTTTGGGGTTGAAATCAATGCCAAAGGCTATCTTTTTTACCTTGATATGGTTAACTTGAAAGATTCTGTAAAAGATGTTGTACGTAAAGATTTTGCGCTCAAAGAATTGAGTATTGGGGCAAAAGTTGTATTGAAAAATATTTTCTTTGAAACTGGTAAAGCTACATTGAAAGAAGAGTCATTCCAGCAACTTGAAGCAGTAATAGCTTTTATGAAAGAAAATCCATCATTGAAGCTTGAAATATCTGGCCATACAGACAATGTTGGAGCAATGGCTGCTAATATTAAACTCTCACAAGCCCGGGCCAAGGCGGTTGTAACCTATATGGTTACCAATGGCATTGAGCAGGAAAGATTGACCTTTGAGGGATATGGGCCTAAACAACCTATTGCTCCCAACAATACTAAAGAAGGAAAAGCTAAAAACCGAAGGGTAGAGTTTAAAATTACTGGTAAGTAATTACTTGTCGAAATGGATATTTGCCTGTTTCAATATTTTCATTATTTTTGGAGTGACAATCTATTTTACCCCAAAGCGTAATGAATAAGACAATTTATATTGCTTTTCTTGTATTTTTGCTTGTTACAGGATGTAATAACCATCCTTCTGAAAATGTAAACAAAGAGGTAGCCGAATTTGAAGCAGATTCTGTTGATGTTATCAAAGAATATGATAACGCTGTGTTTTGTATTCCTTCTCCACAGTTTAGCAATTTGTATTTTAAGAAAAAAGGCATTTATCCTGATCGATCATTGACCTTAGATCTCAATGCTGTTGAAAACTTCACCACTTCTAATCAAAAAGCCCTCAATCTTGGGGTTATAGCTGTAGATTTGGCTTATTTAAACCTTTATACATTATCTGAAAAAAACGAAGAATATCTTAGTGCCGTCAATTATTTAGTGAATGGGTTGGGCCTTAATACTGTTATTACAAAAGAGGTTTTTGAAAATATCAGGAGACTAGTTAATGATCAGGATTCTTTGGCGATATTTTTATCCAAAATATTTGAAAATGCCGATATTTTTCTTAAAGATAATGCAAGACAGCAGTCAGCAGCATTGATTGTTGCCGGAGGTTGGATAGAAAGTTTTTATCTTCTTTCAAAAGCTTATGAAAAAAAACCAGATAAGGAATTGCTGACTTTCATGTATCAACAAAAGTTTGTCCTTGAAAACCTCATCCGTTTTCTTTCACCTTATTACAATAAGTCTGATGATGTGAGTGAAATTGTGGACGATTTGATAGAAATAGCTTATGACTTTGATGTGGTGGATATAAAATATAGCTATAAAAATAAAGCTGTACAAACAGTGGGCCAAGGGGTAATTCATATATTGAATAGTTGTAAAATTTTGGGCAATGAAAAGACACTTAACAATATATTGATAGAAATAGAAGAATTGAGAAATAAAATAACCTCATAAAATAGCCAATGTTCAAATATCTTTTTATATTATTCATTAGTTGTTCCACATATTTGTGTGCCGGAGATTGTTTTAAAAGCACCAGTGATATGCTCAAAGATTATATTTTGGATGGACAGCAACACGTGTTGAAGATTAAAGAAGGGTTAAAAGGAAAGGCATATTTTACTTTTTTTGAAGGATTTGTATATAGAGTTGTGGTTTGCAGCAATGTAGTCAAGAATTATAAAATTTCTGTTTTTGACATTGAAAATAACCTGATTTATTCAAAAAACTGTGACAATTATTCGTCATTGCTGGATTTGAAATTTGATGCAAATATTGCAGGTTATTTACTTATTGAAGTTGGAGATAAGCAAAATATAAATACTTTTACATTTGATCTGACAATTGGAATTAAAGAGGATAAAGCTAAAAAATGAGCGAACAGATACTTAAAGCTTTGATGCAATTATTCGCAATTATTGCGAGGCCCGAAAGTAATTCAACAGACAGGAGGACAGTTGTACAATCATTTTTACTCAGGTTATTAAATGAGGAGCTTGTTCAGGAATATTTAAAAATTTTTGATGGTTTTTATTTTACTCAACAAGATAAAACACGCGATACAGAAAAGCATCGGAGCATTATTTCGGCCAGTTCTGTTAAAGTGCTCAAAATAGCCAATAAAATTAACGAAGAGCTTACTCAGGAGCAAAAGCTAATTGTTCTTTTTCAACTTTTTGACTTTGTCAGGATTGATAGCGTTGAAGTTTCGCAACAGGAGATAGAATTTATAGATACCATAGCCGACTCGTTTCATATTTCGTTAGAAGAATATAATGAAATCAAAGAATTTGTAATTCATGATTTCAGCAACATCCCCAATAATGAAAGAATATTGATTGTTGACAGCGAATCAAACTTTTTTCATCCCTATGTAAAACATTTAGAAGTAGAGGCCTTTACAGGGCAGATGAGAATATTGTTCATTTCTTCGGCTAATATGTATTTTCTGCGGTATATTGGGCAAAATGAGCTTTATCTCAATGGCCAGATTATTCTTGAAGACCGTGCGTATGTGTTTAACTATGGTTCATCTATACGCAATCCACAAATAAAACCTTTGTATTATAGTGATATTGTTGCCCGTTACAATGAAGAACGACTCAAATCGCGTATTTTATTTGAAGCCAAAAATATTGAATACAAATTTGCCAACGGAAAAATTGGTTTGCATAATTTGAGTTTTAGTGAAGAGTCAGGCAGGTTAGTGGGTATTATGGGAGCCAGTGGTGCCGGGAAGTCAACTTTGCTTTATGTGTTGAATGGTACTAACCCTCCAACATCTGGAGAAGTTTTAATCAATGGGTATAACATTCATACCCATAAGGAAAAGATAGAGGGGCTTATTGGTTTTGTTTCGCAAGATGATTTATTGATAGAAGAGCTTACAGTATTTCAAAACTTGTATTATAATGCCCGTTTGTGTTTTGATAATTATACCGAAGAACAGCTCAACGATATTGTAAATAAAACTTTGGTTAACCTGGGGTTATATGAAATCCGGCATATTCAGGTAGGTTCTCCTTTGAATAAAAAAATTAGCGGAGGGCAGCGTAAAAGGCTCAATATAGCGCTTGAACTTATTCGCGAACCAGCAGTATTGTTTCTTGATGAGCCTACCTCAGGGCTTTCGTCGCGCGATTCGGAAAATATCCTCGATTTGCTCAAAGAGCTTACGCTGAAAGGAAAATTGGTATTTGTGGTTATCCACCAGCCTTCCTCCGACATTTTTAAAATGTTTGACAAGTTGCTTATTCTGGATACGGGTGGTTACCTTATATACAATGGAGACCCTATCGAGAGTATCATGTATTTCAAGTCCCGGATACATCATGCCAACTGGAACGAAAGTGAATGTCATACATGCGGGAATGTCAATCCAGAGCAAATATTTAATATAGTAGAATCAAGGGTTTTGAATGAGTATGGACAAGAAACACTGGCCCGTAAGATATCCCCTAAGCAATGGGCTACTTTCTTTAAAGAAAGTTTTCACAATGGAGATAAAGAAAAAGGGCTAAACAATGACCTGCCTCCAATCAACTTCAAAATTCCCGGTAAATTAAGGCAGTTTTTAATTTTTATGACAAGAGATATCTTGTCAAAGCTTTCAAATACGCAGTATCTGGTAGTTACTTTTTTAGAGGCCCCACTTTTGGCTTTTATTCTGGCGTTTATTATCAGGTATTATAACGTAGATATTTCTAACCAGTTGGGTTATACTTTTTTTAAAAATAGCAATGTCCCGGTTTACATTTTTATGTCTGTGATTGTGGCAATATTTATGGGCTTGACCAATAGTGCCGAAGAAATAATCAAAGATCGTAAGATTCTCAAAAGGGAAGCATTTTTAAACCTCAGCTGGGGAAGTTATTTGTTTTCTAAGGCAGCTGTACTTACAATAATTTCTGCTATTCAGGCTTTAACTTTTGTTTTGGTCGGAAATAGTATTATAGAAATTCACGGAATGTTTTTTCAATACTGGATAGTTTTGTTTAGTGCGTGGGTTTCATCTAATATTATGGGGTTGGTAATTTCAGATAGTTTCAAAACGGTAGTTACCATTTATATGCTTATTCCGTTTCTTGTTATTCCTCAGATTATTTTGAGTGGTATCATTGTAAAGTACGAAAAGATTAATCCTTTAATATCATCACCAAGTTCTATCCCTTTTTATGGGGAGATAATTACAGCTCGTTGGGGATATGAAGCTTTGGCAGTTTACCAATTTATTGAAAATGACTATAACCGGCAGTTTTATAAGTACAACAAAGCTATGAGCATTGCCAGTTTCAAAAAAGACTATTGGATTATCAATCTTAAGAATAAGTTGGAAATGATAAAAAGCCATTATCAGCGTCCTGAGTATAAAGATGAGGTAGCTAATGCTTTAGTTGTGTTGAAAAATGAGATTGGCAAAGAGTTAAAAGCAAACCCTAAAGTGGTGTATATACATCTTGAGGAGCTTACCCCTGAGAAAATTAATGATGCAGCAATTGAAGATGCTTTGACTTATCTTGAACAATTAAACCGGTATTACATAAAGCTATTTAATAAAGCCAACAGTGAGAAAGATGAGATTGTAAACATGGCACAACAGACCCCAGCAATGCGCGAACAATTTCTTGAGTTAAAAAGGCGTTGTGCTAATGAGTCTTTAGAAGAGTTTGTAACAAATACTAATGAAGTTTCACGTATTATCGAATATAAAGGTGAACTGATACAGAAACTAGACCCTATTTATCTTGATCCTACCTCTCCATTTATAAAAGCTCATTTTTATGCTCCTCGTAAGATGGTTTTTGGGGTGTATATGTCCACATTTTGGGTCAACGTGATTGTAATTTGGCTGACAACGGTTTTGTTGTTTTTGGTACTATATTTCAGGCTCTTGCTTAAGTTGTTAGATAAACTGGAAGCTTTGGGCGGATATTTTTCAAAGTCGGAAGAATAATCAGTGCATCAGCTTAAAAAGTAGCTCGCGCATTAGCTCGTAAGGTGGAGTATTTACACTTCCTATACCTTTTGTTTTTAAATCATATTCTCTCAGTATTGAAATATTGGTGATAATTTTCTGAACTGAATAATTTCGGGCAGCAACTTCAACTTCTTTTACAAAGAAAACATGCGAAAGGCTTAAGCTTGAAGCTACATGTTGTGGCGACTTATTGTCGAGGTGATGATAAATTAACAGATTAGAAAAGAATTTAAACAAAACTGAAATTATTATGTAGGGCGGGTTTGCTTTGGGATTTGCTCCCAAATACTCGATAATCCGATTAGCTTTTAAATGGTTTTTAGTTCCAAGTGTTTTTTGCAACTCAAATACATTATAGTCTTTGCTTATCCCGATATTTTGTTCGATAAGCTCTTTGGTAATTGTTTTGCTGTCTTTTGGGATAACCAGCATAAGCTTATCCAGCTCATGGGCAATACGGCTCAAATCTTCACCAATATGGTCGGCCAAAAGTTGAGAAGCCTCCGGTCCGATATTATAACCACTTTTTTTGAGATAATTATTTATCCACTCGACAATTTTGTAATCAGGTATTTTTTTTGTCTCAAAGCTTACGTGCTTACTTGCTAAGGTAGCAAGTTTTGTTCGTTTATCAAGTTTCTTTTTATAATTAATAACCAGTATTGTAGAAGGCTGGGGCTTTTCAAAATAGGGGATGAGCTTTTCAATATGCTGAAGTTCCTGGGCTTCTTTAATAATAACAACCTGGTTGTTTGCCATCATAGGAAAGCGGCGGGCTGCGTCTAATATTTTGTCAATACTGGTATCTTTGCCGTAATAAACCATTTGGTTAAAAGTTTTTTCAGCATCTGTCAGGATGTTTCCTGCAATATATTCTGTAAGCCGGTCCATGTAATAAGGTTCTTCACCATGAAAAAAATAGACTGGTTTGTATATCTTTTTTTTAAGCTCGTTTAATATTTCATCATATTCTTTCATCAATGGCTATTTTGTTTTTGGCTATATTATCTTTACAGCAAAAATAATCATATTCTAATCTTCAGAATGAAATTTCCGGCACTTAACTTACCTGTAGCTGATTTTACATTGCGAAAGCAAAATGGTAAGATTTATGTGTTTGATGTGTTGCGAAAGAAATATGTTTACCTTACTCCTGAAGAATGGGTACGGCAAAGTTTTCTGCATTATTTATTGTTTCATCTTCAGTATCCCCAGGGGTTAATTGCCCTTGAAACTCCAATTAAGCTTAACGACAACAAAATGCGCTCAGATATTGTGGTTTTTGACAAACAAGGGAAACCTGCATTGCTGGTTGAATGTAAAGCTGCTCAAATAGAAATTTGCCAGCAGACTTTTGACCAGATAATTGTTTATAATATGAAGCTTAATGCTCCTTATCTTATTGTTACTAATGGGTTGGAACACTTTTGTTTTCGGCAGCCTTCATTGGGGCAAAAGATAGAATTTTTTAATAATATCCCAGCTTACGAATTGATTAGCGGTACTTTGGGTTAATTATTTGCATGAGTAATTCGTCATGGTACCCATCATTGCGTCTGGTCCACTTTTTTTTTACACCTATGGCCTCAAAGCCAATTTTTTCAAACAGATTGATACTTGATGTGTTTGTGGTGTCTATATTGCAATATAGTTGAACCATATCTAATGTTGAAAAACAGTACTCGCAAATTAGTTTTAAGGTATTGAAGGCATACCCCTTTTGTCTGTCTTGTTTTTCTGCTATAAGTATTCCTATTCCTGCACGGTTATTAAAAATATCGTAATCAAAAATGTCAACTGTGCCAATGGCTTTGTTTTTTGTACTTTTCAAAACGATGATAAAGCGTTGCTGTTTTGCTTCAATAATGTCTAAATGGGCTGTTTCAAGATATTTAGAAAGGGTAAATTTTGAAAATGGCGAATGGGTAATACCTGTTTGCCATATATCGGTATCATTCTCCCAATGATAAAGGAAATCTATATCTGTAGGTTCAGGTGCCCGTAATAATAATAATTCGTTTTCGAGTAATGGCATATTATTGTTTCCAGATATTTGCAGGTGAGTTTTCTTTTTGGGGGCTGTCTGCTATTTCAATGTTTATAAAGGCTGTGTCATTTTTTAAAATTGATGGTACAATGATGTGCATGTTTTTTTCAGCTATATTACTACCTTTATAAGACAGCTGATATATACCTTCTGGAAGACTAAAGGTGGCAATGCCATTGTTGTTAGTCTCGGCAATCTTTGTAAAGTCTTTGCTTGATAATGAGTTGATGAAGATTGAATAATTTGATGCCGGGTGTTTATTGGTCATTACCTTCGTTTCAAACAATATTGTATTGGGTTGTTTTATATTAGAATTATTTTTACGTAATATATTGTTGTATAAAAAATTAAGGCTATATAAGTTTAGCGGGCTATACGAATAGTCGTCTTCAGGGGTATTGAATGGAAAACCTAAAGCTTCGGGCTCAGACCATTGAGTGTCGTCAATTCTGTATGCTTTGCATATTTCGGCTTTGTTTTTTCCTTTTGAAATGGACATGGTAGAAAAAAGCAGACAATTGTCTTTATTGACAAGAGCCGGATAATCTTCGTCAAAATTGGAGTTTATGACAGCGCCAAGGTTGATGGCTTTGTTCCATTCTCCATTGACTTTAACAGAAAAATAAATGTCCATGCCTCCAAAACCTCCTGGACGACTACTGGCAAAATACAAGTAAACGCCGTCTTCTGTTTCATAGGGATGTGTATCGCTATATCCCGAATTGATATTGCTGTTTAGTTTTTTCAATGTTTGCCACGTCTTACCATCAAAGGTACTAACATATATTGTTCCTCCAAATGCATCGAATTTGGTAAAGTACAGCCGTTTGCCGTCGGCGCTGAATGAAGATGGGTAAAAATCGCCTGTTGAGCCAAGCTGTGAGGTAATATCTGCAGGGCTTAACCATTCGTTTCCTTTCTTTTGTATGAAGTAAATCTTATTTTCAGAGGAGGTAAGGTCAATAAAGACAATGCGTGTAAAGTCTTTTGATATGCAGATGTTGTTGTATGGTTTTTTTAAATCAAATTTAAAACCTGAAGATAAATTGAATGGTTTTGAATTTGAAGTAGAATCAGTAAATGTGCTTTTTTCTCCAACTGTTATAAAAACCGGGTTCTGTCCAAAATTGTTATCTGGAACATTATACGCTTTTAGAAAGTTTTTATAGCTGTCTTTTGATTTTCCGGCAAGAGTTAAGCCTATTTGAAAATTAAGGTACTTGTTTTCAGGGTCTTTGTTAAGTAATTGTTTTAAAATATTGGCAGCTTCATCGTTTTGGCCATTAAACATGAGCATGTCTGCTTTGGTTAGTAGTTTTAAGCTGTTTATTTCTTCCTGGCCATAACAAGCTAATGTTTTTACAACCATAAAGGCCACTGAAACCAATACCTTTTTCATTGCATCCATTTTTCAGGTTTTTTTATGTTTGTTTTATAAAAGTTACTTACTGTTGTTGATGGTAAGGCTTAACTTTTGTAATGAAGATAAAACTTTTTTCTTAGTTTCTTCGTCATTTACATAAAGCCCTCCAATAATTGCTTTGGTATATTCGTCTTTAACAAGGATTTTCTGGGGTTTTTTATCGCTTAAAAGGTTTTTTTCTACTGTATAGTTTTCTATTTCATATATATCTTCTTTACCAAAGCCATCTTCTTTGGTTAAGCAGTTAAAAGCTTTTGTCCCTTTGTTGAAAGGATAATAATATAGGTCATTTCCGGTAGTACAAACAGGGTAACCTGCGTTGATAGGTACATCCCATTTGTTATCGTCTGTCATTGTTGTTGTGAAAACGTCATAACCTCCCATGTTGAAATGCCCTTCAGAACTAAAGTATAATATTTTATCATCGTTGCACAGTATGGGGTTGGTTTCATTTGAAGGGGTATTTACTTTATTCCCAAGGTTGACAGGTTTTCCCCATTCTCCATTTTCGTCTTTTTTAGACAGATAAAGGTCGAGTTTACCTTCTCCTCCTCTTCTGTCTGAGCTAAATATCAATATTTTACCATCAGAAGAAATTGTGGCTGCACTTTCATTTTTGGACGAATTGATGTTTTTGTTCAGCGGTTTCATAAGGCTCCATTTGTTGTTTTCGTTCAGCACGGATACATAAAGATCGTTGTTTCCTTTTTGTTGTTTTACAATGAATAATTCTTTTCCGTCTGATGAAATGCATGTAGGATAACATTCGCCGTCATTGCCAATTTGAGGGTTGATGTTTTGAGGCGTACTCCAGCCTGTGTCTGTTCTGTACGAAACAAAAATTGCGTTGTAAAATTTTAATTCAGAAACGTAAATAAGAATAGAGCCTTCAACGTTTGTTATGGCGTGGTTATTTGTACCGGCAGTATTTATAACAGAAGGGAGAGGGGTAACTTTTATATCTACCGGCAGATCTTGGATAATCTTTGCTCTCGAACATGCATCGATTTCATTGTCCACCATTTGAGAGTTGTAGGTGCTTTCAAACTTAGGGCTGTTTCTGAATTTGTTATATGCATTTAAGGCTTCAGTAAGCTGATTATTAATGCGGTATGCATTGCCTAGGTAATAAAGGGCATATAAAGGGGCTTTTTTTTCTTCCAGTGTGTTGGCTTTGTATTTAGCGCTAATGTTTGCAGATGCTTTTTCAAGGTATGGCAATGATTTTGTTTCTTCTCCCGGTATATTTATATAACACATACCTATCTGAAAATTGATATTGTGATTATCGGGCATTGCTTCATGCAATTTAAGGTAATTGTATAAAGCTTCACGGTAATCTCCTGATTCATAAAAGAAAGCTGCATCTTCAAAAATTTCTTTTAGTTGGGGTTGGGTTGAGCCTTTTTGGGGCTTTTTTTGGGCATGATTATTTGTGGCAATGATCAGCAAAATTGTGGCCAAAAGGCATGTTTTAAAGGTCAATACTTTCATCATAATAGAATTTAATTTTTAAGGAATGATAGCTTGTCCCGTCTTTGGCGGGAAAACGCCCATGTTGGCTATTTTGTTACTATTGTGTTTGCGTTCGCAAGAACATGAGTGTTTCATTTTCTTAAATTATCTGAATTTTATAAAATGCTCAAATATAGAGATTTTTGAAGTAAAATCATAAAAAAAGCTGATTAAGGCAATGGTTGTTGATAAAAAATGGTCAAATTTCGAACCCCATCAATAGTACATCATCAACTTGTTCAATATCGCCTTTCCATTGCTCAAAAGCTTCTGCGAATAATTTTTCCTGCTTGCCCATAGGGGTATTTGCCAATTGTAAGATAAGTTCGTTAAGTCTTTTGCTCATAAACTTTTTGCCATTAGGCCCGCCAAACTGGTCTTCATATCCATCTGACATCAGATAATATCTGTCTCCTTTGCTTACATCAAAGGTATGCTGTTGAAAGTCCTTCATCTCAAAATATATAGCTACAGGCATTTTATCTCCTTTGGTTTGTATTATTTGACCATTTTTTAATAAAAGGAGGGGGTTGTTTGCCCCGGCAAAATGTATTTGCATTTTTTCTTTATCAAAGGCAACAATGGTAATGTCCATCCCGTCTTTATTGAGGTTTTGGCTGTCATTTTGTTGTAATGAGCAGATAATGTCGTTTCTCAATTCGTTTAATATTTGTGCAGGGCTGATAATGTTACGTTCTATTACAATTTTATTGAGCATGCTCATGCCCAACATACTCATAAAAGCTCCGGGTACACCATGTCCTGTGCAGTCTGCGGCTATGGTAAAGGTTGTATTGCCTACCTGGCCAAACCAGAAAAAGTCACCACTCACGATGTTTCTTGGGCGAAACAGCACAAAATAATCATTAAAGGCTTTGTTCAATCCGACACTTTTAGTCATCAATGCTTTTTGAATACGCTCGGCATACATGATGCTGTCGGTGATGTCTTTATTTTGTGTTTGTACAATGTCGTGTTGTCTGCTAATTTCATCCCGTTGTGATTCAATTTCATTTTTTTGTCTAACAACTTCTGTAGTTCGTTCCAGTACAATTTGTTCAAGTTTGGCTTTGTCCTCTCTAAGCTTCTTTTCTCGCCAGGTAACGTAGGTATAAAATATTGTTAAGCCAAGTATCGAACATATTAAGTAAAACCACCAGCGCATCCAAAATGGAGGCCTGATTTCAAATGAATAAGTTAATGGTTGTGCAGACCATAAGCCATTTTCGCCCCTTGCTTTCAGCTTGAAACAGTATTTTCCGGGTTTAAGACCGGCATATACTGCTTCGTTTGTTTGTCTGGGAGGCGACCACGTAGTCTCTAATCCTTCAAGCATATATGAATATTCAACTTTTGAAGGGTTACGGAGCGAGATTCCGCTAAATTGAAGTGTTATGTGGTTTTGATTGTAAGCAAAAGAAATAGAGTCTTTGATTTTAAAGTAGTTAAGTTTCTTGCTTGTTGTATCGGCATAATAATCTTTAAAGAATAGTTTGATTTTTTCAATTTGCAAGTGGGGGGTGCTGGTGTTGGCCTCTTCAAGTTTAGGGTTATATTTGGTCAAACATTTTACAGTACCCATCCATACTTGGTTTTGTCTGTCTTTGTATATTGAATTTTGAATATTTTCTTCTCCTATAAATCCATTAGAACGGTCATATTTAAAAAACTGTTTTGCTTTCTTGTGTTCATCTAACGAAATTTTAACCATTCCTTTGTCTGTGCCACAAAGGAGCATTTGGGGATCATAAAAAAGCAAAGAATATATGGAATTGCAACTAAGGTGCGAGCTGTTGGCTACTTCAATAAATGGTTTTTTTACTGTGGTATCTGGGTTAATCCGGTATAAAGTTCCTCCCGATGTTCCAACCCAAATATTACCGTTATAATCAGAAGTCAGTGTATTTGTTTTTTTGTCAAATAATCCTTCTTGTTCATCGTAGCTGATCATTTGGTTGTTTTTCATTTTTATGAGCCCGTCTAAAGTGGCAATCCAGACGGCTTTGTTTTTATCTTCTGCAATACATTGTATTTCATTGGTGCTAAAACCATATTGGGTAAGGTCAAAAGAAAAGAATTTATCGTCTTTAATGATACTGATGCCGCCTATGGTTCCTACCCAGATTCGGTTTTGGCTGTCGTTGAATATGCAAACAACTTCATTGTTGATTAACCCTGTGTTTGAATTGTAAATTTTTAAACTGTTCCCCCTATAGGCAAAAACGCCATGAGAGCCTGTGCCAATCCATAAATAGCCATTTTTGTCATAAAGCATTGAATTGATTTTTACCCCGCCTAAACGGTCAAATGGCTTTATGACAGGTTTATTTTTGTTGAACGCCAAATGATATAGCCCGTTTGTTGTTCCTAAATAATAAGTGCCGTCTGGTTGCTGGATAATGCTGGTAACATTGTCGATCAAACCATCGTCCTTGTTGAAATGCGAGAAATGATCGCCCAGAAATTGAATTAGACCGCCTGTTAATGTTCCATACCATAAGTTTTTTTCATTGTCTTGATAAATGGTATAAATAAAATCAGATGGCAAACCTGCTGTGGTACCCATGTATGAAATTCCATCAGGGTATAATCTGCCTATACCAGCATTATTTGTGCCAAGCCATAAGTTATTCTGCTTGTCAGTAAGCACTTTCCATACCTGCATGTCATCAGTGGCAGGTGGGTATTGCTTTATTTGAGATGAGCTTGTAATTTTGTCTGTTTTACTGTTCAATTGGAATACTCCTGCATTGTATGTGCTGAAAAATACTTGTCCGGAGTTGTTGCTCCATGTAGAAAGTATATGATTTGAAGGTATAACAGGTTGTGAAATATTGGTGACCCCTTTAGAATCAATTACATAAATACCATAACCGAAACTTCCAAGGTAAATCTTATGGTTTGCTTCTGCAATGCCAAAAATATGAGGGGCTTCAATTGCAGAATCGGCGTTGTAATGGACAAATGTTATTTTGTTGTTAGATAATGAAGCCTTATAGGCTCCTTGTCCAGATGTCCCTATCCAAATATTGTCTCGTGAATCTTTGAAAAACGTATAAATAGTAAGAGTGTTAGTATCTTTTATTTTGGCATAATTGGTGAAATTTTTCCCGTCAAAAATGCTTAAACCGTTATCTGTCCCTACCCAAATCCTGCCGTATTTATCTTCAGTAATAGCTCTTATCCAGTTGCCGGGCAATCCATTTTTACGGGTGTAATATTTGAATGTCAATCCGTTGAAATTGCAAAGTCCGGTTTCGGAGCCTATCCAAAGTACACCTCTCGAATCATTGTATATGGCGTATATGTTAGAGTTGGGCAAACCGGCATCTATACTGTAACTTTTGAAATTCCTGTATTGTGCGGTTAACACGGTATTAAAAGCAATTATAACGAAAAACAGTATTTTCAATACTGTTTTTGAAAATACTGTTTTTCCCATTTTTGACAAATTTAATGGATGATGCAATTTGTTTATTTTTTGATAAAGATAAATTGTCCGCCTTCGTCACCAGTATCTTTGATAGGTTGAAAGTTGGGTGACTGAGAAGAATTGTTTACTACCGGTATTTTGATAGCATCAAACAACTGGCTTGCGTCATACATATTGTTGTTGTTGTTGCTCAATGTTTTGAGCAAATAATATGCAAAAACAGAGTGCCCGTCTTTTCCGCCATCCATAACAGGCTCAATACCGCCTGATGTAATAGCTTTGCGCGAGGCCAGGTTATAAACTTTTGTATAGTATTTTTCTGTTTCTTCAAAAGGTATGGTCATGGTTTTGCCCCTGAAAATGTCGCCACTGAAACAAGCGTCTGAAATCAAAAGTGTATGTTTTGACTTTATTCCTCCAAGATAGGTCTGGATATCATTGTTGGAGATACATTGTGAAGTGGAATTGGTGGTAGCATCAATAGGGACCCAAAAACCTTTGTTTAATTCTTGTTTGAAATCGCCATGTCCACTATAATAAATCAATACGTTGTCGTTTTCTTTTACACTTTTAATAAGGTTTTCTAATTCTTTAATGATATTTTCTCTTGTTGCATTTTCGTTATATAATGATCTGAAACTGTCAAATTTATATTTTTTCTTCAATAGGTCTTCCAATGCTTTTGCATCGTTGACGGCATTACTGAGCTTGGCCCATTCTCCTTTGTAATTGTCAATACCAATGATTAAAGCATAATAATTACCTACTTGCATGGTCTTTTTTTCCTGGGCTACATTCAAACCTTTCAATGGGTCGGTGCTTCCACGGTAGGTAACTTTTTGGTCTGTAGTAGTTTCTTTAACAACGTATTCGCGGGTTGTAGTGCTTGTCGAAATTTCTTTTGGGCTGTCTGAAGGTTGAGACGAGGTAGCAGATTGCTGAGCTACTTTTGGTTGTTCCACATCTTCTGCCATTTTTTTATGGGTAACAGCTTTTCCCAAAAGTTTATCAGTTTGTTCACAGGCGTCAATCATTTCAGTATTACTGGCTACATTGGTGAATGATTCGTTTTTTAAAAGGTTAAGGGTGATTTTTACCTTGTCGTTCATGTCTTCAATTTCGCCATAAAGGATATGTGTAAATGATTCTCCGGACTTTTCAAATAAAGCCTGCGAAAAAGCTTCATTGACCTGAGGGTCGTTTTTTTTGCTTAGGTTCCACCCTGAGCTGTTTTTGGCTTGTTCAACCGCTGACTGGTCAATAAGTTTAAATTTGCCTTTGTTCATTTTTATGGCTGCAATGGTTTTAAGATAACTGTCATATTGTTTATAATCTTTACCATTGCCTTGAAAACCCAAAACTACAACTTTTGCTGTGGTTTTTACTTTTGAAGCTGCAATAAGCTTGTCAAACATGTTGAACATGAGGGTATCAAAGTTGCCTGTTTGGGCATTATTTATCCCGTAAGTCAGGCACAATAATAAGATTAAATATTTTTTCATTGTTAATGATTTTTAAGGTTCGTTATTGTTAGTTAAGTATCACAAATTTAGGTTAATTACTAAAGCTTTCAAAGCAAAAAGTACAGTTTCTTAATCAGGTATTGTACTTTTGAACAGTAAATTTAAAAATATTTTCCGATTGGAGTCTAAAATTGCTTTTAAAGACATTCTGAGAATAAGCCTTCCCATTATTGGCGGGAGTGCAGTTGAGAATATTACAGCTATTATCAATACTGCATTTTTGGGTCATGTGGGTGCTGTGCAGCTTGGAGCTGTGGCATTGGGGGGTATTATGTACCTCATTTTTGTCATGCTTGGTTTTGGGTTGGGTATTGGCATGCAGATTATTGTTGCCCGAAGGTATGGTAGCAAGCAGCTTGATAAAATTGGAGAGGTGCTGTATCATACTTTTTTTATTATGTTGCTATTGGGGCTTGCATTTCTTTTGGCCGGGGTTTTATTTGGACCTTCTTTGCTCAGGATGATTGTGAAATCTGACGAGATATACTTCAATCTTCATGCATTTCTTTCATTTCGTATATGGGGGATTGGTTTTGCCTACTTAAATATTGTTTTCAGGGGCTTTTACACCGGTATCATGAGAACTAAGGTAATAGCTGTTTATAGTATTATCCTGGCTTCTGTTAATGTGTTTTTTGATTATTCTTTGATTTTTGGACATTTTGGCTTCCCTCAAATGGGTATTGCTGGTGCTGGCTTGTCTTCAGTTATTGCTGAATTTGCAGCCATGAGCTTTTTTCTGATTTTTACATTGTTTCACAAGGAAATCAAAGCGTTTTCTATTACCCGTTTCGCGGGTTTCAAAAAAGAAGTGCTTTTCAATCTTCTGAAAGTTGCATCGCCTGTAATGGTGCAGTTTTTAATTTCATTTGGAGGTTGGTTTTTCTTTTTTACCATGGTCGAAAATATGGGAGAGGTTCCGTTAGCAGCTTCTAACTTGCTTAGGACATTTTACATGATTGCTTTGCTGCCTCTTTGGGGCTTTTCATCTGCAACCAATACGTTAGTCAGTTATTTGATTGGTAGTGGAAGGATTGGAGAAGTAAAAAAACTGGTGTTGAAAATTATGCTGTTGAGTTTTTCCAGCGTTTTGATGCTTGTTTTGATTATCAATATCTTTTCGGCTCCGTATCTGGCCATTTTTACCAATGATATTGGCCTTATACGAGCTTGTTTTCCGGCCTTTTACATTGTCGGCCTGAGTTCGCTTTTGCTATCACTTACTATAGTATTTTTTAACGTGATTTCAGGAGCCGGAAAAACTACGGTTAGCTTATTTATTGAGTTTTCGGTTATCTTGGTTTATATCTCCTGGGCTTTTCTGGTTTCTCATGTTTGGCATTCGTCTGTTGCCATGATTTGGTTGGCTGAGGCATTTTATGGATTTACAATGGGAAGCCTAGCCTTGTTGTATTTGAAATTTGGGAATTGGAGAAATGCCAAGATCTGATTACCGTGCTTTTCTGATAATCATCTGGCAGTTTTTGCAGTCGAAAAATACTTCCAGCCTGTTTTTGTGGCTTTCCAATATTAACGTCTTCTCTTTAGCCAGTAAAGAATTGGGGTTTATCTTGGGGCAAGCTCCAAGTTCATATTTAATGCAATACCTGTTGGTCATTAAATCGGCAAGGCTTGATTTATCTGACATTTCAGCCCCAGCTGCTGGCGAAGCAATACCATGTCTGACGTAAAAAGCTTTTGAAAGCTTATTGGTGATGTTCAGTTTGTAGCTGTTTTCAGTTAAAGGAAAAGGTGTGTTGTTAGGGATGATTTGATATTCGAGTTTTTTAAAGTTTTTAATTCTTTCTTTCTCCAATAATTCGAGGCATTGCCGACGCATCTCGTTAGATTGGGCTGAAGTAAAAAACAAAGGTTGGGAAAATTGAATGTCCACATTTTTCACTTCAAAAGGTGTGTTCCCGGACTTTTTCAACGTGTTTTTCAACCCTTCAAAAGCTTGTTCTGCTTTAGTCGCAATATTTTTTTCTATATCAAAATTAATATTTACAATATTGTTGTCTTCGTCTGATGATTCAATGCAAAGTCCGGTTGGGGTTTCTGTAACCTTGATATCTGCTTCAATCTTTCTTGTTTGGATAGACTTTTCGAGCTTTTTCTCGAATTCTTCATCGTGGTTGCGGTATAGAATGGTACCGTCAGGAATGCTAATGTTTTCATTGGGTTGCAATCTGCTGCCTTCGGCAATATTAACCCGAAAGCCTTCCATTATGCCGTCTTTGTTGATAAAGCAAAGCCCATCGCCATTGCTTATTTTTTCTGATAATTGGGCTTGTATCCAATTTCCTTTGGTATTAATAATGTGGCCAACTTCTTTTCCTAAAGATTTAGGGCTGTATAAAGATGCCATGTTTTCTGTTCGGCCATTTATAAAGTATTGAGTAAAGCCACGATTGAAACTTCTTTCAGGGTCAGGTGTGAAATTGATGATGCTCTTTCCAGATGAAGGTTTAGTCAGGGTTTGATGGCTTTCTTCAATGATTTTATCCAGTTGTTGCCTGTACCATGCCGTAATGTTTTTTACATAAGCAATGTTTTTGAGCCGTCCTTCAATTTTAAAGGATGTAACTCCAGCATCTATCATGCTTTTGAGCTTATTGTCCAACCTAAGGTCTTTGGGCGAAAGTATGTGCTTATTCTTTTCGAGCAATCGGCCATCAGCAGTTTTAAGGTCGTACAACCAGCGACAGGGCTGGGCACATTCGCCACGGTTTCCGCTTCTGCCCGTCAGTACTTGGCTCATGTAACATTGTCCGCTGTATGATACGCAGATAGCGCCATGTACAAAAGCTTCAAGTTCTATATTGGTACTTTTTCTAATCTTAGTAATTTCGCCCAAACTAAGTTCCCTGGCCAGAATAGCCCTTTGGATGCCAATTTTTTCAAGAAAAGAAACCTTTTCTGGCGTATTGTTGTGTGTTTGAGTGCTGGCAAAAAGGGGGATAGGGGGCAACTTCATTTCAAGCCATGCCATATCTTGTATAATCAGGGCATCAGCTCCAATATTCCATAATTTATTGGCTATTTCCTGGGCTTCTTCAAGCTCATTATCAAACAGCAGGGTATTTAGTGTAACATAAACACGGGCGTGGTAAATATGGGCATATTGGATAAGCTTTTCAATGTCTTCTATTGAATTGCCTGCTGCTGCCCGTGCCCCATACTTTGGAGCGCCAATATATACAGCATCTGCACCGCAGTTTATAGCTGCTTTGCCAAATTCGAGGCTTTGTGCCGGTGATAATAATTCAATTTTATTCATTGAATAACAGAAATTTGAAAAATCCCAACCGACAAAGGCTTGGATTTTTTATCGTTTGAGCAGGATATAGTTCTTAAATTCCCACATAGGCCTAAAGAAAACATATTTTTCAAGAAAAGTAATGAAACGGTATTTGCGCTTTTCGTGTTTCGTTAACTTTCTGTCTTTTGGCATTTCAGTGACTTTTGCAAGTTCATCTTTCCAAAAAAGCTTGTCAATCCATGATTGCATAAGCTTTGGATGAGTTCCTTTATAGACTGGAATTTTGCTCATTACGCCGTAGTCAAATCTTTCCAATTGAATCTTTTTTTGAAGCTCAGCCTTGGATTGTATCTCGCTGAAATCTTTAATTTTTTTCTGCATATAGTTCAATGGCCTAACCCATCCATAGTGAAATATCCGGGCATCCACCTTGGCTACTTTTAATTTTGAGGTATTTTCTTCCTGTCTGTAATTTTTTTCGTCAAATCCGGGAATTCGCCTGAAAGATTGAGCGTCGCGCCATGAGTGGATGTCTTTGTCATTCCGGATGATACGGATTTCATTTTTGTACCAGCCATGCGAATCGATATGGTGGTCGTAATCGCCCCAAAAGTGGAAATATCTGAAAAGCAAGCCTTCTATCTCGTTGTCATTCAATAATTCTTCGCACCGTTTTTTTATCTTGGGCAAGTCTTCCTCATGAACTACCTCGTCTGCCTGGATGTAAAACAGCCAATCACCTGTGCAATAAGATTTTGCTATGTCAGTTTGGTGTGCAAGTTCTGTCCCTTCTGGATATTTTTCAATATCCCAGACAGTGTCAATTATTTTAATTTTTGGGCTATTGATGCTAAGAATTTCTTCTCGCGTCTTATCATCCTCATCACAATTTCCAAGTGCTACAATGAATTCATCACAGATGGGAAGGATGGATAAAATTGATTCTTTTATAGGGTAATAGAGTTTTGTCACATTCTTACCCATGGTAAATCCGCTAATTTTCATAGATACAAAGATTATTCAGCTGAAAACATTTGCATATCGTTCAATTTCTTATAATACCCGTTCAAAGCAAGGAGTTCGTCATGCTTTCCACGTTCTACAATCTGACCTTCATGCAACACGCAAATCTCATCAGCATGTACAACTGTTGAAAGCCTGTGTGCAATGACAATGGTAGTACGGTTTTTCATCAGGTTGTTAAGAGCATCTTGCACCAGTCTTTCGCTTTCAGTATCAAGAGCAGAGGTAGCTTCGTCAAGTATCAGTATTGGTGGGTTATTTAAAACTGCACGTGCTATACTTAACCTTTGACGCTGACCTCCGGATAATTTTCCTCCTCTATCCCCAATGTTATGGTGATATTGATGATTTGTTGACGTGATAAAGTCATGTGCATTGGCTACTTTAGCAGCAGCATATACATCTTCTTCTTTGATTTCGTCCCGTCCAAAAATTATGTTATTGTAAAATGTATCATTAAAGAGGATTGGTTCTTGGTTAACGATACCCATCAGGCTGCGAAGGTCTTTTATTTTAAGGTCTTTTATGTTTATACCGTCAATCAATATTTCGCCATGTTCAACATCGTAAAAGCGGGGTAAAAGGTCAACCAACGTTGACTTGCCCGAACCAGATTGGCCTACCAGGGCAACAGTTTTGCCTTTTTCAATACGAAGATTAATATTTTTAAGTACTTCGTGCTTGTCATACTTAAATGAAATGTTGACGTATTCAATGACACTGTCAAATTTTTTCTTGGATACTGCATCTTTTTTCTCTTTGATTTTGTTTTCAGCTTTCAGGATGAAATCTATACGTTCTGCCGAAGCTAAACCTTTTTGGATGTTGTAGTATGCAGAAGAAAGCTTTTTGGCAGGTTCTAAAATCAAATAAAATGTTACCAAAAATGCCAATAAGCCTGATGGTTGCATGTCTATGGATTTATTAAGAATCAGGACAGCCCCATAAACTAATATGATAAGCATAACCACTGTGCCTAAAAACTCGCTAACTGGGCTTGCCAGCGAACGTCTGCGTGTAATACGTTTATTCATCTGGGCAAAATCCTGGTTCATTTCTTTAAACCTTTTATTAATAGGTTTTTCAGCATTGAAAGCTTTTATAATCCTTAATCCTGAAATGGTTTCTTCAATTAGGGCAAGGATAGAACCTAATTTGTTTTGGCTTTTGTATGATTGTTTTCGCAATGTCCTGCCAATTCGGCCAATAAGCAAGCCGCTTATTGGCAACATAATCAAAACAAAGACAGTTAAATGCACACTCATAGTCAGTAATGTAGCCAGATATATCAATATTAACAGCGGGTCGCGAAAAACCATTTCAATAGAGCTGATTACAGATACCTCTATTTCCTGAACATCAGATGTCATACGCGCCATAAGGTCGCCTTTTTTCTCATTTGAGAAGTAAGAAAGGGGCAACTGCAATATTTTATCAAAAAGCTTATTGCGTATGTCGCGCAGCATATATGCACGTACAGGGGCTTGTAAATGCTGGGCAAGATAGGCAAATGTGTTTCTTAACAAAGAGAAAAAAGCTAATGCAAAAGCAACAATTAGCAAAGTCTTATATTGTCCATATTCTGTGATTAATTGCGCAAAAATGTAATCAAAATGCTTTTTGTATTCTAAAATGTTAAAATCTCCCGGAGGGACAGTAGAAACAGGCTGTGTAGAAAATAAAATGTCAAAAAACGGCTGAAGGAACATGATGGTTGAAATGGTAAAAACCCCGGATAGTAAGTTGCATAAAATGCTTAGGGTTACTTTTAACCAATAAGGTTTAATATATTCAGCAAGTGAGAGTATCTTTTTCATGAGTGTTTGTTGTTAGTGTATTCTTTCAATTATATCCCGGTATAATTAAAAGGGGTAATAGCGAGCAATTCCTTTTTTACAGCATCCGAAACTTCAAGACTGGTCACAAATTCTTTTATTGAAGCTTCATTAATACTATTGTTTCCCCTGGTCAATAGTTTCAAGGCGTTGTATGGGTCAGGATAATTCTCGCGACGAAGAATAGTCTGAATAGCTTCTGCTACAACAGCCCAGTTCTTCTCAAGGTCATTTTTTATAGCGGTTTCATTGACAATAACTTTGCCCATTCCTTTTTGTAGTGATTTTAAGGCTATTACTGTGTGTGATAATGGAACCCCAACATTTCTAAGCACTGTAGAGTCAGTTAAATCTCTTTGCATCCTCGATATTGGCAATTTGGCCGAAAGATGTTCAAAGATAGCATTGGCAATGCCAAAGTTACCTTCTGCATTCTCAAAGTCAATAGGGTTAACCTTATGAGGCATGGCCGAAGAACCAACTTCGTCTTTTTTCACCTTTTGTTTGAAATATTCCATCGATATATATGTCCACATATCGCGGCAAAGGTCGATAAGTATGGTGTTGATTCGCTTTAAAGCATCAAATGTAGCGGCAAGGTTGTCGTAATGCTCAATTTGAGTAGTGGTTTGTGACCTGCTCAGTCCAAGGGTTTCATTAACAAACTGATTGCCGAATTTTACCCAGTCAATTTGAGGGTAAGCAACAACATGGGCGTTGAAATTGCCGGTTGCCCCGCCAAACTTAGCAGACCAAGGAATTTGCCCCAGTTGTTTTTTTTGTACTTCAACCCTTTCAATAAATACTTGTATTTCTTTTCCCAAGCGGGTAGGAGAGGCTGGTTGCCCGTGAGTATGGGCAAGGAGCGGAATTTTGTCCCATTCATCTCTTACTTCACAGAGTTTTGATAGTATTTGATTTAATAAAGGAACGTAAACTTCAATAACAGCTTCTTTGAGAAGCATTGGTGTAGCTGTATTGTTTATATCTTGCGAGGTAAGCCCAAAGTGGATAAATTCTTTGTATTGTTCTAATCCGAGTTTGTCAAAGTATTTGCGCAAAAGGTATTCAACAGCCTTAACATCATGATTGGTTGTTTTTTCAATGTTTTTAACCTCCAATGCATCTTCAATAGTGAAGTTTTTGTAGATATCGCGCAAAGCAATATATTTGTCCTTATTGAAATCCTTTAGCTGCGGAAGGGGCAGGTTACATAAAGCAATAAAATATTCGACTTCTACCAGCACGCGGTATTTAATAAGTCCAAATTCCGAAAAATAAGGAGCAAGTTCAGAAATTTTATCTCTATATCTGCCATCAACTGGCGAAACAGCGGTAAGTTCAGTTAATTTCATCGTTGTTTATTAAAAGGACAAAAGTAGAATAAAAACTATATTTTAGTTAAAAATCATTTGCCGGAATTTGAATTTAAATGTTCGGCAGCAATTTTTAATTGTTCATACCATTCATTATCAAAACGTTGAATTAGTGGCTCTTTCAAAAAAACGTAAAGAGGTATGTTTTCATTGTTACCTTTTATAAGCGCATTTTTACAGATATCCCATTTGTGGTAGTTTACAGCGCTAAAAGATTTGTATTTGCTTATTCTTACCGGGTATAACCAACATGAAATTGGCTTTCTTAATGAAGAATGGCCGTTTTGCCAGGCTATTTCAATACCGCATTGTGCAATGCCGTTGTTGAAAATGGCAAACGCACATTCAGCGCCATTAATAAGCGGAGTAACCATGTCGCCGTCAGTATCAATAACGTAAACTCCTTCTTTATCAATGGTTTTAGCTCCTTCTTTTTGTAAATAAGTTTTTATTTTTTCAATATCGTTCTTTATTTTATTGGCTTCTTCGGGTTCTAAAGGGGCGCCTGAATCTCCTTCAATACAACAAGCTCCTTTACATTGAAGGATGTCGCATACAAATTTTTTCTCAATAATATCAAGGCTTATCAACGTGTCGTTTATCTGGAGCATATTATCTTTTTTGCAAAATTACGCAAACGCAGATAGATTACCTCGAATTGTTTTTTGATTAAAGCAAATATTTTTATTACATTTGAGTATATTTGTAAAACTTTGTAACTAATAATGGCTAAAACTCAGGACAAAAAGATTTCGGTTATTCTTGTGGACGATCATCAATTGTTTCGCAACGGGCTGAAATTTATTCTTGGCGAAATTGAAGGCCTCGAGGTGGTCGGAGAAGCTTCAAACGGTCACGAGTTTTTGCAGCTTCTTGAGTATGTAAAGCCTGATTTGGTGATTATGGATATCAGTATGCCTGGCATGAATGGCATTGATGCTTGTCGTCATGCTTTGAGCAAAGACCCAAAGCTGAAAATCCTTGTTCTTTCGATGTATGGTGATGATGCTTATTATAACACCATGATAGAACTTGGGGTAAAAGGTTTTATTCTTAAAGATTCGGACAATAAAGAATTACAAAACGCTGTCAGGACTATTCTTTCAGGGCAAAATTATTTTTCGCAGGAACTTTTGCTCAAGATTATTCGTAATAAAAATGTAGGCCCTGCAGTAAAGCTTAGCAAACGCGAGAATGAGATATTGTCGCTTATCTGTCAGGGGATGTCAACCATTCAGATTTCTGAAATGCTGCATATTAGCCATCGTACTGTTGAACGGCATCGAGCCAGTTTGCTTGAAAAAACAGATTCTTCCAATTCTATTGCATTAGTTGTATATGCTATAAAAAACAATCTGGTTACATTAAACAAGTGACGGTTTTTACCCATATTAAAAATAAGTATTTCTTTAGTTGTATTTGAGTGTCTCTTTCTTAAAATTGGGTGATTTTCCTCTTTTATTCACTTTCTTATTGAGTCATTTTTGTAATACCCATAAAATGCGTTTACAAATAATTGACTTATGAAGAAACTTAATGTGTTGCTTGTAGATGATAACCAACATTTCAGACAAGCATTGAAATACATGGTTGAAGAATCAAATAAAGAGAAAATTAACAATATTTATCAGGCAGGAAGTGGTTCTGAAGCTTTGAATATTCTTCAAATGCAGCATATTGACCTTGTTTTTATGGATATTGATATGCCTGACATGAATGGCATTGAAACAACCCGTAAAGCTACTGAACTGAACAGGTTTTTAACTATTGTGGCATTGTCGTTTCATCAGGAAATGCAATATATTATGAAAATGCTTGAGGCCGGGGCCCGTAATTATATCATCAAAGAAGATATTTGTACCGATTCTATCAAAAAAGTATTTGATACAGTGGCGGTCAATTAGTCATAGTTTGTTATAAATTGGTAAAAAAAATATCCCCTTATCTTTTCAAATGGATAGGGGGATATTTTTATTTAGCTACAGCTTATCAGGCTACAGTATTATAGCTTTTTTTTCGTATCATGTAAATCACCAATCCTAACATAAGAACGAAGAAGATTGATATTAATGCAATATTTGTTGCAGTAAAGAAGCTTGGTTTAAACTTATGAGGTTCAAACTGGTTCATTTGGTAAATATTTTTTGTTCCAATCTGTGCAAAGGTGCGAATAATTTCATTTTTAACAGAATCATTGTTTACAAAGAGGTAATTTACTATCTCTCCAATGGTGCTAAAGTTGTTTTTCTCCAATTCGTCAAATGATACATTTTCTTTTATCACTCTTGAAGAGAAGTGTTTTAAGTCGCTAACAACTTGTTTGAGATATTCTTTTTCGTTGGCTTTGACTAAGGCAAAAAGTATGATTGAATCATTGCTTACTCCGCTAAGAGCTTTTTCATGCAGGAATGAGCCAAGGCTTTCTATGTTTTTTAACTGTCCAGCCAGCTTTTTATTGTTTTCAAAAAAATCTTTGTTATGTTCTTCAGTATTCATTGCCATTCCATTTAATAGTACTAATGGAATATTTGTGAAATTGGGTAATGCAAAGAAGGCTGAATAGATATCTTCTTCTTTATAAGAATTTTTATCTTTTTTCGCGTATAAATACCCCAGTAGCTGAGACCCTGTATTGATTTTTTGTTTTGATAAATCAACAGAATCAAGGGTTGCCCGTAGGTTTCCCGAAGTAACTTTCTTAAGGTTCTGCAAATAATAATAAGCATTGCCTTGCCAAGCTAAACGTGCTGTATTTGAAATCAACTGTTGATAATCGTTTGAGTTATCTATTGTGTTGTAAATTAGGTAATCAGACAATTGGTTGACAGATGCAAATTTCTTTACAGCCGAAGAGTCGGCAAGTTGTTTCAGCCTGCCATCAGATATTTTAGAGAGGGCTAGTGCATAACTTTGTGTCAGTGCAGCAGCTATAGAGTCGAAATGTTTTAAAGCAGAATCAACCAGAGGGGTTAAAGCTGAACAGCTTTGTTTTGTCTTCAAAAAATCAGACAATTCAACGTACGAAGTAAAATTTTCTTCAGTATCAAGCTCGGCAAGACATTCTTTGGCAGAATCAGGCAACAAGAATGGTAACATTCGGGCAGAATATTTCATTTCTCTTTTTTTCATGGCCAATTCGGCTGCCGATTGAGCTTTGGTTGTATCAACAGGGGTATAATATATAATTATGGTACCTGTCTTTTTTATCCCTTCAGGGGTGGTAGCATTGAATATAATTTCGTTTTTACCTTCTATTGGTTTATACTTATAAATTTGATTGTCGTTTTTGAGTTTTAAATTCTCATGTTTAGATTCTTTTTTGTTGTTGATCATGATGCCAACTGAGGTTCCTGCTTCAAGTGGCATAATAATATTTATAACTGAGTCATTCTCAACTTTATAAAAAGTTTTGTTGAATTCTATTGTTTCAGGTTTATTCGAAGTAACTTGTGATATTTCAGTTTTTACAACATCTTCAGGTTTTAGCTCTGAGGTAACATTGACCTGGCTCTCTTTTTGATTTTTGTCAATAGTAAAATTTTCTATATTTTTTTTGAAACCATCTCCTTCTACAACCATCTGATAATTGCCGGCAGTGATTTCTGAAACAAAGTTTGGATTTGATTGGTCAATGCTAAATTGTTTAACAGTATCTTTCTTAGTTTTGTTGATTAATGAAATTTTAATTTTTGAATTGTTTTCGGCATGTCCTTTTAAACTGATCATACCGTTTAGGATAAACTTACGCGGGTGTTGGTCTGAAAATAATTCTACTTTATAGATATCGGTTTTTCCAAAATTGTCAGGGTAATAACGGGTTATGTATGCAAAATCTCCATTTTGAACAGGCATAAAAAATAAGTCATCATCCGGGGTGTTTAGCGGATATCCCATATTTAAAGGGGTTGACCATGTGCCATTGCTAAGCAGCGTAGAATAAAAGATGTCATACCCTCCCATATTGTAATGCCCGTAAGAGCTAAAAAAGAGAACTTTTCCGTCTTGCGATAAAAACGGGGTTTCTTCATTAAATTCTGAGTTGACATTAGGCCCTACGTTGCGGATGTTTGTCCATAATATATTATTGGTGTCGTTTCTTGTGGCGGTATAAATGTCAAGTCCTCCAAATCCAGGTTTACGGTTAGAGGTAAAAACCAATGTTTTTCCATCAGCCGACAAAGAAGCATGTGATTCCCAGTATTTTGTGTTTATGTTGTCACCAAGGCGGGTAAGCGGTGTCCATTTGCCATTTACCAAGCGGGTAACGTAAAGGTTCCCATCATAATTGTCATTTCTGTATATATATAATTCGGTTCCTCCGTATGAAAGCCCGGTAGCATAAACATCTCCGTCAACGCCCAGGTCAGGGATGATATTAATAGGGGCAGTCCAGCGTCCATTTACTTTTTTTGAATAGTACAATGCATCGTAAAATTGAAGTTTTACATTGTAAACCAGTGTTTTTTCATCGCCTGACACTACGGCATTTTTTTCTTCAAACCTGCTGTTAATCGGTTCTCCAACGTTGTTGCGTACAAAGTATATTGGCCTTGACATAAGGTTGTTGGCCCTTTCAATACATTTTATCTGGTCATTAACAAGGTTAATATCGTAAATTTCAGAATCGTTGTTACTTTTACTCTTAAATTCATCGTAAGTTTCTAAAGCTTTTTCAAACATATTGTTTACCCTGTAAGCATTCCCAAGATAGTACAATGCATCCAACGGGGCTTTTCTTTCTTTAAAACTATTGGGGTTGTAATTAGGAGAAATGCCTTTAACGGCTTTTTGTAAATATCCGATAGCCTTTTCTTTTTCAAATGGGATATTGAGGTAACACAAACCAACTTTGAAGTTAAGATTGTCATTTTCCGGATCAGCCTTTTGAAGTTTCAGGTATAAAGGAAGGGCTTCTGAAAATTCTTCGTAAAGTAAATAAGATTCAGCTTCCAGAAACATTTCGCGTGGGTTCTGGTCATCTTTTTTTTGTCCTGAAATACTTATTGCGGTCAGTATAAGTACACAGCTTAGTAAAAAACGGTTCATGAATGTATAATAGTTAGTGTCAGGTTATGCAAACTAAGTTTAATATTATTGTTTATTAAGCCTAATAACTCTGCCTTTTTATGTGTTCAACCGCCTCAAAAGAGTTTATTAGAAAGCTTTTAACAAAAAATATTGAACAAATATATGATATTATGATAAATAATTTGATATATAACTTTTATTTTAGGAAGTTATCTTCAGCTTGAAAAAAAGAAAACCGGCATTTCTTAAACAAGAAGATGCCGGTTTTTACAAGGGAAAAAGGAGATTTTAAACTTTTTCAATGGTCTTTTCGTGAACTTCGTTGGCCCTGCCAGAAGGGTCTTCGTTCTTTTGCCATTTTGGGATCCATTTTAATACAGATTTAGCAGCACTTTCAGATGGATAATATTTTTCAAAAATAGTCCTGAAATAAAAAGCTTCTTTTGTAGCCGGAGTGTTGTGAGGGAACCTTTTGGCGGCTTCAGCAAATTCAGCATCAGATACTTTGGCATTGCAATGAGCTACCAGGCTGTCAATCCAGCTATAGCCTACGCCATCAGAAAATTGTTCTTTTTGACGCCACAATATTTCGGCTGGCAAATAGGGGTCGTTTTTGTCGTCAAAAGCTGCCCTAAGTATGTATTTCTCAGGTTTGCCGGTTGATCTATCGGGCTGTTTATCTTCGCCTTTAATGTTCATCACGGCATCAAGAAAATACCTGTCGAGAAATGGAACGCGAACCTCCAATCCATGTGCCATGGTCGATTTGTCTGCTCTTAGGCAGTCGGCAGTTGACAACAGGCTGACCCTTCGAATGGTTTCTTTGGTAAACTCTTCGGCTGACGGGGCATTGTGAAAATAAAGGTATCCGCCAAAAATTTCATCTGCTCCTTCGCCAGAGAGCACAACTTTTATACCCATGTCTGTAATATATTTTGATAAGAAATACATAGGTGTTGAAGCCCTGATGGTAGTAACATCATACGATTCAAGGTGCCAAATGATTTTTTCAATAGCAGCAATACCTTCTTCAATGGTAAAGGTTACATCGTGATGAATGGTACCAATAAAATCAGCTACTTTACGTGCAGCAACCATGTCAGGGACATCTTTATTTAGCCCGACAGAGAAGGAGTGAAGCTTTTGGTCTGTTCCACGCATCAGACGTTTGGTAATAGAAGAAATCAGGCTGGAATCAAGCCCTCCGGACAATAAAACGCCTAACGGGACATCACTCATAAGCCTTTTTTTAGTAGCTTCTGTTAAAAAATGGCGTATTTTTTTAAGGTCTGCATTTTCTGTACATTGGCGGTAATCGTGATATTTTGGGGTGTAATATTTTACCAAACCTGTATCGCCACTATAATAGTGCCCGGGAGGAAAAGCTTCGAACCATTCACATTGGTCGGACATAGTTTTCATTTCTGATGAAAAATATAAGTTGCCTTCTGCATCTTTCCCGTAATAGAAAGGTTTAACCCCGATAGGGTCGCGGCTTGCCATAAACTTGTCACCGTCAACAATTACAAAAGCCCAATCGCCATCAAGCTCATTGCAAAAATCGTAACCATATTTTTCGTACAAATGGACAATAACCTCGCTGTCACAGGTGGTATGAAACTGGTGGTCTGCAAGTTTTGTGTTTCGAAGGTGCATATAGTTATATATCTCACCATTATGTACAACGTATGCATTATTGGTACCTTTGATTGGCTGACGCCCTGTGGTTAAATCCATGATCGATAAACGTTCATGGGTAAGAATGTAGCCGTTGTCAAATTGAACTATCCCACTTTCATCAGGCCCTCTGTGGCTCATTCTTTTTGAAAGCTTTTTTGCGCTTTCTAAATCTTTTTTTCCTATTATTGCCAAAATACCGCACATGATAAATAATTTTATATATTTAAAAAGTAATTTATTTTAAACTGTAATTAAAAAATGTTTTTTAAATTAAAAAATGAATTAAAAACAGTGTAAAAGTATAAATATGTAACGAAAAAACCAAAATAAAGTTTAAAAAATGATGAAAAAAATCATTTTTTGTTAAAAAATGAAATATTTTAAGGTTGAAAATTGAAATAGTAACAAAAGTTTTTAATTATGGAAGAAATTTTACAGATTGATAGTTTGGACAGGAAAATTCTATCGATTATTCAGGGAAATGCCCGGGTTCCTTTTTTAGAAGTAGCACGTGAATGTGGTGTTTCTGGGGCAGCAATACACCAAAGGGTTCAGAAACTTATAAAGATTGGGGTCATTACTGGTTCTGAGTTTATTGTAGATCCTCAAAAAGTAGGTTATCATACTTGTGCATATATAGGTATTTTTCTTGAAAAAGCAGGGTTGTTTCGTGATGTGCTTGACGAGCTTAAAGATATTAAAGAAATTGTGCAATGTGATTATACAACCGGGAACTATGCGATTTTTGTTAAAGTTTATACCCGAGACAACACCCACCTGAAAAATATTATAGCAGATAAGATACAGGCAATTAGAGGAATATCGCGCACCGAGACATTTATTTGTCTCGAAGAGTGTTTCAGCAGGCATATTCCTGTATTGTAGTTTGAATAATTACTTATTTTTGTAAAACAAATGTATTGGTTAAAAGACTGTGCAATAAGCTCTTTGCTTGTTGATACTTTTTTTTGACAATATTATTGAAGTACATTTTTATATTCACTAAAATTGTAGCCTGAAATTTAACATAAAATATCAATGGCAAGAGTAATATCTATTGCAAATCAAAAAGGTGGCGTAGGAAAAACTACAACAGCTATCAACCTGGCAGCAAGCTTTGCAGTGCTTGAAAGAAAAGTGTTGTTGATAGATGCTGATCCTCAGGCAAATGCTACTTCTGGTACAGGATTTGAGACCAAGAGTATTAAAACCAGTATATATCAATGTATCATTGATGAAGCAGACCCTTCAAGCATTATCCTTAATACAGAAATTGCCGGGTTTGACCTGATACCTTCGCATATTGACCTGGTTGGAGCTGAGATTGAAATGCTCAATATGCCCAATCGCGAGAAAATGATGAAGCAGGTGATTGAGCCTTTAAAAGATAAATACGATTATATCCTGATAGATTGTTCGCCATCTTTAGGGTTAATTACTGTAAATGCGCTTACTGCGGCTGATTCGGTTATTATTCCTGTGCAATGCGAATATTTTGCCTTAGAAGGTATCGGAAAGCTTCTGTCCACGGTTAAGATTATTCAAAGCCGCCTAAACCCTGCACTTGAAATTGAAGGCTTTTTGTTGACGATGTACGATCCGCGTTTGAGGCTTTCGAACCAAGTGGTTGATGAAGTAAAAAAGCATTTTCAACAAATGGTTTTTGAAACCATTGTCCAACGGAATATTAAGCTTAGCGAATCGCCAAGTTTTGGGAAGCCTTGCGTTTTGTATGATGCAGAATCAAAAGGTACTTTGAATTATATGAACCTGGCAAGGGAAATTATTCAAAAAAACGAATCTGTTAAGATAAAATAACAGTATTCATTTCGGTTTTAATTTTACATGTGATTATTATTGTCGCGTATATTGTATTGTTGTATCGTTAAACATTTAAATTGGTATTATCTCAAAATATATGAATGCAAAGAAAAATGCGCTGGGAAGAGGATTAGGAGCACTGATAGAAGAAGCAAATTTACCACAGGAAATTGTTCATGCTGTTGAAGCAGACAGTGAAATAGAAGTATCGCTTATTGATGTTAACCCTTACCAGCCCCGAAAAGATTTTGACGAAGAAGCACTGCAAGAGTTGTCTGATTCGATCAAGCAAATTGGGATAATACAGCCGCTTACTTTGCGTAAGATGGATAATGGCCGTTTTCAGATTATTGCGGGTGAGCGTCGTTTCAGGGCTGCAAAAATGGCCGGGTTGAAAAAAGTGCCTGCATTTATCAGGATAGCTGATGATCAGGGAATGCTTGAAATGGCTCTTGTTGAAAACATCCAACGGGCAGACCTTAATGCTATAGAAATAGCTATTTCGTATCAGCGCCTGATGGAAGAATGCAACCTTACCCAGGAAACTTTGAGCGAAAGAGTTGGAAAGAAAAGGGCTACAGTAGCTAATTATCTTCGGTTGCTCAATTTGCCTGCTGAGATTCAGGCTGGTCTTCGTTTAGACAATATTACTATGGGGCATGCACGTGCATTGCTTGCGGTAGAAGATAATGAAGTGAAATTAGATATTTTTCACCAAATTATTAATGACCAGCTTTCAGTGCGTGATGTTGAAGAAATGGTACGAAATATCAACAATCCGCAACAAGTACAGGAAAAAATTACTTTAAAAGCACCTAAAGCAGCTACATCCACTTCAGAAGATTATGATGAGTTGCGCAAACAGCTTAGTAAGCGTTTCAATGCAAAGGTTGACTTTAAACGCAATGCTGAAGGTGATGGCAAAATAATCATCAAGTTCAGGAATGATGAAGAACTTGAGCAAATATTATCAATTCTGGATACAAAATAATACACCTGTTGCTTTTCGATAATTTTAAAATAAAGAGATCTGTGTGCAAAAAGATTTTTGCAGCAGTCGGGGTATCATTGTTTTTATTTCATTCGCAAAGGCTTTCCGGACAAATAAAAGGAGATATAGACACCTTTGATACAACAAAAATAGTGCTGCATTCTCCTCGAAAAGCTTCATTTTATTCTGCTGTTTTGCCGGGTTTGGGGCAGGTATATAATAAAAAGTGGTATAAGGTGCCTTTTATCTATGCCGGGGGGGCTGTGATAATTTATTATCTTAAATTTAACCATGATAAGTATTTAGAATACCGATCGAATTATATCCGCAAAGTTGCCAATGACCCCAATGATCCGGTTGATTATAAGTTTAGGTATGCTAGTAAAACTACAATCAAAAACAACATGGATTATTGGCGTAGAAACCGGGACTGGTTAATAGTTGGGCTTAGCGCCCTTTATATTGCCAATATACTTGATGCAACGGTAGATGCTTATCTTTTTGAATACGATATCTCTCCCGATTTAAGTATGAAAATGGAACCAGTGTTGCTAAATATTGGTAATTCACCTACTTTTGGTGTAAGTTTGAATATGCGATTTTAAAAAAACTAAATTATGACTGCAAACCTGAGAAAAGTTTTATTGATAGTGTTGGTTTTTAGTTGTTTTACAAATATTAAAGCAAGACAACTTGACGATACTACTGATATTGACCAGGTAAACCAAACCAAAGTGGTATTTGAAGACAACCTGGACAGCTTGTTGAACAGTTATTATTTGCAACAATCAGATGTTGAAAACGACCTGGCTGTTGATACTGTAATTGAAAACGTTGAATACAGTAACATCCCTGATTCGGTCTATGCTGAACGTTTGGCCCGTATCCCAAGTGTTATTAAGATGACTTACAATCCAATAGTTCGGAAATATATAGAAATGTATTTACAGCGAAAAAAAGACCGTGTACAGGTGATGCTTGGGCTTTCTGAGTATTATTTCCCAATATTTGATGATATTTTTGATTATTACGGATTGCCCAATGAATTGAAATATATGTCTATTATTGAATCGGCGCTAAATTGCCGTGCCAGGTCAAGGACCAGGGCAATTGGCCTGTGGCAATTTATGTATGGTACGGGTAAACTGTATGGACTTACTATAAACAGTTTGGTTGACGAAAGAAGGGATCCTATTAAGGAAACTCATGCCGCTGCCAAATTTTCTAAAGATTTGTTCAATGTTTTTGGCGATTGGCAATTGGTCATTGCTGCATATAACTGTGGCCCTGGCAATGTTAAAAAAGCTATCCGTCGTTCGGGCGGGAAACGCGACTTTTGGGAAATATACAGGTTTCTTCCCCGCGAAACACGCGGACATGTACCAGCTTTTATTGCTGCTACGTACGTAATGAATTATTACAAAGAACATAATTTAAAAGCTGTAAAAAGTGATTTTCCGCGTGTTACTGATACTATAGTCATTCATGATGACTTGCATTTGATGCAAGTTTCATACGTTTTGGGGATACCAATAGAACAGCTGCGGGATCTTAACCCGCAATATATAAGGGATATAATACCAGCAAAGGGGACATCTATGGCTATAACTATTCCGGC
This sequence comes from Bacteroidota bacterium, assembly GCA_029572965.1. Classification (GTDB taxonomy): domain Bacteria; phylum Bacteroidota; class Bacteroidia; order Bacteroidales; family DTGW01; genus JAKPQD01. The sequence goes on along the minus strand of JAKPQD010000383.1, from coordinate 53,235 downwards.
AGATTTTACCAATAAATTTATTGATTATCAGGATAGTATCTTTGCATTTAAAGATTCAGTTTTTTTCAACCCTAAGGAGTTAAACAAAAATCCCAATTATGAAGCCCGTTATTATGGTAAAGCTCCTAAAGGCTACGTAAAAATAAGACATGTTGTAAAAGAAGGGGAGTCTTTGGGTGCCATTTCTGCAAAATATAAGTGCAGGGTAAATGATATTATGGATTGGAACGGTTTGTATTCAAGCCGTATCCGCGAGGGGCGCATACTTACTATCTATGTACCTCAAAAATTGTCTAAACAATATTTAAGTGAAAATACAACTGCCGCAAAAGAGAATGCTGCTTCTGGTCTCATAACCTCAGACAATACAAAAGCTCAAGGCGGACAAATTGTATATTACACAGTTAAACAAGGAGATACATTGTGGGAAATAGCTCAAAGATATCCTGGGATCAGTTGCAATGATATATTGAGATGGAACGGATTGTCCCGGGGGGCTAATATTGTTCCCGGACAGCAACTGAAAATAAAGGTTATGTAGTTTATATTCAAAAAAAAGTAGATAAACTCGGAGATTCTCAGAAATAGTTTTACATTAGCAGGCATTTTAGAGCCTAAATACAATGCAAAAGAACTTAGAAAAAGGTAAAATTGGCCTGTTTACAACTTCTGCCTTTGTCATTGCCAACATGGTTGGAACAGGGGTATTTACTTCTCTTGGTTTTCAGCTCAATGGAACTGAAAATATTATAGCTGTTTTACTTCTATGGTTTTTGGGAGGGATAATAGCTCTTTGTGGTTCGCTCGTTTATAGTGAACTTGGTGCTGCAATGCCCAGGTCCGGAGGCGAATACCATTATCTTACGAAAATTTATCATCCCTGGGTTGGCTTTCTTTCTGGTTGGGTATCGGTTACTGTTGGTTTTGCAGCTCCGGTAGCGTTAGCAGCAATGGCTTTAGGTAATTATACGTCAAGGGTGATTCCTGTGTTAGCTCTTGAAACTATTGCTATTTCTGTATTGTTAGTAATCACTTTTATTCATTCTTTTGATGTAAAAGTTGGAGGAAAGTTTCAAAATGTATTTACCAGTTTTAAAATATTGTTAATAGTGTTTTTTGTTGTATGTGGTTTTTTATTGGTCCCATCGTTTCAAAGCTTTGCCCCATCTGTAAAAAGTTTTAGTTTGTCCGAGCTGCTTAAGCCTGAATTTTTTGTATCATTGATATATGTAACCTATGCATTTTCAGGATGGAACGCTTCTGCTTATATTGCTTCAGAAATAGACCAGCCACAAAAAACTATTCCAAAATCATTAATAATAAGCACGTTGATTGTGACGGTGTTGTATTTATTGCTAAACTTAGTATTTTTAATGACAACACCTGTAGGAGAGCTAAAAGGACAACTTGAAGTTGGATATATTGCAGCAAACAAAATATTTGGCCTGGTTGGTGGCAACCTGATGGCTGTTTTGATTTCTATATTGTTGATATCGACCATTAGTTCTATGATATTTGTTGGCCCCAGGGTAACGCAGGTTATGGGAGAAGATATTCGTATTTTCCGTTTTCTGGGCGAAAAATCAAAAAGAGGCACTCCTGTTTATGCTTTAATTCTGCAATTTGCAATAAGTTTTTTCATGATTCTTACATCAACTTTTGAAAGTGTACTTACATACGCAGGTTTTACCTTGAATTTATTTACATTTCTTACGGTGATGGGTGTTTTTGTCCATCGAAAGAAATTCCCCAATGCAGAAAGACCATACAAAACTCTTTGGTATCCCTGGGTACCAATTATATACATGTTTGTAATATTATTAACTATTGGATATCTGGTATATATTAGGCCTTACGAATCATTAATGGGTTTTATTACTTTATTTTCCGGGTCTGTGTTTTATATAATTAACCAATGGATTGATACTCCTAAGAAAAAAGTCAAAGAAAATCAATAATATTTTAGTTATGAAATTGAATAAAGTTGTTATTGCAATAATGATCCCGATGGCTTTATTAGCAATTATTTCTTGCAATAATGCCAATGGATCTGGCATTAATAATGCAAAAAAGCATTCTGCCGAGTCTGTTACCCTCAATAATATTGCTAATTATATTGCCGGTTTAGAAACCGATACCAGTTGGGAGCAAAAAAGACTTACCAAGTTTGCCGATTGGCAAAAATATAAGGCAGAATCAAAAAATGCCTGGGAAAAGTTTTATAAAGAAGCCTCAAAATATTCTGCATTTGCTCAAAAAGAAATACCTCATAAATACGACACAATAGAAACCTTATTTTATCCTTTTAGCGGGCCCGATTTTCTTTTTGCTAATACCTTATTTCCAAAGGTTAAGAATATTATCCTTATTGGGTTGGAGAAACCAGGGAGCGTGCCTAAGCTTCAGAACCTTGATGAAAAAAATTTGGCAGACGTTTTAAATTTATACAAAAAAGCAATTGAAGATGTCATGCAATTGAGTTTCTTCAGGACACTTGATATGAAAGAAGAACTTGCTAATAGTAACATTGACGGTACAACTCCAGTGCTTATGTTGTTTTTGGTAAGAAGTGAAAAGAGAATAAATAAAGTTGAATACATCAACCTTAATGAAAATGGTAATTTGGTGGTTGTTGACCCTGAAAAGGTTAAGGATTACATTGGAGTTAAGATTTATTACACTGACAAGGACAACGAAGTGGAAAAAACAATATTATATCTTTCTACTAATCTGGCTGATCCTTCACTTTCAAAAGACAAAGCATTCATGGCATTTTTGAAAAACATAGACAATCCTTGTATAACACTTGTAAAATCTGCTACCTACCTGATGCATAAATCGTACTTTTCTATTATTAGAAATACATGCTTGGAGCATTCGGCTTTGATTGTCCAGGATGATTCAGGAATTGCTTATAAATTTTTTGCCCCTGAAAAGTGGGACCTAAGTTTGTATGGGTCATATACTAAGCCTATTAAATTGTTTGAAGAATTCTATGAACCTGAATTAACAAAGGCTTTTGAAACAAAAAAAGCCAAACCAATCAATTTTAGGTTTGGGTATAGCCAAAAATCTTGTATTTTGATTGCAGAAAGAAAATAATAAATTTGGGAGGAAGGCATGGGGAGAAACCTTATCGTAACAGCGCTGTCAATGTTTATTTTTATTAACATTGAAGCTGAAAGTATATCTAAAGCATTGCCTGGAGTTGATACCAGCTATGTAACATCTGAAGACAGCTTGTTTAAACAAGATACAGTGTATGTAGAAGAGCTTCAGGAAAGTGATTTTCAAGATTATCTTGATACTGTGTCAATGGCGGTAGATACTGTCTTTTGGGACAATAAAATGATTAATTCGGGCCGTTTTGATTCAAAAAATATGTGCGATACGGTTAGCTTTGTGTTAAGAGATTCGACAACTGGGAAAAACTTTTATATTCCATTTAAAAACTATATTACCAGTAATTTTGGGCCTCGCAGGTATATCTTTCATTATGGTGTAGATATTAAGCTATTTAAAGGGGATTCAGTTCATGCTGCCATGGATGGGGTAGTCAGGGTCACAAAGTATGATAGGCGTGGTTTTGGTAATGTTATAGTGATAAGGCATTCATCTGGGTTGGAGTCTATATATGGGCATTTGTCAAAAGTACTTGTTGAGCCCAATCAGAAGGTAAAAGCTGGCGAGGTTATTGGGCTCGGAGGTAATACCGGCCGTTCTACAGGTTCTCATTTGCATTTAGAATTTAGGTATAAAGGCGAACCTTTTGACCCCAATTATGTGATTGATTTTGAAAAATCATGTTTGCGCCGAGATACGCTTGTTTTGACAAGAAATAATTTTGAATATCTTGTAGAACTTAGAAAAGCGAAATATTGCACTGTACGAAAAGGCGATAATCTTGGTAAAATAGCCCGAAGGTATCATACAACTGTTGCCAAACTTTGTTCTTTGAACCATATTAACCGAAAAACCATTATCAGGGCTGGCCGTAAGCTGAGATATCAATAATCAGTTGAAAATATGAGCCAGTCCAACAATACAGGTGCGCCTTTTTTGGTAAGATGGGTGATACTAATTATTATTAGTGTTGCCATGATGGGTAATTACTATATATATGATAGTATTAGCCCATTGGCTGATATGCTAAAAGTTCAGTTAGGGTTTTCGAGTACTGCAATAGGTACATTAAACGCAATATACAGCATCCCCAATATTTTTATGGTACTTATTGGGGGAATTATTATTGATAAAATTGGTGTGCGAAAAGCAGGGCTTATTTTCACTGCATTAATCATGTTTGGGGCTGTCATTACCTGCTTAAAAGGTAGTTTGATAGTAATGGCGACCGGCCGTCTGATTTTTGGGCTTGGGGCCGAGTCTATGATTGTTGCCATTACCACCTCTATAGCCCGTTGGTTTAAAGGAAAAGAATTTTCGTTTGCTTTTGGCATAAACCTTACTGTTGCAAGGCTTGGTTCTTTTCTGGCTTTAAACTCGCCCAACTGGGCAGCATCGTTTTATGCTAAAGGTTGGCAGTTTCCTTTGTTTATTGCTGCTATTGCCGGTATTGCTGCTGTAATTTGTATGGTGGTGTTTTATTTTGCTGATGGCATTGCAGGTAAAAGATACCATCTTCCTAAAGAAGGAAACCAGGACAAAATTGAGTGGAAAGCCATTTTTAAGTTTTCAACATCTTTTTGGTTTATCAGTATGCTTTGTATCGTTTTTTACTCTGCCATGTTCCCTTTTCAGACTTTTGCAGTAATGTTTTTTGAGCATTCATACAACTTAGATAATGGTGCTGGTGGCTTGCTTTCGAGTATGCTGACTTTGGCAGCCATGATATTTACACCCATCTTTGGATATTTATCAGATCTTGTAGGGCGTCGTTCGTTGTTTATGATTATAGGCTCATTGATGATTATCCCATTGTACCTGATGTTGGGCTACCATGTTGATTTAGTTTCGGCTTTGCACCTGTCTTCTACATGGCATGTAAGTATAAAAATTCTGAGCATAGATGCTTTTATTTCGCCCAATGTGCTTATTCCAATGTTTGTAATGGGATTGGCGTTTGCTATGATTCCGGCACTTATGTGGCCTTCGGTTGCATTGGTGGTTGACAATTCAAAGCTTGGAACAGCTTATGGCCTGATGACTATGATACAGAATATCGGGTTGGTTGGCTTTAATCTGTTGATTGGCGTTGTTAACGACCATTTTCAGGCAGGAGCAGGCAATCCGGATGGCTACATTCCAGGCATGTGGTTGTTTTCAATGTGTGGAGTGTTAGGTATTGTGTTTTCCTTTCTTTTACGTAAGAGTGCAAAAACTGAAAAAGGGGTCACGCTTGATTTACCAATGAGAAAGAAATAAAATTTTACTCCTTTATTTCGTTAATTATTTTATTTACCTGTTCTTCTGTTTGTCTGAGTTTTTCTTTACAGAAAAGTACCAGCTCAGATATTCTTTTTACTTTTTCGGATAATTCGTCAATAGAAAATTGGTTATTTTCAATACCCTCAACAATCATTTCTATTTCTGCCATGGCATTTTCGTATGTCAAACCTTTTTTACTCATATTTTTTTCTGCAAAAGTATTAAAAAAAGAGGTGCAGGTGTTTAATTTGCGTAATTTTCGTAATTTTGCATCAATTATAACCAAAAAATTTATATACATGAAAGTTGCAATCGTTGGAGTTAGTGGCGCTGTGGGCCAGGAATTCCTTAAAGTGTTGGAAGAACGTAACTTCCCTGCAGATGAATTAGTATTGTTTGGTTCGGCCCGTAGTGCCGGCAATTCATACAATTTTATGGGTAAAAGTATCACTGTTAAGGAACTAAAGCATAATGATGATTTTAAGGGTATTGATATAGCTTTAACATCAGCCGGAGCTAGTACATCAAAAGAATTTGCAACTGATATAACCAAGTTTGGCGCTGTAATGATTGACAATTCAAGCGCTTTTCGTATGGATGCAGATGTACCATTGGTGGTACCAGAAGTAAATCCTATGGATTGTAAAAATCGTCCTCGTAATATTATTGCCAACCCTAATTGTTCAACAATCATTATGGTAGTTGCGTTGAAACCAATTCAGGATTTGTCGCCTATTAAACGTATTCATGTAGCTACATACCAGGCTGCCAGTGGCGCTGGTGCTGCTGCTATGGATGAGTTGTTTGCGCAAATGAAGCAAGTGGTTAACCATGAAAAAGTGCATGTCGAAAAGTTTAAATACCAATTGGCTACTAACCTTATTCCTCAGATAGATGTATTTACCGATAACGATTACACCAAAGAGGAAATGAAGATGCACAACGAAACACGCAAGATTATGCACTCTGACGTATGTGTAAGCGCTACAACAATCAGGGTTCCTGTATTACGTGCCCACTCAGAAGCTGTTTGGGTTGAAACTGAAAAACCTCTTGAAGTTGCTGCTGTTCGTGCTGCATTTGAAAAGGCAGAAGGTCTTGTTGTACAGGATGACCCTAAAAATAGCATTTATCCTATGCCTTTAATGGTAGCCGGAGCTGATCCTGTGTATGTAGGCCGTTTGCGTAAAGATATTGCCAATCCTAACGGTATTACCTTCTGGTGCGTTGGAGACCAAATCAAGAAAGGTGCGGCATTGAATGCTGTTCAGATTGCCGAATACATGATTAAAAACAGACTGCTGTAAAAAGTTGATTATAAATAAAAAAAGCTTGCTTCGGCAGGCTTTTTTTATGTTAATTTCAATATAAAAATCAAATTGTTCTGCCGAAAATAAAATAGTCGGGTATTTTTGTAGCATTAACCAAAAACTTGAATTTTTTAACATGAAAAAACTAAATGAAATTAAGAAAGGTATATTTTTTATACTTGCAATGATGGCAATGATGGATATTTCAGCTCAAAACCCGGTTGGCAGGCATGGTTTTTTAAAGGTAAAAGGCAATAAAATAGTAGGCGAGAAAGGTGAAGAGGCCCAATTGCGCGGGATGTCATTGTGCTGGACACAATGGTTTGGCAAACATTACAATTACCAAACAGTTCAATGGCTGCAAGAAGACTGGAAATGCGATGTAGTGCGTGCTGCAATGGCTGTTGAACACGACGGGTACCTTGTACATCCTGATATGGAGCAAATGAAAATAGAAACCGTTATCAATGCTGCTATTGATATTGGTATGTATGTTATTATAGACTGGCACGACCATCATGCCCAGCGCAATGTTGAGGCTGCTAAACGCTTTTTTGGCGAGATGGCGCGCAAGTATGCCTTATTTCCTAATATTATATATGAGCTATACAATGAACCGCTCCAGATTTCATGGAAAGATTCAATTAAACCATATTGTGAGGCTGTGATTGCTGAGATTCGCAAACATGACAAACGCAACCTGGTTATTTGCGGTACTCCTACCTGGTCGCAAGATGTAGAAGTGGCAGCTGCTGACCCTGTTAAAGATGAGAATGTGGCTTATGCCATGCATTTTTATGCTGCTACTCACAAACAGTTTTTGAGGGACAAAACCAAAAAGGCTTTGGATATGGGTGTGGCTGTGTTTGTATCGGAGTTTGGAATATGCGATGCCAGTGGCAGAGACCCTATTGACTATGAAGAAACCAAAACCTGGCTTAAGTTTTGTGATGAAAACAAGCTAAGCTATTGCAACTGGGGTATTTACGATAAAAAAGAGGCTGCAGCTGCTCTTTATCCCGGAAAGAACACCTTTGGCGGATGGACTTTCGAAATGTTGACCCCGTCTGGAAAATTTATCAGGGCCTGGCTGAGAAAAGAAGCATTGGTAACAAAGTAAAAGAGACAAGAACCAAGAGACAAGAAATACTTAGTCAAGATAATATTAAAGCGTTTCATTGAAGGTAAAACTGAAATGGAACGCTTTTTTAGTTGGCCGAAAAAGAGCTAAAACCTTTCAAAGTTTCTCAAAATTGGAAAGGTTAAGTCGTAAAAAAAGCTTTTTATAAATTTTGAGGGTTTACCAAGCTATATTTGAACAGAAAGAATTGAAACCTGTCCAGTTTGAAGTATTGATTTCTTCTGCGCAAGCTTTTTTTACAATATCTAAAAATGCGCTTCTGTCTATCAATTCAGAACCAAAGCGCATGAGATGTTCTGTTTGCATTTGGTTGTCTATTATTTGGTAACCTTTCACGTTTAAATACTTTACCAGATGGCAAAAAGCCACTTTTGAAGCATCTGAAACATGATAAAACATTGATTCTCCAAAAAACACCTTCCCAATAGCCAGTCCGTAGAGGCCTCCAACTAACTTGTCATTCTGATAAGCTTCAATAGAATGGGCAATACCCATTTTATGGAGGTTTGCGTATGCATCGATTATTTCATTGGTTATCCAGGTGCCGGTTTGTTTTTTTCTTGCAGTTTTGGCACAATGCACAATTACTTCCAAAAATGCGCTGTCGCATTTTATAGTGAACTTTTTCTTTTTAAGAACCGTAAGCAGGCTTTTGCTAACCTTTAATTTTTCGGGGAAAAGTACACATCTTGGATTGGGCGACCACCACATGATTGGGTCGCCAGGGTTGAACCAGGGGAAAATTCCGTTTTTATAAGCTAAAATAATCCTTTCGGAAGTTAAATCACCTCCATAAGCTAAGAACCCATCTTCTTCGGCATACGATGGATGAGGAAATATCAAATCTGCACAAAGTTCAAAAACAGGCATGCATTAAACCAGGGCAATTTCTTTGTGCATAAATGTAGAAAGCTGTCCATGCTCATCTTCCAGGACTAATTCTCCTGTGTCCAACACATCTGTAATTTTGCCCTCAAAATGATGGTTCATGTCGCTGTATTTGAGCCACTTTTGAAAGCCATAGAGGTGTTCAAGGTAGATGTTTTTGAATTGCGAAAAATCAGTTTTATACATTTGCTCAATCCTTGATTTCAGGCAGTTTAACAGTTGATGAAGGGCAATGTCGAGGTTAAAATACATACCTGTTATTTCCTTCATTGAAATAGCTGTGCCTGAAAGTTGTTTAAAATCGGTTTGGTTAATATTCAGGCCAATACCAATGACCGAATGCTGAATGTATTCACCAATAATGGTATTTTCGATTAAAATACCGGCAATTTTTTTTCTGCCGTGCAAAATGTCATTAGGCCATTTAATACGGGATGATATTTTGTTTTCATTTAAAAAATCTAATATTCCTAATGATGAAGCAATAGTAATGGCAAACTGGTTTTCGGCCTTCAAATCACGAGGTTTGATTATTAAAGAGAACGTAAGGTTGCAATTGGATTCGCTTTCCCAAGTGTTGCCGGCCTGACCCTTACCGTTTGATTGTGTACGGGTTGAAATAACCTGTTCGGCCAGATTTTGATTTTGTTTTATCAAATCAAGGGCATAATTGTTAGTAGAGCTGACCGTGTTAAGGCTAACTATAGGCCATAAATGTTCCATAGTAATTAGTTTAGTGTTAGTTACAAACCTATATTTTTTATTTTTAATTTGGTTATTTTAAAGCACAAAAATTTCGATTAAAAAAATGTTAATTTGTTTTTTGATTCTTTTCGTTTGAAAACAAGGATTACCTTAGCAACACTTTTCACAGTCAGACGACCTTACCTTAACATTATTTAATTTTGTTCAGCACATTTTTGATGTGCTTATATGTTTTTTTTGATTTTTATGAGTAAAAGATTTCGGTTTGGGCTTATTGGTCTATTGCAAATTACTATACTAAATATTTTTGCGCAAGATATAGAACAAAAGCAGGTTTCAGTATCTACTGAAAAAACTTCATTAATCCAATTTCTAAATAAAGTAAGTACGGAAAATCAGGTACAGTTTTATTATAAAAAGGAATGGTTCGAAGGCGATTCGATAGCCTTGACTATTTCAGATATTCAGCTTGGCCGTTTACTCGATAAAATTTCAGACTCACGGGCAATTATGTGGTTGCCAATATCTGAGGATGCCATAGTTTTTTTGCCTAAAGACCAGGTAGCTACGTTGCTTGGGAATATGGTTGATATGAGCGGCTCAAAAAACATAAATACTGTTGAAGTTGGTAAAATGTCTGAAGCAGGAAAATATGCTAATGTAATATTGAAAGGCACAGTTAAAGACGGCAAAAATGACGAACCTGTAATAGGCGCCAGTTTGAGGATAGCCAATACCAATATAGGTTGTATGACTGATGCCAATGGAAAGTATCAGTTGAGGCTTAGCCCAGGTATATATGAAGTTGAAGTGTCCAGTGTAGGGTATGAAAAAAATGTTTGGAAAGTAAAACTTATCAGCACCGGAGAGTTTAACCCTGAAATATTTGAAAAATCTACTAAAATAGACGAAATCACTATTTATGCCAAACGGGCAGATAAAAATGTCCGAAGCAACCAGATGAGTTTGATTGATTTGGATTCAAAGTCTATTAAACAGCTTCCTTCGATGGTGGGCGGAAAAGATATTATAAAAAGCTTCACGATGATGCCCGGGGTAAAATCTGTTGGCGAATTTGGTTCCGGTATCAATGTTCGTGGTGGTGGCGATGACCAGAATTTATACCTTATAGAAGGGGCCCCGTTATTGAATACTTCGCATGTTTTGGGGATGATGTCAGTTTTAAACCCTGATATTGTAAGCAATGTAGCTTTGTATAAAGGCCAAATCCCTGCCAATTATGGCGAAAGGGTTTCTTCTGTAATGGAAATCCAGGTGAGGGAAAATAATATTAAAAATTTTCATGTCAAAGGCGGTATTGGGCTTTATGATGGTAGGGTTTTAGTGGAAGGCCCGATTTCTAAGAAAGTAACTTATAAAATAGGAGGCCGCTCAAGTTATTCCAATTGGCTTCTTGGTGTTATCCCTGATGCCAATATTCAAAAGAGTGCCGCTTCTTTTTATGATTTGAACAGCTATATCTCATGGGCTGGCGAAAAAGACCGGGTTTCGTTATTTGCATATTACAGCAATGATTATTTCAGGTATGCCCGTTTACAGGCATACAATTATGGCAACATTCTCGGTTCGGTGAATTGGAACCACTATTATAATGAAAATCTTAGTTCTACCGGGGTGTTGGCTTACAGCAATTATTCAGCCGAGAAGGATGAAATAGAAGTTGAATCTGAAAGCTCTTCGCTGAAAACTGGTGTTCAATACTTTTCGGGAAAATACAACTTGCGATATACCGGTTTCTCAAGCCATTCAATAGATGGAGGGCTTCAGGTTATCCATTACAATGTTTCGCGTGGAGAAATGTCTCCATATAATGACCTTTCCATTATCCCCTCTTCAAAACTGGAAAAGGAAAAAGCTTTTGAAAATGCGGTTTATCTTAACGATTCGTGGAATATCAACGAAAAAATTTCTTTAAACCTTGGTTTGCGGTATTCAGCTTATTTTACAGTTGGGCCTAAAACTCAACTGCAATATTTGAGCAACAGCTACACTGAAGATGCTATTATTGATACTGTTTTTATAGGAAATAACAAAATCGGGAAGAAATATTTTGGCCTTGAACCAAGGGTAGCTGCCAAATACCAGTTTAATAACCAGACTTCTGTTAAAATGAGCTACAACAGGAATTATCAATACATCACTATGTTGTCTTATACGGCTATTTCTATTCCTTCGGATGTGTGGAAGTTAGCCGATGATTACATCAGGCCTGTGCAATCCGATCAGTATGCAATTGGTTTTTATAGAAATAACAAAGAAAATACCATTGAAACATCTGTTGAATTTTATTACAAAAACCTGAGCAATGTTACCGAGTTTAAAAATAACGCTGTTGTTGAAATGAACCCATACCCCGAACAAGAACTGCTAAATGCTAAAGGCCAAAATTATGGTATAGAGCTGATGTTAAAGAAAAACAAAGGCAAATGGGATGGATGGATTAGCTATACTTATTCAAGATCATTGAGGAAAGCTATTTCTACTGGTAGTGGAAATATTAATAATGGAAAAGAGTATCCTTCGGCATTTGATAAGCCTCATGATTTGTCCATTTTGGCCAACTATCACATCAACAAAAGATGGCGAATGTCTTTCAATTTCTTTTATTCAACAGGTAGGCCATTTACCAAGCCAGAAAAAGTTGCTAATATTGAAAATGGCAATAAAATAGTCCTTTATTCGGACAGAAATAAATACCGTATCCCGGATTACCATCGCCTTGATTTTTCTATTAGTATGGACGAAAGCCTCAGAAAAAGCAAAAAATGGAAGGGGAGCTGGACATTCTCAGTCTTGAACGTGTATGCAAACCATAACACATATTCAATTTTTTATAAAAAAGAAGCTCCTTCGGCTAAAAACAATTATAACCAGTTTTCATTATATAAGCTCTATATTTTAGGTATTCCTTTGCCAACCCTGACTTATAACTTTATTTTTTAATAACAACATTGTCGTATTTCAAATAATTAGTAATGAACGCTATAGTAAAAATAAAAAGGTTTGTATGTCAATGTGGTATGTTTTTTATGCTGATAATTTCAATTTCGTCATGCCAGGAAGCTTATACTGATGATGATACAACAAATGATAAGAAAGTATTGGTTGTAAATGGTGAAATTACTGACAAGCCTGGGCCTTACAAGGTTACACTAACCTATGCTTCTGATTTTGGCTCAGATAAGGTTACTTATGTCAGTGGGGCTACTGTTTTTTTGCATGATGATAAAGGCAAGAATGTCCCTATGACTGAAAAAACAAGAGGGGTGTATTCAACTGATTCTGCTGCAATACAGGGTACTGTTGGCCGAACCTATTATTTATATATAAAATTACTTGATAAAACTTTGTATGAATCTAAAAAGCAAAAATTGGTAGATAGAGATTATACGGATTCCATTTATGCAGAATACGGAACATACGATTACACGGCAACAGGCACAGATGGAAATATCATAAAAAAAACTTTAGAGGGTATATATGTTTATGTTGATATAAAATCTAACAGCCCTGAAACCAAGTGCTTTTATTTTAGCAAGAAAGTTGTTTGGCAATATACCAGATCTCTAAATATTCCGGGACAGATGCCTCAACCTATGTATTTCAGACAGGTAATCAATGCAGACAACCTGCCCGATGCTAAAGCTACTCAGTTGTATAATGGAATGCAGGTCATTAAAAAACATTTGCTGTTTTTTGTCCCTTATAACGTTGATAATACTAATGGTATTGACTCCTTAAACTGGGGGCCTTATTCAAGTCAGGGATGGGTATCTTATGTTTTTATTTCGGGAATAACCAAAGAAGCTTATAAGTTTTACAATGACGCAGCGGCTCAGCTTTCATCTGGGATGCAACTGTTTGATCCCATCCCGAGCCAGGTAAATAGCAATGTATATTGTAAATCTGATTCTACTATACCTGTGCTTGGACTGTTTAAGGTTTACACCCAAAAAAATAAATATAAAGCTTTTATGTGGTATCCAACATTAAAACATGTCATAGAGAAGGATGTAATAGATCCAGGGCCTTTGGTGAATGATACATTTATCTCAAGACCTCAACCTTATTGGGTATTTTTTAATTGACGGACTTAAATCTTTTAGTTGTGAAAATTGGATATTTGATATTGGCATTTTGCCTTGTTTCTTTTGGGCCTTTTGTTTTTGCAGGTTCAAAATCAAGTTTGTTGACTGAAAAAAAAGTTGATTTTTCTTCCTATGAAAAAGTTTTTGTTAAAACTGACAAAGATATTTACTGGAACGGAGAAAAATTATTTTATAAAGCCTGGGTTTTGGATGCTCAAACCCTAAAAAATACATCTTCCAGTAGTTGGCTATATTTTGAATTGGTTAATATTGAAGGGAAGATTTGTATGAGCTGGAAAGTGAATGCTGTTAATGGCGTAGTCTCCGGAATAACTTATATTAATGATACCATTCAATCGGGTGTTTATGTATTAAGGGCTTTTACTAATTTAATGCGTAATATGCCAGAAAAATATTATTATTCAACAAATATCCTTGTATTAAAGTTGAGCAGTCCTGAAATTACCAGGTTAGAAGTTCCTGTTTATCCTGAAAATACTGAGGATAATTTGTTGTGTCAACCTGGAGGAGGGCGTTTGGTTGCAGGGATACCTAATACTCTGTATTACAACTTTAATAACACCAACAAGTCATTCAATGCCCAGTTGGTCGATAACAGAGATTCTGTCGTTAGTAATTTTTTTATTGACAGTTCCGGTATAGGCTCTATTTCATTTGTCCCATCTATTGATTTGAGCTATCATGTAAATATTGATGACCCCATAATTGGGAAAATCAAAAGCAAGCCTATGGCTGTTTTTGCAGATGGTTTTATTGGCTCTTTTAATCGTTTTGGAGAAAAGGCTTATTTCCGTTATTCTACAAATGATGCAACTTTGAAGAATGGCAAATATAATTTTCATATTTTTCTCAGGGATAAGAAATTACTCGATACTGCCATTGTTGCAAAACCAGCAGATTCTTTGGTGTTTAATTTGAAGGGCAGCGCCGGGATTGTTCAGGTTGTAATTACCAACAGCAAAAATGATACTGTTTTTGAACAACTATATTATTGTGCTTCAAAAACAAATAAACCTGTAGTTGAGTTTGTTCAGGCTCAAAATGAGCCCAATATTAAGGTTGCTTTAAACCTTTTAAACCCAGCTCTTACGGATACCTTAAATCTGGCCTTTACGGTTTCTTATCAACACCCTTTTAGTATCTTGAATATCAATCATTCTTTAAACAGGTATATTCAAATTCAAAGTGATTTGGGGTTATCTCTTCAAGCTTTTAATGCTGATTCTTTAAGTATTGAAAATATCAATTGTTTGTTGGCTTTAATAAAAGGAGACCAATATTATTGGAATATTGTCAGAAACAAAAAGGTTTTTTCTAATCAAAGATATTTTTCTCCCGAAAATAAAGGTTTTTATCTTTCAGCCCAATTAGTAGATGGTTTTACAAAGCAGCCTGCCAGTAATAAGATTGTTACTATGTCTTACGTTGATTCTATTCCTAATGTTCAGTATGCTGTAACCGATACAATGGGATATTGCCATTTTTTACTCAATGATGATGCCGAAAACAAAGAGTTGATTTTGCAATTGTTTAAAAACGATAAAGATGATAAGCATATCTATTCAATTATTGTTGAACCTAAAGGGGGGCTGAAAACTTCTTTTAAAAAGGCTAACCTTATGCTTAATTCTGAGCAAACTAAATATATTGATAAAATAAGAAAATTGAGGTTGGTTGAAAAAATCTTTACTAATCAGGAAGTGAAAAATAGCGAAAAGCAAACTAATGAACTACAGGAGAACTTTAGGTTGAACGTGAAAAATATGATTAAATACTCTGTTTTTCCTCAGGATTATACTGAGTTGGAAAACATGGCCGATATTATTAATAATATTCTCCCGGGGGTATTTCTGAAAGAAAAAGATAATACCGAAACTTTGAATGTCTTTGATCCAAATTTAAGAGCTGTAATGCCAAACCAGGCTTCAATATTCCTTAACGGGGTGCTGGTTGATGATTTAGATTTTATATTGAAACTTAAATATACCGATATATACAAAATTGATGTCTGTCAAACCCAATTGTTTTATGGAGACTTGTCTTTTCACGGGTTTATATCTATTATTACAAATGATTTAGCTATCCCTTCTTCATTTTACTCCAGTACACGTATTAAGGTTGAAAACTTTGTAGCTCAAAGCCAATGTGTCAATAAGTTTACGAAAGAAGAAATAGACCAAATGAAAAAAGAAGGTATTCCTGATTTTAGAAATATTTTATACTTAAATTATTCAAAAATACCCTTTAATCATGGTATATCAAACCCGATAAGCATATTCCCTTCAAACTTTAAGGGTATGTATAATTTCAGCATCCAAGGTTTTACTAAAGATGGAGAAATCTTTGAGAATTCTGTTCAATTCAAAATTCAATAGCTATGCAAAAATTCTTAATCATATTGTTTTTGGGGCTAATATCTATTAGTAGCCTGACAGCTTCTAACCCTGATGAACCCAAACTGCTTGTTGAGAAAACTTATGGGCCGCATTTGTTAGCTACTACATTTGTTAATTCTTTTCCTGGTAACAATAATCAATATTTTAACAACTGGTCAGAAGGTGTTGTTTTGCTCTCAAATGGCGAAAGGGTAAAAATTAAGCATATACGTTATAATTGTTTACAAGATGAATTACTTTGGTTGCGTCCGGCAGATTATCAAACTTCTACCGTATTAAAAACCTCGGTAAATGAGTTTATTGTATTTGATGCCGAAAACAAACCTTGTTATTTCAAAAAAGAAAAATTCCGGGATTGGTACATGCTTGATTCTACCTTTGTTTTCTTTCATGTATTAGTTGAAGGCGACATTTCTTTTTATGTTCACCATAAAGCTTTAAATATAGATAAAAACAGCAGGGAACTGACAAGAAAAGATTTTTATTACATTAAAAGCGGAAAACAGCTAAAGGCTATCAAACTTCGACGTTCCAGCATTTTTAATTGTGGCTTTTTTGATAAAGAAAAAATGCGTGAGATAATAAGAAAAAACCATTTGCGTGTAAGAAAAGAAGAAGATATGATGAAAGCTATAGATTTATATAATGCGGCTTCTTAAAAAAATGTATAAAGCATCAGCATTACTATCGAAATATAATCTTTCAACAATATGCGCAATTGCTTCAAGGCACTTCCCATTTGGGCTTCTACTGTTTTTACTGATAATCCAAGTGTGTTAGCTATTTCCTGGTATTTTAGCCCGTCAACACGGCTGAGAAGAAATATTTCCTTTCTTTTCGGCGGAAGTTGTTCTATAGCTTCCAATATATGCCCTTCCAGCTCAAACGAGTGCTCATCGTTATCCTGTTGCGAATCAAAATCATTTTGTTCTTTGTAGCTTTGTTGGTAGTTGACTACAACCTTTTCATGTTTGAGATAATTCAAACATGTGTTTTTAAGGGCTGTATTGATATAAGCAGTAATTGAACCTTGTACTACCAGTTCTTCCCGCTTTTCCCAAAGTTTTACAAACAAGTCCTGGACGATTTCTTCTGCAATAACAGGGTTTTGTACATATTTGAATGCCTGAAGGCAGAAAAGACGGTATTTTTCTTTGAAATACTTTTCAAAAAGCACCGGGTCTAACAACGATTCCAGATTGTCTGCTACTGCCATTATTTATGGATTATGATACAATTATAAGCCTTTCAGGCTAAAATCACAAAGTTATTTGTATTTAATCCATTTGTACAGTTCGCGGTACGTTACTTTTTTGCCATACATCAATATCCCGGTACGGTATATTCGGGCTGCAAGCCATGTAAAAGCTATGAATGTAACAACCAGTAACCCCATCGATAAGCCTGCCTGCCAATATGGTACGCCAAATGGGATACGTACCATCATAACTATTGGAGAGGTAAGCGGGATAAGCGAAAACCAAAATGATAAGTTGCTGTCCGGGTTGTTCATGGTATTTATCATCACATAAATAGCCAAAATAAGGGGTATTGTGACCGGCAACATAAACTGTTGTGTATCAGCTTCGTTGTCCACGGCAGAACCAATGGCTGCAAAAATAGCGGCATACAGCAGGTATCCACCAAGGAAGAAAAAGATAAAACACCCAAATATCACCCCAAAGTTAATGTTGTTCATGGCGGTATAAAATTCTTTCATCTTGGCAGTTTTATCATCAATGGCTTGAGATTGGATGTTTATCACCGTTTGAGTTGGCTGCTGCTTTTGCATGATGTCCTGTGCAACAACTTTATTGGTTTCACTTAATGATATTTCAGGAAACAAAGCTTTTTGCCCTATGGTAATAAACGAAACCGTCAGTAATAACCAGGCTGTAAATTGAATAAGGGCGATAGCTGCAATGCCGGCAATCTTTCCCATCATTAGTTCAAACGGTTTTACTGATGATACAATGACCTCAACAATCCTGTTTGTCTTTTCTTCAATCACTCCACGCATTACCTGGCTACCAAAGAGGAAAATAAAAAAGTAAATAAGAAAGCCGCTGGCATAGCCAACAATCATGGCTAAAGTGTCGTTTGTTTCTTTCATTTTGCCACCTTCTTCTATCTGCACAATTCGGATGTTTACATGCGATTTAATGGCTTGTATGGTTTTTTCCAGGTCGTACAACTTGTTGGTGTACATTAGTTGGCGTTCCATCTCTTTTTTTAAGGATTCTTCAATATGATATTTTACTGAAGTACCCGGTTGGCTTTGCGAATATAATGTAACCGAGTTGGGGGCATAAGTAACATTGTGAGAAATAAACAATACTCCCCAAAAACCTTCCTGGTTGAATGTTTTAAGTTTCTCCTGAACTTTGTCAGTTTGTATATAAGTAAATTTTAGGTTTTTGGTTTCAGGGATTTTATTTATAAAAAGGTGTGAACTGTCTATTACAGCTATATTTTTCAGCTCCTCCTCTTCGTAGGTGGCCAATAATAATGGTGAAAGTATCATGGCCGCAAACAAAAACGGTCCAATGATGGTCATTATAATAAATGAACGCTTACGCACACGGGTGGAAAACTCGCGTTGAAATACTAAAAAGAAATTATATGCAGACATAGCAATATATTGATAAGTTTATTCCTGTGATTTCTTTACATTTTCTATAAAAATCTCTTCCATACCCGGAAGAACCTCCTTAAATGAGAGTACCTGAACATGTGGCACCACAATTTTTAACAAATCATTTTCGGCAACAGAACCCTTGGCTTGCAATGTAATAGTGTGAATATGATGATTTTGGATACTTTTTAAAATATGGTAATGTTGTTGTGCAAGGGTTACAACTTCTTCATGATTGCCCGTAAAGCTAAGCTCGAAGATGTTTTTTCGGTAACTGTGCCTGATTTCCTCTACATTGCCTTGCAAAATGACCTTAGAACGGTTGATTAGCGCAATATCATCACACAGCTCTTCTACTGACGACATGTTGTGAGAGGACAATATTATAGTAGTACCTTTTTCTTTGAGTTCTTTAATTTCGTTTTTCAGCATATTGGCATTAATTGGGTCAAAGCCACTAAACGGTTCGTCAAATATCAGCAATGAAGGCTCATGTATAATAGTGGTAACAAACTGTACCTTTTGCGCCATCCCTTTCGATAGTTCTTCAATGCGTTTATCCCACCATGAACCGATTTTAAGCTTCTCAAACCAATACTTCAACCTTTTATTGGCTTCCTGCTTTGATAAACCCTTTAGTCTGGCTAAATATAGAGCTTGTTCTCCCACTTTCATTTTTTTATATAAGCCCCGCTCTTCGGGCAGGTAACCAAAGTGTCGTATATCTTCAGCAGACAAAGGCTGTTCTTTAAACATTATTTCGCCAGAATCCGGAGCGATAATTTGGTTCAAAATCCTGATTAAAGTAGTTTTTCCGGCTCCATTTGGCCCTAACAGGCCAAAGACAATACCTTCTTTGATTTCTATTGAAGCATTACTCAATGCCTGATGATTTGAAAATGATTTGCTTACATTACGGACATGAATGATGTTCTGCATTATTTTTTTTGTGAGTGAAAGTATAAAAATAATTGCGAAATTAATCTTTAAAAAAAATTAAATATCTATCTTTGCGCTCTCAAAAATTGCGGATGTGTCGTAATTGGTAGCCGAGCCAGACTTAGGATCTGGTGCCGTAAGGCGTGGGGGTTCGAGTCCCTTCATCCGCACTTATTTGTTTTAATTGTCCATCGAAAAAGGAATTTCTTTTTATCCAGTCTAATCAAATATTTTATTGAATGAATATTAGTAAGCAAAACGTTGACGAGTTGAATGCCAAGATAAAACTTAGTTTTGGCAAGGAAGATTACGAAGAAAAAGTAAAAAAATCGCTGAATGATTATCGCAAAAAAATTAACATGCCAGGTTTTCGTCCCGGCCATGTACCAATGGGTTTGGTCGAAAAAATGTACCGCAAGCCTGTACTTATTGAAGAAGTAAACAAACTTATCAGCGAATCACTTTACAATTATATCAAAGAACAAAATCTTGATATTTTAGGAGACCCTATTCCTTCTGAAACAGACAATAAAACCATTGATTTTGATAACAATACCGAATTTGAATTTACTTTTGATATTGCATTGACTCCTTCTTTTGAAATTTCGTGGACAAAGAAAGACAAAATCACTTCATATACTATCCCTGCTGATGATACAGCCATCAATAAACAAATAGAGTATTATGCCCGCCGTTTCGGAAAATTTGTTACTGCAGAAGTAGCTGAAAAAGAATCGAGCATTACTGGTAATTTAGCTGAAGTTGATGAAAAAGGCAATTTGGTTGAGAATGGACATGTTGCTGAAGGGGTTACTATTTATCTTGATTTAGCTAAAGACGACGCAGAAATAAATGCATTCATTGGAGCTAAAGTGGGTGATATTGTTAAATTTGACATTAAAAAGGCTTTTCCTAATAATGTTGAGCTTGCAAACCTGTTGAAAGTTGAAAAACACGAGGTTGATGCTGCCCCATCACATTTCCAGATGACTATTGGCGCTATCAGCAAGTTTGAATCTGCTGCTGTTGAACAGGATTTGTTTGACAAAGTTTACAAAGCCGGCGAAGTAAAATCTGAAGAAGAATTTCGGGCCAAAATAAAAGATGAAGTCGAAAACTTCAACAAAATGCAGGTAAAATATCGCTTTGCTAACGATGCAAAAAAACTTTTAACTGAAAAAGTTAACTTTAGCTTACCTGAAGAGTTTCTTAAACGTTGGTTACTTTCAACTAATGAAGGTAAAATTACTAAAGAACAGATTGAACAAGAATTTCCTATGTTTGCTGAAGGCCTGAAATGGCAGATTATCAAAAATAAAATCAGCAAAGACAACGGGTTTAAAGTTGAAGAAACCGAAATCAAAGAGATGGCCAAAGAAGAAATCCGTATTCAGTTTCTCAACTATGGCATCACCAACATGGACGATGAACACCTCGAATATTTTATTGCTGAAAATATGAAAAAAGAGGAGTCGGTTAGACGCTATGTGACTAATGTTATTGAGCAGAAGGTGGTTGATTATGTGCGTCAAAACGCAACTGTAGAAGAAAAAGAAATTTCGCAAGACGAATATGCAAAATTAGCTTAAACAGAAAGTAACAAATATAATGAAGCGCCCTTGTGGCGCTTTTTTTATGTCAAGTTGCATTGAGGGGTGATTGGTTTTAATAATTTTAGTGTTGTTTAATAGTCGAAAAGCTTTCATGCTAAATGGGGTTTAATGAATGATAGCTGGTTTATTATTTAACCAGAGTACCATTTTTTTTGTCTTGGATAGAATCATGGGTGTTCTAAATTTAAAAACTTTCTTTTAATCTATTGTTCAGTAACTTATATTAATGAAAAGTTTTATTTTCCTATATTAAATTTGATAATAAATTATTATCTAACCATATTTTATTGTAAAAATCTTTATTTAATTGAGGCTTGGTGTTTTTTACATCAAAAAAAATATTTAACTTAACGTTTCTTTAATAAAATATTATTTCTAAAACTTAATTTCTTAATACCAAAAAACAAAAATTTATGAAAAAAAATCTTCTAAAACTATCAATTTATGGTGTGTGTGCTGTATTTGTAGCTACATCATGCCTTGAAACTGAAGAGCTTGACTCGGTAAAAGCTATGCGCGAAGCGAAAGCTGATAAACTTCAGGCTGAAGCTGATGCTGCTGTTTTGAAAAATGCTTATGATTCGGCAAAGTACAAATTAGATTTGTCTGTGGCTACAGCGCAAAGTCAGTATAATATTGCTGATTATAATTTTCAACAGCAGATGTTGAAACTTACTTATTCCAGGGATTCACAACTTGTTGTTGACCAGATGGCCATTAACATCCAGAATTCAAAAACTAACCTGATCAGTGCCCAGGTCGCTTTTGTTAATAGTCAGGCTACTTTGTTCACTGCAAAACAGAATTATTTAAGAGATTCTGTCAATGCATCTGCTAAAAACCAGGCATTGGTTAATTTGTACAATGATTATTTTGCTTATTACAATGGAGGGACACTTTCAAGTGGTGTTACTATTAACAGAGGTATTTTTACTTTGAGAGGAGATATTCTTGCTGAAAAAGGTACATTACTTACAGCATTGAACAATCAGGCAAATGATATTGAAATTAAGGCCAACCTTATCCTTGGTTATAGGGATAATATCCGCACAGATAGCTTGTCTATAGTTGCAAAACAAAAAACTATAACTATTTACAATGGAGCAAAAACTTCTGCAGATTATACAAAAGCAATTGATGATATCACCAGCTTGGTAAATTCTGCTGAAGTTGATTTTGTTGCAAAACAAAATGCCAGGGTAATATTGGAAGATGACAAGGCTAAAGCTTATAATGCTGATACTGCTGCCACTAACACATATAACAGGAACCTGGCAAGAAAAAATAAAGCAAATAATGATATGAAAAATTTGCTTACTTTAGTTGGTGTTAATACTTTTAATGAACTTGTTCAGGAACAAGCCCGTGTAGCTTCTGATCTTACAGACAAATCTGGGGTTTACAATATTTGGGCAACACAGTTTACTACTGCAACAAACAACCTTGCAGCTTCAAAAAACACCAAAAATCAGGCTCAAGTTCGTAAAGATGCTGCAGACGCTGTTGTAGCTTCTGTTACTGCTGCCGGAGGTACTCCTACATCTGCTCAATTGACTGAGCAAACTAATGCTACCCAGGCTTTGAGTGATGCAAATACAGATCTTGCTGCAAAACAAAGTACTTATGACAATGTTAAGGCAGGATATGATCCAGCCAAAACAGCTTATGACAATGCAAAGATTGCTAATGACTCTATTGTAGCCCGCAGGGCAAGATACGATGGCTTTAGCGCTATTTATGATGAGGCAGATGGTAAAGTTGCATCTTTGTTAGCTGCTAAAGATGCCAAAAAAGCTGATTATGAAGCTGCTCTTAAACAATATAATGAAGCTTTAACAGCTGAGAATATTGCAAAAAATAACTATGTATCATACAAAGCTTGCAAGACTACACTTGAAGGGATAAGTTTAATTTCTGATGCTTCTGTAAAAATTAGCCAATTGGATGACAAAATTGCTGCCTTGCAAAAAGATATTGCCACATTGCAGAATGATATTAACGATTACAATTTGCAGATTTCTCGCGTTAATAAAGCAGACTATACCTATGAAGATGCTATTAAGACATCTAATGCTAAGATTGCAATGTATACAAGCCTTCTTACAGAATATGAGACTAATGCAGCTGCTATTAAAGCAAAAATTGATGCTTATTAATATTAGGTTACATACCTAAATATTTAATTGAAATAAGAATTATTATGATGAAAAAGCATATCATTACTGTTTTGGTAGCATTAGTTTCATTGCCTTTGTTTTCTCAGTTCAATGCCGGGACACTGAAAGTATCGCTCAACTTAGGCAACTCGCCTTATGTTGGCATGCTTCAGGCTCCTTCGCAGACAAGCTCTACTCAATACCTTAGTGTTGAGCCGGCTCGTTGGGTGAGTGGTACAAGCAACTCGCTCGTGAACATGGTAGGCATGGAAGTGAAATTTTTTGTTGCCGACAACCTTGCCTGTAAGTTTATAGGTGGGGGACAAATCAGTGTTACTCCTGGACAAAACGAAATTCCCGGGGTTGACAATGATGTATATCCGTTCGATCCACAAACTGCAATACCTGCTTTTAGTGATGTTAAGGAGCAAAAACAAAATCAGTTTTTGTTTCAGGTTGGAGCTGATAAATATTTCAGCAAAAACAACGTTGCGATATATGCTGGTGGTGAATTAGGGTTTCGTTATGGAGCTGGTAAATCAAAGTCTATAACAGAGACATCTGCTGGTTCTTCTATTGCTGAAGTATATGGATATTTTGGAGCTATTGATTTTGGTGCTGAATACAATACAAATGACGGGTTGTTTGTAGGTGTTGAAATCAGACCTGTATCCGTTGCTTACTCTGTAAGTACCATTGAGCCTATTCCAGGAGTTAGCCAAAAAGGAGATAACCTGAATGTTGGTTTCTTTGTTTATCCTACGGTACGATTTGGTATTAATTTTTAATATACCTTATAGCCTAAAAAAAACGCCCTTTTAAGGGCGTTTTTTTTTATCTTATTTTTTGGCACATCATTAATCCATCTCGAAGTGGTAACAAAACATGTAAAAGGTCTGGATTTGCATGCACCATTTCGTTGAATTGAATTACAGCTTTGGTAGCTTTGTCTTCTTTCATTGCCGGGTCTATAACTTTTTCGTTCCAAAGAACATTGTCAGCGATTAGATAGCCTCCTACATTGAGGTATTTTAAGCATAGTTCAAGATATTGAGGATACTCGCGTTTCTCGCCATCAATGAAAATAAGGTCAAATGAGGTGTTAATTTTATGAATTATATCCAAGGCACTGCCAACATGCAGTTTTATTTTATCTCCTAATCCTGATCTATTAAAAGAAAGCTTGGTTTGAGAGGCTATTTCATCGTCTATTTCAATAGTATGAAGGATACCGTCAGGAGTTAACCCTTGAGCCAAACAAATGGCAGAGTATCCGGTAAAAGTTCCTATTTCCAATATGGACTTTGGTTTAATCATTTTACTAATCATAATAAGGAATAAGCCCTGGTTGTGACCCGAAACCATACGGGGGTTAAGCTGGTTGAGGTACGTATCTTTGTAAATCTCTTTTAGAATAGGCAGTTCTATGCTACTGTGATTTTCAATGTATTGTTCTAAGTCGGGATGTAGTTTCATTTGTCGCTATAAATGAGGAATGAAAGCTTTTCGGGATTAAGGATGTCGTTGGCTGTTTCTAATACGTCTATTGAGGAGATGTACTCAATTTGCCTGCATACTTCTTCAAGGTTGTCAAATTTGTCATATACAAGGAAGCTTTTGCCCATCGACAACATAATATTTTCATTGCTTTCGGAAGCAATGGCCAACTGGCCAATAAGTTGTTTCTTAGCTTTAGAAAGTTGAATTTCGCTAAGTTTTAGTTCTCTTAGTTTGTTGAATTCTTTAAAAATCAGTTTGATACATTTATCAAGATTTTCTTTATCAGTACCAAAATAGACAGAAAAAATGCCTGTATCGCTGAAATTGGCGTAGTTTGATTCAATATTATAGGTATATCCGTTGCGTTCGCGGAGCGACATGCTTAAACGAGAGTTCATTCCAGGGCCTCCAAGCATATTGTTGAGCAAATGCATGCTCATTCTTGCCGGGTGTGTAAAACCATAGGCTTCTGTGCCGATAATGCAATGTGTTTGGTAGGTACTTTTTTTCTGAGAATTGTTAAAAGGTGGGCCAATTAATGCCTGGGCCCGTTTTTTGTTTCGCAAGTTGGCCGAAAAATGACCAAAATGACGTATTGCCAATTTTTCAACTTGTTTGATAGTAACATTACCAACAATACTTATTACCATTTGGTCTGTATGGTAATTATTTTTAATAAATGTCAACAGGTCTTTTCGTTTGTATCTTTTTAGTTTCTCCGCTTTGCCTAAAATATTGCGGCCAAGAGGGTCGTTGGGGAAAAGACGTTCGTCGAAATCGTCAAAAATAAGGTCAGAAGGGTTATCTTTATATGAATTGATTTCGTCAATTACTACTTCTATTTCTTTGTTGAGTTCTTTTTCGGGAAAAACAGAATTGAAGGCAATATCAGCAATGAGTTCTAATGCACGTTCAAGGTATTCCTTCATAAATGTGGCGTGTATGCAGGTTTCTTCTTTGGTAGTAAAAGCATTGATTTCGCCGCCTACATCTTCCATTCGCGAAAGGATATGGTGCGAACGGCGTTTTTCAGTTCCTTTAAATATGACATGTTCAATTAAATGGGCGATACCGTGTTCGTCTTGGTTTTCGTCACGAGAACCGGCGTTGATAAACAAACCTGCATGGGCAATAGGGGTTTTGACTTGTAAAAGCACAACCCTGATGCCATTATTAAGTGTCAATTTTTGGTATTCCATTGTTCAAAAAGCTGGGCAAAGATAGGGAAAATAATCAAGATGAAGGAAGAAGGAAGAAGAGGTAAGGCAAATAAGTGGAAGGATAGGAAAAAAAAGAAGATTATGGAAGCGTAAGGGAGAATATAAGGAGATTATAGGTAGCATAGATAAATATAAGGCACTCAAAGTGTTGTAAAATGTGGTGGTTTAAAGGAATAAAATGAAAGAAATTATTTTGCTGTTTTTGTGTGATTTTTTTGGGTAGTAAAAAAAAATAGTTATTTTTGCACCGCAATTCCAACAGACAAGGTGCCATAGCTCAGTTGGTAGAGCAACGGACTGAAAATCCGTGTGTCCGTGGTTCAATTCCACGTGGCACCACAGCTAAAAGCAAAAGCCGCGTAAAAAGCGGCTTTTGTTGTTTTAAGTAACTAAAAAAGACGCAGCAAAACAGTGTATTTTTGAAAATATTTGAAGCGATTTTTATGTTCTGCTATTGAGAGCAACAGGTCTATGGGGCTTTTTTTATAGATTTTACTATTAATTTCCGGTAAGTACTACTACTTTAAAAGTAAAAGTTTCGTCAGGCAAGGTAGTTGTGTTTATTCCATTATCAACCATGCGATAAGAAATCTTAATTTTACCCAGAAATACATCATAGTCAAGGTATTCAAAAGCATTTTCGTAAACCCAGGTGTAGGGCAAGGCGTTGAAGCTTTGGTTACTTGAGCCTTCGTTGCGGAGAATGTATAGTAAAACTGCACCATTGCTGAAAATTTCCTGGTTGATTTCTTTTACATCAAAGAATACATAATATTCCGAGCTGTCTCCCTGCCAGTTGGATGGTTTTACATCAAAAATGATGGATTTAACATTGGCATTGCCCATATCGCCAGGGTCGCCTTTGTCACCTTTTTCTCCTTTGCATGAAAATAAAGAGATGCTTATGCATAATAGAAATGCGTATCGAATAAATTTGTTCATCTTATGTTCTTGAAGTTATTATTTCTAATATTTCCTCCTGTGTTAACGTAACAGGGTTGTTTTTTATTTTAGTCAATTTCGATATAGCCTGCAAATCATTTGATGTTACCTGATAAGCCCCCAATTTCTGAATGTTAAATTCGTCAATAAGTTTGTTCAACTGTTGAACCAGAAAATCGAGATACCAGTTATCGTCTTTGTTTGATTCAGTTGCAAATACCTTGCCAATATTGGTAAATTTTGACAACGCTATTATGTTATTCAGTATTTTGGCTTTTTTGATATTCATGCGGGTTGATTCTCCCAACAAAGTGCCGCAAATAACGCCATGAGGAATGTCAAACATTGATGCTACGGATGAGGCAAAACCATGCACTACTCCAAGTCCTGCATTAGCAAGTACAACTCCTGACAAATATGCAGCCAGGGCCATATCAGAGCGGGCTTCGATATTATCACCTGACAGTGCGGCTTTTTTTAATGAACGAACACATAAAGAAATGCCTTCAATAGCAAGTGTATCGGTCATTGTATTGGCTTGGGTAGATGTATATGCCTCAATTAGCTGCGTCAGGGCATCAAGCCCGCTGGCAGCAGTAACATTAGCAGGACAAGGTACATGCAATGACGGGTCAATTATTGCCAGGCGTGGGATAAAGTTGTCGTGACGAAGCGAACTTTTGAAACCGTTGATGCCCGGATTTGAAATTACTGCATTTTTAGTGGCTTCGCTACCTGTACCAGCTGTGGTCGGAAGGGCTATAAGTGGCAATGTTGTACCAGGGTGCTGTTTATACTGGGGAAGCCCTTCGAGATAATTTTCAATATCATTATCGACAGTGACCATAGCAGCAATGGCTTTTGCAGCGTCCATTACACTTCCTCCGCCAATGGCTACAACGAACTTATAATCGTTGTTTCTTAACATCCGGCATTGTTCATTGATAAATGCTGCCCTAGGCTCACCTTTAACGATGATATGTTTGTAAATTAGCCCAATAGCGGCAAAATTAGTAAGCCATTGCTGGTAATATGGCAGATTTACAAAAGATTGACTTCCAGTGACCAAAATAAACTTATCGCCCCATGGCTTGATAATGTTGGCCAAAGCAGAAGATTCGCCATTGCCGAATTTTAGCGCAGGACCGGGATGAAAAATAAACTTTTGCAAGGCTTAAAAAGTTTTAGGTAGCAGAATGTTGTATTTTATTCCGTTGCGAGGTTTGGCCATCATCTTCTCTACGTTTTCACGCCATTTGAAATAGTGAGCAGTCGTTTTATGAGCAGCAGCTGCTTCTTCTGAAATATATGCTTCATATAACATAAACATGCATGGGTTTTCAGCAAGTTGTAATATGTCGAACCTTAAGTTTCCTGGTTCTTTTATTGCTTCGTTGTGGTTTGCTTCAGACTCTTTAATGAATTCGTTTATGAATTCAGGCTTCACTTCAACATATACACAGGTTGTAATCATGATACTTATTTTAGTCGGGTTCAATTAATTGTGAAATGCGTTCAATCTGTTTTTGCTTATTTACTTCACGCAAATTTTGGGCGGTTTGGGTAAAATACTGATGTCCTGAGATAAACTTGAGTTGAAGTTTATTCCATTCATTGAGAGTCCCAATTTTGTTTTGTTCTTTTAATTCTTTGTAAAGTGTATTTGAAACTGGAATAAAATCACTACGGCCAAGATAATCAAGGTCTGAGTCGCACATGATTTTTTCAAGCAGGTTCTTTGGCTTAGGAGGGAGCCTTGTAGCCATAATCAGGTCGCAAATTTGTTCAATTTGTTCGATGGTATAACCATACTTGGGCAAAAATTCGCGGGCCAGGATAGTACCGTGATATTCGTGATTGTCATAAGCAATGGTATGACCTGCATCATGAAACAGTGCTGCAGTTTTTAAAAGCAAGATTTCTTCATCTGAAACACCTTCGCCCCATCCGATAAGTTCTACTTCGGTAACTACGTCAACAGTGTGTTTTACGTTATGGTAATATAAATAAGGAGGGAGCTCTTTTTCGAGCTTGTCGAGGATAATTTCTTGAATATCAGTAAACTGAATAAGGTTAAACCGTATTTTAAAGTTTTGATTAGGGATAAGCCCTTCTTCATTGACAGTTAATTCTGGTTTTATTCCTTTGACAATATACATTTCGATATCGCCAAAATATTTGATAGGCATTTTGCCAATGTATTCACATACGAAAAATTCTTTTACCATTTCATAAGTGTTGGCCGATATGACAATCTGGCCAGGGGTACCTGTAGATTCTAAGCGGGTGGCTATATTGACAGTGTCGCCTTTTATATCGTAAACATTTTTTTTGGTTCCGCTAATGTTAGCAGTAACAGGGCCGGTATGAATGCCCATTTTTAATTCCCAAACTTGTTTATCTGGATTGCGCATTTGAATATCAGCAAGGATTTGATGCATTTCGAGGGCGGCCAATACAACTTCAACAGGGTTGGTAATGTTTTTTTCGGGGATACCACCGGCACACATCAATGTATCGCCAATGGTTTTAATCCTTTCGATATGATATTTGTGCACAATATTATCAAAGTGGTACAAAATAGCATCGAGTTCGTCCATGTATGCCTGGGAGTTGGTTTTGTCGGCTATTTTTGAGAAGCCATGAATGTTGGCAAACAATACAGTAGCAACATTAAACCTGATTGTTTTTTGTTCTTCTTCTAATTTTTTTTGTCCTGTAGGTTTTAAATGTAATTCACTGATAAGTTTTTTAAACTGTTCGTTTTCTTCCTGCAAAGTTTCGTTTTGTTGCAAAAGCTTAGAGTTGACTTCCTTCAACTCCTTGTTTTGTTTTACCAGACGGGCTATTCGTTTGACTAATTCTTCGTAATTATCCACTTTAAAAGTCTTTTGCTGTAAATATAGCGTATTTTAACGGAAATTTTGGTTACAGGTTGGGGGTTTCTTTTCAGAAATTAAACCAAATTATATTGAATAAAAAGAATTGTATTATTTGATGGAGCGTATTATTTTTGATTAAGACACTGAATAAGAATATACTAAAAATTGAAAAACATATTTTTACTAATAATATTTGCTTTCCAAGCCTTGATTTTATCGGGTAAGGCTGATTATCCTCCATGTCAGGCATATACCCCGCAAGGGAAAGATACTATTGATGCTATATATTCATACAGCAATGCTTTGTATGCCG
The DNA here is from genome assembly GCA_029572965.1 of Bacteroidota bacterium. GTDB lineage: Bacteria > Bacteroidota > Bacteroidia > Bacteroidales > DTGW01 > JAKPQD01. The sequence continues at coordinate 23,080 of JAKPQD010000383.1, read as the reverse complement.
GAATTGATAATTATATATATGTAGATAAGCAAAAAATCAATTTCCCGGTTTTAGTTGAATGTACTATGGGACTGGCCATGGAAGAGGATACTATGTTTATTGTAGTGCCATCAAAACCCGGTAAGACCATCATCAGGCTGTATAAAGAAGGTGATACTACCGGAATGCCTGTTTTTGAAAAGGAAATGGAAGTATTGGCTTTCCCGAAACCTTATATTAAGTATGACTTTGACAGGTTAGATACACTGAAATATTTGTCTTTGTTGCGTTTGAAAAAAACGAATAAATTTAGTGTTGCTTTGAGTGATGATTTGACAAATGAATCTAAATGGTTTAAAGTGAAAAGTATTACTGTTGGCTATGCTATAGGGCATCAATATATGACATATTCATTTGAAAGTGATACAATAGGTAATGAAGTAATTGCGAAATTGTACCCAGGGTTGGAAATTTCTTTGGTTTTTACTATTAGTGGCCGAAATGGGATTGTCATCAGGATGCTGCCAATAAAGGTCAGGATTTATTAGCTGTGGCTGTTTATAACTATTTTTTTTAATCTGATTTTTAATTTTGCTGCCAGAAAAAATTGAGTTAACTTGCCACGTTTTTTGAAAAAATGATTTTAAAGCAAAATTTTAATTAAATTGATAATGAAAGTTGATGTACTCTTAGGATTGCAATGGGGTGATGAAGGAAAAGGTAAGGTTGTAGATGTACTTACTCCGAAATATGATATCATAGCAAGGTTTCAGGGTGGCCCCAATGCCGGACATTCGCTGGAGTTTAATAATATAAAGCATGTGTTGCACCTGATCCCGTCTGGTGTTTTTCACGAAAATAAACTGAATATTATTGGCAATGGAGTTGTTTTAGACCCTATTGTATTTGTAAAAGAGTATAATGAGCTGATAAAACTTGGTGTTGACTTAAAGAAAAACCTTGTTATTTCAAAAAAAACACACCTTATTTTACCAACACACCGCACGCTTGATGCTGCATCTGAAGCTGCCAAAGGTGCTACGAAGATAGGTTCTACCCTTCGTGGTATTGGTCCTACATACATGGACAAGACCGGTAGAAACGGCCTTAGAGTGGGAGATACATTATTGCCTGATTTCAAAGAACGCTACAATAGTTTGAAAGCTAAACATGCTGAGATACTAAAACAATATAATTTCGAATACAACATTGATGAGCAGGAAAAGGAATGGCTTGCCAGCATTGAGGTATTAAAACAATTCAAATTGGTTGACAGCGAGCATATTGTTAATAATGCTATAAAGAAAAACCAGACTATTCTTGCAGAAGGTGCGCAGGGAACATTGCTTGATATTGATTTTGGCTCATATCCTTATGTTACGTCTTCAAATACCATTTGTGCCGGTGCATGTACAGGGTTGGGTGTTGCACCTCGCAGTATTGGTGAAGTTTTTGGTATTGTAAAGGCCTATTGCACAAGGGTAGGGAGTGGTCCATTTCCTACAGAGCAAATTAATGCCCAAGGTGAAGAATTACGTAAAAAAGGTTGTGAATATGGCGCTACAACCGGCCGTCCACGTCGTTGTGGCTGGCTCGATCTGGTAGCATTGAAATATTCAATAGCTATTAATGGAGTTACCCAGATTATTTTGACCAAATCAGATGTTCTGTCTGGAATGGCCAAGATCCCTGTATGTACGCATTACAAGATTGATGGACAGCTTACAGATGAGTTTCCTTATAGTATTGAAAACGGTTTAGAGCCTGTATATGCTGAGTTAGACGGTTGGAATGAAGATATAACCACTTGTAAAACTTATGATTCATTACCAGTGAACCTGAAAAAATACATTCAGTTTATAGAGAAAGAAACAGGGGTTCCTGTAAGCATTGTTTCTGTTGGCCCTAACAGGGAACAGACTATTGTAAGGTAAATAAATATGGTTATTGGGATGCTACGTTGTTTTACTTGAGGCTTTGAGTTTGATGTAGCCGAAGCAGGACTTATTAATATAATGTTTAAAAACAATGAAAGTTGCTTTTGTTGCAACAACACATCCTGTAAATGATGACCGGATATTTTACCATCAGGCAAAAACATTATGCAAAGCTGGATTTGAGGTTCAGATTATTGCTTTACATGCAATAATTGACGAGCATGTTAATAATCTGAGCTTTAAGACTATTGAAAGTACTGACATTAAGAAAAAGGCCAATGAGGTTTTGGCTTATTTGTCAGGCTTTAGACCAGATGTTATTGTTTGTTCCGAGCCTACTTCAGCTTATTTCAGTTGGAAATACAGAAAGAAATGTAGGACTAAATCAGTTGTTATTTACGATGTTACAGAGTGGTACCCTTCTAAAAAGCAGCATTTAAAAGGAGTTTTTCCTGTTAAGGTATTTAAAAGCCTGGTTTATGTTGTAATAAACTATATTGGGGCCTGGGTTTCCAATGCTTTTATTTTTGGAGAATATTATAAAGCAGTTCCATTTAAGGTACTTTTTCCATTTAAAAAGGCTATTGAATTGCCTTATTATTCGAGTTGGGAATATTTTGCCAATCTGCCTGAGAAAGATAAAGGCACAAAGTTTACCTTATGTTATAGTGGAAAATTGACTCAAGAAAAAGGTTTTGTTAATTTTTTGAAAGCCGTTGAGCAATATATTGCATTAAATGGGGTTAATAAAATCAGGTTGAAAATCATTGGATGGTTTCCGTCTGATGGTGACGCAAAAGTTTTTGAAACTTTCAGGCTGAAGTATAATGAGCTGGAGATAGTCAGGTTTGACTTCCTGGGTTATTACAAGTTTATAGAAGAGCTTGCTGATGTGGATCTTTGTTTTGATTTGCGAATCAGGTGTATTGAAAATAACCATGCTTTACCTATCAAGCTTTTTAATTACCTGGCCGCCGGAAAACCTGTTGTGTATTCTGATTTGAAAGCTATAAGGCAGCACATGCCAATAGATGGTTTGGGTTATTTAGTTGATCCTGCAGACCATAGGTTGATTGCTGATATTATCAAACAATACATTGAAGATAGCTTTTTGTATAAAAAACATTCAGATAATGCCAGGAATATGGCAAAGACGTGTTATAACTGGGATAAATATTCTGATGTTTTTGTCAACTTTATAAAAGAGGTGAGAAAAAAGTGAGTTTTTTAAGTACCATACGTAATACATTTATTTCAAAAGCGGGAATAGTACTGATAAATTTTCTGTTGGTTGTTGTATCTACTAATCTCTGGGGCCCTGAGGGTAGGGGGAATATAGCTATTGTAATTGCTGATGTTTCTATTATTGCAATTATCAATAATATACTTGCCGGCAGTTGTGTGGCGTTTTATACTCCAAAGCGTGGTTTTTCGGTTATTATGCCTATTGCTTATTTGTGGACATTGGTGAGTACTGCCGTATTTTCATTACTATTTTCCTTTGCCCTGAAGCATGGGAGCTTTCAGTATATATTTTTTATTACGCTTTTAAATTCCTTGTCCACATTACATTTGTTGTATTTTTCGGCAAAACAACAATTCAAGCTTTACAACATTTTAAGTTTTATTCAACCTCTTATCAATATTATCTTTGTGTTTGCTTTGTATTATGTATTACCTGTAAAAACTGAAGTTGTATATTTTAAGGCCTATATTTTGGCTTTTTTTATTGTGTATATAGTAAGTGCGATTATTAGTTTCAGGCAAAACAAGCCAAGATTAGTTATTGATTATAAGCTTGGCCGCGAAATGTTTGTATATGGTTGGCAGACTGAGCTAAGTTCGTTGATACAGTTTGTCAATTACCGTGTGGTGTACTTTCTCATTTTATATTTTGCGGGTATTTCGGAGGTAGGTATATATTCAACTGCTATTGCAATTGCAGAGTCTATTTGGGTGATAAGTAGAAGTATATCTACAGTGCTTTATTCAAAGGTGATAAATGTAGCCAGTAATGATGAAGGTATTTATTATACTAAAGTTTCGGTGCGGTATAGTATTTGGTTCTCTGCATTGTTGTATGTAGTATTGCTTATTATGCCTATAAGCCTGTATTCATTTATTTTTGGGAAAGATTTTGGTGCAATAAAACCTGTTCTTTTCTTTATATGTCCCGGAATATTGGCTATGTCTCTTAATTTGGTGTATGGGCATTATTTTTCGGCTATTGGAAATACTAATATTTTGTTGAATAAATCTTTGGTAGGTATTTTATTTACTGTTGTCCTGGCTCCTTTATTGTTGAAAATATATGGAATGAAAGGGGCTGCTGTGGCAACCAGTATTTCTTATCTGGCTTCTACAATATATTTAGCATATTATTTTTACAAAGTCACAGAATTCAAACTGGTTGACTTTAAGGTTGATTTGAAGGAGTTGAAGGCGTTGTTTGGTAAGTAATGAAGAATTCATTGGAGTTTCTATTCTATCATTTACAATTTTTTAAATAAGAAAGATGTGTGTAGAAAATTGAATTTAGGGCTTTGTCCAATAAATCTTGTTCAAAATGCACCCGCTGTAACATATTCAACATGCATTCCTTTAAGGTTGGCAGATTTTCGGCAATAATTTCAAAAACCATTTCCGGGTCAATTCCTCTGTAATTATGGGCCATGATATTTCGCATTCCGGCTATTGCCTTCCAGTTTATATTCGGGAATTCTTGCTTTAAACCTTCTTCAATACTTTTACTTTCTTCCCCAATTGCTAAAAGCAGTGTAACACAAGCATTGTAGTTAAGTTGGTCGTTATGCCTGAAGAAATCTTCAGCATTATCAATTATAAATAAAGCATTTCTCGGCAGCCTCCAGAATTGTAAGTATATGTATCAGGTTTTTATTGCTAAACATATATTATATCCTTTTGTGCGTCATGTTTAATAATGGGTTCCATATATTTATCATTTACCAACTCAACATTCCGTTTAAAGTGGCTTTCCAAAGTTTCAATAATTTCAAACAATTGATAATAACTAAGTTTTTTGTTTTGAGCCATTGTATAAACAATATCAATATCGCTATCTTTTGTTTGCGTATTTCGGGCGAAACTTCCAAACAAGCCTATTTGGGCAATGTTGTACCGATGGTTGAAATATTCTTTCTGTCCTGTCAGGTATTTGATTATCTCATCTCTATCCATACGCTTGTTGCTCAATTTCAAGTTTTTAGTATTGCAAAAGTAATATTTTTATGGACGATAAAAAAAGTATTGAGGACTCGATTGTATGTAAAAGTCTTCTTTTACATTGATACTATCAAATGATATTATTGTTTTGCAAAAACCTTAATTCATCAACGTTTCAAAGTCTATTTCTTCGCTTTGGGCTTTTTCTACAAGTGTTCCATTTTCGCATTTAACTATACGAGATGGGAAGTTCTTTAAAAACGTGTAGTTGTGAGTTGCCATAATTACGGCACGGCCATTGTGGCTGATTTCAAATAGCAGGTTCATGATACCGGCCGAGGTGTCCGGGTCGAGATTACCGGTAGGCTCGTCTGCCAATATTATTTCCGGGTCGTTGAGCAAAGCACGGGCAATAGAAACACGTTGTTGTTCGCCTCCTGAAAGTTGGTGCGGCATCTTGTAGCCTTTAGTGGTAAGGCCTGTCTTTTCCAACACATCGGCAATACGTTTTTCAATCTCTTTTTTGTCTTTCCATCCGGTGGCTTTAAGTACAAATTCAAGGTTTTTAATTACAGTACGGTCTGTAAGCAGCTGAAAATCCTGAAACACAACACCAAGTTTTCTTCTGAGATAAGGGATTTTCCTGGGTTTAAGTTTATCAAGTTCAAAACCGGCCACAAATCCAGTTCCTTCAGTCAAAGGAAGCTCAGCATTGATGGTTTTTATCAGCGAAGATTTTCCACTTCCAACTTTGCCTATGAGGTAAACAAATTCGCCTTTATCGACTTTGAAGTTTACATTGCTCATTACAAGGTGATCCTGTTGGCAAATCTTTGCATTACAGAATTCTATGATGGTATCTAACGACATAATGGTTCTTAATAATTTTGAGTAAAAATAATCAACATCTTGAACAATTGAAACGAGTTTTGACTTTTGAATTATTTTAAAATTTTTTTCAAATGAAACGAGCATGATTTTTTAAACACAAACAAGGATAAATATTCATCATGCGAGATTTCCTTCGGAGAGCCTTTCGGGGTTCATCCGACCTTATTTATAAAATTATTTACGGATGAAAAACCTTGTTTTTATTGCTTTATAAACTTTATAACTCCTTGTTTTCTAATGAGAAATGAAAGGGTGTGAATAAATATACCTTATTTATAACCATTCAAAATTGTATGCCCTTGTTATTTATTGAGTTATGTTTATATTTGTCCGCCGAATTTTGAAAACAATTTTACTAATAAATTAAGATAATGGGACTAAAAATCATTGTATTAGCTAAACAGGTTCCGGATACACGTAACGTGGGCAAAGATGCCATGAAAGCAGACGGGACCGTAAACAGGGCAGCATTACCTGCCATCTTCAACCCTGAAGATTTGAATGCACTTGAACAAGCTTTACGCTTGAAAGATCAATTTCCAGGTACACACATTACATTATTGACCATGGGTCCTGTACGTGCAGCAGAAGTGTTGCGTGAAGGATTGTTCAGAGGTGCCGATGATGGCATTTTGTTGACAGACAGGGCATTTGCAGGTGCAGATACTTTGGCAACTTCATATGCTATTGCTTGTGCTATCAGAAAAGTTAAAGATTACGATCTTATCATCTGTGGGCGTCAGGCTATTGATGGAGATACAGCACAGGTAGGCCCTCAGGTTGCCGAAAAACTTGGTATTCCACAAATTACTTATGCAGAAGAAGTTGTTTCTGTAAAGAATAATGTAATAAAAATCAAACGTCGTTTGGAACGTGGTATTGAAGTTGTTGAAGGTAAGTTACCATTAGTAATAACCGTAAATGGTTCAGCAGCCGAATGTCGTCCGCGAAACGCAAAATTGTTGATGAAATACAAACATTCCTCTACTATGAGCGAAAGGGCTGAGAAAAGCGAAGATTATTTGGCGATGATCAATGACAAGCCTTATCTCAATATTAAAGAGTGGAGTGTAAACGATATCGAATGTGATAGAGAACAACTTGGTCTTTCTGGTTCACCTACCAAAGTAAAAAAGATAGAAAATATTGTATTTCAGGCTAAGGAATCAAAGAGGCTCACTGATGGAGATAACGATATCAATCAATTGATGAAAGAACTTATTGAAAATCACACTATAGGATAATTAGCTAATTTGTTAATTAGCAATGAATGGAAACATTCACAAATTTTCAAATTCACAAATTTTCAAATTAAAAGAAATGAATAATATTGTAGTATATTGCGAAATAGAAGAGGGTAAAGTGGCCGATGTCAGCCTTGAGCTGATTACCAAAGGTCGCAAACTTGCTCAGGATTTGAAATGCAAGCTCGAAGCTCTCGCCATTGGTTATAAGTTAGACAGTATCGGAAGCCAGGTTTTTCCTTACGGCGTAGATACGCTGTATGTTGTCGATGACAAACGTCTGGAACATTACCAAACATTGCCTCACACTTCAATTTGTGTTAAATTGTTTGAAGAACAAAAACCACAAATCTGTTTGATGGGAGCAACAACAACAGGTCGTGACTTAGGCCCACGTGTATCTTCAGCATTGAAGAGCGGTTTAACAGCTGACTGTACTAACCTCGAGATTGGCCCTCATACCGAAACCAAGACAGGTAAAGAATATAAAGACCTTCTTTATCAAATTCGTCCAGCTTTTGGAGGAAACATCATTGCTACCATCGTGAACCCAGACTGCCGTCCTCAGATGGCTACTGTTCGTGAAGGGGTAATGAAAAAAGAAATTTTCAATGCCAACCATAAAGGTGAAGTTGTAAAACTCGATGCTGACAAATATGTTTCTGCTTCAGACTTTGCCATCAGCATTGTTGAGCGTCACATGGAAAAATCAAAAGTAAACATCAAAAACTCATCTATCATTGTTGCAGGAGGTTATGGTGTTGGCTCAAAAGAGAATTTTGCTTTGTTGTACGAATTAGCTGCTGTTATTGGTGCTGAAGTAGGCGCATCACGTGCTGCTGTTGATGCCGGATATGCTGAACATGAGCGTCAGATTGGACAAACAGGTGTTACTGTACGTCCAAAGTTATATATTGCTTGTGGTATCTCTGGTCAGATTCAACATATTGCGGGTATGCAAGAGTCAAGCATGATCATCTCGGTAAACAATGACCCCAATGCCCCTATCAACAAGATTGCAGACTATGTAATTACCGGCAATATTGAAGATGTGCTCCCTAAGATGATTAAATATTACAAACAAAATAGTAAATAGAGTTAAGAACCAAGAGCCATGAGCCAAGATTAAAGAAAATAGACTAAAGGTCTTGATTCTTGATTCTTGATTCTTGGATCTAAAAATAAATAGAAAAATGGCTAATTTTTATACCGATACACCGGAATTAAAATTCCACCTCAATCATCCGCTTATGCGCAGGATTGTAGAGTTGAAAGAAAGAAATTATACTCAGAAAGATAAGTTCGACTATGCTCCGCATGATTATGAAGATGCTATCGACAGTTTTGAGAAAGTTCTTGAAATTGTTGGTGAAATCTGTGGGGATATCATTGCTCCTAATGCTGAATCTGTTGATCATGATGGGCCTCAGCTTGTTGATGGCCATGTACAATATGCTCCAGGTACAGTTGTAAACCTCGATGCATTGAACAAAGCAGGATTGATGGGTATGTCATTACCTCGTCGTTTTGGAGGTCTTAATTTCCCTATTGTTCCTTATATCATGGCTGCAGATATGGTGTCACGCGCTGACTGCGGTTTTGTTAACATCTGGGGATTGCAGGACTGCGCAGAAACTATCAACGAGTTTGCAACCGAAGAGCAAAAAATGCGCTATCTTTCGCGTGTTTGCAAAGGCGAAACAATGGCTATGGACTTAACAGAGCCTGATGCAGGTTCTGACCTTCAGGCTGTGATGTTGAAAGCTACTTATGACGAAAAACAAGGAACATGGTTATTGAACGGTGTAAAACGTTTTATCACCAATGGAGATGGCCATATTTCACTTGTTTTGGCTCGTTCAGAAGAAGGGACAACCGACGGTCGTGGTCTTTCAATGTTTATCTATGACAAAAATGATGGCGGTGTTACTGTTCGTCGTATTGAAAATAAAATGGGTATCAAAGGTTCTCCAACCTGCGAGCTTGTTTTCAAGAATGCCAAAGCTGAACTTTGCGGGCAGCGCAAACTTGGTTTGATCAAATATGTAATGGCATTGATGAACGGCGCTCGTTTAGGTATTGCAGCCCAGTCTGTTGGCGTTTGCGAAGCTGCATATCGCGAAGCCCTTGCTTATGCTAAAGATCGTCAACAGTTTGGTAAAGCTATTATTGAATTTCCGGCTATATATGAGATGCTTTCTTTAATGAAAGCAAAATTGGATGCTGCGCGTACTATGTTGTACGAAACAGCCCGTTTTGTTGATGTTTACAAAACATTGATGCACATTTCAGAAGAACGTGAGCTGACTAAAGAAGAAAAAGAAGAAATGAAGAAGTTCCAGAAATGGGCTGACATGTTTACCCCTCTTGCCAAAGGTTTGGGTTCGGAATTTGCTAACCAAAATGCTTACGATGCCATCCAGGTTCATGGGGGGTCAGGCTTTATGAAAGATTATGCCTGTGAACGTATTTACCGCGATGCTCGTATTACTTCAATTTACGAAGGTACTACACAACTTCAGGTAGTTGCTGCTATTCGCTTTGTTACTTCTGGTAATTATTTGACAAAAATCAGAGAGTATGAAGCAGAACAGATTAAACCAGAGCTTGAAACATATCGCCGTATTTTAGTAGCAATGACCGATGAGTACGAAGCTGCTGTGAAGAAAGTTGTAGAAGTGAACAATCCTGAATATATTGATTTTCATGCACGTCGTTTGGTAGAGATGGCAGGTTATATCATCATGGGATATTTATTGTTGTCAGATACCAACCGTGACCACAACTATTGGAAGACAACCGAGATTTTTGTTAAGTGGGCTCGTTCGCAAAATGCCCAACGTGCTGACTTTATCAAAAACTCAAGCGTTAACGATTTGGGCAAATTTAAAATGGAATAATCGGATTTATTACCATAACAAAAAGCGGAATCGAGAGGTTCCGCTTTTTTTATAACTAACTTCTGTTTACCACTGTGGCACTAGCCTGAGCTGTAGGCATAATCAGCATTTCGTTGATACAAACATGTGCCGGGCGCGTAACCACGTACAATATAGCATCAGCAATATCATCGGCATTAAGCGGGGTCAATCCGTCATAGAACTTTTTAGCCCTATTTGTATCGCCATGAAAACGGACAATAGAGAACTCCGTTTCTACCATCCCCGGGGCTATAGAGGTTACCTTGATGTTGTGCTTCACCATATCCATACGCATTGCCTTATTCAAAGCTTCAACAGCATGTTTCGTAGCACAGTAAACGTTTCCGTTAGGATATACCTCATGTCCGGCAATAGAGCTAATGTTTATAATATGCCCGTTGTTCCGGGCAACCATCAATGGGGCAACTTCACGGGTTATATACAGCAACCCCTTAACATTGGTGTCAATCATCTTTTCCCAATCTTCAATATCGCCAGATTGTATTGGGTCAAGGCCAGAAGCTAAGCCGGCATTGTTAACCAGTACGTCTATAGCTTTCCATTTTTCGGGCAATGAAGCAATGGCATCAACTACATCCTTGCGTTTACGTAAGTCAAAATTCAAATCAAGCACTTGAGCATCAGTATTAGCAGTGATTTCCGTTTTTACCTTTTCTAAAAGCTCTTTTCTTCTTCCGGTTATAATTAGGTTATAACCATTTTTTGCCAAAATACGGGCGGTTGCCAATCCAATACCAGATGTAACACCTGTAACAAGTGCAATTTTTTTCATAAGCCTGATGTTTAAAATTATTTCAAAGATACTGGGAAAAGACAAAAATAGTGCCAGCTTTCTTTTAATAATTTGTACAAAAATACTTTAGCTTTGCATTCAAAATCACCCCTTCATGCACTTTCAGTTTATAAAACCATCCGGAATACTTGCAAAATACGTAAGGCACTACTGGATTCTTGAGGCAGAAGCTTCGGAAGGCGAGGTATGCGAGCGGGTTGTGCCTACTGGCAATATAGAGTTGCTGTTTCATTACCGAAAGCCTTTTGTGATGAAGCATTGCGACAATACCACCACCGTCCAGTCTTTATCCATGCTGGGGGGAATGAGCAATGCCTATTCTGATGTTTATACGCAAGGCGAGGCTGGGCTTTTGGCTGTTAAATTTTATCCTCATGGGGCTTGCAATTTCTTTAGGTTTCCTCTTGTAGAGGTCGAAAATATTGGAATTAACCTGCAAGAGGTCTTTAACAAAGAAATAAAACGAATAGAAGAACAGGTTACAGCAGCAAAAGACCTTCAAAACAGGATTGCCATTATCGAGCGCTTCCTGATTAGCAAGCTCTGCCCGGTTAAAGAGTCAGAATATCTGCTTCTCAATCAAAGCATTCAATACATCAATAGTACCGGGGGACAGATTACGGCCCGTGAGCTGTGCAGTAAACTGGCTACTACCCCCCGAAGCCTGGAGCGTAAGTTTGCAACATTTATGGGCAAATCGCCAAAACAATTTATTCGCATTGTCCGTTTCCAAGAGGTATTGAGGCGTTTGAGCCTGGGAGATAAGACATACCTTACAGAATATGCTTATAATAACGGGTATTTTGACCAGTCGCACTTTATCAAAGATTTTAAATCGCTGTCGGGATATACTCCCAAAGAATTTGTAGCTTTGGGTAGTTGTCATTCTGATTATTTTGGATAATTATTAAAACAAAAACCCATGTCCATCCAGTTTTTTCTTACCTATCTTTCTATAGTAACTATTGCTACTATCACTCCGGGGCCGAGCATGCTCATGGCTATTAATCACGGTGTAAACCATGGATTGCGCAAAACATTTGTAAGTGGCCTGGGCAATATGATAGGGAATATACTCATGGCTATAGTTTCTATTATTGGTTTAGGGGCATTGCTTATTGCATCTGGCGTAATATTTAATATTATCAAATGGTGTGGCGTGGCATACCTTATTTACCTGGGTATAATGACCTTTTTTGCTTCAACGTCAAGCAAAGAAGAAATTTCGGAAAAGCCATATAAAGAGAAAAGTACTTACAGGTTATTTTCTGAAGGTTTTATTATTGCTATAGGAAACCCTAAAGGCATTCTGTTCTTTACTGCATTGTTTCCACAGTTTATCAGCACTGATTCAGCGTCTATTTCGGGTTTTAGTTTCCTAATCATACCTTTGGCCATTGTAGCTATCACATGCTACATGCTGTACGCTGCTGTTGGTACACGTATCAGTAAACTCTTTGCTTTCGCGACATTCCGCAAAACATACAACCGTATAGTAGGCTCTATATTTATCGGGACAGGTATTGCATTAGCTTTTTCCCGGAAATAGGCTTTTGTCGTTTTTTTACAATTTTGGCACCCTGCCATAAAATAGTTTTGTACCCGAATTCAAAAGTACAAAACATGGAAAACGAAATTGTAATCAGAAATTTGCAAAAAAAGTGCCGGAGAGGTTCACTTCTAATAGAACTGTGGCAGTTATACTGTTGTTTCAAGTCAAAGATTGATAAGGGTTTAGCAAATTAGCAATTTCAGTCAAGTATTGCTCCCCACATTAGCAATAAACGTCAAGAAGGTTCAATGACTGGTTCCTATTTTTGCCATGCATTTACCGGTAATGCAAATTGTTAATCTTAAATTTTTTAAAACATGGAAACAACTATCAGCATTACGCCTATTGGAAAAGTTTTGAAAGAAAACGGCATGTTCATTATTGAACTGGAGAAAGAATACCTGCCAGCCCTCATAGGGATTGAAGGATTCAGCCATCTGCAAATTATTTGGTGGGGGCATTTGCTTGACAAACCTGAGAACCGAAAAGTACTTATCACCAATAAGCCATATAAAACAGGCCCTGAAGTCCTGGGTATTTATGCAACCCATTCGCCTGTGAGGCCTAACCCGATACTCATCACCACCATTGCTGTAGCAAGCTTTGATAAAGTAAAAGGTCGCATAGCAACCGGGTATATCGATGCCGAGCCGGGGACTCCGATTTTAGACATTAAGCCATACCATAAGAACGAAAGGATAAGGGATTGTCGTGTTCCAGATTGGTGCAGCCATTGGCCTGATTGGAATGAAGATTCTGCAACATTTGACTGGCAAAAAGAATTCAACTTTTAATTAATTAAGTTCGGGTATCAGGTCTTTTCAGATGCCCTGGCTTCCTAAACCAACTTTTTTAACAAAAAATATGACTGTAATCAAGTTCTATTGTAATTTGGGAAACAATACTTATTGCTACTTTATTACCATTGAAGTGTTTGGTTTTGAAGTATATACAGAATATTGTTCGTTTACTATACTCACAGCAAAATAAACTATGACAAATAAAGAAGTAATTTTAAAATCGATAAGGTTCATTGAAGAAAATTTAAAAGCGGAAATCACTGTATTAGATTGCGCTCAGAACGTATGCTATTCGTTATACCATTATATAAGGCTATTCCAGAGTGTTACAGGGTACTCGCCCAAGAACTACATTCAGCAGCGACGTTTAAGCGAAGCAGCCCAGGAACTGATGAATGCTGATAAAAAAATCGCAGACCTGGCTTTCGAATATCAGTTCAACAGCCACGAAGCTTTCACCCGTGCATTTACCAAGCTATTTGGGTTTAAGCCAACCGAAATCCGCAATAAACAGGCCCTTACAGTTTATCCACTGGTGAAACCCATTACTGCAGATTTTATATTTCAATCAGAGAAAGCCAGGAACCAGCCTCCGGAGAAAGTTGAGCTTGAAGAAAGGATGCTGGCAGGCATTGCCTTTTTTGTGCCGGACGACTCTGATGGTGCTATAATCCCTGAAAAATGGGCTGAATTCCTGAAAGAAGTAAATGATATTCCCAACCGTGTTGTCCCTGAGCGTTATTATCAAATACAATATTGGTCAAATGTACAGGAAATAGGAGGTTTATACTTTTTTGTTGGTCTCGAAATATCGTCAATGGACAACCTTAAACCCGAGTATGTGCTGAAAACAATACCTCGAGGGAAGTATCTTCGCTTTATCCACTGCGGACTGTCAAACAAGGTCGGGTACACTTACAAATACATCTACAACCAATATTTACCTGACTCAGACCATGTATTAAGCCTTCCTTTTAATTTCGAGTTTTATGGCGAGAAATACAAAGGCCCTTATAATCCTGAATCAGAAAGTGAAATTTATATCCCAATTGAATGAATCTTGAGTTAAAAGTTATGAGTTAATAAAATACAATAAACAATGAAGCAAGTGATTATAAAAGATAAAACGTTTGAATTTGCTGTTCAGATAGTAGAATTATATAAAAGACTTCACGATACTAAAAAAGAATATGTTTTAGGTAAACAGCTTCTGCGTTCTGGGACAAGTATAGGAGCTAATACCAGAGAAGCTTTAAATGCAGAAAGTAAGGCTGATTTCATTCACAAACTGGCAATTGCTCAGAAGGAATGCGACGAAACTATTTACTGGCTTGAACTATTAAAAGAAAGTAATTTTATTTCCTCAGCTGAATTTGATTCTTATAATTCAAAAGCGACAGAAATATTAAAAATTCTCCGTTCCATAATACTTACCACCAAACAAAACCTCATAACTCATAATTCATAACTTTTATGTCTAATATCATCATTCGAAACGCACGCGTTCACAACCTTAAAAACGTATCCATAGAAATACCAAAGAACAAGATAGTTGTATTCACCGGGGTGTCCGGGTCTGGCAAGTCATCGCTTGTTTTCGATACATTATACACCGAAGCCCAGCGACAACTGATTGAGACATTTTCGTCCTTTGCTCGTCAGCGATTGCCAAAACTTTCGCGACCTGATGTGGACGAAATCCGCAACATATCTACCGCTATAGTTATTGACCAGAAGCGCATGGGACGAAACCTGCGAAGTACAGTCGGAACAGCTACAGAACTTAGTACATACCTGCGAATGCTGTTTTCACGTTTTGCAGAGCCCTTTATTGGGCCGTCATTTTTCTTTTCATTCAACCATCCCGAAGGTATGTGCCCATATTGCAAAGGTTTGGGCAAGAAAATAGCAGTGGATATAAACTTGCTGATAGATAAATCGCTGAGTTTGCGCGAAGGAGCTATTACACACCCCGACATGAAAGTTGGCGGTTGGCACTGGCGCGAACTTGTGGCTTGCGGACTGTTTGACCCCGATAAAAAACTGGGCGAATACAGCAAAGAAGAATGGAACAACCTGCTGTTTGCAGAGTCTATCCCGGTTGAACGCAAGCATGGGGCAGGTACTTATTTGAAAAACCATGTGGGTATTGTCAGAAAGCTCGAAGGGTATTATGTTGAAAAAAGCGAAGATGAAGTGCCCGAAACCCGCAAAGATGCGTATCAAAGGTATTTCATCTACTCGGAATGCGAAATGTGTAAAGGGACAAGGATTAACGACCGCGCACGATCTTCTCTTCTTCTTGGAAAGAACTATGCCGAGTTGAGCAATATCGAACTTGTCGATTTAGATGCTTTTCTTGCAAATATCAACATAGAAGCCGCTCAGGTCATTATATCCAAGATGCGTTCGATATTGGGGCACCTGATAAATATAGGCGTTCATTATCTTTCGCTCGACAGGCCTGTATCAACCCTGTCGGGTGGCGAAAGCCAACGGGTAAAGATGGCACGGCAGCTCGATTGCGACCTTGTAGAAATGATGTACATTCTCGATGAGCCAAGCATCGGCTTACATCCCAAGGACAATGCCCACCTGATTAATATGCTCAGGCAACTGAGAGATAAAGGCAACTCTGTATTTGTTGTCGAACACGACCCAGATATTATGCGCTGTGCTGACTGGATTGTTGACGTTGGACCCCGTTCTGGTGTTCGTGGAGGCCAGATAGTTTTTCAAGGTTCTTATGAATCTTTGAAAAGCGCTGATACGCTTACTGCTCAGTATATCAATATGCCCCCTCATAATGGATATACCCGAAAACCCTGGACAGAATCTTATGCTATAAAAAACGCCACCTTACATAACCTGAAAAATGTATCGGTTGAGATACCAAAGGGTGTTTTGACCTGCATTACCGGGGTTGCAGGCTCGGGCAAAAGCAGCCTTATCAATGGGGTATTCCTCAACAATAATCCCGATGCCATAGTTATAGACCAGCAGGCTGTTACACGGTCATCACGTAGTACACCGGCCACTTATATTGGGTTTTTCGACTTGGTACGAAAAGAGATTGCCAATGCTACCGGCGCTAATGCCAGCCTGTTTAGCTTTAACTCTGATGGAGCTTGTCCTAAATGCAAGGGTATGGGCTACATATCTCTCGAAATGAGCTTTATGGACGATGTAAATATTGAATGTGACGAATGCAGCGGACAACGCTTCAAAGATGATGTGCTTGCCATTAAATATAAGGGCAAAAACATTTTTGAAATACTGAACATGCCTGCAGAAGAGGCGGTTGACTTTTTTGAAAACAACGAAACCCGCAAACGCTTAAAAGTGCTTTGCGAAACAGGCCTCGAATATCTCGACATCGGACAATCGTTGAGCAGTTTGTCTGGCGGCGAGGCTCAACGCATAAAAATAGCTTCTGAATTGCATAAAAAAGGCAACCTTTATATCATGGACGAACCAACCACCGGGCTACACATGGCCGACATCGACAGGCTTGTTTCTATTATCAAAAAATTGGTGAAAAACAACAATACTGTGGTGGTTATTGAGCACAACCTTGATTTGATAAAGCATGCCGACTGGGTGATTGACATGGGGCCAGATGGAGGGAAGAATGGTGGCTGTGTGCTTTTTGAAGGCACTCCGGAAAACCTTGTTGAATGCAAAAATTCTTATACTGGTCAATATTTAAAAAATGTACTTTAGCTTTGTAAAAAAAACGATATGAAATTCAAACACGGCACTTACAGGCATTTTAAAGGGCACATGTACGAAACCATTGGTATTGCTAAGCATTCTGAAACCTTAGAAGATATGGTCATTTATGTTAACCAGGAAGATGAAAAAGAAATATGGGTGCGCCCGCTGTCTATGTTTACCGATGAAGTAACCAGAGATGGCAAGACTTTTAAACGCTTTGAGTTTTTGGGATAAAATTTACTCCGAAGAAACAGAGTTACAGAGTGTTTTAATCATTTGACCATTGAAAATCAATTTTGTTCGGATAAAACAAATATAAGAAACTGATAACCTTACTGGAACTGAAATTTATCGGGTAAAAGAAGTAATCAAAGAAACTTTTGTATATTAAACAGTTTGGTATATTAAATGTTTTATAGCTATGGCAAAAGAAAACAAACCACATATAGGCATTTACGGAAGGCGTAATAATGGCAAAAGCTCATGGATAAACAAGCTTGCCGGACAAGACGTAGCCATTGTGTCTGATATTGCTGGTACCACCACTGACCCGGTAAAGAAATCAATGGAGATTCATGGCGCCGGGCCTGTTATCATGATTGATACTGCCGGTATTGACGATGTTGGTGAGCTGGGGCAGAAGCGCATTGCCAAAACACTACAATCCATCAACCATATCGACCTGGCCATCCTTGTTGTTACAAACAATGAGTTTGGAGAACCCGAAAAAAAGCTTATTAATCAATTTATAGAGAAGGAAGTACCTTATTTTATTCTGGTTAACAAATGTGATGTTGATAAACCCCATGAATCATTTATCCAAATGATAAAGAAGGAGACTAATGCAGAGGTGCTTACTTCCAGCATCAATAATCAGGCAGATGAAGACATGGTGTTATCGCTGATTAAGAAACTATTGCCTGAAAATGCCTGGAAAAAAGAATCTTTGTTTGGCGATTTGGTCAGCTACGGTGATGTAGTGTTGCTGATTATGCCTATTGACAACGAGGCTCCGGAAGGAAGACTTATATTGCCTCAGGTTCAGGCCATTCGTGATGCGTTGGACAATGACTGTGTGGCAATAGTGGTAAAAGAACGTGAAGCTGATGCATTTTTGCGCAATTCAGGAATCAAACCTAAGTTAGCCATTACAGACAGCTCTATATTTATCAAAGCAGATGCCATTGTTCCTAAAGATGTGCCTTTAACAGGGTTTAGTGTGCTATTAGCCCGTCATAAAGGGCCTTTTGATACTTATCTTAATGGAACCCCTTATATATCGAAACTTCAGGATGGAGATAAAGTACTTATCCTTGAATCTTGCACACACCAGGTTTCATGTGATGACATAGGCCGTGTTAAGATTCCCCGCTGGCTTAGTCAATTTACCGGACGTAAGCTCCAATTTGAGGTTGCTTCAGGCTTAAGTACGTTGTCATCTGATTTGAAGCAATATGCACTTGTTATACAATGTGGGGGCTGTATGATTACACGCAGGCAAATCTACAGCAGGCTAAAACCTGCCATTGATGAAGGTGTTCCGGTTACAAACTACGGGATGGCCATTGCCTACATACAAGGTATCTACAACAGGGCTATTCAGCCATTTGTAAAAGGGCACAATGATTTGTCGTATTTGTAATAAAAAAGCTGCAGCTCTTTCGAACTGCAGCTAAACCAACTAACTTGAATCCCAATTCCTATAAAAAGAACCGGTTATTTTTGCTTTGATAGCTTCTTGTTAAGTTTCTTTATGGCGCTTTGAATTGATTCGTCTGGCAATATGATGTTATAATCGCCCCAGAAATTGTCATCTTTAAATGCATCAGCTTTATCTGAAAAGATGTCGCTTTGTTTAAAAGTTTCTGTTGCTTTTATTTTTTCAACATTTGTTTCATCTATGTCTGTAACCGCCATTTCTGACATAATGTTGTAGCTCGAAGCAAAGAAGTTCTTTTTCCATTTACATTTAAACCTCAATTCAGAACGTACATAATTCAAAGTCCACTTGTCGTTGTTTTTGGTATATTTTACAAAGTAATCTGCCCCTAAAATATCTGTCCGCATAGTCAATGGTTTCTTTTTTACAAACATGCTGCTGGCATATTCGAGCCCATATTCGCTCAAACCGTATTCTATTGCTGTAATTGCAAGGCTTTCTACTTCAATAAATATTTTACCTTTATACAGGGGCAAATTTACATTTTTTCTTTGTTCAAATTCAATTATGTAACATCTTTCGTTGTCTAATGAAATTTGTCCTGATAATTTTAAGTCGTAATTTTTGAAAAAGTCTTCATTGAAAATGTTTTCAGGGTTTTTGGCAATGTCGAGGAAAAACGGGGTAAGCGGGCCACCCTGGAGTTTTACCACAATAGTGTCCATTTTCTTAACGTCCTGGCTTTTTCGGCCATACAATACTTTTACCTTATCATCAGTAAATATGTTGTTGTAAGAGGCCTTGTAAGCTTCTAATACAGCTTCTGCAATAGATACATATTTTTTGTTTTGTTGGATAGCTTCACGGTAAAAGCCTGTGTACATGGCTGCTGATTTGCTGTAATTGCGTGGGATTTTAGCAATAGCTTCTTTTATAAGCGTTGCCGGGTCTTCAAGTCGTACAATGATTTCTTGTAAAGAAACAATCTCGGGTTGTAAAGCAATTGCATTGTTTTCAGCCTTTAAACTGCTGATTTCAAGGGTTAAAGTCTTATATCCAAGATGAGTAAAGCAAACTTTTCCATTTGCTTTGTTTTTGGGTACCTTTAACAGGTATTCCCCGTCAGAGTTGGCAATAGTGCCAATGTTGGTTCCTTCAACAAGCACACTTGCATAAACAAGTGCTTTTTTTGTTTCTGCATCTGTTATTTTTCCAGAAAATGAAACGGTTGCTGTGGTATCATTATTTTTTGCGTATAATGATGTTGCACCCATGACTAGCATGACAGTCATGGCAATGAGTTTCAATGTAACTCTTGTGCTTTTACCAATTTTAACTACAGTTTTCATGGCATGTAAATTTAAGATTTATACTAAGTTTTCTTATTGTTTTTGTTGAAAATTTTACCGGTACTTTCTTTTAGTACTTCACAATTATTTTCATTTCTACCCCTATCGAAAATTGCTTATTTTTGCACTATTCTTTATAAAGCCCTGAATAATGTCGCTTTTTGGCTAAAAATGAGCTATATTTGAATTAGTTAGGGCTTTGCGTCACAAACCGATTTTTTGATGAAATACAGAGTTATTAAACAATTTACATTTGAAGCTGCCCATAGGTTGTACGAAAATTACCAGGGCAAGTGTACCAACAATCATGGGCATTCATGGCAGATAGCTTTGCATCTTGAGGCTGATGAGTTGGATAATAAGGGGATGGTCATTGATTTTACCGAAATGAAAAAGCTCAAAGAATGGATAGACAACGAGCTGGATCATACAACAATCTTGTCTTCGACAGACCCAATGGTTGATTATATTAAAGATTCCAAGCAACGGTTGTTTGTTGTAACAGGCAATCCCACATCTGAAGCCATTGGGCGGGTGATATTTGAAAAAGCAGTTGAGTTTTTTACCAATGATCATGTAAAAGTGGCTAAGGTAGAAATTGCTGAAACATGCACATCTATGGCACAAATAATCAATGATAAGTTATAATGATGAAGAATAATAAAGAAAAGCAATTTAACTTTCTTGGTAAAAAAGTAACTAAGCCGTCTAAGAAGCTCGATACTTTTGAAACACCTGCAAATATTAATTATGTCAAATTTGAAAGCAACGAATTGACCAGTTTTTGCCCTGTTACGGGACAGCCTGATTTTAGCCAGTTTATTCTGGAATATAAACCGGCTCAAAAGTGCATAGAAAGCAAGAGTTTGAAGCTTTATTTGTGGTCATTCAGGGAGGAAGCCATTTTTGCTGAAAGTTTGGCAAATAAAATGCTGGAAGATATTGTTGATGCTATTAAACCTGAATGGTGCAAGGTTACTATCATACAGAATGTAAGGGGAGGTTTACAATTGACAGCTATAGCCGAGAATAAGAAATAATTTTTTATTTTTTGTCAAAAAAATATTACATTTAAAAAACGAAATATTGGAAGATTTCAGCATTGGATAAATGAAGTTGAGATAAATCTGGCTTTCAAAAGAGGTTGAATGTTTTTTAATGGTCGATTAAGCATAGATTGATGAGATAGCCTGAATTCTTCAGAAATAAAAAGTTTTCAGTGAATTATTTACTAATATATCCAATACAATGAAGTGGTTAAAAATATTAGCAGGGAGCATAATAGTAGTATTTCTTTCATTATTACTTACTACTTATGTCATTTGGTTAGGATATCCCAAAAAGAAAATTAATATCCTTATTTTAGATAAAACAGTACCAGACCTTACTTATAAAAAGCATGCCTCGTTGGTTTGGGTGCTTAACAACAGCAGGTTTGTCAAGAATGATGGCAGTAATTATAGCTTATCAAAGGATTATTATGGTTTTCACCCATTGAAACCTATCAGCGATTATCAATATGAGATAAAACGCATAAGCCTTGAATCTGTAGATAGTATGGCCAATGTTTACGATGCTGTTTATTTTGCCGATGCACGGGGTGTTTATTTCAATGAATGGTTCAGGGGGTTTAGGCAACGAACAGAAAATTCTTTGATAGAAGGGGGCTTTAATCAAAATGATTTTCTCTTACTAAAGGCAATGCACCAAAAACAAAAGTTGGTGATAGCTGAATTTAATATTTTGCAAAAGCCGACTTCAGACCTTATCAGCTACAAAGCACAAGAACTGTTTGGTGTAGCATCTACAGGATGGATTGGTTGCTATTATGCTTCTTTAGACTCTTCCAATATTCCTGTGAATATTCTTAACCTGTATTATGAACAAACTGGAAATAGTTGGAGTTATAGTGGAGAAGGCGTAATATTTTACAATTTCAACCAGGTAGTTGTGTTGTCGGCAAAAGAACACATGAATTCAGCAATGCCTATTATTTCTTCAAAAAACAATGAATTGATGGATAAAGTCCCTGATGTTGCTGATTTTACTTCCAATTTTGAAGTGCTAACTGTTGCAGATTCAATGGATGTTGTTGCCGAATTTCAGCTTAACGTGAATTCTGTTGGCGACTCCATCATTTCTGCTATGGGCATTAAGTCTAACTTTCCGGCTATCATTATCAACAAAGGGAAAGCTTTGAATACGGTATATTTTGCCGGAGATTTTAATGATGTTGATTTACCATATTATTCTTCGAGGTTGGCCAATAGCAGGCAATTACTTAAATATCTCTCAAGTGATAAGAAGAAAATATTTTTTAACGAGTATTATTTTCCTTTGATAGAAAACATTTTCAAGAAATATACTGAAAACAAGAAATGAAATAAATAACCAAATAACCTATAAATAAATAAACATTATGAAGAAAATAATCTTAAAACTTACGCTTGGGCTATTTGTTGCAGGTTTTGCATGCAATGCATACAGCCAGCTTGATGATGTGACAAAAGTGTTGAACGGAGGCGATGCTGATGCCCAAAAGCTTATGCAAGCGTATGCAGAGCCAATGGGAAAAGGCTTTGCCCTTAGCTTGACCAATGGATGGTACAATACAGCCACAGTACATAAAGTATTAGGTTTTGACTTGACTTTTTCAGCAGGTTTGGCCAATGCCCCTTCATCATTGCAAACTTATGATGCAGCTAAGCTTGGGCTTACAGCTTTGACAGTGCAGGGAAACTCAATAGGCCAAACTATTTCAGGAAAAGATGAAGATGGTCCAACACTTGTCCCAAAGGATCAAGTTGCTGGACAAAATCTTCCGGGTTTTAAAATGCCTGGTGGACTTGGTGTCAGCTTTGTTCCTATGGCTCAAATTCAGGCTGGCATTGGTTTGCCGTTTGGCAATGAAATTATTGTCAGGTTTATGCCAACAATTAAACTGAATGCAAGTTCTTTTAATTTGAAATTAGGCTCATGGGGTGTTGGTGTTAAACACGACATTAAACAATGGATTCCGGTGGCAAAAGAAGT
>JAKPQD010000382.1 GCA_029572965.1 Bacteroidota bacterium | reverse complement strand
TTGAGTCGTTCAGACCGTATGGCAAAATACAACCAACTGCTTCGCATTGAAGAAGAGCTTGGAGATGCTGCTATTTATGGTTATAAGAAGGTTGTAAAAAAGTAAGATTTCTTACTTTATAAGATAAAGCTGCATATTGTATAAGTATGCAGCTTTTTTTGTTATTTATGCAATGGTTTCTTGTTATTTGTTTGTAAAATTAATAGTTTTGTAATGTTTAAAAAATGTATAATTATTAATTTTTATGATGAAAGAAAAGCTTCGGGAAAAGATTGAGCAATGGCGCCCGCGTACACAAAGGTTGCATGATGAATATGGGGATGTTGTGGTAGATAAGATTACTATCAACCAGATAATTGGAGGAATGCGGGATATAAAATGCCTTGTGACAGACATTTCATACCTTGATCCGGAGGAAGGAATCAAATATCGTAATTTCACTTTACCTGAAGTGTTTGAAAAGCTACCAAGGCCTTGCGGTGCTGAATATCCTTATGTAGAAGGATGTCTGTTCCTTTTACTTACCGGTGAAATACCTACTGAAGAAGAGGTAAGCGATGTTGTTGATGAACTTTCAAAACGCAGGATATTGCCTCGTTATGTATATGATGTTATTGATGCATTTCCTGATGTAAGCCACCCTATGGCCATGTTTGCATCGGCTATCCTTACTATGTCCCGCGAATCGTTATTTGCCAAGAAGTATGAAATGGGCATGCGGAAAAAGGATTATTGGGACCCTATGTACGAAGATTCATTGAACCTTTTGGCCAAGCTGCCTGAGATTGCTGCATATATATACGCCAAGCTTTATAAAAATGGCAAAATGGTACAGTCTAACCCATTTCTGGATTTTGGAGGAAACTTTGCCCACATGATGGATATTCCGAAGCCTTACGATGATGTTTCGCGTTTACATTTTATCCTTCATGCCGACCATGAAAGTGGAAACGTGAGTGCCCATACTGGTCACCTGGTGGCCAGTTCTTTGTCAGACATATATTTGTCAATTTCAGCCATGATATGTGGTTTAGCAGGCCCTTTGCATGGATTGGCCAACCAGGAAGTGCTCAAATGGCTCCATGGAGTGATTCAAAAAATGGGAGGTAAGCTTCCTACAGAAGATGAAATGAAACAATTTGTATGGGATACGCTGAAAGCCGGGCATGTTATTCCGGGCTTTGGTCATGCTGTGTTGCGTAAAACTGACCCTCGCTACATGATTCAGCGTGAGTTTGCATTGAAGCACATGGCCGATGACCCATTGATGCACTATGTTGACATGTTGTTTAAAGTTGTCCCACCAATATTAAAGGAACAAGGGAAAGCCAAAAACCCATGGCCCAATGTTGACTCACATTCGGGCGTTATACAGTGGCATTATGGTGTGAGAGAATATGATTTCTATACAGTGCTTTTTGGTATAGGAAGGGCCATTGGAATTTGTGCAAACCTGATTTGGGACCGAGCTCTGCTTTATCCATTGGAAAGACCCAAATCGCTTACAACTGATATGCTGGAAGTGCTGGCGATGAAAGGTGGAAAATAGAGACTTCTTTTAGAAGGGGAGAGTTACAATGGTTGTTTGTTGTTTTGCCTTAATTCTGCAGGTTTCAACCCTTGGCAGCTTTGTTTTAAATAAGATGCAAAACCCTAATCTGAAAGTTGATAGCTTGAAAATATAAAGCACTGACAGGTCTTTAAGACGCTGTCTGATCATAATCAATCATATAGTCCAGGTCTTTGACTTGGACTATATTTTTTAATATCAAAAGCAAACACGAGTTACAAACTCTTGCCAAGTGTACGACAAACGTATCCCAATTGCTTTTTACGTTGCTCAAAAAATGTTGC
>JAKPQD010000337.1 GCA_029572965.1 Bacteroidota bacterium | reverse complement strand
CAGGTTGTAGGTGGGAGACTGCCCGAGGGATGCACCACGTTGCCCGAGGGTGTAACAATAAAGTTCGTCAGGGCTACCGTAGCCTGACTGAACTAAAAAATCGTAGCTGGTTCAGGGGAAACCCTGGGCTGGCTACTGTTTTAATGTTTTTAAAAAACTTCCGGCATTAACATCTAAGCCGGTCGGCAGTCACAGCCGTAGCGGCAATAAGTGCGAACTCAGTCGCCGCAGTGACATTCAGTAATAAGTTTTCAAAAAATCCATAGCTATGCGCATAGCTATGGTGTTTCAGAACTAAATGCGCAGGCGCTGACAGCCTTTAGAGTTATAAAAACTCAGTCAGAAAAAATCTCGCCCAATCATGGGGATTGCGGCGATAAAAGGAGAGTAGCATGAAAAAGCTACTTGTAACTTTAGCAAGCATTGCAATGAATACTTAAAACTGCCTGATTCTACTGAGTCTCAGAAGATTGCAGATGCAACAATTAAGAATTACTTTGAATTCATACGATTGTATGAAAAAGAAGTAGCTCCGATTGATTGCATAACAGAATAAAAAAATAATTAGCCGGTCGTAGTTTGACAGGCTTTTGTATATAAATAGTCTCCCTTTAAGGATTGGTTTCTTTCTCCAGCCATGCAAACGAATAGGCTGGCGGTGTGCACCACCGATAGGACACCTAACGTCCAGTGCAAGTTTCAAAAATTTTCGGGCCAACAATGGGGTTGGTTCGATAAGAGGTGCAAATTATGATAGAAAGAGAAAAAAAGTTTATTGTAACAAGTGAAAAAGCAATAGAGCTCAAAAGACTAGCCATTGCGCGAAAGGGTATCGCACAGTGGTATATAATAGGTTTTGAGGAATTAGCAGCAAAATTTGGAGTTGAAAACGCTTCAGAATGTAGGTTAAGATTTATTTTTTCAAAAGGAAAAGAAAAATGGGTTTTGACATTTAAGTCAAAACCTACAGGTTACGAAAGACAAGAACATGAGTTCGACATCGAAAACCCTTTGGAAATTTTGGCGTTCATAACAGCAGAATCTCCGGTTGTAGCGAAAACACGGTATGTGTTGTTGAAACAAAGTAACACAGAAATAGAGTTAGACGAATACATCCAACTGGATGTTGGATATAAAGTGGATTTTTTGGTTGAGGTCGAAACAGCCTCTGAATTCAAGGAATTTGAGGAGAGGTTCGGATTAGAGGGTGAAGTTGCAGTCGAAGAATATGAAAAGTATAGCAATAAGAACATAGCTATAAAAAGTAATTTGCCAATAGGGGTGATAATTGAGAAAGTGAAAAACGCAATAAAGTAATTTTTTTTAATCCGCCGGTCGTAACTTGACCGGCTTTTGTTTCATATAAATAGTCTTCCTCTAAGGATTGTTTCTTGTTCAAGCCATAATTTTATAGGCTTGGTTCTCTTTGGGGAATATTTTGTAAGTTTAGTTGCATAAAAAAAATATTCCATAAACAAGGATGGGATATTGGCATAAACAGATTGCCGATATTTTCGCATCCTAGAAATTAGTAACATACTGTGCAAAAAATAAAAATAATAGTCCGCAGAATATGTTGGACTTTACATAAATAGTCTCCCTTTAAGGATTGGTTTCTCTCTGGCCATGCAAACGAATAGGCCGGCGGCACGCACTGCTGATAGGACACCTAACGTCCAGTGCATGTACCAAAAATTTCGGGTCAACAATGGGGTTGGCCTGATAAGAGGTGGGTTTTATGCGAACGGAAAGGT
>JAKPQD010000315.1 GCA_029572965.1 Bacteroidota bacterium | reverse complement strand
GAAAGCCGAACCCAGTTAAGTTACCGAATATGTAACCTGATTCTAAAGTTCCCATTGTTAAATTGTATATTTGTATTGTTTTTATCATAGTGATGTCCTATATTTGTATGCCAACCTTTCTACTATGGTATCAATGTCAAGTCCGTCAGATGGATATACATTTATATTTTGTACTACTGATTTATTATTTGAAATATTGTTACCCATACCAGATGCTAAGGTTGAACTTTTGGTTATTGATATATCACCAAGCGATGCGTATGCGTCCTTTATCTTGCCAACACCGCTTTCTACTAACTCTACTAAAGATGGAGATTCTTTGTAAAATGGGCTTATCTTTTTTATTCCTTCTTTTATTTTATCAACCACTTCCTTTACTTTATTCCAAGCATTTACAAAAGGTTGTACTATTGAATCGTATATCTTATCGCCAATGCCCTGTAAAAAGTCCTTAATGGAATTAAAGGCAAGTACCACGTAGTCCCAAAGCATTTTGGTCTTTTCTTTTATCAAGTCCCAATTATGAATAATCAGGTAAGCCAGAGTACCCACAACAGCCCCCAATGCTATTAATGGGGCTGTCGCTATTAGTGTTTGTACTGCCAACGTACCCATTGCTATAGTCATTGATATTAACGCTGGAAGCATCATAGCGGTTATGCCTATAGCCACCGCCTTAACAATGTCCTGATGGTCTTTTAACCATTGCCAAAGTTCTTTTATTTTGGGTATTGCCTCGTCTTTTACCCAAACTACAACATCTTTAGCAACGGGTAATAACACCATACCTATTTCCCTCATCAAAAGGTTAAACTCGTCCTTTAGGTTTGATACTTGCCCCTGTAAGCTACTGGATTGTTCTTCCATTAGGTTGTTGAACTTACCACCCTCGCTGGTCATTGTTTGAAACGCCATTTCAACATCTGCAAAACCTATCTTACCTGCACTTACCATTTCTTTTATTTCTGATTCAGTTACATTTAGGTTTTTAGCAAGTTCTGCAATTAAAGGTACACCAGCCCTTGCAAAGTCTCTCAATTCAACACCTGTTAACTGTCCCTGTGCCTTTACTTGCCCGTAGTTGTAAGCTAACCTGCCCATATCAACTGATAATCCCGCTGATACATCACCTACTGCTTTTAGTGTGGGTACTAATTTATCTGCCTCAATACCCATAGCAAGTAATTGTTTGGCATTTTCTTCTATACCCCGTAACTCAAATGGTGTCTTTTTAGCCATTTGTGCCAAATCATTTAACATAGTTGTTGCACGTTCTTGACTGCCAAGCATTGTGGTAAAAGCTATCAATGATTGTTCATAATTACCTGCCTGTTTCAATGCAATAGTGCCAACACCTGCAATAGCCGTACCAACTACCGCCATAGCACCAACTACCTTATTACTGGCGGAAACCATATCGCCCATAAACGAATCAACTTCGCTTTTTGACTTTGCCAACCCCTTTTGAAAGTCGGTTGTATCTGCTTTTATTCTGGCGATTATATCGCCCATTACCATTGCCATTATTTTTTATATTTCTTTCTATCAATAAACATTTTCTGCTTTAACCTTTGTAGACCTGCTCGGTCAAGTTCCGAATCGTCTAGCCCAGTTAACTTTGTTATTTCGTTCTTTATTTCCCTAAACAACGTCTTTGGCTCTTTGCTGTGCGGATTTTGCACAATTAGTAATTGTAATAATTCATCTTCTAACTTATTACGTTTGCCTATACGTAGGTACAGCCCCACATCGCTGGGGTAAACCTGTTCCTTTATCTGTTTAGGCGACCAACCATAAAGATAGCCAAGTTCAGCTATTATTCTTTCAAGCCATTGTCCTTTGAGGCGGTTACCTTCGCCTTTCTTATTGGTAACCCCTCTAGAACTTTTCCCAGTTCTTTGAACTCGTTAACTTCAAATATTGCCTTAACTACTTTTGCCAAGTCAGTTAGACCGAACTCTTTTTCTATGGTTTCTTTTGGTATACCAGAACCCAACGATATAACTTCTAACAGTTCCGGTAACGCCTCTTTTAGCATTTTTGGTAGTGCTTTTATTAGGTTTTCTTCGGATATCTCACCCATTGCATTTAGTTGTTCGGGTATCTTTTCCAAAGCACCTAATAATTCTGCGTATCTACCTAATGCTAACTTTTCTATCTTATATTCTTTGTTGTCAATTTTTACTATCATAGACGAACATTGTGCCTGTTTCTAATGTCTATTTTTAAGCACTAGAATCACCTATTAACCCAAGCATATCGCCATCAAGTCTTGTTTCATCAATTATTCCTTCAAACTCCAACTCAATAACTCTTTCCTCATCAACCTTAAAAGGTATATCAATAGAATTAGTTACAACGGCTTTATAGATAACTACATCTTCCGACAAGTCATCATCGTCGTTTGCTACTGGGTGTAATACAAGTG
>JAKPQD010000308.1 GCA_029572965.1 Bacteroidota bacterium | reverse complement strand
GGCAGGGGTTCTGGCTTCTTTTTGCAGATATTCTTTAAAATCTTCAAGCCAGCGTTTATCAATCTGGGCAAAGGTTACATCAAATTTTACAAACTTTCGGAGGTGTTTTAATGTGCTGTCCCAATTGCCATAATTACCTTCGCTGCCTTTCCGTTTTTCAGCAAGATATTCAAAGTACCTGAGAAAACTACCTTTCATTTTACCCTGATCCTGAAAACCGTAAATGCCGTTCTGAATTTCCAAATGACGTTTGGAACGGATAGCTTCCGCAAGTGCAAGGGTTTTCCGGTTTTCATCCTTTTGTTCCTTTGTCAACTTCCCTTTTTTGGGTTCAGGAAATAGATAAAGCTGTAAATATTCATATTGCCGTTTACCTTGATGGTAGTAATCGAGGTACAGACTGACTTTATCGCCTTTTAATCTTTGACGTAGAGTAACATTCATACATTATTATATAAAGAGTTTATCAATTTCTTTTCGTTTTACTATGGTTCTGCGACCGAGCTTTCCGACTTTTAATGCACCCTTTGCAATCATTCTTTGAATGGTTCTTTTGCTTGCACCTAATAGGGTAGCTGCTTCATCAACGCTAAGAAATTCTTTTTGCTGAATTGCAGTATCAAATTTTTGAGGTTCAGGCTCGGCTTGCTGAGGTTGTAAAACGGATTGAATTTTTTCTTCCCGTTTCATTTTCTTGTAATGCCTGCTGTTGCAGGTATGATTACAATAGCGGGTGTAAAGCGTTTTGGCTTCAAATTCTTTCCCGCAGTACTCGCAAATTTTCTTAAAAGTAAGGTTGCTGCTCATAATGTCCTTTTACGTCTTTAGTTGCCTGTAAGCGACTAAATGTGTCTTAATGTGACATCATTTCGCCTGTTTGTTGCCCGGCAACTATATTATTTTTCTTGGGCAACAATCTGGCAACAAAGATAGGTATAAAAAAGGAAATAGGGCAACAAATAAAAGAAAATATATGATGCTAAGTACTAATAAAAGCAGACAGTTAGAAAAAATGAGAAAGATAATTACTTTCCAATACAAAACCTCGCAAAGATCTCTCCAAGTATATCCTCGGGTAATATCTTTCCTGTTATCAACCCGAGGTAATAGATTGCCTGTCTTACATCAGTGGCTATAAGAACCGTGGGTATCCCGTCGCGGAATCCGTCAAG
>JAKPQD010000063.1 GCA_029572965.1 Bacteroidota bacterium | reverse complement strand
AATGCACAAATTGAACTTGCTAATCAAAAAGAGCCAACAACACTTATTACCTTTGATGTTGATGAAAATTTGTCGAAAACTGACACGCCACAAGGCAGGATATACGGCGACACACCTAAGGGTGATATTCCGGATGGGATGCTTGAAGCACCTAAAACGGATTTAACCACACCAAAGATATTACAGAGGGAAGCACCATACACTATAACAAAATCAGACCTTCCTAAAACGCCCGTAGAAGCACCAAAAGTAAGCGGAGGTATAAATACTATACCCATAGAAAATAAATCGCTTACAGGGGCGTTAAAAGTGCCGGATGCAACCAAAGGAGCAAAAACAATACAGGAAGTTATCGAAAAAGCACCAACTAAAAAAGATATATCAGGTTTTCAAGCATACACTACTGATGTGTATAGAAACTTTGAAAAGGTATTTGGTAATGACTTTCCGGCGGTAAAGAGGGAAATACTTGACCCATTCGACGAAGCTAAAAAGTCAAAGGTTCTTGAGGATCGTAAATTAATGGACAACCTCAAAAAGAACATAGTTGATAAGTTCAACATTCAAAAAGGCTCAAAAGAATCTGCTTTAGTTCAGCAATTCGGTGAAAAACGTATATCATATGAAAGCCTTGTCAAACAGGTAGGCAAAGCCAAAGCTGATAATATCGTTGAAGCAGACAAGTGGTTCAGGGCCGAATACGATAGGTTGCTTGATGAAGTAAACGCAGCAAGGGCGGTAGTATATCCTAATCAGCCAGATAAACTGATAGCAAAAAGACAGGATTACTACAGGCACTTTAATGAGTTAAGCGATACATTCGCTGGATTGAAAAACATATTTGAAACTCCGGCACAGATAAGCCCGTCATTGGCAGGAGTAAGCGAATTTACAAAACCTAAGTCAAAATTCCTATCATTTGCACAGAAACGAGGACAAGGCAAGTTCACTGATGATGCTGTCGGCGGGTTCCTTGATTACATTAACGCAGCAACCTACGCAAAACACATTGATACGCAAATACCTATGTTCAGAGCATTGGCAGCAGATTTAGCAGAAGCAACGGAACAAAGCAAAAACATGAATAACTTTATACAGTATTTAACCGATTTCGCTAACGACCTCAGTGGCAAGACTAACCCGGCCGATAGATTCATACAAAAAATAATACCTGGCGGCAGAATGACATTCAGGGCAATAAACTGGTTAAATAATAGAGTAAAGGCTAATACTGTTTTAGGTAATCTATCTTCAGCACTTTCACAGATTGCCAATGTACCGCAGGGAATAGCCTATGTCAAAAACCCGGCTCACTTAACAAAAGGAGCAGGAAACTTTATGGCTTCGATATTCGGCAAAGGTGATGCTGACCTATACAAAAAGTCAGGGTTCCTTCTGGAAAGATACTCCGACAACATAGCAAGACAGTTTGATGTAAAAATACTTGAACAACCTAAAAAGGCTGCTATATGGTTGATGAACGCATTAGATGAAGTCGGAACAAAATTTATATGGAGTTCTACATACCAAAAGGCATTGGCAGAAGGAGTGCAAAACCCGATAAAGTATGCTGATGATATTACGAGAAAACTTGTAGCTGGCCGAGGAATCGGTGAAGTACCATTACTGCAAAAGTCAAAACTGTTTCAATTAGTCGCACCTTTCACCGTAGAGGTTAATAATTTATGGAAGGTACAAAAAGACTTTGTAAAAGCCAAAGACTTTGGCGGCCTTGCATTGTTGTATCTGGCTAATTTCGCACTTAATAAAGGCATGGAAGAAGTTAGAGGGGACGGAGTTGTATTTGACCCGATACAGGCAATCTATGACGCTACAGAAAAAGACCTGAAGCCTATTGAAAGAGTTGGAAGGTTAGGCGGTGAAGTTCTTTCTAAT
>JAKPQD010000296.1 GCA_029572965.1 Bacteroidota bacterium | reverse complement strand
GTAGGGTAATAATGTAATTTTACGGAAGAGCCGCCTTAAAATTAAGGCGGCTCTTCTTTTTTCTAACTTCCCGGTAGCTTGTTCGCTGTTTATTTTATTGCATTATTCTTGTGTGGCGTCGCTTTCTGTTTTTTCTTCAGCAGGCTGTTGTTGTGTTTGAGGTAATACCTCGGGCCCAATTTCTGTTTCGTTTTTGGTCACATCAGTTAAAGGCTCTTGTTGTTCTTGTTGTTCTTTTGTTACACCTGTAAGTTCTTCTACGGTGGGTTTTTCAGTTTTTTCCTCAGTTGCTTTTATTGAGGATGATATAGTCTCTATTTCCTGTTCAACTAATTTTCTATCCTCCGAATCCTCCGGTAAGAGTAATTTGGTTATTTCTAGCTCATTTTTTGCCTGTTCTAGTTCTCCCATTGCCGCTAAAGCTAGCGCAAAATTATATCTTGCGTTTGCGTAATCTTGTTTTAATGCTATAGCTTGCCTGAACTGATTAGCCGCTGAAAGGTAGTCTCCTGCTGTAAAATACACCCCTCCCAGGTTTAATCTTAATTGTGGGTTTATCGGATCTAATTGGATCGCCGTGTTGTAAGAACTTACTGACCATTCAAAAGCATTTTGAGCTACGTTTATAAGATTTTGGTACAATTGTGCTCTAGTTATCCAGTTTGATACATTAAGCGGTCCTATATTTTCGGTGGCTATTTTTGAATTTTGTAGTGCTTGAGATATAAACGTTTGTATATCCTGTTTGTCTTTATCCGTTATTTCATCAGGATTTTTTGAAGCAAGAGCAACAGCTATTGTCATGTTGATCTTTGAGAAAGAATCGTAGTATGTGTCTCTATTTGGGTTGTGTCTTAGAGCTAATACTTGGTAATTGTAGGAGCTGGTCAAATCGTTGTTGGCTATTGCGTTTAAAGATTTTCTCATATAATACTCGCCTGCATACGTTCTAAAGCTTGTATATCCAAGATATCCTGCTATCAAAAAAGCCGGTATAGCTAAGAAATAT
>JAKPQD010000295.1 GCA_029572965.1 Bacteroidota bacterium | reverse complement strand
CCTTTGTAAAGCGTACCATCAATAAGGCTTTCAATAATATATACGTAATAATTTTCTTGCATGGCAGGGTAAATAACAAAAAAGCCTCGATATCTCGAAGCTTTTTTGTTTGTTGGCGGTCCGGACGGGACTCGAACCCGCGACCCCATGCGTGACAGGCATGTATTCTAACCAACTGAACTACCGAACCATTTATATTTTATAAGAACTTTTCTTTTTAAGTTAGTTTTGAACTCGAACCCGTCTTGCCTCAGGCAAGATGACAGGCATGTATTCTAACCAACTGAACTACCGAACCATTTATATTTTATAAGAACTTTTCTTTTTAAGTTAGTTTTGAACTTGAACCCGTCTTGCCTCAGGCAGGATGACAGGCATGTATTCTAACCAACTGAACTACCGAACCATTTGTTCTTGCACCTAAGACCTTCGTTTTAGGTGGTGCAAAAGTATATTCTTTTTTTATTTCTGCAAAATTTCGGCCTTCTTTTTTTTGATTTTTTTTGCAGAAAAAATTCTACTCTTTTTTGTCTTTCACAAAAATGGAAAAATGTACTGCTCCATATTTCCTTTCCTGAAAAAAAAACGGGTGATTATCAAAGTGATACACTTTAGAATGTTCCAAAATAAACCATCCCTGGCTTTTAACAGCATTTGAATTTAAAATCAAATCTGGCAATTGTGTTATAAAATCGGCATTATATGGAGGATCTGCAAATACTACATCAAACTCAGCTTTATTGCGCTCCATATGTTTGAATACATCATCCCTGAAAGGCAAAATGCCTTGTATCTTCAATTTTTTAATATCGTCAACGATTTGACGGTAATTGTTATTGTCCGACTCTACCAAATGAATTGACTTTGTCCCCCTTGATGCAAATTCAAAACTTATGCCTCCAGTGCCCGCAAACAAATCAAGTACTGTGATATTGTCGAAATCAAAGTAATTATTCAAAATATTGAATAGGCTTTCGCGGGCAAAGTCAGTTGTGGGGCGTGCATTATAATCTTTTGAAGCAAATGTAAGGCCCCGAAATTTCCCGGATATTATACGCATAAAACAGCATTAAAAACATGAACTAACTTTTGCATTTCTACAGGCTGCATATCTGGCTCAACTTTTACAGATGGCGGTATTTTCTGTATCTCAACCATATTGAATATTTTGGCTAATCCTGAATAAAAATTATCTTCTTTATTAATATTTCCTGATATGATAAGTTTTACATTGTTAGGCGAATAAGAGTAAAGGTTCAATATGTTTACTATAAAATATATTGCATCCGTATATTTTTGATAAAGAAATGAATTAAACAATTGTATTTTCTTGTTCCTTATTATTAATATATCAAAAAAATCGGGTGTGACATTGAGATAGAACTCAGGTAACGTATTGTATTTGTTATAAATACTCAAAGCGCTTGATATGAAAGGAATTGAGTGGTGCAGATAATGTACTTTCTCAAATTTTGAAGATAACAAATCTTCAATCGTCGAAGGAATAGAGAACACTGAATATGCTTCCGAATCTGCAATTTTCACGTAATGCAGATAGTCTCTTTCATCTACATTGTGATGAAATTTCAAAAAGGTTACCAGGTTGTTTTTGTCAAATAAGCTTTCGGGTACCAACATTGACCTGTAGGTCTGGTTTACCAGGATAAGTTGTTCACAACTGGCCGCAGATACAGATTCTTTATTTATTATTTTTTTTATACTTTCTGTAAGTTCAATATCTGAAGCATACTTATCAGACTCAATGGCAGAAAAAGAGGTAGTTTCTTTATTAAAAATGGTATAAACTACTTCTTTTGAGAATATCCCTATAATCAGTGTATTACTTTCTAATGAAGCAAAATTCTCTGTCATATTTCTATTTTTCTCAAAGTTAGAAAAAAACAAGCAAAACATAAAAAAAGGTACTCTTTATTTCAGGAGTACCTCTTTTATCTATTCATTTTGTATAGTCTCTGTTATTATTCAGTACCTCCAGCCCACCATACTTTATCTTTATATACGTCAATCTTAGGCGTATTTTCTATATTAGCTGTAGTTTCGGAAACTCCATAAGGAAAACGGTTTACAAAACCATAACCAGCCATAGAGTTAATCCTATTATTTAATTTAGGGATACCTGTCCTCCTGTAATCATTATAAGCTTCAATAGCTTCATGTTCATAAAAAGCTATATATTTTTGTGTAATAATAACATTTAAATCACCTTCTAATGTTCCGGTTAATAATGGTTTTACCGATTGGTTGTAAAAATCACTCGGACTTTCTGTCACTCCATGGAAACTAAAGTTGGCAGCAATAGCCTGCATTAATGAAGAGTCAAATGTGGCAATTCCTAAACGCCTTTTTGCTTCTGCTTCAATAAACTTTAGCTCGTGATATGTCATCATCGGTGTTGGTGCTGTTTGTCCATATTCTGTAATTAATGATATTGAATAAATTCCATTTATAGATTGTTCTGCATTGCCACTTTCTGCTGGAACATAAGCATACTTGCCACTATAATCAGCACTAGTGTCAACTACATCAAAATAGTATGCAATACGTGGGTCTGCAGTGGCATCCATTAAATCATATAATGTTTTTGATACTGACAAGTAAAAACGATCATTTAAAAATTGAAACCAAGGGTTTTCACCTACAGATGTTGCTTCATAAGAATTAAAAATTAGGGACTCAGAATTATCTGCAAAACCATTTGCTACACAATCCAAAGCCTTTTGTGCAGCTTGAGGGTCAACGTTTGTAAGACGCATATAATATCTTGCTTTTAACGACCAGGCAGCTTTTGTCCATAACAAAACATTTCCTTTATATATATAGTCAGATATGGCATCAATAGCCCTGGAATTTTTGGCAAGATTTACAATAGCAGAATCTAACAATTCCTGAATTTTGACATACAAAAAAGATTGTTTATCAAATTTGGGTTTCATATTTTTCAATCCAAGAAAAGCCTCGCTATAAGGAACAGATCCCCAACCATCTGTCAAAACAGCCAAATTATATGCAGTTAAAACTTGTGCAACACCTCTTGCTGAATAAAAATCAGATTCAGGACCAGATGCAGATGTTTTATCCAAAATTATTTTTAATGAATTTAATACTTCATATAAACTGTTCCAATTATTAGTTAGCAATGTTGCTGCATTTTGTCCTATGCGACGATCGGCATTATATAATTGGTTATATGTCCCGGTACTATGCTCAACATAAACAGATGCATACCAGGCAATATCTGTACCTGTGGTTTCAAATGCACTCTGAAGGATAACAGAAGGAAGAATATTTTTTACGCTAACATCCAATGGATCGTTCAATTCTTTATTTACATCATCCATGGTGCTTTCACTACAGCCAGCAAATAAAAATAGTACTGTAGAAGTTATACATAGAAGTTTATATTTCATAACAAATTAATTTAAAGGTTAAAAAACAATATTTAGGCTTATGCCATAAGATTTTGTCTGAGGTAATGACATATAGTCCATTCCTCCTTGCATGTTCCCATTTCCTTGAGATGTTTCAGGGTCAAAATTCTTAAAAGTTGTCCACAATAAGAAATTTCTGGCCATTAATGAAATAGACGCATTTTGAACTTTAATTGGAGTTGTCCACTTTTTAGGTAAGCCAATGGATAGAGATATTTCCCTTAATTTAATAAATGAAGTTTCATAAACGTGAGCTTCAGGGATTCCGGCCAGGGCATCAGAGTACAACATTTGATATGCGAGTGGGTCATTTTCGCCTCCTCGCTGAATATCATTCTTTGTAATACTACCATCAGCATTAGTTTTATATCCGTCATAAATAAAAGGGGTAGTTCTATCTTCTGTTTTCTTAGAAGTACCGTATAGGTCTATTAAATAGTTTGAACCAGAATACATCTGACCGCCTTGTTTCCAATCAAATAATGCAGACAATGTAATTGTTTTATAAGTAAAAGTATTAGTTAACCCTACAATAAAATCAGGAGCTACATTTCCTATCTTTCCAAAATCACCAGCCATAGGCATACCATAATAATCACTATTAGGGTCACTATCTACCAATATATGTCCTTGAGCATCTCTTGCAAATTGAGTACCATAAATTGCCGGATATGTCTCACCGGCAGAAGCACGGATGTTTGGGTCTTCATATCCTCCCAAATTGATACTTTCAACTCCTTCAGCTAATTTGACACATTTGTTATCTACTTTTGTATAATTTGTTGATATATCCCATTTAAAATCGTTGAATCGGATTACACCTATATTAAGGACTATCTCATGAGATTTACTGGTCATTTCTCCTGCATTCATCATAATATTGTCATAGCCTGTTGATCCTGCAAGAGGTACTTTAAAAATTTGATCTTTGGCCAACTGGTCCGTATAAGTATAATCAATCCCTAACCTATTGTTAAAAAATTTAAGTTCAATTCCAAATTCATACGACCGTGTATTTTGTGGTTTTAAATCTGGATCGTATAATGTCCTTTTTGGTTTAAAACCACTATTGCCTCCAAGCGGAAATTTTACGCCATCTTCAAGGAATCCACTTCCAACAGCCCCCCTTTCAAAAGTATATTCGTGATATTCATCACTTTGGCCCACTTCTGCATAAGAGGCTCTTATTTTTCCATAAGGCAATAACTCACTTCCTTTTAAAGCATCAAGTTCTGTGAATAAAAAGCCTAATGAAACTGATGGATAAAAGAATGACCTATTTCCATTAGGCATAGTAGAAACAATGTCATTTCTTCCTGTAACATTGAAAAATAGCATGTTTTTATAATCTACAGAAGCATTCCCGAAGAAACCTACGGTTCTATTCCTATATTTTTTTTCATCGCCAATTTGGGTCTTTGTGTTGTTTATATTTGTCCAACCTGGAACAAAAAAATCAGTACCAATCATTTCCCATTTACGGCTATTATCCTGGTTTATTTCATTACCTATTATAAGAGTTCCTTTAATATCATCTGTAAGTTGTTTTGTAAAGGTGATATTTAAAAGTGAGTTTAACACTCTTCTGTTTATCCCATAATCATCAACATTGCCTCCTGTTGGTTCTATATAAGCATAAGTTTGATTATTTGGTGATGGATATTCCGGAGCTGTTGGTAAAACTTGACCTGTTTGAGAACTACCTATTTGTAGGATATCTTCATTGTCTGTAGTATACATATCTATTCCCAACTGATAATGAATGTTCATCCAGGTAAATGGATTATATTCTATGTAAGAATTTCCAAAAAACCTTTTGGTTGCTTCAAGGTATTTATTGTTTTTTGTTGCCCATAATGGATTCTCGCCAACAGTACTACGCCTGTAACTTACTTGTCTATATAAATAATTGGCTCCATCTGGGGCATGGTAAGGTGTTCCCATTAAGTCGTACGAAGGAGGGCAGCCAAATACAGTAAATAACCAACTACTATTTCCTGAAGGAAGTTTTCCTATAGATACATCAGAATAGTTTCCAGTAAAACCTGTTTTCCATTTTGAATTAATCTGATAATTAAAAGCTCCCTTAGCTGTATATCTGTCCATGTATGAACTCTCAATAATACCTTCTTGGTTAGTTGCTCCTATGCCAATAGCATAGTCTCCATTTGAAAATGGTTGAGCTATTGTAACTCCATAATTTTTTGTAACCCCGTCTTTAAAAAATTCTTTTGGAGTATTTACAGCCTTCGCATCTACCCATTTGTTTTTTTGAGCATGAAAAAATTGGCCAGGATGGCCTTGAGAATTACCACCGTATGTTGGCACGTCTGGTAAATTGGAAATTTTGGGGCCCCAGGAAAAAGAACTGACAGGGGTGAA
Source organism: Bacteroidota bacterium (assembly GCA_029572965.1). Classification (GTDB taxonomy): domain Bacteria; phylum Bacteroidota; class Bacteroidia; order Bacteroidales; family DTGW01; genus JAKPQD01. Next base: position 5,120 of record JAKPQD010000295.1, on the reverse strand, counting down.
ATTTCCATTATAACCTTGAGCATATGTCATTTGATAATCTGGATATCTGGAAATTTGGTCAATAGAGTAGCTGGCATTAACAGTTACTATTCCGGAGCCACCCTGAACTCCTTTTCCTGTCTTAGTAGTAATAATAATTACACCGTTCGAAGCTCTCATTCCATATAAAGCCGCAGCAGCCTGCCCTTTCAAAACGTTAATTGATGCTATGTCATTTGGGTCAATATCTAAGGTCCTGTCAGAATATGCAGACCCACTCACCCCATATACTGCTTGGTCATAGTCTGTTCCACTTTTAATAGGCATTCCGTCAACAACATAAAGTGGGGCATTATTTCCACTAAAAGCACGTGCACCACGAATGAAAACTTGAGATGAAGCTCCAGGCATACCTGATGATTGACGAATTTCGAGACCTGCTACTTTTCCGCTCATTGCTGTTAATAAATTTGGATTGCTGGCTTTGCTAATTTCATTGCCAGAAACATCTTGAACTGCATAACCGAGGGCTTTTTTTTCTCTTTTAATACCCAATGCAGTTACAACTACTTCGTCCAAACCAACAACGTCTGGCTGAAGGACAATATCAATACTTTTCTGTCCAGCTATTTGAACCTCTTGTGTTTTCATCCCAATGAAACTAACATAAAGAGATGATGCACTTTCTGGTGTATTAACTGTAAACTCTCCATTTACATCTGTCACAGTAGCCTCATTAGTACCTTTAACTATGACAGATGCCCCCGGCAAGGCCGATCCATCCTCTGCCGAGGTTACTTTCCCCTTAATCTGTACCCCTTGCGATAGCATTGTACCGCACCACAAGGCCAGACCACACATTAGTAATGCTAATTTTCTCATACAAGTGATTTTTTGGTTTATAATTGGTTAATACATAAAACTCAATCTCTCAAATATATATATTTTTCAATATATTATCAAATGATAGCTTATAATTATTCACTTTTTGCATAGTTTTTATTAATAATTTTTATTTATTGATTTTCAATGCTTTACAAGTGTTTGAAAATAAGTTGTTAACAGTTTCTGGCCTAAAACTTTTGCCTGAAGCTTTTTTTCGCAATATTTGTGCAACAAAATAATGCATTTTATGAGACTTTCAAAAGGCCAATTTTACTTTGCCATGACCATGCTTGGTTGCCTTTTTTTTATTTTTGGTTTTGTCACCTGGCTCAATGGTACATTGATCCCGTTTTTTAAACTGGCTTGTCAAATCAGTACTTTTCAGGCATTGTGGGTGACGTTTGCATTTTATATTTCTTACTTCATCATGGCTTTTCCGTCAGCTCTGGTACTGAAAAAAACCGGGTACAAAAATGGCATCAGCCTTGGACTTGCCATTATGGCATTGGGAAGCATTATATTTATCCCGGCTGCATACGAACGTATGTACTTGTTGTTTCTGACAGGTTTATTTGTTCAGGGAACAGGGCTTGCTTTGCTTCAAACAGCGGTAAACCCTTATGTTACAATATTAGGCCCAGAACATAGTGCCGCAAAACGTATTAGTGTTATGGGGATATGTAATAAAATTGCGGGTATCCTGAGCCCAATAATCTTAGGCTCAATTATACTAAAAAATATAGACCAGATAATCAAACAGCTTGAAAATGTAACAAATGACAAAAATGTAATCCTGGATCAATTGTCTGAAAGATTGATATTTCCTTATATAACTATGGCTATAATATTGACATTGCTTGCTTTTGCTACAAAATTTATCAAGTTGCCAGATATTAAAGCCGCCGAAAGCCCTTTTAAAACTAAAAAAAGTATCTTTCATTTTCCATATCTTATTTTAGGCGTAATAGCCATGTTTTTATATGTCGGGGCAGAAGTCATCGCCGGAGATACCATTATATTATATGGACAGTCTTTGGGCATACCTTTGTCTAAGGCCAAATTCTTTACCAGCCTGACATTAAGCTCCATGATTTTGGGCTACATATTAGGAATAATGGTTATCCCCCGGATCATTTCACAAAGCAGAGCATTGGCTTATTCTGCAATATCAGGAATAGCTTTTGCCATCGCAGCTATTTTAACGCAAGGGCTTGTTAGTATTACATTTATCGCATTATTGGGGTTTTCCAATGCTATTATGTGGCCGGCTATATGGCCTTTATCTATAAAACATTTAGGAAGCTATACAGAAAAAGGAGCTGCTTTTCTGATTATGGCTATTTTAGGCGGGGCCATCCTTCCTCCGCTTTATGGTTGGCTTTCACAATTGCCGAATTTGAACAATAAGCAAGCTTATATTATATTGTTGCCAATGTATGCTTATATTTTGTTTTTTGCGGTCAAAGGGCACAAAATTACTTCATGGAAAAAGAATCAATGCTGTCCGGTAACTAGTAATATTGTTGATTAGAAACTGGTCGCCCCGCCGGGGCTTAATTTTAACGATGTTTATTTTACTACAAACAGGACATCGCTACGCGACTAAATAATAGCAGCGTAGCTGCGAACTGTTTGTAGGATACCCAAATACGCCAAATGTTCCTAAGCTGCATAGCAGCGACCCGTTTTTACCGGACAACAATGAAAATAATTTGGAAAATAAATCAGCATAAATAAAAATAGCAGCTTGTAGTTTTTAAGAATATTAGTATATTCGTAGCCTCAAAAAAATAGTGTGTAACTTTTTATAATCAAATAATTCAATGGCTGTTTTAGAGAAAATAAGGACGAAGATGGGAATTCTGGTTTCCGTCATTATTGGTTTTTCATTGTTGGCATTTGTACTTAGCGACTTTTTAGGTGGAGGAAAGTCTGTATTTAGTAACAATCAGTTTGATATAGCTGAAATTTGGGGCAAAAAAGTCACTATTCAAGAGTACGAAGCCCAGGTTGAAAAACTTCAGGATGTTTACAAAATGAATACCCGTCAGGAAAATATTGACGAGAAAGTAATAGACCAAATCCGCGAGCAAACCTGGCAGCAGGTTCTTGAAGATAATCTTCTTGCTCCCGAATATCAATCAATAGGGTTAGCGGTTTCGTCAAAAGAACTTTTGGATATGGTCCAAGGGGCAGAACCTCATCCATATATCCGTCAAATATTTAGCGATCCTGAGACAGGGATATTTAACAGGCCAGCCGTGTTGCAGTTTATCAAATCATTAGAAACAGAGCCAGACCAACAAAAGAAAAACTATTGGTTGTTTATGGAGAACCAAATTGTTCGAGAACGGTTGATGACAAAATATTACAACCTTATGAAAAAAGGCCTGTATGTAACTAAAGTACAGGTTGCTAATGAAATAAAAGATAATCAACGGAAAGTTTCTTTTAACTTTGTAGGTGTCAGGTATAATACTATTGCTGACAGCACTATTAAAGTAAAAATGTCTGATTTGAAAAATTACCTGAAAAAACATGAAGCTTTATTTCAACAAGAAGCTTCACGTGACATTGAATATATTACTTATGACATAGTACCTTCTGCTGATGACTTCAAGGCAACTAAAGAATGGATTGAAAGTATTTACAATGAATTTGCTACAACCGAAGATATCAAACAAATTGTTAGCCTTAACTCAGATATTCCTTTTAATGAAAAATACCTGAAACAAGAGGAAATGCCAGACACTCTTAAAAGTTTGTACAGTAAAGGTAAGGGAGCTGTTTATGGCCCATACTTTGCAAACAATGCATTTTACCTTGCACGTATTACCGATGTTAAAAATATTTCGGACAGTGTAAAGGCAAGCCATATTTTGATTCGTCCTGCAGCCAATACCCAGGAAGCTGTTAAGGCTGCAAAAGCTACTGCCGATAGCTTGTTAGCTGTGTTGAAAAAAGGAGGGAACTTTGAAGAATTAGCATCTAAATACTCAAGTGATGGTAGTGCTCAGAAAGGTGGTGATTTAGGTTGGTTTAAAGAAGGCCAGATGGTAAAACCTTTTAATGATGCCTGTTTTAATGGGAAAAAAGGAGATTTGACTGTTGTAGAAACCCAATTTGGTTATCATGTAATCAAAATTACCGATAAAGGAAAAGAAGTTAAAAAAGTACAACTTGCTTTGATTGAGCGTAAAGTTGAAGCCAGTCAGGCAACAGAACAAGCCATTTATCAAAAAGCAGCTTCATTTGCCGGAAACAACAATACTAGTGAAAAATTTATCCAGGCTTTGAAAAAAGATAACATCGTCCCGCGTACGGCAAACTATATGAACGAAAACATGAAGGAAGTTCCTGGCATTGCCAACTCCAGGGAATTGGTACGTTGGGCTTTTAAAGCAAAACAAAACGATCTGTCTGGTGTTATGGAATTTGGTGACAAGTATGTAATAGCCCGTCTTTCTGCCGTTAGAGAAAAAGGTATTGCTTCTGTTGAACAAATTAAAGATCAGTTGACCATGATGGTTCGTAAAGAGAAGAAGGCTGAGCAGCTTATTCAAAAAATTAAACAACAACTGAAAAGTTCTTCAAACATTAATGACCTTGCCGGAAAATTGGGTGTTAATGTTGAAAATGCCAACGATGTTACATTTGCCTCTTACGCATTGCCTACAATTGGTTTTGAACCAGCTGTGATTGCAGCTGCAACAACCGTTCCGTTAAACAAACTCTCTGATCCTGTCAATGGTAATAACGGGGTTTATGTAGTTGAACCTACATCTGAAACTGTTGCTGAAGTTAGTGAAGAAAATGTTAAAAGTAGGATTTACTCAATGTACCAAAATGCAGTTGGATATGAAGCTGTTAATACTTTGAAAAAGATGGCAGGCATTAAAGATATGCGTGCAAAATTCTTTTAAAAATGCTTGTTTGTAAGTGTAAAAAAATATTGCTTATACTTCTAAGATAAAATCATATAATGCTGTTCGGCGAAAATGAAAGCGGACAGCATTATTTTTTTGTCTAATCTGTGTCCTTATTAGTAGATATTATTGTAGTTTGCTAATTGTGCTTTTTAGTATTTTTCGGTAATAATGGGATACCTGGATACTTTACTTTCCGATACAAAAATTCTTAAAAATATTCCCTAAAATTTCATCTGTTGTAATCTCGCCGGTAATGGTACCAAGGTGGTAAATCATTTCGCGGATGTCTTGCGCTACAAGGTCTGTAGTGAGGTGAGAAGCCAGTCC
>JAKPQD010000274.1 GCA_029572965.1 Bacteroidota bacterium | reverse complement strand
GTAAATTTTCCGTGGTGATTTTTTTTGATTTGCGATACTTTTTCAAATTTTGTTAGGGGAATTGGTATCCATTTTTCTAATATTTCGTATTCTTGTTTGGTTATTACAGTGCCTTTTTCCATTTCCTTACAAAACGTGAAGTCTTCTATATGCACGTATATTGTTAGTACCGGAACTTTGTCGAAGTTCGCTAATTTATAATATCTTTCAAATATGTATGTTTTCGGTTGCAAATATTCTTTTGTGCAATCATCTTTTTTTGGGAAGTTTTTGAAGTTTGTTACTTTATAACACGGTTCTCCGCACCTTACCACTTTTTCAAATTCTATATATGCGTTTTTTCCTCGTATCCAATCAACAATTATCATTTTGTGCCTCCTATGAACACTATTATGTATATGGTGTTTTTTGTATTTATAGTTTTTGGTGTTCTTATAATAAAAAGTGGGTCGTAAAACTGTATTCGCTTCTTTTTATTGAATAAGTTGTTTTGAGGTTCATTTTATATGACTGAAATCAAGTATATGGTGCCCACAATGCCTAAGAAGAAACCACGGGCTCTTCTAAAGAAAAGGCCAGGTGTACAAGTAACGTCTGTTGGCGGCGGTGGAAGTGGTATAACAACTGCGGCAGTTGGCGCACCATTCCCTAATATATATTCATTTTATTCTGGAAACCGTATAGATGTTAAGCTTTTGGAACAGACGGCCAGGGCACCGCCGGTAGCTCGCTCCCTATGGCAATTACAATTGATTGCGTTCCCTAGATTTGATTTTCAATTAAATTCTCCTGATGATGTGGAAGAAGATCCAGAAGTCACTAATGAAATTTTGTCAAAACTCAAGAAACTGGATCACGACGTCAATACCACTATTTTGTGCGTGCAGGCCCTTTACGACATCATGACATATGGATCGTTTGTCGGAGAAGTTACTTGGAAGGAAGACGAAGACGGCTATATTGTCCCTGATGTAGTTAATAGATTGCCAGCGGCATCATTTAAGCAGGCACCGCCTGAAGCAGAAGGTGACCGTGACAAATATATGGTGGGGCATATACTGAAGGGCATCATTTACAATAAAAAATCAAAGTCCTATGAATACTGGCAACTTCAAAACAACTATGGAACCACCGGCATCCCCATTAATATTCCAACAGAACAA
>JAKPQD010000245.1 GCA_029572965.1 Bacteroidota bacterium | reverse complement strand
ATTTTTAACCAATGGGCAAAGGTTAGAATAACAGACCCCGAAGTTAAGAAGCTGATTCAAATGGCGTTGGTTCCAAACAAAGAAGTATTGCAAAATATACAGGCTGGTAAAGAGGATGAATTATCCACCTGCTTTAAAAATATGACGGATGCCGCTTTTGAATATGCAATGACCAACGAAAGCCAGCAGTTAGAAACAACCAAAGGCAGTTTGTTTGGTGCCTACAACGCAGTAACCGGATATTTTCAAAATGTGCGGACTTACAAAAACGATGAAGCAAAATTGAAATCTTTATTGTTTGGCGGCACCGGGCAAATGAGGACACAAAAAGCATTCAATCTTTGTGAGAGTTTTGCAAAGGGTGTAATAGCGGAATTTTATAATTAAGATTTGGTAAGGGGCAAACGGTTTGTTTGCCCCTTATTTAATCAGATTGTTAAAGCCTGGAAACGCCCCACGCTTGAGGGCGTGGGGCGTTGGTGTATTGTGAATATTCTGGAATCAGGGTTTTAAGAAACTTCAGTAAGGTGAATAGAAACGATTGGCTGAACGATGAAATCAGAAATGGGTTTTATAACTCTTTAACTAACAACCTTTCACAATAGATTTGAGTTAGTTTTCCGTATTTATTTGTGGCCTTAATTGAAGCATAAAATAAGTCTACTCTGCTCTATTTCGGAATAAATCCTTAGCAATCTTTGCAACCACGTAGCAACCTTCAACCTTTAAAGAATTGTTTCTATATTTGCACCCATGAAATTATTCACCTTCTTATTGGCCGTTATGGTACTGGCGCTTAGTTGCGTCCCATGCATGGACGATACCTTTGCTGCAAATGACGGCAAAGCGAAGGCTGAAATTTCAAAATCGGGTCAACAAAAAGAGCATAGCAACACGGATGCCTGCTCCCCATTTTGTACCTGTAACTGTTGCACAGGCTTTACATTTGTGTTTACCCATTGCGAGGTAACACATCCTGTTTTACTCGCTCCCGAAAAAATCACTCCGCACCTTCCGGCAGAAATTTCAAATATTGCCTTGCCTGTTTGGCAACCTCCACAGTTAGGTTAATCATTTTTCTTCTCTTTTTTATTGCAGGGCCATGCCTTGCCCGTCATCATTTATTTACCTGACTTAATTTTTATTATGATTAATAAGATCATAAACTTTTCTGTACAAAACAAATTGGTAACTGGTTTTCTATTGGGCATTTTTATGCTTTGGGGTATCTATTCTTTTACTCAGCTAAGTGTGGATGCTTTGCCCGATGTTACCAATAACCAGGTACAGGTAATTACCAACAGCCCTAACCTGGCAACACAGGAAGTGGAGCAGTTTATTACCACCCCTTTAGAATTGGAGTTTAAATCTTTGCAGGGATTGGTAGAGTTACGAAGCACCAGCCGCAGCGGATTATCAGTTATTACCATTGTATTCAGAGACAATATGCCGTTGAATATCACAAGGCAATTAGTAGCTGAAAAAATAAAAGTTGCCCAGGAAAATATTCCCAAAGAATATGGGCAACCAGATTTAATTCCACCCACCACCGGTTTGGGGGAAATCTATCAGTACGTCATCGCTCCCAAAAAAGGATATGAAGATAAATTTACTTCAATGGATCTTCGGACAGTGCAGGACTGGATCGTAAAGCGACAGCTCCTTGGCACTTCAGGTGTAGTTGATGTAAGCAGCTTTGGCGGCAAACTAAAGCAGTATGAAGTAAGTGTAAAGCCAGAGCGTTTGGCAGCAATGAATCTTACACTTCTCGACGTGTATACAGCACTGCAAAAAAACAATTCCAATACAGGCGGCAGTTATATAGACAAAGGCCCCAACGTTTATTTTATCCGGGGCGAAGGCTTGATTGAAAAGCTAAGCGATATCAGCAATATTGTGGTAGCCAATACAAAAGGCATTCCTGTCTTGGTAAAGGATATTGGCACAGTTGATTTTGGTTTTGCGCCCCGTTACGGGGCACTCACAAGAAACGGCAAAGGCGAAACAGTAGGCGGCGTGGTATTAATGCAGAAAGGCGAAAATGCGGTGAGGGTTATTCATCGGGTAAAAGAAAGAATGGCAACAATTGAAAAATATTTACCCGAAGGGTTAAGCATTGATGTTTTTGTAGACAGAACAAAATTAATTGAAAGGGCAACACATACGGTAAGCACCAATTTATTAGAAGGTGCATTGATTGTAATATTTGTACTGGTGCTTTTCCTGGGCAATTTCCGGGCAGGTTTAATTGTGGCAAGTGTTATTCCATTGTCTATGCTTTTTGCCGTGGCGATGATGAAATTATTTGGTGTAAGTGCAAACCTGATGAGCATGGGCGCATTGGATTTTGGTTTGATAGTAGACGGTGCCGTTATCATTGTAGAAAGTTTAACGCATAAATTTTTCCAGGATTTTAAAGGCCAGAAATTGTCACAAATAAAAATGGATGAAGAAGTGACCGAAGGCAGCGGTAAAATTATGACGAGTGCAGTTTTTGGACAGATCATTATTCTTATAGTGTACATTCCAATATTTGCATTAAGCGGCATTGAAGGAAAAATGTTTATGCCAATGGCACAAACGGTAAGTTTCGCAATCATCGGTGCAATGATTTTATCAATCACTTACGTGCCGCTGGTGAGCAGTCTTTTCCTCAATAGAAAAATAGCAGATAAAGAAAATTTAACTGATAGAGCAATGAAATGGATGATAAGCCGATACCAGCCATTTTTACAAAGAATAATCACTCACCGGATACCCGTTTTAATAATAGCTGTTTTATTATTCATTGGTTCTTTGTTTGTTTTTAACTCTCTGGGCGGTGAGTTTATTCCCGAATTAGACGAAGGTGATTTTGCGGTTAACTATGCAATAAGACAGGGCAGCAGTTTACCTCAGTCAATTGAAACCAGCACTCATTTGGAAAAAGTTGCCATGCAGTTTCCTGAAGTAAAAGAAGTAGTAAGCAAGATTGGAAGCAGCGAAATACCTACCGATCCAATGCCCATTGAAAGCGGAGATGTAATGATAGTTTTAAAAGATAAAAAAGAGTGGACAAGTGCAAAAAACAAAGAAGAATTAGCAGAGCAGATGAATGAAAAAATGAGTGTCATCCCGGGTGTAAACTTAACCTTTGAGCAGCCCATTCAAATGCGCTTTAATGAACTGATTGCCGGGGTTAAATCGGATATTGCGATAAAGATATTCGGCAGCGATTTAGATGTATTATTTGCCAAAGGAAATGAAATAAGCAGGTTGATAAAGAGTATTCCGGGGCTTACAGATGTGAAGGTGGAGCAAATAGTAGGTATGCCACAATTGGTAGTAAAATACAACCGCAGCAAAATTGCACAATATGGCCTCAACATCAGCGACGTAAACGCAACGCTTAACACGGCATATGCTGGCGGTTATGCAGGTGTGGTGTACGAAGGCGAAAAGAAATTTGATTTGGTGGTGCGTATTACCAAAGACCCAAATACCGACGCAGATATTCTAAAGGCATTACTGATCCCTTTAAACAACGGTAAGCAAATACCTTTAAGCGAAATTGCTGACGTAACCTTTAAAGCAAGCCCTGCACAGATAAGCCGGGAAGACGCAGAACGCAGAATAGTGGTTGAAGCCAACACAAGAGGCAGGGATGTTGAAAGCGTTGTTAAAGACATACAGCAGACACTGGATACAAAAATAAAACTGCCTGAAGGCTACTATATCACATACGGTGGACAGTTTCAAAATCTGCAGGAAGCAAAAGGGCGCTTACAGTTAGCTGTACCGGTGTCACTGCTGTTGATATTCTTCTTATTATTTCTAACCTTCCGTTCGGCTAAAGAAGCCATCATTATTTTCTCGGCTATTCCTTTGGCGGCCATTGGAGGCATCCTGGCTTTATGGCTCAGAGGAATGAATTTTAGTATTTCTGCAGGCGTTGGTTTTATAGCATTGTTTGGCGTGGCTGTTCTAAACGGCATCGTGTTGATAAGTTATTACAACCGCTTAAGAGAAGAAGGCGAAGAAGATATTACCAAGCGCATATTAAAGGGAAGTGCAGCAAGGCTAAGACCAGTATTAGCAACAGCAGCCGTAGCATCATTGGGTTTTTTACCAATGGCCTTCAGTATGAGTGCAGGGGCTGAAGTTCAAAAACCCCTGGCAACAGTTGTCATTGGAGGTTTGTTTTCATCTACCCTCTTAACCTTGTTTGTATTGCCTGTTTTGTACAGTTTATTTTATTTAAAAAGAAACAGAAAAATGAAAATAAATACAACCGCAACTTCTTTGGTTTTGATACTTTTTTCAGTGATGGGACTTAATGCGTACTCCCAACCTACACAGGCTATTCGGGAAACATTAACCTTACAAAATGCTTTGGATATTGCACTAAAAAATTATCCCAGCATTCAGCAGGCTTCTCTACAAACCCAACAGCAGCAGGCGCTCAGGGGTACGGCCACTGTGTTAGATCCTTTTAATGTGAATACAGGGTTAGGCCAAATAAACAGTAAGGTATTTGATTACAATGTAGGTGTGGCGCAGGGATTCAAATTGCCCGGTGCATACAAAGCTGAGAAAGATTTACTAAAACAAAACGTAACCGTAGCACAATCTTATGAGGCTGTTACAAAAAATGAATTGACTAAAAACGTTTCCATTGCTTATTACAACTGGCTCAATAGTTGGCAGCAATACAATTTATTATCACAAACCGACAGCATATTTGCCGACTATGAAAAGTTCGCAAATAAAAAGTACCAGGTAGGTGAAAGTAATAAGCTGGAAAAAATAAATGCTACACTACAGCGCAAAGATTTGATGCTGCAATTGGCACATGCCCAAACACAGGTAAGTTTCTATTTGGCAGACCTGCAAAAATGGATGCGGACAAATCAGCAATTCCAGGCACCTGCACAGTTTACCGCTTTACCTGAAATTAATTTAAGTGATAGCAATCTGGTTAATAAACATCCGGTATTACAATTTTTACAGCAGCAGGTATTGGCAAAAGAATTAGCCATTAAAGCCGAAAAAGCTAAAGGGCAACCCTCTTTTAATTTGGGTGTAAATGCCCAAAGTTTAGATAAGCAACGACAATTTTATTACGGCAGTGTGGGTATCAATATCCCAATATTTAATAACGGGGTAAAAGCACGTACACAAGCCGCATTGTTTGAAACTGAAATTGTAAAAAAGGAATTGGATAAATCACAGCAGGAAATAGCCACCATCTTTTTACAGCAGAACCAGTTGCAGGAACAAAGTTTGCAACAGCTCAACTATTACCAAACGGAAGGTTTGCCGATGGCCGAAAGTATTATCAACGCAGCACAGAGAAGCTACAAGGCAGGCGATATTGGCTACATCGAATACATCCAGAATATAAAGGATGCCATCAAAATAAAAACTGATTATTTAGCTGCTGTCAACACTTACAATCAAACCATTATCCAGCTTAACTATTTACTAAACAGGTAAAACATTTCAACTAATGAAAAATATATTTCTCATCATAGTCGTATTACTTTTTGCAGCTACATCCTGCAAAACCAAATCAGCAGAAACCAAAGCAGCCACCTCCGTAAATGATACTGCGGCAAAAAAGGAAGCACCCATTGCCACCGAATTAGAACTTACAGACGATCAGATAAAAGCCATTGGTTTGCAAACAGGCAGCATGGAACAGCGCAATTTAAAGTCTACTTTAAAAGTGAATGGCAAACTAACCTTGCCACCACAGAACCAGGCACAGGTAAGCATTTTATTGGGCGGTATTGTTAAAACAATTGATGTTACCGAAGGCACATTTGTAAAGCAGGGACAAACTTTAGCAACCATTGTAAACAACGAAGTAATACAATTACAGCAGGAATATTTGGAAAACAAGTCGCAGCTTATTTATCTGCAGGCAGAATTTAAGCGGCAAACTGAATTGCAGGAAGACCGCATTAACGCTACCAAAACTTTGCAGCAGGTGCAAAATGAATTGAGTACTGCACAGGCAAAACAAAAAGGGTTACAAACAAAATTACAGTTGCAAGGCATTAATGCTTCCGGTATCAGCACAGCCAATTTTACAAACCGCATCAGGGTTACTGCACCCATAAGCGGCTTTGTGCATCACATCAATTTAACAATGGGAAAATTTGCAGATGCAAATACCATTCTATTTGACATTGTGGACAATCGCTTTCTACACCTGGATTTAACATTGTTTGAAAAAGATATTGCAAAAGTAAAAGTTGGCGACAAAATAATGTTTACAGATGCCAATGACATATCCCATGTTCATCCGGCAACTATATTTGCTTTAAACAAATCGTTTGAAGATAATCAGCAAGCCATTATAGCCCATGCAAAAATTGAAGAACGTACAGAAACATTATTGCCTGGTATGTATGTGGAAGCAAGGATTCAGATTGACAACTATAAAGCGAATGCCTTGCCAAACGATGCAGTAGTAAGCAACGGCGATGAGCACTACATTTATATAGAGACGAAAAAAAATCATTACCAACAAATAGCTGTTAAAACTGGCGTTAGCGATATGGGCTTTATTGAAATACTGCCTTTAGAAGAAATAGCTGCTAACGCAAAAGTGGTAACAAAAGGAGCTTATTATTTGCTGTCGCAGCTTACGAAGGGAAGCGGAGAAGAATAATCATAATCGCCATGAGACATTTTTCAGAAATTTATTTGTATGCTTTGATACCTGTAATCTCTATCCTGTTGGGTGGGGTAACGGGCATTTTCAAACAGCCAAGCGGTGTATTCCGAAGTTCGGTATTGCACTTTGCAGCTGGGGTGGTTTTTTCTGTTGTAGCAGTGGAGTTATTGCCGGACATTATCAAAAATCATAAACCGATTGAAGTAGCCATAGGTTTTAGTTTGGGCATTACAACAATGCTTGCAGTAAAGTTTTTTGCAGATAAATTTGAAGGAAAAGCTGAAGAAAATAAAGCTGCTTATAAATTACCAATGGGATTATTAATTGCATTGGGTATTGATTTGGCAATAGATGGCTTGCTGTTGGGGGTTGGTTTTGCCGCAGGTAATACCGAAGGGATTTTATTATCAGTCGCATTAGCTTTAGAAACTTTCTCTTTGGGTTTAGCCGTGGTGTTGGCTTGTGCAGATGCAAATCTTAGCAAGCAAAAAAACATTTTCATTTTACTTATTTTGGGTACCATTTTTTTTATTGGGGCAATCATTGGCATTACCATGTTGGCGGGTTTATCGCAAGAGGTTTTAGAATTGGTTTTGTCTTTTGGCTTAGCAGCGTTACTCTTTTTAGTAACAGAAGAACTATTAACCGAAGCTCACGAAGAAAAGGAAACTTTGCTGCAAACGAGTATGTTTTTTATAGGGTTTTTAATATTTCTATTAATAGGAATGGTTGCATAACTATTTCACTAACGTTAAAAAAGAAAATGATGGACGGATTAAAATTAGACAAATGGCAAAAATCTTTTGAGGTAGAAGTTAAAGGTTTACAAGCTGAGTATGACGCCTTTCTTTTGCCAAAACAATTTGAAGACACATACAAATTAAAAATTAATGAAACAACTCAGACACTTTCTCTTTGGATAGATAAGGAAAATCTGCCAAAGGAAATCGAGATCAGGTTATCTGAATTGATGTTAAAAACTGAACCGGAAGATTCCATTTGAAATACAAATAACAAAGAAATATTTTATTTCTTGAAAGTCTTTGGTATGATAGCCTTAATTATAAAATGTTAATCGTTTTTCCGGTAGTGACGGCACCAGCTACTGTGGCACCAGCGGAAGAACGGAGACGAAAAAGCAGTAAAATACCCATTGAATATTAACAAAATCTAATTCACGTTTTATGTACTTTTACATACTTAAAATCAATAAAAATGAACAGACTCAATTGCTGGAAGTGTGTGGTAATGCTGGCATCAATTCTTGGAATGGTGCAGGTGTTTTCTTAATCAATCAAATACATTTATTCTGAAAGGGATGCGGAAATTATTTCTGCATCCCTTTTTTTATTTAAACAATTACAACCGAAATGTACAGCATCTTTACAGGAAGCCTTTTGATAAGCTTATTGCATGCAGTGATACCAAATCACTGGTTACCTGTACTGGCCATTGGCAAAAAAGATAACTGGACTTTAAATGAAGTTTCCAAAGTAACCTTGATATCAGGATTAGCCCATGCTTTAAGTACGGTTTCAATCGGCATTGTTTTAGGTTTATTGGGCTTACAGCTTGCTAATACCATCCAGTATTTTACGCATTTTATTGCCCCCGCTGTTTTAATACTATTAGGCTCCTTTTTTATTTACCAGCACCACCGGCACAAGCATTTCCATTTACATAATACGCCTAAAGCAACACTTCCTAAAAACAAAATTATACTGGCTTTGGTAGTGGCCATGTTTCTTTCTCCGTGTATGGAAATAGAAGCTTATTTTTTGTTGGCAGGCGCATACGGTTTTTGGGCTGTTGCAAGTATTGCGGCCCTATACCTTGTAATATCTGTTACGGGTATGGTAATATGGGTCAGGCTTGCTTACACGGGAATTTTAAAACTGAACTGGCATGCACTCGAACACAAGTCCGGAATAATCACCGGATGGACTTTATTAATAACCGGAATCATATCCTTTTTTATTTCTTAAAACTTATTTTATATGGCACAGGAGAATAGTAATGTAAACGAAAAAGATCTTTTGAAACAAGCACCCTCGGTTGAAGGTAAACCTAAAGAGCATGAACATAAGGAAGGTGATAATCATGACCATGAAGACGATGAACACGATGACGATGATGGGCATGACCATGGAGCTGAGGATAATAGTGGCTGGAAATCACATATCCCTTTACTTTCATCATTAGCAATTTTGGTGGTGATGCTGTCACTGGAATTTGGGTTCAAATTCAAACCAGTATTTCCTGTTGATCTTATTATTTATGCCATAGCATTTTTAATGGCTGGCTACAATGTATTAAAGCTTGCATTTATTAAAGCGAAAAGATTTGATTTTTTTAACGAGTTCTTTTTAATGAGTGTGGCAACCATTGGAGCTTTTGCCATTGGCTCCTACAGTGAAGGTGTGGCAGTAATGATTTTTTATTCGATTGGCGAATGGTTTCAGGATGCAGCAGTCAATAAAGCAAAACGAAGCATTAAAGCCTTGCTGGATATACGGCCTGATGAAGTGACTGTATTGAGAAATGGAGCAGCACAAGTTATTCATCCAAACGAAATTCAGCTGGATGAAATTATACAGGTAAAAGCTGGCGAGAAGGTGGCATTGGACGGGGAGTTAAATTCAGATGCCGCTACATTTAATACAGCAGCACTTACCGGCGAAAGTAAACCAGATACAAAGCGAAAAGGTGAGCCGGTGTTTGCCGGAATGATTAACCTGGATAAGGTTTCAGAAGTAAAAGTAAAATCACTTTTTAAAGACAGTAAGCTGAGCAAAATTTTAGAAATGGTTCAGGATGCCACGGCAAGAAAATCCCAAACACAATTATTCATCAGCCGCTTTGCTAAAATATATACACCAATAGTTTTTGCTTTGGCAATAGCCGTTTGTTTAGTGCCTTATTTTTTTGTTGCTGATTATATTTTCCAAACATGGTTTTACAGGGCATTGGTATTCTTAGTCATTAGTTGCCCCTGTGCATTGGTGGTTTCTATTCCGTTGGGGTATTTTGGTGGTATTGGATTAGCATCAAAGAATGGTATACTTTTTAAAGGTTCTAATTTTTTAGATGTTATTACCAAAGTGAATGTAGTGGTGATGGATAAAACGGGTACACTTACCAAAGGAGTGTTTAAAGTGCAGGAAGTAGTAACAAAAGATATTGATAAAGATGAGCTGGTCAAAATCACAGCAGCCATAGAAAGTAATTCAACACACCCTATCGCAAAAGCTGTTGTTGAGTACGCCGGCGATAATGCTAAAAGTTTAAAAGCTGAAAATGTTGAGGAAATATCCGGGCATGGTTTAAAGGGTACTGTTGAAGGTAAAAATGTATTGGCCGGCAATGTAAAACTGCTAAAGAAATTTAATATAGCATATCCTGCAGAACTCGACCAGCTTGTAGACACAGTCGTAGTTGTTTCAGTCAGTGATAAATATGCCGGTTACCTGACCATCGCAGACGAAATAAAAGAAGATGCAAAACAGGCCATTGAGGAAATGCATAAACTTAAAATACAAACCGTAATGCTATCCGGAGATAAGCAGGCGGTTGTTGATAAAGTGGCAAAATCATTAGGTATAGATAATGCTTATGGTGACTTGTTACCTGAAGGAAAAGTGGAAAAAGTGCAAGCCTTAAAAAATGAAGGCAGGCATATTGCTTTTGTTGGCGATGGCGTAAATGATGCACCCGTCGTGGCTTTGGCAGATGCAGGTATTGCAATGGGCGGATTGGGAAGTGATGCCACTATTGAAACTGCGGATGTTGTTATTCAAAATGACCAGCCGTCAAAAATTGTAACCGCCATTAAAATAGGTAAAATAACAAGGAGCATTGTTTGGCAAAATATCACCATTGCAATGGTAGTAAAAGTAATCGTCTTAATTCTTGGCGCTGGTGGAGTTGCCACCTTATGGGAGGCAGTTATTGCAGACGTAGGTGTAGCACTGTTGGCAATTCTGAACGCTGTAAGAATACAACGTATGAAAGTTTGAGTGGCATGTTAATGATAAAATATTTCTAAATAGTTTTATAATTTTTTCTTCATTAATTCGTCCACAAATTTCGCCTTTTGGCTTCTGTAGCGGCAATGAAATTCCGGCATAAACCGCTGCGCTATTTATTCCGTTGCTTCATTGCCTTGGTCGCCAAAAGCCGGGGCAGGTTCCATAATTAATTTTTAAATCTTTAAAATGAATGTTATGGAACAGAACACAATGATTCAACCAGATTGGAGCAAAGTAGCAGAAGTAGAATTGGTTTATAAAACCAAAGTAAAGGCTTCTGAAAGACCATTGATTAAGACTTCTAAAGATTGTTACCAAACCTTCCTGAAAGTGTGGGATGAAAACAAGATGGAAATGCAGGAGGAATTTAAAGTGCTATTAATTAATAGAGCCAACCGGGTAACGGGAGTTTATGAAGCATCTGCCGGAGGAATTACGGGAACTGTTGCTGACCCAAGATTGATACTGGCTGCTGCTATTAAAGGGTTGGCTGTAGGAATTGTGTTAGGCCATAATCACCCAAGCGGAAACCTTAAACCAAGCCTGGCAGATGAGCAACTTACTGCTAAGATTAAAACTGCGGCAAGCTACCACGATATAAGGGTGTTAGACCATATCATTGTAACCGCTGATGCTTATTATTCATTTGCAGATGAGGGGCTTTTATAGCCCCCTTTTTTATTCAGCCTTTCCTAAATACATTAACTTTATGGCACTAAAACCTTAATATTGAGTCATATCACAAAAGACCACTGGGAGCATGTTTTTGCTACCAAAACAGAAGAGGAAGTAAGCTGGTTTCAACCTTACCCCAAAACCTCCATAGAGTTTTTAGAATTGTTTAAACTGCCATTGGATGCCAATATCATTGACATTGGTGGAGGAGACAGCCATTTGGTTGATGCGCTTTTAGAAAAGGGATATCAAAATATCTACGTATTAGACATTTCCGAAAATGCTTTAAACAGAGCAAAGCAACGCCTTGGAAAAAAGGCCGCCGGTGTTCGCTGGATTCAGTCTGACGTTACAGAATATAAACCTGATGTACAATTTGACTTCTGGCACGACAGGGCTGCCTTTCATTTTCTGACAACTGAAGACAAAATTGATACTTATGTTCGCCTTGCTGAAAACAGCATAAAAAAAGACGGCTATCTTATTCTTGGTACTTTTTCAGAAAATGGCCCCACCAAATGCAGCGGACTTGAAATAAAACAATACTCCGAAACTTCAATGTCTGTAAGATTTGAAATAAAGTTCGAGCGTATTAAATGCATTGAAGAAAATCATACCACCCCATTCAATACTGTTCAAAGCTTTTTATTCTGTAGTTTTCAGAGAAAGTGAAAGCGCAAAATGCTAACAATATTTGACTACAATTAGGGGCTTTTTAAGCCTCTTTTTTATGCAGTAAAAGCCTCTAAGTGGCTGAGTTTACCGCTTATAAGCTATATTTACAACTAACTCTTTTAGTAATATGCCCTTAAGCTGGAATGAAATAAAAGGTCGTGCCACGGCCTTTAGCAAAGAATGGGAAAATGAAGTAAGCGAAGATGCCGAAGCAAAATCGTTTTGGGATGATTTTTTTAATGTATTTGGTATTGGTCGCCGCCGTGTAGCCACTTTTGAACAACAGGTAAAAAAGATCGACCAGAAAACTGGCTTTATTGACCTGCTTTGGAAAGGCGTAATTCTGGTAGAACACAAAAGCCGTGGACGAGATCTTGACAAGGCATACCAGCAAGCAAAAGATTATTTTCCTGGTTTAAAAGAAAAAGAACTTCCCCGTTATATTTTGGTGAGTGACTTTGAGCGGTTTAGACTATACGATTTAGAGCAGCACCAACAGCATGAGTTTAAATTATCTGAACTTGTAAACAACGTTCACCTTTTTGGTTTTATAGCGGGATATGAAAAAAGAACTTACAAAGAACAAGACCCTGTAAATATCGAGGCTGCCGAGTTAATGGGCAAGTTGCATGATAAATTGAAGGCAATCGGTTATGATGGGCATCACCTTGAATTATATCTGGTAAGACTCTTGTTTTGTTTGTTTGCTGATGATACCAGTATTTTTGAAAAAGGTATTTTAAGTGAATACTTTGAACTTAAAACCAATGAAGATGGCAGCGACCTGGCTGCACATATTTCCCAACTCTTCCAGGTTTTAAATACGCATGAAGATAAGCGGTATAAAAATCTTGATGAAGCACTTGCTGCTTTCCCTTACGTAAACGGAAAGTTGTTTGAAGAACAATTACCTATGGCTCATTTCGATAGTGAAATGCGCCGCATACTATTAGATTGCTGTTTACTTGACTGGGGTAAAATTTCACCCGCAATTTTCGGCTCGCTGTTTCAAAGCGTAATGGATTCTACCGCAAGGCGAAATCTTGGGGCACATTATACCAGCGAAAAGAATATCCTGAAACTAATTAAGCCTTTGTTCTTAGATGAATTGTATGAAGAATTTGGAAAGGTTAAGAATGATAAGAACAAACTAAAAAAGTTGCATGATAAAATCAGCAAGTTGCGATTTTTAGACCCTGCTTGTGGATGCGGTAACTTCTTAATTATTGCATACAGAGAATTGCGATTACTTGAATTGGAAATTGTGAGAGCACTTTTGAAAGGCCAGCAGATTACCAGCGTGAACGATTATTTTTTAGTAGATGTTGATAGATTCTATGGAATAGAATATGAAGAATTTCCTAGCCAGATTGCACAAGTGGCTATGTGGCTGATGGATCACCAGATGAATGAACAGGCAAGTCTAAATTTTGGTGAATATTACAAGCGGATTCCTTTAAAGAAAAGTGCAACTATTGTTCGTGGGAATGCACTGCGTACAGATTGGCAAAGCCTGATAGATCCGATGCCTTGGGAGAAAGGCGAAATTAAATATGATTTTATTCTAGGCAATCCCCCGTTCATTGGTGCAAAGTGGATGAGTGATGAGCAAAGAGTTGATATGAATACTATTGCCGGAAAACTTCCTAGTTATGGTTTGTTGGATTATGTTACAGCATGGTACGTTAAATCATATAATTATCTACAAGAACACAAAACCTGCAAAGTTGCTTTTGTGTCAACAAATTCAATTACACAAGGCGAACAAGTATCAATATTGTGGCCGAATATTTTAAAAGATAGTGTCTCTATCTTGTTTGCCTATTTATCATTTATTTGGACAAACGAAGCAAAGGGAAATGCAAAAGTGCATTGTGTAATTATTGGACTTGCTAATAATGCTACCAATAAAAAAATCTATTATACTGATAGCGTAGGAGCTATTCATTCGACTGCAGCCACAAACATAAATCCCTATTTAATCGACTACCCAAATGTATATATACCAAATCGAAATGAACCCATTTGTGCTGTTCCTGCTATAACTACTGGAAACAAACCTATAGATAACGGTTATTTTATTTTTGATGATGCAGAGAAAAATGAGTTTGTAAGAAAGGAACCGAATGCTGAGAAATATTTTAAGAAATTCATAGGTGCACTAGAATTTATCAATGGCACATTTAGATGGATTTTAGATTTAAGAAATTGTGATCCGCATGATTTGCGAAATATGCCGGAGGCACTTGAAAGAGTGAAGCTGGTAAAAGAATATAGACTTCACAGTGACAGCCTACCTACCCAAAAGCTAGCTTTAAAACCTACCAGATTTCACACAGAATTCATTCCAGAAAGTGAATTCTTAATTCTACCTGAAGTTTCTTCAGAAAGAAGGTTATACATACCTATTGGGTACGGTGATTTAACGTATGTGCCCAGTAATAAACTAAGATTAATACCCAACGCAGGACTATACGAATTTGGCATCCTAACTTCATCAATGCACAATGTTTGGATAAAGGCTGTATCCGGGAGAATGAAATCTGATATCTCTTATTCAGTAAAGATGACCTATAATAATTTTCCATGGCCTGAGAATATTTCAGCTAAGCAAAAAGCGACAATTGAAAAATTAGCCCAAGAGGTTTTACATAGAAGGGCTGAATTTACTAACAGCAGTTTGGCAGATTTATATGATCCAAATTCAATGCCTCCTAGTTTAGTTAAGGCTCATCAAAATCTTGATAAAGCGGTGGAGTTGGCTTACCGTAGCCAGCCTTTTCAAAATGATAGTAAGCGAGTTGAATTTTTATTTGAGTTGTATGATAAATACACAGCGGGCTTATTTGTAAGAGAGAAAAACAAAACAAAAAGAAACTGATAATATGCTTATAAATTTTTACGAAATAAAGATAAACGGTGAAGTAAAGAATCTTTATGTATCTGATAGACCTGCACATGGGAAGTCGGATGAACTTTTTGTAAAACTATCTCAAGATTCTTATGTAACTCTTGAACCAAATAGTAATACTAAACCCATTTCAAGTAATATTAATGAACTACTGAATTGGCTAATTCGTGAATTCTTCTTTATCAATGTATCCAAAAATGATGCTTTTTTTGACGTTAACAGACGAACGGGAGAATTTGCGATCTTGAATGAAAAGCTATTTAGAAATGATTATTTATCAATTCTTCGGACTATAACAGTCCGATTTTATGAAATAAAGGGAAGATTTTTTTTATCGCTTCTTCCCAAATCTGGTATATATAATAGGCTTTCGTTGTCGAAGCTGTTGATTCAATATAAGTTCTCACCAACTCACTTTTTAGAACACAACAGAGCTCTCATATATGTTGAGCGAGATGGTGTTCGTGGATGGTTTAACGGGATTATTAAAAGCATTGATACACAAGTGAAGGTCGAAATCCCACTTTTGTTTAATGGAACAATCATAGTTGATACAAATAGGGTAATCCCTAAACTTTCTAAATTTGATTACAGTTTTGATTCATCATTTCACCAATCACTAACTAAAATAATTCAAACTCATAGCCGCTTGTCATCGAAAGATACATTAGCTATCTGTAACACAGTTATTGAAAAATATCTGTCTCCATTATTCTCATCTACACACTTTGGTAAATACCAGGTCTCAATAAGCTTAATTCCTTTGGATACCAGTATTTTTGAAACATTTGACTTGAAAATAAATGATGCCGCTACAAAATACATAATCACAAGGGGTTTGCAAACTAAAACAGACAGCAACAGATTAAAAGGACTTTCTGGATTTGATTTATCACAATCAGCAAAATCTCAGAATGTGGTATTGTTTGGTACAACGCAAACAATCGGTATTGTCAGAGAAATGGTAAACTCTTTAAACAATGGAATCAGTAGCGGCAATTTCAGTTTCAATATAATTACTCGTTTTGGAATCAAATTAAATGTTGTAGACGAATTTATAACTCAACGTTTCGAAGATTATTTAGACGAAGCGAATAAATTTATTTACTCAGCAGAAGAAAAACACAAAAACGCATTGGCGATCGCTTACCTGCCAGAACACAGTTCTTTGTATTATGAATTCAAAGCTAAACTTGCAGCGGGCGGTAAGGTTTCTCAAATTCGGAGTAAAACTTCAACTGACATATACACCGCTTGGAATATATCAGCAAATATGTATGCCAAATTTGGTTACACACCCTGGACAATTTCCGAAAATCCTGATAGTGAGAATGCTGATTTAATTTTGGGTTTCTCATACTCAACTTTAAATAAAGAAGGAAGATTAAGACGAAATATAGGGTACGTAAATGTGTTTGATAAAAATGGAGAATGGAGATTTATGAGGACTCATTCAGGAATACTTGATTTTGATAATCGACTGAAAATAATACCCCAACTTGTTCAGGAAGCACTTTACGCCTACATGGCAGGAGGAACCAAACCAAAAATAATAGACATTCACTATTCAAAGAAGTTTTCAAATGCGGAAAGGAAGCGGGTTTTTGATTCAATCTTAAAGCTTGTTCCTGACGTTGAAAAGGTCAATTTTATTAGCATAGATGATACGCATACTATCAGAATATTTGACACAAAAAATGTCTCTTTGAATTTAGATAGAGGGAAGATTGTGTTTATTCGAGATAACGAATTTGTGTTATCTGTTTTGTCAAATGATAAGGACGCCACAGCATACAAACAAATCAAAGTTGTAGTCCATACTGAGGGGCAAAAATCCACCATTCAAAATATGCTTTATGTGGCCGAAAGAATTTTAAAAATGACTAAGCTGAATTGGCGATCAGTTGTAAAAGACTCATCAGACCCAGTAACCATTAAGTATTCAAATGAAATTGCAAAACTGACTAACCATTTCTCGTTAACGGAATGGAACGGAGTAGCAAACAATTTATCTAACATACCATGGTTCATCTAATATGCCCCTAAATAAAGAAAAAATATCAGCAGAATACGAGCAGTACAAAGATAGTTTTAAGCGTATTGCGGGAGAGATTGAAGACTCCTTAAAACGAGTGGCTACTAAATACTATAGTGACACTAGGTTCCTTGTCTACATTCCCAAGCTTCGGATAAAGACAATTTCATCCATCCTAGGGAAACTGGAAAGAAAAAATAGAGAGGACCAGTCTTTATTTAATAAAGAAGGAGAAATTCTCCAATTAGTCACGAACGATTTTATTGGCGGACGAATCTTGTGCAACACCCAAGAAGATGTCGAGGAACTTGGAACAATTATTTCAAAAAGCAATAGGTTTAAGGTTGAAAAAGAAGATCCAATAAAGAAACAAAATGGATACACCGCACTACATTTAGATATTCTTTACGAAACGTTTTGGGATGATACAAAAATCTATATCCCGTTAGAATTGCAAATTAAAACCCATTTGCAACATGCGTGGGCTGAAATAACTCATGACGACGATTATAAGCCGGACAACAATATTGATATAGACTCTTCTTTAAAATCATACTATAAAGACATTGCCCAAATTTTAAGCGGTTTAGATGGATTTCTAATTACAATCCGAAAGCAAAAGCTCTCGTTCGTAACTCCACCAAACCAACTTAATGCAGCTGATACAATAATTAATTCAAAAACGTTGAGTTTCTCTATCAATAAGTATCGACGTGGAGAGCAGGTCACTAATCAGGAAATGACTATACTTCTTCGGAGATTAAAAGAAGAACTATATGAAACAATTGAAGATATTAGATTAATTTTTGAGGATGTAAAAATCTATGACTTAATCAAAAATGCCAAAGAAGAATTGCTAGTATACGAAAATGTAACACCATTTGAATTAGTTAAATATGGCTCCCTTATAAAGAACAATAAACTTGATTATTTTTTTGAGGAGATAAAAGCAGATTTAGGATTCGTAAAAGAGCAATGTTTAGTTTGCACAAAGAATTTAACCAAAGAAGAACTGGAGTTCATAAAAACTAAAACGGATTCTGATATTGATTTTTACTGTGAAAAGCATAGAGATAGTCATTTTACAAACACTTGTTCGAGCTGTGGCAAAAAAACAACCCAAGAGCTATGTGTTAACTGCGCCGCCGAGTTAGAGGCTAATAAGTTTTAAAGTGCCATTTATTGCTAGTGTCATAAACCATTTCTTAAATAAGCACTAACATTAATGTGATTTTGTATTCTATTAATTCCGAGTTATGCTGAAGTAATTTACCTTAGTTAGACAGTAATAGAGTTAGTGTATTTCAAACCCAAAAACATATCAAAAAGGGTAAACAACAATGATATTCAGAGGCAAAAATATAAAAGACTATACAGCAGATGATATTCAATCATTGATTGAAAACAAAGTCCCCGAATCTAAACTTTTGGATTACAAGAGAGAACTGCAATTTGATGAAAAATCAAAAGTAGAATTCATTTATGACGTCAGTTCGTTTTATAATACAGACGGCGGTTGTATTATAGTCGGTCTTGATGAAGAAAAGGATGCAGAAAATAAAGGACTCGGCATACCAAAAATGCCTGAAAAAGTAATTGCAATTGAAAACTATGACAACTTGTTACTTCGCATTCAGGACAGTGTCAGACAATCTACAAATCCGTCTATAACCAACTTACAATTTAGCCCGCTGATTTCATTAAATGGATCAAATGTATTTCTGATCGGAATACCAAAAACAAAATCGCTTCCGGCGATGGTAACCTATGGAAATAATAACAGGTTTTTTAAACGAAAGGCAAATGGAAAATATTTTCTTGACACCTATGAATTGTATGAAACATTTAATGAAATAAACCTTCTTGAAAAGCGAATTAAATCATTTATTCAAGACCGTCAAATCAAGGTATCGGAAGATATCTTTTGGCCCGATTTGGGGAGCCTTAATTCGATTTTAATTCATTGTGTGCCGGTAGGGTATTTTGACTCGCAAATAGACAATTTTTCGAGCTATGAATTTCAGAATTTGATGAAATCCCTGCTTAGTCCGCCGGGACATGAAGGCTATTCCACAAGATACTGTTTAGAAGGCTTTCATCTTTTCCAGAACCGAAGATTTAATGTAGATGGAGAATTAATTCCTTATAACCTAATCTTTCGAAATGGATGCACAGAAACTTTCACTAATCAACCATTTTACCTGCAACCAAACAAAACACTGCTTGTTAGCGGAGAAACTATAATTGAAATTATAAAAGAACAATTAGAAAAGAATTATTTAATCTACCGAAAGCTTTCAATTGAACCTTCCTTTTATTTATCGATTAAATTGAATAATGTCCAGAATATGTTCCTAACCCCACGGGAGATAAGTTTAGGCCGGTATCATAATTTTAATGAACTACAACTTCCAATTACTTTACTGTCTAATGATGTAAAGGAAGTAAAAAAGCAGGTCAAGAACCAGCTGGATATTCTTTGGCAAAGTGTTGGCGCAAATGAGTGTCCGGCGAACGAATTTAAAAAGGTATTTGATAAGTTTTCTATTCAATAATATTTAACTTAAAATCTACAAATTACGCATACTAAAAACAGCACATTTTTGATTACGTAACTTCTGTATTTTCTTTCGCATCAATTGCAGATTTTAGCAATCTCAATAACCCTTTTTCAACGCTGGTTTTTGAGTCTT
>JAKPQD010000266.1 GCA_029572965.1 Bacteroidota bacterium | reverse complement strand
GGTAGGGTAGAAAGGTTCGTTTGCCATTATTTGCTTTCACGGTAGCAATGTGGCTTTTTATAAATTGGGAACAATCCGTTATTACACTGCATTGGTTTAGCCTTATGGGTTGGGTTGGTAGTTCAATACTTGCAAAATAGGATTCAAGTTCTGAAATAGTATTAATCCAGTCTTGGGGCTGCTCCCTTTTAGGCCGTTCAATTCGTTCAGTTTCGAATTCCCCAAATTTTTGTAATGGAGTAACGTGTGATAATAAAATGTTTTGTTGGTGGGTAACTTTAGTAACTATAGTAACTTTTTCAGGTTCGGGCTGTGGTGTTTGTTCCTGAATGTCCCGTTTTCTGAATAGCCGCCAATCCAGTTTTATTAAATAATCTGCAAGGTCGTTGCCTTCACTTTTGTCCAGTTGTGGTGCTAACCGCTCCAGTAAGTCCGAAAAAATAAATCGTGTTCCTGGTAAACGTCTTTCATAATCTTTTGCTTTCGCCTCCCATTCCTTGAAGGTGTTACCATCCTTGGAAAGGTCGGGAAATACATACACAATGCGCCCCTGTAATATTTTCAGCTTATCAAATGTAAAACTGCTTTTGTTGTAAACCGCCAACCAAATAAAGCTTTCAGGTGATTCAGGCAGACCAAAATATAAAGTACCGTAAACGGCTGTTTTCGGGGCTTCAACCAATGCAACGGGATTACTGGCGTATTTGCTTAAAAGGTGTTCCCCAAATAAACAGGAAATTATTTTATCCTGCTTTGTATACGCTTCCAGCCATTCGGGCAACGGCTTGTTGTTCCTGGCGTGGTACTTTTCAATTATTGAGTGTAAAAAGTCCGTACCCGTGGTGTGGTTATGTTCGTCAAATTGTTTAACCTGAATGGCCCGCACATAGCCCTTAATATCAATAAAAGGAAAAGAAATTGCCCCTGCTCTGTATCCATTTGTAACTGTCCCCAATCGGTACAACTGAATAACTTTTGTTACCTCATTGACTTCAAAGGGAAATTGCACCGAGTAAAACAGGTTCTGTATAAATGTGTTCTTTTCATAGTGTTCGGGTTGTAGGGTTTGCTTGAAGGTTTCAAAGTCAAAAAAAACAGGTTCAGTTGTCTGCAGTGATATTGCTTTTTTTTGCCGAGGCTTCCAGCTGTTCCCCAATTCCTGACAGTTGTCCTGTTCCCGTACCCGAATTGCTTTTGCGTACCCGTCCGAATATGGGTTGAGGTGATACGAACATTTACTTTCACGATCGCAACGTCCGTACTCTTCCGGTAAATAGTCGCCTGTTTCTGTATCAATATACCGTACAAATGTCTTTTGATTACAGTTGGGGCAATGATGCTTTCTGCTGCCTTTTTCTAAACCGTACCGGTGTTGGTTACTGAAGTTATTAAAGTTATTCATTGAAAAAACCTTT
>JAKPQD010000265.1 GCA_029572965.1 Bacteroidota bacterium | reverse complement strand
TAAAAATTTTTCGAGGTTCGAGGCTTGCCATGAAGTGTGCTTTTTCAGCTCTACTTCATGGTTCATAGTTCTTAGTTCGGCGAAGCGGATAGCGAGATCATTTTATGATTCGTGGTTGTTGAGATAGTGTATCCTTATCTTCCCCAATTAAATTTCTCCGAAAAATCTCCTTTAACAAAAATCCCCTATTTAAGAGTGGGGTACAGTAGTTCCCTCCCAAATTAAAATTACTAAAAGTTCACAAAATAGTCGGGAGATAAACGCTTACAAACGGTTAAGTGATTACCAATTTCCTTTTTAAGTGAATAATATATACATTTGATAAATATTGGTCAATTAAGGCTATACTTTATGAAGGCGATAAGAAGCTTGTTGGTTTTTGTTTTGTTGTTGATGGCAGGTGGAGCAAACGCCCAATACACTGACCGTTATTGGTGCTTCGGAGATAGCGCGGGAATTGATTTTGGTGTATTGACGAATCCAATACCTGCTAATAGTGTATTAAGATCCCGTGGAACTTGTGCTAGTATTTGTGATAGTTCTGGGCAATTACTTTTGTATTGTGGCTCGCCTCAAGTTTCATTATGGTTAGCAGGTACAGGAATTGCAACTTTTGGATACCTATTGAATAGGTATCATCAATTAGTGGATAATGGGGACAAATTATATGGAATGCTGTGGTACCAAGAAATGGTAATTATACCAAATCCCGGAAACTCAAATCAATTTTATGTATTTTGTGCAGGAGTATTGCCATTAGAAACAGGATTGGTTTATTCGGTAGTTGATTTATCGCTTAATGGAGGTTTAGGTAAAGTGATACAGAAAAATGTTGTAGTAACTACTGATACGTTATGTGATGGTATAACAGCAGTAATGCATGGTAATGGTAGAGATTGGTGGATTGTGTCAAAAAATTGGAGTTATTCACCAACATATCGAAATGATATTCAAGTAACCTTAGTCACAGCAAATGGTATTACTCCTTTGCCAAAACAGAATATTGGTAGTTTGAATACGAATGCAAGTTTTACCCGTTTAAAATTTAATGAGGCAGGTAACCATTTATATTGTGTACATGCCGAAGGAATAATTGACCGCTTTGATTTTGATAGATGTACTGGCTTACTTTCTAATTTTCACAATTTCACGCCGGCTAACGCTAGCTATAATAATTTTTGGGGGTTTGAGGTTTCTCCGGATGAAAGTAAAATATATATAACATCTATTTATAAAACAGCAAATCAAGATTCATCATTTTTGTTCCAATTTGATTTGAACGCGAGTAATGTATTAGGAAGCGTTGATACGTTGGGTGCATTTTTAGCTCCTTCAACTGCCGGGTTATTGCAAAAAGGCCCTGATGATAAAATTTATTTGAGTGTTACTTGGGCTGGTCCTGATACATGTTTCGATTATTTGTATTGTTATGGAACTGTAAATACCACTAATTCTAATATTTCAGTTATCAATAGCCCAGACAGTTCTGGTGCGGCTTGTGACTTCCAACCATTTAGCTTTTACTTAGGAGGCCATAAAGCTTATGTTGGCCTTCCTAACAACCCTAACTATGAACTAGGTGCATGGGTAGGAAGCCCTTGCGACACACTAACGGTAGGCATAGGAGAAGTTTTAGTAAATAAAAACAACTTGTCGATATTTTATGATCCAAGAATTAAAACAGCATTTGTTAATGCAAAGGGATTACACGGCAAGAAAGCAAACCTACAAATCTTTAACTCGGCGGGCCAAATGGTGTTCACACTTACATCCCCAACCGATGGGGAGTACTTCACCCTCGATGTAGATATGTCATCTTACATGGATGCGATGTATGTAGTAAGGCTAGAAACGGAAAAAGAGATGGTGAGTGGGAAGTTTGTGAAGAGGTAGGGGGGGGTGAATTTTGAATTTTGAATTTCGGATTTCGGATTTCGCGAAGCGAGATGAGGGTGGTTTTTAAAATATTCAAAAAGTTTCGAGGCTTGTCCTGACAGTTATCGTCAGGATAGTGTGCTTTTTCAGCTCTACTTCATGGTTCCTAGTTCTTGGTTCATAGTTCGCGAAGCGGATAGCGAGATCATTTTATATTTCGAGGCGTGTCCTCACAGTTATCGTTAGGAAAGTGTGCTTTTTCAGCTCTATTGGATTGTTCGAAGCTCGAGGCTTGCCATGCAGTGTGCTATTTCAGCTCTACTGCATTGTTCGAGGCTTGCCATGCAGTGTGCTTTTTCAGCTCAACTGCATGGTTGTCGAGCTGCGGTCATTGAGCGTAGTCGAAATGAGCCGAGATGAGTCGAAATGTGGTTATTGAGCGGAGTCGAAATACCCCCCCCTGTTTGGAATTCCAAACAAAAAGTGGACAAAATTTAGTGAAGCTTAAGCAGCATTTTTTAAGTTGTTATTAATTAGTTTGTTAAATTCTTTTATGGTTAAGTTGTTTAGTTGTTTGTGCCTTCTATTTGTATTGTAGAAAGTTT
>JAKPQD010000256.1 GCA_029572965.1 Bacteroidota bacterium | reverse complement strand
AGGACAAACTATTTTCTATTCTTTACGCAGCGAACATCTAAAAACTTTAAGACCGTTTTTTAAAATTATCAATCACCAAAATTTGGCAACAGTATGACAACGACAACAAAAAATAGCAAAGGTTGGGTTGCAGGACTGTTGACAGCAGTTGCAGCTTCACTTTGTTGCATCACACCAGTTTTAGCATTGTTGGGTGGTGCAAGCGGACTTGCTTCTTCATTTTCGTGGATTGAACCTTTTAGACCTTACTTAATTGGTTTGACCGTTTTAGTTTTTGCATTTGCGTGGTATCAAAAACTTAAACCACAAAAAAAAGTGGACTGCGATTGTGAGGCAGACAACAAAAAATCATTTTGGCAATCAAAATCATTTTTAGGAATTGTTACGGTAGTTGCAGCATTGCTAATTGCATTTCCTTATTATGCAAAAGCCTTTTATCCAAAACCACAAGAACCAAAAGTTGTAGTGGTGGACAAAACAAATATTCAACAAGTAGTTTTTAAAATCAAAGGAATGACTTGCGAAAGTTGCACCCAACACGTAAACAGCGAAATTTCAAAAGTGAAAGGAATTGTTGCATTTCAAACTTCGTATGAAAATGCAAACAGCACAGTAAAGTTTGACAATAGCAAAACTTCTGTTGACAGTATTGCAGCAGCAATTAACAGCACAGGTTACAAAGTAATTTCACAAACCGTAACAAATAACTAATGACAAAAACTATCATACTTCAATCAATAATTACTTGCCCTGTTTGCGGACACAGCCAAGAAGAAACAATGCCAACAGACGCTTGCCAATATTTTTACGAATGTACAAGTTGCAAGACACGACTTAAACCAAACCAGGGCGACTGTTGTGTGTATTGCAGTTATGGGACAGTAAAATGTCCACCTATCCATTTGGGCAAATCTTGTTGCTGACAGAGAAGGGTATGCAGCTAACAGGGGGTTTGCCAAAATACGGGCAGACGGAAGTTATCTTCAGCTTTTTGTAATTCTATTGTGCTTCATATCCAGCTTGACGTAATTCTATTTAGCTTTTTGTTGTTATCTTCATCTTCAGTTTTTCAATCATCATCGGTTCCGGGCTGACGGAATACTAATTCCCGTACTTCGGCAAGCCCTGTCCGTTGTATGTCACCCTACTGGGACGCATCGTTAAAGTTTCACATTGACCAAAACTTTGCCATGCTGCCCAACGCTATTTTAAGCACATTGCAAGGCACACAAAACCCAAACTTAAAACCAAACCTTGCAAAGAGCTAAAAATGCCAACACACTGCCCACCCACCCCGGCTGATGAATATCTATCAACATTTGTTCGACAGTTCAGCAATATAGCTTTACTCGACACTTACAACAGCACATCGGTAATAAGCAGTTATTTGACAACCTAGTCGGCTTTATTTAAAAAATTCAGCAACGTTTTCTTTCTTTTTTAAATAATCAGCCTGACCCTGCTTCATTTTTGCAATGGCTTCATTTGCAAAAGCCACGCAAGCTTCATACCAATCCTTGAATTTTTCTTTGTCATAAGCTTGTATATCGCCGGTGGCTTTTTCATAGAGAATATATTTTGGCTCACTATCCTTTTCAAGATATACGCCTACATAATTTTCCCCGGAAGCCCTGGCTTTTAAATACATTTTTGTACCACTCGGAAAATATACGCAAATGTATTCTTCCACATCAGGCTCAGAATAGTAGTATTCTGTTACAGTGCCATCTTCGCTTTCAACATTTTGAAAGCCTATATTTTTCATACCTGGCGCCCAGAATCCTTCGGTAATCTTTTTTCTTTCATAATTGTGCAGGTAACCATATGCCAGGTACAGGGAATCCCCTGAATTTGAAAATTCGCCAATCATGGTTCTGCCTGCTTTTTCCCATACCCCTCTGAATGGTGAATTATCTTTAAAATAGCCTTTAAAATTTATACCTGACCCATATACAATCTCTCCTTTAATAAAGTTGTAAGCCGCATCCATTTTTCCTTTGAACTTCATCCCTGTGTTGTCAAAATAGGAACAATCATCCATGTTGTCGAAGTTCAAAGTGTAATTACCCGTGATATTATCTTCTTCCTGTGTAACGATTGTATGAATACCTACTTGCTTTCCCATTTTAAATGTGCCCGTAGCTGTATATTTTTCTCCTTTTGCTGTGGCCACTCCATCTATTTGTCCATCGGTAAAATTCCCTTCTACTTCTATATTAGTGGCTTTGGTCGTATATTTTCCTTTACCATGTGGTTTCCCATTTAACGTATTGCCGATATAAACATCACCGTTATATGCTTTTAAGGTTTCTACACAATCACCCTGGCAGTTTATTTTGGTGCCGCCGGCATAAGCACCATTCTCAGCCAACTTTTTGTCTAGCAATATTTGTTCATATTCTTTTACATCGTGTCCAAAAAATCTTGAAACACTATAATCATCAAAACCTGCCTCCTTAGCTGCTTTTACTAATTGTGCATAGTACTGTGGCTCCCGTTTTAAATTCCTTGCTTTTATTAATTCATTCAATTTGTTTTGTTTAGCCGTCCAAGAATTTATCCGTTCGTTTTGTCTTTCTTCGGCAGCGGCTATTTCTTTCATTCTGCTATAGTCTGCCCAACCATAAGCGTTGTAATCGCCGCTGATATTTCCGGATGAGGATGATGTCTTATTGCCGGAACGCATATTATCGTAATGTGCATTATCAGCTGCAGTTATTCTCCTCTGCCTGTCTAATGAAAGCTGTAGGGTGTTAGGTGCATGATAAGCATCGCCAAATTGCGAAAAACAAAAATGGCAAGCCAGCAACAATGTTGATGTAATAAAAATTGGTTTCATAAATCTGATTAATGTGTTAAAAATTATCGTTTAAAGGCAAGTGCCTTTAAACGAGTTCTAAGATTCAGTTTATTAGTTAATCGTTTTTATTTACTGTTTAATAATCCTGCCTGTACTGTTTATTATCTCATCCATTCCTGTTATTTTATATATATATAAACCGGCTGTCAGTTTTTCTGTTGAAATAATATTAGTGCCTTTGGTAATTAGTTGCTGTGAAATAACACGGCCATCTGCGCTCAACAGTAACAGTTGCATTTTTTCTCCTGAATTATTCTGAATAGTAACTGATGATGAAACCAATGTAGGATAAAGCGACACACCTTTACTATCTAATTGTACAAGGTTGATATTGCTTTGCTTACTACGGCCATCATTATCTACTTCTTTTATACGATAATAAATTTTCTTCATGCTTTGTATAGCAGAAACATCATCAATGGCAGCATAAGTATTTTGTACCTGGTTATTTCCATGCTTCATGGCAATTGTTGTAAAGTTTATTCCATCCGTGCTTCTTTCTATTTCAAAATGTGACACATTTTGTTCGTTGG
>JAKPQD010000234.1 GCA_029572965.1 Bacteroidota bacterium | reverse complement strand
GAATATCCAAACCCATTTCCTGTAACTCTTTTTTTATCGGTTCAAGCTCTCTGTTGCTCATGGTCTTGTAAAAGTGGATTACAAGACGTTTAACTTCTGTATTTTGCTTGCGGTAATTCTTTATTGCTTTGCTTATTGAGCTTGCCAGCTTGTACATATCATTTTGCGAATAGCACTCGAAACCTTTGAAATGCCCATCGTTTGAGAAACAAAAAGCACTTCCGATATACCGACTTGATGAATTTACGGATTTGAATGCTCCTACACCAACAACCAATTCACTATGCAGTGTGCGATGCAAACGCCAAGGAACACCATTGAGTTTTGCAAGAATGGCAACGCCAATATTGACTAAGCTGTAATTATAATTTGGGTCGGATATTTTTGTTGTTTCTATTACCTGTGATGTTATGCCGTATTTTAATAATTCTTCTTTGACCTGAAAGTAATATTGCCGTTTTGCAATATCGGGATGGTTTTTACTGAACGGGCTTAAATATATGGCTATGTATCGGATATTGGGGTCAAAGGACTTGCTGAACAGACTTTGCCTGATTTCGGGCAAAGGATTTTCGTTGTTGGTGAATGTAATTTGGTCGGCTTTGATGATATTTACCGGAACTTTAAGAAGTTGATTTAGTTTAGGGAAGTTTTTGTACCCGTCTTTAAAATAGGTGTAAAGCAGGTTTGCTTTGTCTTTCTCGCTTTCGTGGCAAATGAAAAACATATTGACATGGGCAAAGGGACAATGAGAATATGGACCATTACCGATAAGACCGGAATAAGGTACAATATCTGTTTTATCCTGTCCGAACTGTAAACGATTGCTGCCGGGGGTGGGGTTCTTTATTCTAATTGTTTCTACTTGAAAATAATTTTCATCATTCAATGGAATAATACTGCTGAATTGCTTTGATTTAATGAATGTACTAATGAAATAATCGAGATTTGATTTGTACACTTTGTACCTATTCGTGCCGTTTCTTTTGGGCTGAACCGGAATATTCAAAGCATATTTCAGGGTATTGCTCAGGATAGGATAGACGTTTTCCCAATGATACTTTGCTTCATCAGGTAGT
>JAKPQD010000230.1 GCA_029572965.1 Bacteroidota bacterium | reverse complement strand
GACTCAAAATTGCATGGTACCGAAAATATTGAAAAGAAAAAAAAGGTGATATGTCCATAGATTTCTGATTAACGCCCGGGATTTAGTTCAACCGGGGCTTCATGTTGGGCTTTACAAGCCACATGAAGCCCTATTTATTGGCAACAGTAGTTTAAATCCAGAAAAAATGCACTCCCTGGAATTTATTAGCTATTATATGTTTAACAACAAAATGACGTTGGGATTGTCGGTGTATAAAAACCTGATTGATAACAAATTAATAAAAGACACTATAGCCAATAGCGATAGATGGATCAATAAAAACGAATTAAATACTTATGGAATAGAAGTATATAGCAATTGTTCAATCAACATGTTTCAGCTTTACACTAATTATACATATTCCAATTCATACGAACAAGATGGTATATTTATTCCTGAAATTTCGATGCATACAGCCAATATTGGAGTAACATATTCTCTCAATTCAAATATGAAAATAAACCTCCGAACAAATTATTTGGGGCAACGGAAAAATCCCAAGCTTATTCCCAGTACTGGCAATGATATTATAGATGATGTTTTTCTTTTGCATGGGAGTGTCTCGTACTTTGATTATAAAAACTTTGATTTTCAGCTAAAAATTAATAATATTCTCAATCAAAAATATTATCATCCATCAAACCGATTTGCCGGAAGGTACAGACAACCTCAAAGAACAATTACGGTTAAAGTTAGTTTTAATTTTTAAAAGGCTTATTAATTTGTTACCTGAATTTTCTTGTTTGGCAGACAGCAATCGTTTCTATAATCTGGTCTTTGTTACTTTGTGTGTAATATTTGTTTTAAAAGTGAATTCCATTTTCATCGAAAGTTCCAACAGCAGCATTACTGCATGTGGCACAAACTATTTTACCATTGACTTCAGTTGCCTTCGTTTTTTTAACACTTTCACCGCAAACTGAACAAACAACACTTTCGTTTTTACCTGTATTTACTGGGATTTTAATCTTAATATGTTGAATAGTAAAAAGCTTATTAAAAGGAATGTTTAATGTCCCGAAGTTTCTGTCTAATGAAGCTTGTTTATATTTGGCTATCAGTATTGAATCTTTACTCTTTTTAACAACCACTTTCTGGTAATACTCCTGAAAAGCAGGAAATGTAGCATTTATTATATCAGGCGACTCTTGTTTTGAACAAATCCGAATACCCTTACCGTCCTTATTCACAAGAGTAAGGGAAGTTTTTCCGGTATCTTTATAAATTAA
Organism: Bacteroidota bacterium; assembly: GCA_029572965.1. Lineage (GTDB taxonomy): Bacteria > Bacteroidota > Bacteroidia > Bacteroidales > DTGW01 > JAKPQD01. Next base: position 15,126 of record JAKPQD010000230.1, on the reverse strand, counting down.
CGAGCCATTGCCAACGGTACAACCTGTTACAAACTGTACACCGTCTGCAACACAATTTCTTGTTTCGATAATAGCACGCAAGCCCTCCATACTGATTGAGTCGGCTTTCATTTCCTTTATAGCATAGTATGCTGCCATAACACCCATTGCAAGCCCCGGACAATAGTGCCCATGTAATTGCCCAGCTTGTATTAGTAACAAATCAGTTCTTCCGTTTTCGATATTATTCATTATTTCTTTTCGAGGGTCATCTGTGTAGATAGCTATTTTAACAGCATCGTGAAGTACTGATTGAGAAAAGGCTGTATTATATAACAGTATTACCATGAGAGCACTACATTTAATAATTGATATATGTTTTGATTTCATTGATTTATGTGTTTTAGTTATATTATTTACCTAAGATTATTTACCTCCTTCTTTCACCAATCTTGATGCCGACTTTGAGTTCATTATTGTGATATTATCTGCAACACAGCTACCCTCACAAGCCATTACTCCAATAAAATTTCTAAAACACCCGCCATTGGCAAATTATACTTAATCATGGTGAGGTCTTTATAAATGCAACATTTGCTTATTTGTTTGTAGCCCTTTGGCCGCATTTCATTCATTGTTGTTTCTTCAAAACAATTCCTTTTCCTTCAACTGAATAATATTTACTGTTTGCACAAGTGATACATAATTGTTGACCGTGTTTTTCAACAATCCTTGTTGCCATAACACTTTCTCCACATTTGTTACATTTAATACTCTCATAAATAGGTGCATAATCTGGTATCTCAGTGAATACTTCCGTAACGTTAAAAAGCTTGTCGAAGTCAAGTTTTAAAGTGGCAAATGCCCTTTCTATGCCCAATTTCTTAAAATGGGCTACCCCCTTTGCATCGTGGTTCTGTTTTACAACTATATTGTTATAACATTCGTTAAACTCAGGAAAGCTTTGATTGATGTAGTCCTTGGATTCGGGCAATGATACAACCCGGATGCCTTTTCCATTGCGCTTTGTGAGGGTGAATGCTGTTTTTCCATAATCGCGATAAATTAGCGAGTTGTTACCAAAGGAGCATCCGGTAACAAGCTGTACGCCATCAGAAAAACAATTGTTTGTTTCGACAATGGCCAACAGATCCTCCATACCATCTGAATTGGTTTTCATTTGTTTCATTACATGAGTAGCAGCCATTACACCCATTGCCAGGCCAGGACAAAAATGTCCGTGCAACTGCCCGGCATTCAAAAGTAATAGGTCTGTTTTTCCGGCGAGGATATTATTCCATATTTCAATCCGTGGGTTTGCTTTAAGGATTGATTGATGTACAAGATTGGTTTCAGATCCTGTTGCAAACATGGATGTGTCGCAACATTTAATGTCAATAACAGGCGTTCCGTTTATAGCATCCAAACCTTCTACCAAAAGATTATTGCCGATAATATCTATAAGTTTAACAGTGGTAACACCAATAGAATTAGGACGTTTAGGACTTCGTGATGCAAAAACGCCCCGTTCTTCGCCATTATGTATTTTCCCTTTTAGGCTTATTATTTCTGATTTATGAAAGTAGAATATAACATCAATATATTCGCATGACTCTATATTAAGAAGGCCTTCGGAATATTTGTCATCGATAATAATGGTACTTGTTTTTTCCTTTATTATGTTTGGACTCATGATTTGATTAAAATCATTTTTTACAGTACCTATAGGTTCAATGGTGTACATAATTATTGTTTTGAGTTTCTAATTTAATCCTTGCGGAACAATAACCAAATGGCCATTTTCATGAACTATGGATATTTTGATATCATATAGCTTCTCGATATTTTCAGTGGTAAATATATCTTTAGCACCACTGGCAAAAATTGCTCCATCCTTTAGCATCATTATTTTTGAGCAATATCGTGATGCCAAGTTTATATCGTGAACAGCCATTATTATTGTGTGTCCATTGTCAGACAGCGCTTTTAAAAGGTTCAGTACTTCTATCTGATGTCGTATATCAAGGTTGGCCGTAGGTTCGTCTAACAACAGCACATCTGGCTGTTGCGCCAAAGCACGTGCTATAAATACACATTGTCGTTGTCCGCCACTCAGTTTGTTAATGTTTTTCATGGCAATATGTTCAAGGTGTAGTTTTTTCAATATATTGGCTGTAATTTCCAAATCGCTGTCCGAAGGTTTCCAGTTAATATAAGGTTTACGGCCTAACAATACAGTATCGAATACATTAAGCGGGTTTGCTTTATTTTCACTTTGAGGAACATAAGCTATTTCTTTAGCCAATTCATTGGAACTATAAGACTCAAGGTTCTTATTATCTATCAATACAGTGCCTTTTTTAGTGGATAAAATGCCATTCACACACTTCAGTAAAGTACTTTTACCCGAACCATTCGGACCAACAATTGCCACAAAATCTCCTTTGGCAATATTTTCTGTAACATTTTTTAGTACAGGCGTTCCATTATAGCTAAATTCAATATTTTCAATTTGTATTTTCATCATTAAAACAATTATGACCAATAACCCTTACCCAAGCCTTTTATAAGCAAAAACAAAAATAAAGGTGCCCCTATAAATGAAGTTAAGATACCCACAGGAAGTATGACAGGGGAAATGATAGTACGGGCAATGGTATCGGAAAAAAGTAAAAATGTACCACCAAATACAGCTGATGCGGGGATTAGAAATTGCTCATCGCCACCAATGCACCTGCGTACAATATGCGGAACAACCAAACCCACAAATGCAATAATACCATAGAATGATACTACAACTGCCGTGCATAACGAAGCAGCTACCATGCCTGTCAATCGTACTTTAGAGACATTTACTCCTAAACTTTTAGCAAGTTCATCGCCCGATTGGAGAGACTTATAGTTCCAGCTTTGCGAAAAGAAAAAAGCCAATAAGGGAACTAAAACGATAGAGAGAATTATAACGTCATTCCACCCGGCACGGCCTAAATCTCCGAAAGACCAGAATATAACAGAAGCCAGTTGGACATCATTTGCAAAATACTGTAATGCTGAGATTCCAGCACTAAATAACGAACTAATAATAATACCTGATAGAATCATTACTTCAGGTGTAGCACCACGGAATTTGGATATTAAAAGAATAACTGCCAAACTTGCTATACTCCAAGCAAAAGCAGAGGCAATAACGATATATGGGTTATGTACAATTACGGCATCATTAGAGCCACTATAATTGCTGCCTGCTCCAAATACAACTATGGCAAAGGCAGCCCCGAAGGCAGCTGCTCCTGAAATACCCAATGTGAAAGGTGAAGCCAGCGGATTACGTAAAATGCTTTGCATTACAGCACCCGAAACAGAAAGAACTGTTCCAGCAAGTATTGCGCCTAAGATTCGTGGTAAACGAATTTTCAATACAACCTGCTGTGCAAAATCAGAACCCTGCCCGAATGCCACAGAAAAAACATTGTGTAAACTAATACCTGCTACCCCTGAAATTATTGCAAACAGCGACACAACCAACAACAGGACAATAACAATTAAAATAAACAGTATCCTGCGTTTGGTGAATGATTTGTATTGTGCAACAATGCTCATAAGCTGTCTTTAGTTAAAGTTCTGTAACCACCAGTGTTTTCAGTAAGTTCTTTATATATTCCTTTTCCAAGAAACATGGTCAATATTTCATCGGCTTTCTGTTCAATATTTATATCGGTAAATTGTGCAGGGTATAAAACTTTAGCAACATACCAAGCATTGGCCAGAACAACTTCATAATTGATGGCGTAATTGTTGTAAGGCAATACCCCAAACATTTTATCGTATTTAACAGCACTAAGGCTATTGTATAAAGCTGTATTCTTTGCTAAATCTTCCCGGACTAATTTAAGACCTGATAAGTCAATAAAGATTATGTCAGGGTTCCAAACCATAAGTTGTTCTTTATCAATATATGTCCCTTTTACATGCGAAACGAGCTTCTTATCAATTGTTGATGCAATATTATTGGCATTTGCGAAAACGAAAGGAGGGTAAAAAGGCTGCGTTGATACAATACCGTGTGCACCACTATAAGCAATCCCCCCTACATAAACCGAAGGTTTTTTATTGGCTGGAATTACTGAAGAACGTTTATTCAATTCTCCGATAGATTGGTTAATAAATAAAATTAATGAATCGGCGCGGCTTTCCTTATGCAGTACCTTTGCCATTAGTTTAAGTGAAGCAAACAGTGTATCACGTTTAACCCCAAAATCAGGACATTCCAAAGCAACAACCGGGATACCTGTTTTGTTTTGCAGTGCATTTGCATCACCAACCGTAGTGTAGGTAATAAAAATAACATCGGGTCTGCTGGCTGCAATGAGTTCTGCATCGCCACCCATTGATGGGCCAATGACTGGTAATTTAGTTAGTTCTGGATGTGCTAATATGTATGGGCGGTTTGTCCTTGTTTCAAGTTCCTCAATGCCTGTTGTATATTTGACGGCATCTAAATACACAAGCAATCGAAGCGCCCCGGCACGCAAACAAACTACTTTATTTATGTTCTTAGGAACATTCACTTCCCTGCCCAACATATCAGTAACAACAACTAATCCATCCGTGCTTTGCCGGGATGGATTAGTGCAACTTATAACAGAAAGGGTTATTGCAAAAAGCAATAATACTTTAATATTTCTCAAATTAGCCATTGAATTAGAACTTAAAGGCTACCCTGCCTGTGATTAACCTCCCTGGCGAAAGTGAGGTAGATGTTTCCAAATGTTCATTATCAAAAAGGTCTTGAACGTCAAGTGATACTATAAAATTTTCGTAAAGAGTTTTTGACAATTGCAAGTCAAATGTCGTATATGCATCAATTTTACTTGTATTTGCATCGTTTGAGTATTGTTCTCCTTTGTACATGCCACGAAGAGTAACATTGACAATTTTATTTTTCCAAAATAGTGATGCAGAAACGCTATGCTTAGGCACATATTTCAGCGATTTTTTTTCCAAATCAGGTCTTTTGGTAAATTCACCGATTTTTGAATCACAATAGTTATACCCGGCTAAAACGTTCAGGTTATTGCCAATTTCATAGCTTGCTTCTATTTCAGCACCTTTTACAGTTACATTTGTTACATTTTCTCTACGAAATATTGGACGGCCATACAAGCTGTCGCCTGTAGATACATAATAAAGGAAGTCTTTACCTAATGAATAATATGCAGAAGTTGTTATTTTTAGTTTTTCAACTGGAAAAAAGTCAATACCTAATTCATAGTTATTCATTGATTCAGGCCCCAGTTCTGGATTGGCATATTTAGGTCCAACCCACATCCAGCCAGTACGGGTTAGATCATCAAGTATTGAAGCCCTGAAACCGTGTGTATAAGATAAATAGGTGCTTACTTCGGGTATAAAATTAAAACGTAACCCCAATCTTGGAGAGAGTTCTGTCCAAGTATGGTCTTTAAGCTCAGGTATTGTTTTCCAGGGTGAGGTTGAAGTATATTTACCATCCATAAATGATACCTGGTCGAAACGTAAACCTGCAATTATCTTAATTTTGTTATCGAGAAGAGCATGTTCGTCTTGCAAATATCCACCTATGGTTTGAATTTTTCCTTCATTGTAAACTGTGTCATAAGGTGATGTTTGATAATAATCGCCGCCTTCAATGCTGCCTAATTTGTATTCTGTTCCAGCGGTCAAAGTGTTGTCTTTAGTTAATTCCCTTGTAAAGTTTAATATAGCACCTTGTTCTTTTCTGAATGAGTTTACGTCATAGCGTGTGTATCCAGATTTTTTCATATTTTCATTTATATCATAATAATGTTCCATCTGATAGTATGCAGAAAAATCGTAATGTGTTTTCTCATCCCCTCCTTTAAGTAAGCCCCTCACTAAATCTGTATTAAAATTTCTATAACATCCTTCTGGAGCATAAATCTGGTAGCCTTCACCACGTTTATCGCGGAAAACATCATATTGTAGTTCCCATTTGAACCATTTACTTTGATCGAAACCAGCTTTTGCTGATATCCCTATTTCTTCTAATGATGACTTAATATCATAAGCTGTTCGGTCAGAGTCAGGAACACTATTAAAACCATCACTTTTTAAAAAATACTGCGAAACAGAACCATAATACCCTTTTTCAGTTCTAACACGGACGCTTAAGTCTTGTCTTTTTGTGTTGAAGGTTCCATAACTAATACCTCCATATATTTCTTGTGGTTTTTGTGGTTTTTTGGTAATAATATTGATAACACCACCCATAGCATTGTTCCCATAAAGCGCAGAACCAGGGCCTTTGGCAATTTCAATATGATCTATATCATAAGGGTTTATGCGGTTCCAGTTAACCCCTCCCTCATCAGAGGTATTGATGGGTACTCCATTCATTAAAACCAATGTACGAGATTGTTCATCGCCTGAAAGACCTCGTAAAGTAACCATAGGTCTCTGGCTAAAGATACCGCTTGAACGGCTTACGTTAATACCTGGTACAAACCGAAGAGCATCATCAACCATGAGCACAGGGCTTGATTCCATAATATCGGTATTTACTACTGTTACCCTTGATGGTATTTCTTTTAAGTTTCGTGCCGTCCTTGTTCCTGTTACTACAACTTCCTTCATTGTTACTGTATCTTTGAGCATTTCTTGTGCAAATGCCGGAAATATGCCCAAGGTTAAAATGCATGCTAATGCTAAAACTTTACTTTTCATTTTTAATTCAAATTACTATTTAACAATTGACTAATTATGTTATTAATACTGAGTTTCTTTTACTAATCTCTTTAGTTATCTTGCTGCTTACTTTACCACCTTTACCTCAAAAATTTCCTTCCTGTCCCATTGAAGCCAGTATTTCAGGGCATTTTGGCGGACAAAAGCCCAATAAGCCTCATCAGCCAGGCCATAGTTATCTACCCCTTTCTTAATATCAGCTTTTACCTGCTCGAGGAAAGCTTTTTTTAGCGTTATTTCAATGGTTTGGTTATTATAGGTAAAAAGCGCTGTTGGGCGTGTTACTGTGTCTTTTACAATACTTATAGTCCCTTGTCCCAGCGTAGCCCCGGTACTTACCTGTATGCCATCGTTCATGCAGCTAAAGGGCGGCTTTGTCCCTGCATAACTTACCACTGTCATCAGGTCGGTACCAATGCCAAAGTAGTCGCGTGCCCTCATGCCCATCTTGGCCCCGACAATAGAATATACCCCGAGGTGCCCGTGAAACTCATCGGTAAGGACACATGCTTTCCACTCGGCAATACCATAGCGCTGTAAGGCAGAGTCCATAATTTGCCGTACATCATAGTAGTACAATTCAGGCTGCAACGGGAAGCCATACAAAGCAACATATTCGCCTGGTTTGTATATGCCTTTTATTATTTCTCCCATTACTTCGCGGACTGCCTTTTCAGAATAACCTGTTGTATAGCGCAAGTGATTCTTGCCAGCCACAGGCTCAACGCTAAAAAGCTCACGGTTGGCAAGAAACAGCACCGCCAGCTCGTCCCAAAGCCTGAAATGGTTTTCTTTGAGTTTTTTAAAAGCCTCGGGTTGCGAATGAACAAACTGCAATGCTTTTGCCAATATAGTTGTATTCCTTTTACAAATACCGTACATCGTGGTATCGAACACAGCCAAAGGCTTATCAAGATTAGAAATAACATAGGTCTTGATGTTCAAATCAAGAATTTTGCCAACAGCCAGGGTGTCGCACGCATAATTAAAGCCTTTGAAAGGGGTTGCAGACTCGGTGTACCATATTATTTCTTCTATATTCGAAATGATGTTTTTATGATTCCGAAGAATATTGGCTGTATTGGTCAGCGGCCCGAGACAAATAAATGAAACCTGCCCCGTCGATTGTTCAACAATATCGGCCACCAAGTCAAGGTTGCTATTTGCAACATCAGCTTTTTGAGTATTTCCCCATTGCAACTGACGGTTGAAATTTCTCCAGGCCGGGTTGATGTTTTTATCTTCAACGCCTGCAAAAACTGGGATACTATCTTTGCGAAATCCTGCCAGCAATGACCTCACTTTTACCACTCCGTCTTGAGGTGACAGCGTCCCGTCTGAAACAATGATGGCCTTAACTGTAACGTTAGGCAGTGATAAAAGCATAGCAATAGCCCGCATATCATCAATGGCACAGTCGGTGTCAATGACAATATTATGTTTGTAATGGCTATGCATAGGGCTTGCATAAATCCTGGCCAAAAATGGCAGCAATACTACAACAACTAAGATTTTTTTCATTTTTTTAATGGATAATTATTATATCAAAAGAATTCCGGCTGGTCAAAATTTGAAGTTAACACCGCCAAAAGCAGTAGTACCGGGCATAGTATAATACCTGTTGGTCTCATACTTTTGGTCTAAAAGGTTTTCGGCACTGGCAAATATCTCAGCGTATTTCCAAACCTGGTATGTAAGCTTTGCATTCACCAATGTATAGCTGCTAAGGTAGGTTTTGGACGAAGCATCGGTGTCAAGGTCTTTAATATGTTGTATGCTGGCATTGACACCAATTTTGTTCCATTTGTACCTGAGGCTGGCAAAAAAGTTATGTTTAGGAGTTGCATAAACAGGGCTTTTCATATCTATAAAGCTATATGTTGTAATTAAAGAAAGGTTTTTAACAGGATTGGCCTGAACAGACATTTCCAACCCTTTGTTTTCTACCTCGCCCGCATTCTGCACCCCTTTTAACGGAACGGTAACAATGAGGTTGTCACCTTCAACGTAAAATACCGTAAGCTCTACATGAAGCTTATGGTTAAAAAGCGATTGCAAAACGCCGGTTTCGTAGTTTGTAACCTTTTCGGGGCTAAGGTTTTCGTTATGAGCCCAAATGTAAAGCTCTTGTATAGAGGGACTGCGAAAGCCTTTTGCCGCAGAAGCCTTCCAGGTAGTCGTTGGCGTAACTTTAAATGCAAAACCTCCCGAAGGTATCCAGTGTTTTCCATACACTTCATGTTTTTGCAAACGTAAACCTGCATTTAATGTAAGTTTCTCAAAAAACTCCTGCTGTATATACCCATACACTCCAGTTTCGTATAGAAATGTATCTTTAAAAACTATCCCTTTGCCATTCATTGCTTTAGTATTTTCGGCTTTGCCGCCATAATTCATGTAGTCAAACCCTAAAGTAAATGTGTTGCCCCTGAACAAGCCTGCTGACTGGTGGATGTTTATACCATAGTTGGCATCTGTAGAATAAAAACCATCACTAATATCATGTTTACCAAAATTGTAAAACAACCGTGTAGCGCCCGACAATTTTTCAAAATTATCCTGTAAGTCAAAAGCCCAGTAACCACGGGTAATATCAAGCGAATTACCTTTAGTGGCACCAACTGTATCGGGGCCTGGGTCAGTAGTTTTAAATTTTGCAATACTAAAATCTGTATTGGCCGAAAAATGAGTATTGAGCTCATATCCTAACTTTACATACCCATTATTTATGCTGAAATCTGAATTGTCACGATGTCCATCGGTCTGGTCGTGGTTGAACGAAACAAATGCACTTAACTTTTCCTTTTTATAACCTGTTGCTGCCATATACTTTTGAGTATTGAACGAGCCATACTGGGCATTGGCATAACCATGAAACCCTTCTTGCGACTGTTTGCGGGTGATAATGTTAATTGCCCCGCCCATGGCGTTAGAACCATAAAGTATAGAAGCAGGGCCCCGGATAACCTCCACTCGCTCTACATCAGAGCTTACATACGAATCGGCCAACGGGTGCCCAAAAATGCCCATAAACTGAGGATGCCCGTCAATAAGCATCAACACCCCACGGGTAGGGCTTCCACCAATACCGCGCATAGTGATTTGCCCCGCCGCTCCGGTCGAAACCCCAAAACCGGTAATGCCACGTTCGGTAACAAATAAACCGGGTACACGGCCATTCAACACAGGCAATACTGCCGACTCGCCACTTTCAGCCAACTGCTCACGCTGTACCACCGAAACAGACATAGGTACATTATTGCGGTTTACTTTAACCGGAGTCCCGGTTACTACAACTTCGTCAATACTTAATGTATCTTTGAGGTTTAAAGCATCATCCTGTGCCATTAACTGACTTGCCATCAAAGAAAAAGGCATAAATAAAAATATCTTCTTCATCTCTTATTTATAATATGTTACTTTTTAAAAAATCGTGTTACTATTGTTAAAAAAAATAAACCCAAACGGGTTTTTGTTTAAAATATTACTTTTATTAAAATTCGTGTTACTGCATAACCAAAAAAAATTACTCTGCCCGGCTCATCACCAACTTACCATGTATTATGCCTTTAATGCCAATTAGTTTGTCAGAAAGCTCGGTCAGGCGCTTAGCTTCGCCCTTAACAGCAATAATTTCGAGGCAATTATCATGACTTAGATGAAAATGCTGGGCCGATAGTATCACATCAAAATATTCGTGTTGAATATCATTAGCTTTTGTAGTAACATCACCTTTATGATGATCGTAAAGCAAAACAACTGCCCCGGCTACAATATGGTTACATTGCCATTTTTTTTCGGCGATGTTTTTCTCTATCAGGTGACGGATGGCTTGCGAACGGTTAGGCAGGTTGTTTTCGACAACAAAATTATCCAAAGCCTTCAGTATATCTTCTTCTAAACCAACACCAAACCTGACAAGCGCCATTGTGTTACTATTTAATTTTTTCGTGGCACAAAGATATATTTTATTTTACTAAAATTAAAAGCAAGTTTTTAATAACTTTAAGAAAAAAACATGATAAATGTTGAAGCTCTTTTTAAAATATCGTATGGCCTGTATATTGTGAGCTCTGGCAATAAAAACCACGGCAATGGCTTTATTTCCAACACGGTATTTCAGGTAACTGCCGAGCCTGCCCAATTTGCGGCCTGTTGCAACAAAAACAACTACACTTGCAGCATTATTGAGCAGTATGGATGCTTTACGGTTTCGGTGCTGAGTAAGGATGCCTCACCTGATCTTTTTGGAAGGTTTGGTTATCGGAGCGGCAAAGATTTTGACAAGCTCGAAGGCATGAACATCACTTTTGGAAACACCGGAGCCCCTATTGTACTGAACGATGCTATTGCTTACCTTGAATGCAAAGTGGTACAAAAGTTTGATGCGGGCACCCATGTTTTGTTTATTGGCGAACTGGTAAATGCCAGCGTTATCGATGATAGCATTGAGCCCATGACATATGCTTACTACCGCAAAACACGCAAGGGCACGGCGCCCAAAAATGCCCCTACATTTGTCGATAAATCGAAACTTGAGCCTCCTAAAACCACTGGCAACATTTATAGATGCACAGCTTGTGGCCACATATACGATGATAGCAAAGAAAGTATTAAATTTGACAACTTGCCTGCCGACTGGAAATGCCCGGTTTGTGGTGCTGACAAAGAAGATTTTATAAAGGTTTAACCAATTAATAATTAGCACTATGTCAACAAAATCATTGAAAGGTACACGTACCGAACAAAACCTGCTAAAGGCTTTTGCAGGTGAATCACAAGCCCGCAACCGCTATGAATTTTTTGCCAGCGTAGCCAAAAAAGAAGGTTACGAGCAAATAGCTGCCATTTTCCAGGAAACTGCTAACCAGGAAAAAGAACATGCCAAACGTTTCTTTAAGTTTCTCGAAGGCGGTATGGTCGAGATTACAGCCGGATATCCTGCCGGCGTTATCGGTACCACCAAAGAAAACCTCAAAGCTGCTGCCGAAGGCGAAAACGAAGAATGGACTGCATTATATCCACAATTTGCCGAGATTGCCAAGGAAGAAGGCTTTAACGACGTGGCTACAGCTTTCAAAATGATTGCCAAAGTAGAAGCCGAACACGAACGCCGCTATTTGAAACTTCTACAGAATATCTCTGAAGACAAGGTATTTATGAAAAATGGCAAAGTATGGTGGAAATGCATCAACTGTGGCTATGTTTACGAATCAGAAAAAGCGCTGGAAAACTGCCCTGCATGCTTGCACCCAAAAGCATTCATGCAATTGAAAGAAGAAAATTATTAGTTTCTGAAAATACTATAAAACTAAAAGGCCGCTTCTATTTGAAACGGCCTTTTTTATTACTATTTGTCCTGGATTCAATATAAGAAATTCATTATCAATATATTGAATAGCAATAAATACTGAGTCTCTACGCAACTTTTTTTATCGAAAAAAGTTGCTCAAAAAATCTTATCGCCTCAACTCAATCACCCTCGAAGCCTAAGAATGTTACAATATGCAAACAACAGGAGCAATACGCTTCTCGGCCGAAATCGAACAAAAAGACGATGAAACGGAATCTTTCTGTTAAAGGCACCGCCGTTTTCATTGAATCTTTTCTACTAATGGCCTGACGTAAATGGCGTTAAGAAAAAAGCTTTATCGGCGAAGCGAGGGTACTGTTTGAGTGAAGCGAGTTGTTGCCCGGAACCGCCGATAAAGCTTTTTTAGCCGATTTACGGCAAGCCTTGAATTTTTGTTACTTTTGCTTCAAGGCAAAAGTAAGGAATGCCTGTAAATATGAATATGTAAGCTTTTTTCTTATGTCGCACTGACGTTATTTGTCCTTTCTATTTTCAGGAAGGCCATATTTTTCGAGTACAAAGTCAATATCCTTATCACCGCGTCCGCTAAGGTTAACCAGAATTGATTTCTGTGGTTCCTTTTGAGCTAATTTTAAAGCGTAAGCAACAGCGTGAGCACTTTCCAACGCAGGGATAATACCTTCCAAACGGCTTAGTTCATAAAAGGCATCAATACATTCTTTGTCCGAAACCACGTCGTAGCAGACTTTTTTCATATCGTGAAGCATGCAATGCTCTGGGCCAACGCCCGGATAGTCGAGTCCGCTTGCTACAGAATAAACAGGTGAAGGTTCGCCTTTTTCGTCCTGCAACAAATAACATTTGAAGCCGTGAATCAATCCCGGAGTCCCTTTAGTCATAGTAGCAGCATGGTCGCCCAGGTTGAGCGAACGGCCACCAGGCTCAACCCCGTACAATTTACATTCATCGTCTTCGAGGAAAGCACTGAAAATACCCATAGCATTGCTGCCGCCGCCAACGCAGGCAACAACGTTGTCGGGCAATTCGCCGGTCATGTCAAAGAACTGTTCCCTGGCCTCGATACCAACCACGCGTTGAAAATCGCGCACCATCATTGGGAATGGGTGTGGCCCCACAACCGAGCCAATACAATAAATAGTATTTACAGGGTCTTTCAAATATGCCTGAAATGCCGAGTCAACTGCTTCTTTTAACGTTTTTAACCCATGAGATACAGGAACAACGGTAGCTCCAAGAATCTGCATACGTACTACATTTGGATGTTCCTTGGCAATATCCACTTCACCCATGTGTATCTCGCACTCAAGCCCGAAATAAGCGGCAGCTGTAGCAAGGGCAACGCCATGTTGACCAGCCCCGGTTTCGGCAATCAGCTTCTTCTTCCCCATAAACTTTGCCAACAGGGCTTCGCCCATACAGTGGTTAAGTTTGTGGGCACCACTATGGTTCAAATCCTCACGTTTCAGGTAAATCCTGGCACCATACTTGTCTGAAAGCCGGTTGCAATAATACACAGGCGTTGGCCGTCCCTGGTAATGCTTGCGGATGCTGCGAAGCTCAGATATAAAGTTGTGCGACTTGCTAATAGCAAAATACGCATCATTGATTTTCTTCATTTCTGTTTCAAGCACGGGAGGAACAAATGCCCCTCCATATTCGTTAAAAAATCCTTGATTATTGGGATACTTCTTAAAATAATTTTCTGACATTTTATTAGTTTTTATATTGTAAATAATTAGTGTTCAAATACTTTTTAATTACTGTTGACCGGGATAAAAATAATGAAAAAAATTACCATTACGTGATTTCCTAATGATGGAAATATAAATGTTTTTCATTTTTGATGAGGCAAAATGAATAACCTTGATAAAGTCCATATATTACCAAACTCTTTGACTAATAGAGAAAAAAAACAAAAACAGATATGAATATCCATTATATTGCGATAAAAAAAAAATATCATCCTTTTTTACTTTTTTCTTGCTGCAAATAAAGAAAAAAAGTAATTTAGCCCCTTTAACCTATTAATCATGAAATACCTAAAACTGCAGAAGCATTTGCTGCTAATTGCCTATTTTGTTTTTTCAACAGTATATTTAACCGCCCAACCTGAAAAAGGTTCAAAGCAAAATAGAAATTTCAACAACCAGAAAGCCGACAGTATTTGTTACAAAGTCAGTGGTGCCGGAACATCCGATGTCAACGGAATTTATAAACCAGCCGGAAAAGAACGCGGTTTCACAGTTTACAGCAATGGCAAATACAAACTTTACTATAAAGGCTGCCATTCAAAATGGATGATAGAAGGCAATAATGGGCATAACATGTACCGCAATTTTATTGACAGCCCTATAGCTCCGGCCAATAAGTGGGAAAAGGCCTGCGGTCAGGAAGCATTACCTCCGGCCCCTACCCTTGAGGTGATAAAGTCAGACGAAGTTCAGGCAAAAAGCACAAAATAACCATGCAAAGAAGCCTATAATATCGACAATAAACCCTCAAACCCCAAACAACATAATAAATGAAACATACCTTAACAGCGATAACCTTAAACAAGTATTATCGCATAACACAAACGAGTGTAGGCTATTATAAGTGCTAAACACTTTTAGCTATATAGAAAAAAATACAAATTAAAATAGACCTTTTTTAACTAAATCTTACACAAATGAAAAAAAATGACACAAAACGATTTTTTCTATTGACTGTAGGGATTATCATGACCTGGTGTACTTGTGGTGTACTTAAGGCAGGTAATACTTATATGGTCATTGGATCAGACGTTGTGGGATTAGATGGTATCTATACCCAAAACGGCACTGACAACAGCAAACCTGTTTATTCAAACCCGGCAAGTTTCAATCTTAGGTATAAGGATTGTACTAATAAGTGGGTTATCACCGACAACTCAAGCTGCCCATATTACAGTACATATACCGATGGAAATGTACCATCAACTGAAGGATGGCATAGCGGCGGTAAATCTCAAACTTATTTCACCCGTTCGGTCATTGTGTTGCCTGAAAATTCATTGGGATACGACAAAAAGTTCTTTGTAGAATCGTTGG
>JAKPQD010000191.1 GCA_029572965.1 Bacteroidota bacterium | reverse complement strand
CTTTTTATCGAATACTTTTCCATCATTACATCTTTTCTGCAATTTAAAACATCAATATCATTACAATTCTCAGTTCTTTCTAAAGATTTGCTATAAATTACATTTTGACAGATCTTTGATATGAAATACATAAAAACAAATCGGCATTATGCACTTGACATAGGATAATTTTGTACTACAATTCTTGTCATGAACCTGATTGACATCGGAAATATGACAGAAAACGAAGCCAGAGCATATCTTGAATAGATTGTCTGGGGTGAAAAACCAGTGTGTCCTTTCTGTGGTCATACACACTCCTATTCTTTAAATGGTAAAACAACTAGAAATGGTCTTTATGAATGCGCTTCATGTGGAAAACCATTCACAGTAACCGTTAATACAATCATTCATGGTTCACACCTTCCAATCAAAATATGGCTCATGGCATTCTACCTCGTTTGTTCATCAAAGAAGGGAATTTCAGCCCTTCAACTTCAAAGACAACTTGGAATCGGATCATATCGCACTGCTTGGTCACTCAACCATAGAATCCGAAAGGCTATGGAAGAATCCCCTGACTTTTGTAAACTGTTTGGTTACGTCGAAGCCGATGAAACTTATGTCGGTGGCAAGGGTAAAGGTGGCAAGCGTGGTCGTGGTTCACAAACAAAGACTCCGGTTATCGGTCTTGTACAGCGTAACGGCAAGGCAAAAGTCAAACCGGTTAAGCATGTAGACTCCAAAACACTTCAAGAGTTCATCGTCAACAATGTAGAAACTTTCTCAAAGATTCTCACCGATGAATGGCCAGCTTATAACGGGATCGGCAAGTATTTTGACTTTGGACACGCTGTAGTCAATCACAAGAGTGGTGAGTATGTTAGAGGTGATATTTCTACGAACTGGATTGAAAGTTTCTGGTCGCTACTCAAAAAGGGAATCGGTGGAATTTTCCATCACGTCTCGGTCAAATATCTCGGTCTGTACTGTGATGAGTTCTGTTATAGATGGAATACAAGGAAAGATTCAGACGGTGAACGGTTCAACCAGGCATTGAAAGGGATAGTTGGAAAGAGAGTTCAGTATTCAATGCTAGTTGGTTGATTCTCATTTAAATACTGCATGGCTTTTTCTTCTGATTCTTCGATAGCTATTTCAACTGCTTTTTTGGCAACTTCTAAAAACTTTTTGGATTCTTTAAGTTGACAGTAAAAGTCGATAATATTTTCAGAGATTTTGTCTTGAACATCTTTTGGAGGTAAATAAATCATCATTTGTCCAATATCACTTGGATATATTTCTTGTTGTCCAGACCCACTTTGCCAACGTTTTGACTGCATCACCCCATATTCTGAGTTCAAATAAAATGCTAAATATACTGGATTGCATTTATTTTCATCGACTCTCAAAATATTCACATGGTTACTTGCGATTGCTTTTTTATCTTCAAGCCAAATATTTGTCCTGCCTAAGTAAGCCCCAGTTGTATACAGCAAAATATCATTTTTAAATATTCTTGATCTAGGGTTCCTGTCCCAAAATTCTTGATTAGTATGTTCTAATGAATCAACATCGACATATTGGCTCCCAAGATGCTGACTATTCACTACCAATATCTCCCCATCGTTAATGTAATCGGGTTGTAAACCTCTGCTGTTATATACTAAAAGATTATTTGCGTACTCTAGTGCATTTTTCTCTAAAAATTGCTGTTTCAGTCTCTCAAATTTTGGATGCCAAAATTCTGGATCGAGACGTTCAAAATGTTGAGCTTTTGTATAATAAACAATCCATGTATTGGGCAAACATTCCAATTTGCTTTTAAAAGATATTCTATCCTCAGAAAGCTCAACCCAAAACGGCATTTTTTGCTCTTTTGCAAATTCAATAAACTTATCACTTATTGTAAACAAATCATGTTTAACGATTTTGTGGTTATGATCATCAAGAATGTAGTTGCCACTTTCATCTTTTTGATAAATGTAGTCTCCCGAGTTATCTTTTCCACCTTCTTCTGAAACTGCCATGAATATCGGGTAATCATCGAGTTTTGGGTTGTAAATGCCGACATCTTTATCATCATTCCATTTTTGAAGGAAAATAACACTGGTTTTTGTACCCGTATGAGGTTTGAAAGTATTCCCGTGCAAACTTACAACCGCTAAAATCCTTGCTTTATCGGCAATATAACGGCGTACATATTCATCTGAACTGTTATTGAATCTCCCTTGAGGTAAAACCATACATAACCTTCCGCCTGGTTTGACCAATTCTAAACAACGTTCAATGAACAAAGCATCACGGCTCATGCTGTTTTGAAGTTTCCCATTCAATTTTCTAGCTAAATCATATTGATTGAGTATTTTCGATTCTTTAATATCCCCTGCAAAAGGTGGATTGGTAAATAACACATCAAAGTCAAAGTAGCGGAAATTCTTTTGGTTTTCTTCATTTTGTGCGTGATCTGTAAAGTTGAATAGTCGTTTTTTCATGCCAACTCTTGTGTCCTCATCCCATGCTTTTGGGTCAAGTGAATTTGCTTTGAATACATTTGTCCTACCGTCACCTGCAATAAGATTTAATGCTTTTGCAATCTTTACGGATCGAGCGTCAAAATCTATGCCGAAAACGTTATTACTTGCATATTCCTTTTGCCAATCGGATGGCCCTTCTGGTCTAAACATGTTACCCCAAACGTGAAAAAAAGCATGAACGGTAAAACCACAAGAACCACATGCAGGGTCAATAACATACTCATCAAGTTTTGGGTTGAGCATTTTAACACACATATCAATGACATGTCTGGGTGTGAAATACTGTCCTTTTTCACCTTTTGCTGATTTGACAGATAGATACTCAAAAGCTTCATCTATTATTTGTAGGTTAGAATTGGTCAATTTTACGCTTTCCAAAAATGAACCGCATGTCACTAGATGAGTTGGCGTAAGATCGATTTTTTCACCCTCTAAAAAGATTCCAGGCCATTTTTTCTTTGCCTGGTTGAAGAGATTGTTGATTCTTTCCTTGTACTCGTTAGGAGTAGAACCGTATACATTGAATTCCAAATTTTTATTCTTCCCGCCCGCTCGTGAATTCATTTCATCAAACAGTTTTGTCCAAATCAGTTTGAATACTTCATCAAACGCATCTACTCCTGCATTGGCCAAAACAAGGTTTTCAATGGTCAGGATTATATCTTTTAGGGTTGTGTTCTTTAGACTGTTTTCTTCATTCAGTTTGTCTAAAGTCCATCTCTCAGTTAGAAGATCATTAAGTGTTTGAAAAGATGTTGGAATATCAGGTAAATTTTTGAAAATGTTTGGTTCTGCTCTATGTAGGTACATTATATCAGAACCGTTAGTCCATACACCAATCGAAGCGCCTTCCGCATTGCAATACGATTTTAGTTGCTCAAGACCATCTGTTCTTTTTGGTTTTTTCAGTTCTACAATAACATAAATGCTGTCAGGGTCGTCTTTGTCAAAAATGACTATATCAGCTCTTTTTTCAGCTAATTGAGAACCAAAATAAACGCCTCTTTCAACATCAATACGTTGGGGGGGGTAGTGATATTGATTCAACAATCTATACAAAAATGCTTGTCTAACTATCTCTTCTGGTTTAGCAGGTCTGTCTATTTTTTTCACAAAACACTTTAAATAAGGTTTCCCTTTTTTGTCAAAAATCTTTATAGCATCTATCTCTTCTTTTGAAAAAAGAGACAAAGAATATTGGTTATCAGAATCTTTCAGAATATCATTAATAGTAATAATGTTGTCCATGTCTGTATTTTTTACCTTATATGGACAACAAAGTCAACTTTTCGACTAGTTATAGTGGAAATGCTATATTTCATATAGCCTATGCCAAGTATACAATGCCGAAACAAATTAATAATGAAATGCATTTACTCTTCTATTGACAACTAAGTATTCCTTGGTATACTTTGGGATACCATGTCAGATATAAAACTATTAACACCGGAAGAAACCGCTCAAATCCTTGGATTGTCTCCAAAAACAATTAAAGACTGGTGTCGTGCAGGCTACATCAAAGCCGTAAAAGTTGGTAAGGGTGGCATCTGGAGAATCCCTGAAAATGAACTTGATCGATTGATAAAAGAGCGCTCTGGCAAACGTGAAGTAAGGAAAATTGCAATTGCTCTGTCAAAAGGTGGAGTCGGTAAAACAACAACAGCGGTCAATTTAGCTGCTGGGTTGGCAATCGCCGGAAATAAAGTTCTGGTCATTGACACAGATACCCAGGGGCAGGTTGCTCCACTTTTAGGTGTCAAACCACCAGCAGGTTTATCTGATGTGCTTGGTAATTCAATATCCCTTGAAAATGCTATTTACAAAGCTAGGGAAAACCTTGATATTTTGGCAGGTGGCTCTTCATTGGCCGCAACAAAAATTAGTATTTCAAAGAATCTCGATCAACCTCAATTTGCGCTTGCTGTAGCGTTAGAACCCTTGGATGGCAAATACGATTATGTCATTATTGACACTGCTCCGAGTTGGGACATTTTGAATCTCTGTGTTTTGTTCTTTGCTCATGAGGTATTGGTGCCAATCTCTTTGGAAGTCCTTTCTGTCCAGGGTCTAGTCCAGTTCCAGGATAACCTTGATGCTGTTGCAAAATAC
>JAKPQD010000187.1 GCA_029572965.1 Bacteroidota bacterium | reverse complement strand
GGGTTCAGGTTCAACAGGGATTGCTTGTATCAATACAAAACGTAATTTCATCGGAATTGAAAAAGATGACAAGTATTTTGAGATTGCAAGCAAAAGAATAGAGGAGCATCTAACAACTGCTTCAACCTGACACCTTCGGTGCAGGTTAAGCAAATGTTAGATGGATTGCCAACCGTGTAACGCTTCGCTTGTTACACGGATAGTCAACTAAGGAGGAAGGATGCAACTAATACATGGTGATTGTTTAGAAAAGATGAAGGATATTCCCGACAAATCAATAGACATGATTTTGTGTGATTTGCCGTATGGGACTACAGCTTGCAAGTGGGATGTGGTTATCCCATTTGAACCATTATGGGAGCAGTATGAACGAATAATCAAAGATAACGGAGCGATAGTTTTAACGGCGTGTCAACCATTCACAAGTTATTTAGTTATGAGCAATATAAAAATGTTCAAATATGAGTGGGTGTGGATAAAATCTCCTGCGGGCTTTCTAAACGCTAAGAAAATGCCTATGAAAAGCATAGAGAATGTATGCGTGTTCTATAAAAAGTTGCCTACATATAATCCTCAAGGACTTATAAGAATAAATAAAGAAAAGAAAAACCATAAAAGAAAGCAGGTTAAAACAGAAGTTGGTCTGTCTACACATAATGGAGGTAGATTACCAGACAAGTATTTTCAAGAATACACTAACTATCCAAAACAAGAATTATACTTTTCAACCGAAATAGGATTTCATCCTACACAAAAACCAGTCGCACTTTGTGAATACCTTATCAAAACCTATACACTGGAAGGTGAAACAGTCCTTGACAACTGTATGGGTTCGGGAAGTACAGGTGTTGCCTGTATCAACACAAACAGAAATTTTATTGGCATCGAAAAAGACGATAAGTATTTTGAGATTGCCAAGAAAAGAATTGCCGACGCAATAAAAGACAGCGAAACATCAATAAAAGACAGCGAAACAAAACTGTTTTGAACAGACAGGGGAATAAAAATGCAACTTATACACGGTGATTGTTTAGAAAAGATGAAGGATATCCCAGATAAAAGTATTGATATGATTCTATGTGATTTGCCTTACGGAACAACTGCTTGTAAGTGGGATGTGGTTATTCCTTTTGAGCCATTGTGGGAACAATACAAGCGGATTATAAAAGACCGTGGAGCTATTGTGTTGTTTGGAAGTGAGCCATTTTCAAGTTATTTGAGGATGAGTAACATTAAGCAGTATAAATATGATTGGAAATGGGACAAGGTTATAGGAAGTAATTTTGTACACGCAAAACGGATGCCATTGAAAGTTTACGAAGATATAATGATTTTTAATGCGAAAGGTGTTTATAACCCACAGATGGAACTTAGAGATAAGAAAAATGAGAGAAAAAGTGGAGTTGTTAATGGTAAAAATTTAGTTAATGTTAAATTTATACAAAGTGATACCAAGGGGAAGATGAAATACCCAACAAATAAAATTGAAATAAATAGACTGGAAGCCGATTTGAATAGCAGTAAGGTGTTGCACCCCACTCAGAAGCCAGTAGCCTTGCTCGAATACCTTATCAAAACCTACACTTTAGAAGGTGAAACGGTTCTTGATAATTGTATGGGTTCAGGTTCAACAGGGATTGCTTGTATCAATACAAACAGAAACTTTATAGGCATTGAAAAAGATGACAAGTATTTTGAGATTGCTAAAAAAAGAATTGCCGACACTGTAAAAGACGCATCTACAATGCTTTTTTAGTTTTTGGAGGAATAAAACAGTGCAAG
>JAKPQD010000174.1 GCA_029572965.1 Bacteroidota bacterium | reverse complement strand
AGTTTCATCGGCATAAACAATATATGCATCCAATGCATCGTTGAGCATCGTTTGCTCAAGCAACAATTCAATACGTTCAATACCGGCAGCAAATCCTACGGCAGGTGTGGGCTTGCCGTCAAATAATTCAACAAGATTATTATATCGCCCACCAGCAGCAAATGCATTCTGTCCACCTAATTGCGAGGTAACAAATTCAAAGGTTGTTTTTGTATAATAATCTAACCCACGAACAAGAAGCGGGGTAAGGCTATACTTAATAGCATGTATTTGTAAAAGGTTCTGGACGTTATCAAAGTGCTCATTACAAGCTTTGCATAAAAATTGTGTTATTTTTGGAGCATCCTGTTTTATTGCAACACAGCTTTCAACCTTACAATCTAATAATCGTAATGGATTGGTATATAAACGTTTTTTACAATCGTCACAAAGTTCCTGCTCATGGTTTTTATAATAATTGAATAACTCGACAATATATGGTTTTCGGCAGTCGGGGCAACCAATTGAATTTATTAAAAGCTCATAATCATGAATTTGTAGTTTGGTTGCAATATCATTCATAATCGATAGTACTTCAAAATCAAAGTATGGATGATCACTTCCAAATAATTCCGCACCAAACTGGTTAAACTGCCGCAGTCTTCCTTTTTGAGGCCTTTCTGCTCTGAACATTGGTCCACAATAAAAAAATTTACACAGTGATAAACGATTATATTCGCCATTTTCAACATAGGCACGAACCATAGAAGCTGTGCCTTCGGGTCTGAGTGTTAAGCTTCTGCCACCTCTATCTTCAAAGGTAAACATCTCCTTTGTCACGATATCCGTTGCATCACCAATCCCTCTTGCAAATACCTCAGTATACTCCATAATTGGTAATATAACTTCGCGGTAATTATAGAGTCGGAAAACCTCTTTTGCGGTATTGATGATATAGTTAAATCTGGTGATGCGGTCAGGAAATATATCCTCTACACCTGGTGGTTTTTGAATCATCATGGTTCTCCTTATCCAGTATGATCTATAATCGTTTGCGCACAATTGCCCATCGGTCAACAGGTTTATCAAACACTACGGTAGCATACGTGTTTGGTTGTGCCATTTCACATTTTTTGCCATCAACCTCGATATCCATAACTATCGCCCCAGTATCCCTTATGCTATTGTTTGTTATGGGATAGATGATATCCAGATTATCACCTTTGTAAATAGGATTGAATGTTTTAATAATACTTTTTTGTGCATCTGATTCAGTGCAATATCCCATAAACAAAGCTTTTTTAATGTAGGGTACTCCTTCAAATGGTTGATT
>JAKPQD010000161.1 GCA_029572965.1 Bacteroidota bacterium | reverse complement strand
CTTGTAAAGTAGTTTTCAAGTTCTGCAATATCATTGCTCCAGTTTTGGGGCTGTTCTTTTTTAAGGCGTTCAATTCGTTCAGTTTTGAATACCTCAACTTTTGGCAATGGTTCAACGTGTGAAAAAATAATGTTTTGTTGGTGGGTAACTTTAGTAACTTTAGTAACTTTTTCAGGTTCTGGCTGTGGTGGTTGTTCCTGCATGTTCCTTTTCCTGAATAGTCGCCAATCCTGTTTTATTAAATAGTCTGCAAGGTCGTTACCTTCGCTTTTGTCCCGTTCAGGTGCTAACTGCTCCAGTAAGTCCGAAAATATAAAACGTGTACCGGGTAAACGGCTTTCATATTCTTTGGCTTTGGTTTCCCATTCTTTAAAGGTGTTACCGTCTTTTGAAAGGTCGGGAAATACATACACAAAACGCCCCTGCAATACTTTGATTTTGTCAAACGCTTTTTCACTTGTGAAACTACTTTTATTAAAAACTGCCAACCAAATAAGGCTTTCAGGTGTTTCGGGTAAACCAAAATACAACGTACCGTAAACGGCTGTTTTAGGGGCTTCAACCAATGCAACGGGGTTATTTGGGTACTTGCTTAAAAGGTGTTCACCAAAAAGACAAGTAAAGTACCCGTATTCGTCCCCGTACTCAATATGTTTAGTTAGCCATTCGGGAACTGCTCTATTTTCTTTTTTCAATCCTGACAAAATAACCTTATCCAGTTTGTTTTGTACTGTGGTGTGGTTCTGTTCGTCAAACTTTTTAACCTGAATAGTTCTTACAAAACCTTTTTTATCAATGTAGGGCAAAGTAACTGCACCCGTCCAACTACCTTTTATTACCGTCCCCAATCGGTACAACTTTATAACCTTTGTAACCTCATCAACTTCAAAGGGAAATTGTACCCTATAAAATAGGTTCTGTATAAACGTGTTTTCCTTATAGCGTTCAGGCTCTAATGTTTTTTTGAATGTATCAAAGTGAAAAAATACGGGTTCAGGTGTGGGCTGTGGTGTTGCCTTTTTTCGCTTTGGCTTCCAATTGTTCGGTAATTCCGAACGGTTGCCCTGTTCCTGTTCCCAAATCATTTTTGCGTAACCGTCTTCATAGGGGTTGAGGTGGTACGAACATTTGCTTTCACGATCGCAACGCCCATACCTTTCGGGTAAATATTCGCCTGTTTTAGTATCAACATACCGAACAAAACGCTTTTTACCACAATTCGGATTCGGGCAAAGGTGCTTTTTACTGCCTTTTTCTAAAATGTATCGGTATTTATTCATTTTTCTTGTTTTGTGTTCACGTGTTCATGGTGTTCATGGTGTTCACGTGTGAACGGTGTGAACGGTGTGAACGCTTTTACTTTTTCAAATACTTATTTACTGCTCCTAATGAAATACCCAATTCACTTGAAATTTGCCTTTGTGAATATCCTTTTTGGCTCAACTCTTTTGCTTGTTCAATAATGCTTTCACGGTCTTTTTCAGTAACTTGTTTCAAGTGTTCCCGTTCTGCTCCAAAACCAATAAACTCAAATGCAAGGAAATTATACGGTTTAACAATTTGACAAACAATTACGTTTTCAGTATCATAAATCATTGCCGTATTACGGGCTTTAATTTGCTTTATGTATCTCAAATTCTTATCGGTATTACTTTGCCCTATTGCAAAACAACTATCGACGAAATTGTAGAGCATCTTACTACCGCCTAAATCATTTTGAGTAATTGGTCGGCTTAAATCACGTTTAGGGGTGTGTGCAAGTGCTAATATTGAAAGTCCGTATTTGCTTTTTAACGCCTTCAAATACTTCATTAAGGGCAAAGCATCTTTGGAACGTTCTGTTTCATTTTTGAGGTATGTAATATTGTCAATGATTAAGATTTTAGCCCCTTCCTCAATTATACTTTGCTCCAATGACTGATAAAGATAATTTTCAAAGGTGCTTTCTGTGGGTATTTCTGCATCGGGGTTTATCTCAATTCTTTTGAAATTGTCATCAAAACTATAATGCTGTTCAAATACTTTTTGGGCTTCATTCTTTACTGAATATCTTACCTCAAATTGTTTGGCTGAAAGTTCAAAATCAAAGTATAAAACGGGTTGTTTTTTTGCTTCCAGTTTAAAGCCCGGTATTTGTTGCCCTTTGCTTACGCTGTCTGCAATCTGAACGGACAAAATAGACTTACCTAAATTACTATCTGAAAACAAAATACATATTTCCCCTTCGTGCCAAAATTCGCCAAATAGCGTTTCAGGTATTGGGGTTATTTTGGCTTGTTCCAACCATTCGTTGGCTGTCTTTACTTTAAACAAACCCTTGTTGTGTTCAGCATCTTTGCGTTTCTGTTCCAGTTTATTAAAAACGTGGTTTTGTATTACGTCCGCTGTAATTGGGTTCAAATCCTCATTGTCCCAAATGTTTGTTGGTATTGCCTTACTCATTGCCTTTGGGTTTTGAAGGTTCAACAATAGGAAACAAATCGGGGTTGGTGGTGTAAAACCCTGCACGGTGTTTTGAAATTGGGCAAATGCCTTTCCGTACTATACAAATACGGTTTTCTTTTTCCCATTTAGCAACGTAACGGCAAATACTAGCCCTCAAAATGCTTGTTTCAATAGAAACCATTAACATAGTTTTGGGCTGCCTGTAAAGGGCTGCAAATACCCTTTGCATTTGTGCCTTAAAATTCGTATCTTGTGGCTGTCTTTTATGCTGAAAAGCATTAGCCTTGTTGTTTTGGTTTTCCATTACTTCAAGGCTTTTTTAGTCCATACAATAGCATTATAATAATTGGCTTCTCTTCCAGTTACTTCGCAAATTCCTTTACCAACTATTTGTAAAACATCATAAGCCACAAGATTATTTAGCCATCTCGAAACACTTTTGCTTTTTACATTCAAATCTTTTGCAGCCATTTGGTAGGTGCGTGGCTTTAAGTCATCAAACAAATCCGCCACTAATTCTATTTGTGTTTTTGTATTTGTCTTCATTATCTTGCTTTTTTATTATTAGACAAATACGCTTCGGCTTCCTGCTCAATTTCAGCGTTTGACTTTTTGCGCCCTGCCTTTACATATTCCAGTAATTCAGTACGGGAAAAATAC
>JAKPQD010000150.1 GCA_029572965.1 Bacteroidota bacterium | reverse complement strand
TCTTGCCAGGGTGTAGTAACTTGAATTCTGATCCTGCAGGCAGACCGTATCGCCTTCGGGGAAGTTGAATACAACCACATCGTTGCGTTTTATCTGACCAAAACCAGCAATACGTTTATAAGGCCAACGGGGCCACTCAATATACGATTTGGTGTATTTGGTTAAAGGCAGGGTGTGATGCACAAATGGGAATGAAATTGGAGTGTTGGGTAGTTTAGGCCCGTAGGCAACCTTGCTCACAAAGAGGTAGTCGCCCACCAGCAGCGATTTTTCCATGGACGATGTTGGAATGGTGTAGGCCTCAATGAAAAACATTCGTATTAAAGTTGCTGCTACCACAGCAAAGATAATGGCGTCAATCCACTCTATCAGAGCTGATTTCTTTTGACCACGCTTTTTCCAGAATGTCCAGTTTACTTTTTGGGTGATGTAGAAGTCAAAAATGATAGGTAATCCCAGGAGCAGCCAATAGTTGCCAATCCATACTACCCAGAGTATGAAAACTATGGCGGCAAATGCAAATCGGAAATACTTGTTTTTAAGAAAATCTTTTACTTTTTGAAACATGGTATTGTGGTTTAGTCAAGTTTAAGCAAATCGTCCATGCTGTAAAATCCCTTGCGGGAGCTGAGAAACTCAGCGGCTAAAACTGCCCCAAGTGCAAATCCTCTGCGACTTTTAGCTTCGTGCTTTAGTGTGATTATATCTTGCTCGGAAGTAAAGGAAACCACGTGTGTTCCTGGAACTTGTCCTTGGCGAATGGCTTCAATTGGGATTTTTTTCTTAGCGATTTCTGGCAATAACGTCCAACCTTGGTATGCTTTCATTTGGTTGCAAAGGGTATTGGCAATGGTAATGGCAGTTCCGCTTGGAGCATCAAACTTTTGGGCGTGGTGTATTTCGGTTATTGATGGTTGATACATCCCTATCCTGTCAAGTATGGATGCAGTGTAATTATTCAGCTTGAAAAATATATTAACTCCAATGCTAAAGTTTGATGCATAAAATAATGTTCCCTCGCCATTGCGTGCCTTGTTAACCATGATTTCCAGCTGATCGTTCCATCCGGTTGTTCCTGAAACTACAGGGATTCCGGCATCAAAACAGGCTTGAATGTTTTGCATGGCGGTACTCGGCGATGTGAATTCAATGGCTACATCGCATGTTTTCAGGTTTTCAGTGTTGAGGTCATTGATGTTATCCTTGTCAATTTTCAGGACAATGGTATGCCCCCGCTCAAGGGCTATTGCCTCAACCTCATGCCCCATTTTGCCATAGCCAATTAATGCAATTCTTAACATTTTGTATAACACCTTATTTGAGCTTGCAATTTATTAAAAGATGTCGAAAAATAATAAATTCAGTAGCAAGTTAATCAAAATTAACAAAAAAAGGGGCGTTTAGCCCCTTAAGCATTATCTGTTTAGCTGGTTACTTTACAGAATCAACAATAGCTTTGAAAGCCTCAGGGTGGTTCATGGCCAAATCAGCCAAAACCTTGCGGTTAATGGCAATCCCTTTCTGGTTGATCTTACCCATGAATTCGGAGTAGGTCATGCCATACTCGCGAACGGCTGCGTTGATTCGCTGAATCCATAGGGCACGGAATTCAATCTTTTTCTTCTTGCGGTCGCGGTAAGCATAGGTCAAACCCTTTTCCCATGTGTTTTTGGCAACCGTCCAAACATTACGACGCGCAAGGAAATTTCCTTTCGTCTGTTTAAGAATTTTTTTTCTGCGCTTGCGCGATGCAACTGCATTTACTGAACGTGGCATTTTTTTTACGATTTTTGAATGATTAGCGGTTCAATACTTTTTGAACTCTTAGTGGCTAATTCATTCTGTTAAACATTAAAGTAAACTAACACACAAACTAAAAGAAAACAAAACTACTTTAAGCCAAGCATTGCCTTAACATGCCCTTCGTCGGCCTTGGCAACCAAAGCAACGTGAGTTAAATTCCTCTTTTGCTTGGTTTCCTTTTTAGTCAAAATGTGACTCTTGTAGGCGTGTTTTCTTTTAATCTTACCTGTTCCGGTTAAAGCAAAACGCTTTTTTGAACCAGAATGAGTCTTTG
>JAKPQD010000139.1 GCA_029572965.1 Bacteroidota bacterium | reverse complement strand
AAATAATCATCAATCAATTTTTTACAATGTTCAAACCCGATACCGAACATTGCACAATATCCGAGTTTCATTAACTCGCAAAGTGTGTCAGCTTGTTTGCTAACATGACCTTTTTTAAATTCCCCAGTTTTATCAATCAGCTTTTCACCGTCCTTTTTTATTTCAATCACTAAGCCGTGATAGTTGCCTGATGGTTGCAGGATAATAAGGTCAGGTATCTTGTATTTTTTACACCGTTTCTTTTTTAACTCAACCCGTAAACCGATTGATGCCCGCATACCGGACGGATCTGATGTATAAATTACGTTTGGATATTGCAGGTCTAAGTAGCTGCATACCTGCTGATGGATTATTTTTTCTGTCATAAATTAAAAAGGATTTTCAGTTGTATTCCAATGATCAGAAAACCGCATAGTCGGTCCGGTAAACTGTAAAGCTATGTTGCCTGTTTTACCATGCCTGTTTTTTGCATTGTTAAATATTGCTAATCCTTTTGGATCGTATTCATTTTTACCGATAGTAATTGAATTTTGCATATCATAATACTCAGGTCGCATGATAAACATCACAATATCCGCATCTTGTTCAATAGCTCCTGATTCTCTTAAATCGCTTAACTGTGGCATCTTATCCCCGCGCTTTTCAACTTCTCTACTAAGTTGGCTCAATGCGATTACCGGTATATCCAACTCCTTTGCAATCTCTTTTAAACCACGACTGATTGAGCTTATTTCACTTTCCCTGCTTTCAGTTTTACCTATACCTTTCATCAATTGTAAATAATCAACTACGATATACTTAATACCATGTTTCTTTTTTAACAGGTTTGCCCGTGTACGTATATCCCTTATATTCATTGTTGCCTTATCTTCAATAAATATGTTTTTGTGGCTTATTTTTTCTGCTGAGTATGTAATCTGCTCGTTTTCATCTTGAGTAGTTTGCCCTTTTCTTATCAATTCGTGATCAATACCAGTATCAATACTAACCAACCTACGCACTAACTGAGTACCATTCATTTCTAAACTAAACCATGCACA
>JAKPQD010000138.1 GCA_029572965.1 Bacteroidota bacterium | reverse complement strand
CATATAAAATTTCTCATCTGACAAGCTGCTTGCTGTTATTTCTGCCTGATTAAATTGTTTTGGCAGTCTGCTTGTAAACCTCATCTCATATCTCAAAACATTCTGACCATTCCAAACATCTGGCAGCTCCAATCCTTTGGCTTTGCCCTCTGCTATTTTGTTGTAAAATACTTTCTGCCTCAATCCATTAGTGTAGTAAAGGCTTTTTGATTGTGGCTGCCTGGTATAATATTGGCACTCACCTAAAAAATTATAGTATGCCTCTGGCTCAAAGTCCATCAGGAAATTTTGTGCAAAATCAATCCGGCTTACATTGGCTTTCAAAATAGGTAAACATAGCTCATCTGCCATCATTTCAAAGGCTCTGGCACTATCTGACCTTGTCAAGGTGTGGAAGTTATCAGGCAGGAAATATTTTGCAAGGCTGCCCTTTAAAGATACTCCCTGTCCTGATATATTTACCTTGTAATTTTTCAAAAAGCCACTTGCATAAACCTGTCCATCATCTTTGATATGTTCTGTTATTCCTGTCAAGTGCTGCAAGGTTTTTGATACATCAAAATTGCCTGCCCTGTCTATTGGTAGCCATAAATTTATAGTATCATACATAGCCATTTGAT
Organism: Bacteroidota bacterium; assembly: GCA_029572965.1. GTDB lineage: Bacteria > Bacteroidota > Bacteroidia > Bacteroidales > DTGW01 > JAKPQD01. Next base: position 1,429 of record JAKPQD010000138.1, on the reverse strand, counting down.
TAAAATTGTCAAGTGATACATCTTACTATAAGACAAGTCCCTCATATTGATAAAACTTTTTGGCTTCCTTTCTTAAACTTGCAAGCTCATCATCAAAGCCACCATCAATTAATTTTTGATAGTATGATGATATTAAATTTCTGCCATCTGGAATAATAAGCAGCTCTATTTCTGAATAGTCCTTATTGATTAAAAATAAGTAGCCATCATTTCTAAACTCAAATAGTGGATTGATACTGCCATTGCTCAAAAGTCTGCTTGCATTTGGATAGCCATATCCTATTTCTGGACAATCTAAATCATCAATGTAAATACTGCTAAAATTCAAGCCATTGCCTGTTAAACTCCATTCTGCAAGTCTTTTGCTGTCTGTATTTACAAAGTCCCTGCAAGGTGTTTTATAGAAAAATAACTGCCCTTTGTGATTGACAAAATTTGTCAAGCCTTTATAATTGCCTGCCACCCTATCAGTAAAGGAAATACAATCTAATCTGGCTTTGCTTCTTATTTTGTTTGCTGCTCTCACCTCATCTGGTAGAATAGCCAATTTGTAATAAGCCCCTATCATTTTGCACCATTTTTTAGAGTTACAAAAGTGGCTGCCTTGTCTTCAAGCTCTTTGGTAGTGGCTTTCCTGTTCTGCAATAGCCATTGGTCTATTTCCTGTTTATTGAAATAGATATGCTTTCCCTGTGGTTTGTAGCATGGTATTCCACCGCTGCAAGTTAGTTTGTAAAGGTAGCTTTTAGATAGCCCTGTATAGGCTGCCACCTCATCAAAATTCAATACTGTTTTTTGTAGTGATAAAAGGCTTTCAATATTTTTTAGCCTCTCATCAATCATCTGAATCATCTGTAAATTATCCATTAGATTAATTTTAAAGATTAATAAAATGAACTTGCAAGCTCTGTTATGTAATTACAAAGCAAAAATATGAAAGTATTGAAAATAAAGGTGTTTGCCTGTGGAAGTGGTAAAGGTAAAGGTAAAGGCTTAAAAGTTACTTACAAGCTCATCAATAGCCTTTTGCTTGTCTGATGATAGGTTTATTTCAAGATTGGTTTTTAGTGATTTCCATGCTGCATTAAAAGACTTTCCATCAGGCTTGACAAAGCAGGCAGTCATTTTCTGGTAGTCTGCTTTTTTGGGATTGTGGACAATATTATTTGTTTTTTGTAATCTGTCAATAAAATAAAGCAGCTCACTGGCATTGTCCTGATGCCATTTGATTGGATTGATACTTTCTATTGCCTGCCCTGTAAAAACTGCTTTAAATTGCTCATAGGTAGTTTCTGGTGCAATTAGCTTGTAGTTATCAATCATCAGGCTGTAAAGCTCTGGAAGCTCTTTATCTGGATTGTTTTGCCATACATAGGAAGTCTTTGTTTGTTGTTTTGGTGGCTTTCTGGTAGGTTTTTTTTGTTGGTAG
>JAKPQD010000133.1 GCA_029572965.1 Bacteroidota bacterium | reverse complement strand
GAAATATCGAGGAAAAGTGGAATATGCCAATCCAAAATTGGGGTATGATCCTTCATCAATTTTTGACTATTTTTGAAACCAGATGTAAAATAAATTAAAAATCAAATTATTGTGTTTACACAAAATATTTTATACTCTCTTTTATTTTTTTGCCAACAACTGTTTTTTCAATTCCATAGGATCTACAGAAAATGCCTGGTTTGCATCAGAATATAGGCCTACAAGGATTTCGTCATCCTTAAGTTCCTGCATCCATTCAACAAACTCGCCTATACCCATTCTGCCAGCCGTATAGCCTTCCCAGTCTTCGTCTGCACTTTTCTGGGCTTGTTCCTTGCTTGTCCATACAGGGATGTAGCTATTCATGTCGTTGTCTTCAAACATTGCAATAAGTCCCTCGTCTGTCTGCAGTATCCAAGCTTCCTTTTGTGTAGCAATTGAGGCTATTATTTTTTCGTATTGATTATTGTCGCTCATATTTAGTTGATAGTTGTTTAAGTATATTCTTACTCTTCTACTCTTCTACTCTTCTACTCCCCTACTCCCCTACTTCCACCTCATACACCTGCTGCGTACCATTGGTAATCTTATACCGCTCGTCAATACGCATACCTGTAACCCATACAAGCTCTCCGGCACTGAACAAAAGCCATACACTTTCTTTCTCAGGCAAAGATAGCTTTTTATCAACAAAAAAGTCGCTTACCTTTTTTATTCCCTTCATCCCCATTGGGATAAAATAATCTCCATGTCGCCAATGCCTCAATATCAATGGAAAAACAAGCTTATCATAATCTAAAGCCGCAATATTGGGGTTCTTTTTAATTTCATATCCTTCAGCACTTGATTTGATGAAAGACATGCTAATTGGTATGTTTATATGTTCCGTATCTTCAAAGATATAAAATACGTCTTCGTTGTTAGCCTTATCTTCACTTAGCCTGCTAACAATCAGCTTATCCCGGTCTTTTACCAGCCAATGGCTTTCAGAGAAAAACTGCTTTCCGCTGTCGGCATCGAGGCTGTTATAAATCTCGGAAACAACCACCGGACTGAAATTATACTCCTTCAATATTTCAAACAAGACTGTTGATGGTTCTACTGTATTTAACAATGCTCTGATATCAATTAATATCATGCTTTCAGATGATGCTGATACAATTTCATTAATAATATTCTTTATTGCATCACTATAAATAGCGTAAGCCCCTTGCAACTTCTTTAAGTTATCCAACATGGTCTGATCAAACACCCCGTTCATCTGTCTTAACAACGGAACTATGTTATGACGGATATTATTTCTAAGGTATTTGTCCGACAGATTAGATGAATCAGTAGCAAAAACAATATTCTCAGTTTGGCAATAAGCTTCAATCTCTTCGCGGGTAGCAAATAAAAGCGGCCGTACAATATTTCCCGAAACAGCCTTCATACCAGTAAGACCAGCTATACCTGTCCCCCTGATTAGATTGATGAAAAAAGTCTCAATATTGTCATCAGCATTGTGAGCAACGGCAATTTTATGATATGACAGATTACGCCTGAGGTTTTCAAACCAACTATACCGTAGTTCCCTTGCTGCCATTTGGATGCTGATGTTTTTCAGGCTGGCATACTCAGTTGTTTCAAAGCGTTTGACGTAAATCGGGATGTCAAGCTTAGCAGCGGTCTGCCTTACCAATTGCTCCTCGTTGTCTGACTCTTCGCCACGTAACTGAAAATTGCAATGGGCAATGATAATATCATACTTTGCTTTATAGAGCATGTGCAGCAAACTCATTGAGTCAGCCCCACCGCTCACGGCAACTATTATTTTGTCTGTCGGAAGACATTTGCAGAAAGACTTCAGGTATTTTTCGAACCTTTCAAACATAGATAGTTCAGTTTTCAACAAAATAATAAAGATGAGAACGGTTGAATGCTGCCGAATCGGAGTATATTTTTATCAACCAATCCCCATTCGCAGGTAATGTTTGGTTTTTATCCCCATTGGTATCGCCTTTTCGGTAATCGTCATAAACCGATGTAAGGAATACTCCCGGCCCATCTGCATTTAACAACGAGCTGTAACCATTGTCCAGCAGGAGTTTAGCACCAGCTTTAAACTTCAACACAGTATTGTTTCCCAATGTAAGGTTGTTATTACCTGAAATTTCAAGAATATCAGTACTTACATAAAAAGGCACATTTTCTTCGTTCCAAATAACCTGCCCCTGAACAGCTTGATTTCCGGCTATTTTGATGGCATTATAATTATTTTTTTGGGTAGAGTCTTTAGGATTGTGAAACTGGTTAGTATTATCAATAGAAAAGTTTGAAGCTATGACCATGGGTAAATTCCCCGAATGAAAATAACAATTCCTAACCCTGGTGCCGGTTTTAGCTTTAAGCAAATTCAGCACCCCATTCCCTTCGTACAAATTACCGCCGTTGTTGTATCCAAATACACAATTGCTGATATCTACAGCAGCGCTATCTGCAACTATTGTACTTTTATCAGTGCTGCCACCGCCATACAGAAAGTAACAATTATTAATTACAGCTAATTCTTTGCTTCTAATAATTATTTCGCCCCAATCACCAGCGGCAGGCTTCCTGGGCTGCTTGTCGTTATTTGAATCCCCCCCTTTTTCATCATCATCAAGCGAGGTAAACATAATTGGACTTGCATTGGTGCCCATGCATGACAATGAACCAGAATCGGTAATAATTATTGAGGGTTTAACAGCAGGGTCAAATTTAATAATAGTACCAGCCTGGATTATAAGCCTTCCTTTTACCGTAAAATCCTTTTTACGGATGATATAAATATTAGACTTAGTCCAAACATCTAAAGAATCAATATCTTTAGTTACTTCCTTTGTTGTAAACAAATATTCATCAGGGTTCTCATCAAACTTACAAGAAAAAAAGCCTGCTGTCATCATGCATAAAAACAGGCAAATAATGAAAAAAGTATTGCGTTTTTTGAGATGCAAATACATCTATTTTTTATTTTAACCGTAAATCGTAATCTCCACCTATCAATTTCCAGCAGGTATTCTGGCAACCTTCTATTTTCTTAGTTTCGAACCATCCGCCATCTATGGCATGTATTTCTTTTCCCCCAACATAATAAATAGCTTCGGCAGAATAGTATTCATTTACTTTCACATAAAACTTCAGCACATCTTTAGCAATAGTATCATTCAAGATGGTGTCAAGCTTTGTGTCTAATGAAAACTTGTTGTTATATACCAATAGTTTTATACTGTCTTTGTCTTGTTGATACGAAACTTTAACTATTAACTGTGCCGTATCGGGTTCTTCCGAAATACAATCAACGCAATAATAGTCTTCTCCTACTGTTTCATTAGAACAGCTTACCATAATGAGCATATTTACTATGATAAATAAAAACGTGATTCTATATAACAACTTTACCATGGCGAATAATCATTTTTTGAAAAATTAAAAGCTTTCCCTAAATATAGCCTGACCGAAAGTTCCATCCTGTTGTTGGAAACCGTTTTGGCTTTAAAATTGGTATAAACATAGCTAAGCCCTATCTGCAAATACCTGTTGGAGACATAAACACCGGCATTAAACATAGGAACAATTGAATTTTCAAAATCTAATGTTGTCCCTCTGTAATTGCCAAAGGTGTATGCACCCTTTGCCCCAAACAAAAATCCCAGTTGCTGGTCATTTGCTTTTCGTATCAAGGCCAATCGTTTTTCTATGCCAAGAAAAAATGCCGAGCGCCCTTCCCAAAACTGGTAGGTACGGCCTTCAAAATCGGCTTGTACCCTGATTGGAAAAGGCCTTATGATAAAACCCAGGAGCAAATCACTATTATACCTGTAATCTTTAAGGCCAACTTCAATACCAGTGAACAGTTCATCCATGTTGCCTAATATTAGAGGGCCAGCAACAAACTTTCGGTAATCAGGCAACCACGTTTTTTTTGCACCTGCACTATATAAGGCGTCTTTAATAAAAGCATTTACATTGAAGTAATTAGCTACAGTACTCGGTTTTTCAGCAAAAGTCAATTTCTGGTTAACATCTGCCCCTCTTTTTATAAGAAAATCAACCATTTGTTCATCCATATTCTCAATAGCTACCGTCAATGCGGTTTGTTGATTATGACTTTTATGGTTTATATCTGCTTTGTTGTCCAGAAGAATAGTTGCCATTTCAATATCTCCACGGCTTACAGCTACCATAAGAGGAGTAACATTGTTTTCATCATAAGTATCGGCAGTAGCCCCAAGTTCAATGAGTTTCTGAACAAAATATTTTTGGTCATTGATTACCGCAGACATCAATACATCAATTCCAGTGGTGTCCTTGTGATGGATATCTGCTCCGGCCTTAATAAACTTCTCAAACAACAAGGTATCTTCCGAAAGAATAGAATACATAAGGGGGGTACGGCCATTGGCATCAGGTATGTCTATTTCTGCACCCTTACTAATTAGCAAATCAACTATCGACCTGTGTTTTGACCTCACTGCAGCAACAAGGGGCGTAGGCCCCTGAGTGGCCCGGTAATTCACTTCTGCCCCTTTGCCAATGAGATATACAATCATCTTTTCCTGGCCCCCCATAGCCGCATACACCAGCGGGGTCATGTTTTCGTCAATAGAAGTATTTACATTAATGCCTTTATCTATTAATGATTTTGCAGTGGGAATATCTCCTTTAATGGCAGAAACAACCAGGTTATATTCATCTTCATCAGGTATATAGGCCAACGTGTCTATCTTACGTTCACGGGCAAACATCTGTATTGAGACAAAACAAAAAACAAAAAATAATCCAATATAGGGTTTATTCATTTTCAGTCTTATTTAGAAATTCTGGATAAAAATAAGCCTTTTTTAAATAAATACGCTGATATGAGTTTCGAACTTTTACTAAAACTTCTTTTCAGACTGTTTGTATTTTTTGCTTCTTTTTTAAAACTATTCCTTCTTTTTTTAGTATATTTAATAATAAAACGAAGTTGAACAGCGGTTTTGATTATTTTTTAATGGCTTAAAAATCAATAATAACAATTTTATCAATCATCATAACAATAAATTATGAAATTTTTCCTAAAGAAGAAAAAATACTCTCTTGCCTTTCTTTTCTCGGTAAAAAACCGGTATGACCTCTTTAAAAACCGGTTAATACTGCAATTCAGTGCTTTTCTGCTTGTCATTTCAATCTTTTCAAATTTATTTTTGTATTACTCCTCATCCGAAATTTTTAGGTTTATCAGCATGCCTTATTTGATAACCAGTCTGATAATGCTCGTTATTGCTTTTAAAACCAAAAACATCAGGTGGATTTCTTATAGTACATTGACCTTATTGCTTATTTCTGTCAACTTCTCCTTTGTACTTTTTGGTTATTCGGCTTCAGCCCCGGCTATACTTTGGCCTTTGGTAATTATCATATATGCTTTTCTTATCCTCGATTCAAAATATAGGTTTTATACAGCTATTGCCCAGTTGGCATTTTGTTCCTTTATCATGTTTGCCCAGGACAGGCTTTTTGAAGTGCCTTACAAATACAACCCTGTTCCGGGCTTTTTGTATGACATCAGCAGCCTTGTCCCTGCATTTTTAATCATTTACTTCATTTATTATTTTATAAAAATTGAAAAGTCTCTCCAAGACTCACTTTTTTTAAAAAACCAGCAGCTGCTTAAAAGGAACCAATCATTGGCTAACCTCAAAAACAAAATTGCCAATGACGAAAAGCAGTTTAGGGTATTGACTGAGACAACCAACGATATTGTTATGATATGTTCTCCGGAGGGAAAAATAAAATACGTTTCCAACTCTACCTGTAACACCTTAAAAAGCAGCAAAGAAAAACTGATAAAAAGCAACTTTGCAGACATTGTCCATCCTGATGACAAAGAATTAATATCTGCCGAACTTGACAAATTAAGCATAAAACAAAACATTGATAAAGTTGTACATTTCAGAATAAATAATGAAAAGGGCAATATCATTTGGTTTGAAGGAATTTTACAATCACTCTCCGATACAAGCGGAGATGTTACCCAGATACATGTTGTTGCCTCTGATATTACCGAACAAAAACAACAACAAAGTAAAAGCCATATTTTAAACCAGGTATTGACACAATCTAATGAAGGGATTATCCTTATCGACAAAGAAGGAAAAATCATTTATTCAAACAAAGAATCATCTGAGCTTTATGGGTTCATGCTGGCAGATATGTTGCATTTATCAATATTTGACTTAGACGAATCATTGAACGATATCAATAAATGGAAAAAATTTTTTGAGACCCTGAAAAATGAGAAAAAAATCAACCACGATATCACGTTTAAAAGACAAGGTCTGGTAAAAATCGAGATGGAAGAAAGATGGGAATTTCACGAGGTAGAAGGGATGGAATATGCCATCAGGTTCTTGTCCAACATTGACGAAAGAAAAAAGAATGAGCGAAAAATCCGTAAAAACCTGGAAAAACAAAGTTTGCTATCTGAGATTTCTTTTATTTTGAACACTTCCGACAACTTCGACTATAAAATTAATGAGTCATTGCGCATTGCAGGCAACTTTTTAAAATCAAGCCGGGTACTTTTATTTCAAAATATACTCAGTGGAAAAGCTTTTTCGTGTACACACGAATGGTATTCGCCAGACCTCAATCCCAAACGCAACGAATGGCAGGCTATTCCATACTCAATGATCAGCAATATACATCAAAAGCTAATGAATAAAGAACTGGTCGAGATACAACTTTCCAATATTCAAGACAACGAAATTCTGAACATTTTTCACCCCGATGATTTTTTAAAAACAGTGTTAAACCCCATATTTGTTTCAACCAGTATGAGTGGTTTCATTGCTATTGTTGACAACAATTGTGCAACCTGGAATGAAAGTGACAAGCAATTCTTCATTACATTTTCGACCATTCTGCAAAATACTTTCAAAAACCATGATGCCATCCAGTCATTGAAAATGAGCGAACGACGGTTCAGAGAATTAGCCGAACTGCTGCCCGAGATGGTTTGTGAAGCTTCTATCAATGGCAAAATCACCTTTGCCAACAAACAAATGCAAATCCAGTTTGGCTTTAATGAAAACGACCTAAGCAAAGGCAAAATATTCTTCAATCTTTTTACACAAGTAGATAAACAAAGGCTTTTGGAAAATTTTGAAAAAATGCTCAGAAGCGAACATATCGAAAACATTGAATACACCATCGTTGACCGCGAAGGAAATGAGATTCCGGTGATGGTTTATATCAATATCATCATGAAAGAGCACATGCCTATTGGGTTACGAGCTGTAATGGTCGATATTTCGAGGCGTAAAAATTACGAAAGACAGCTTTTGTCCCTTGCCGGCATTACCGATGACAGCCCGGTTGCTTTTATGCGGGTTGACCGTACCGGAAACGTAATATACTCTAACAAACAGGCTGAAACAATAAAACAATTTATATCTGACAATTATCATTCATCTTTTTATGATATCTTTAACTCGATTTACACCAAACAATCAATTGAAGAAATGAACCTGGAAATTTACAACGAACAATACTGGTTTAGCCTTTACCCGGACATTTCATCAAATTATATGACAATTTGTGCCCGAAAAAAGATGCAATAAAATATGAATGACGCAGCAATTCTTAATGGTAAAAAGGTTTTAATCGTAGAAGACAACCAGTTAAACCTGCTTATTGCAAAAAGATGCTTAGATTCATTCGGGATGATTTATTCCATTGCTACAGACGGACAATCAGCCATAACGCTGTTAGGGCAAGAAAACTTTGATGTTGTATTGCTCGATTTAAACATTCCTGTTTTGGATGGCTGGGAAATAGCCAGCTTTATAAGGTCATCTGCTGAGAAGAATCAAAATACGCCAATAATAGTAGTGTCAGCGTCTGAAGACCCCAATTTAGAAAATAAACTTAAAGCAAGTAAAATAAATGCCGCTATTTACAAGCCATACACACCTGAACAATTGAAAAAAGCCCTTATCGAAAACTTTGTACCAGTTTCTTCTTCAATATGATATTTAAGTTAAATTTGACCTGCAATTTGTATTAAAGCTTATTTCTCATTAACTTTGATTTTATTAAATAAAAACCCTGAATTTTATGAGAAAGATATTTTTACTATCCTCTGTTTTGCTGGCAAGTTCAGCAATATTTTTTGGCCAGACAAAGCTGACCTCAGAAAAACACAGCTTCAGGCCTGGCGATTCGCACCATTTCAACCTGATGAAAAATGCCAATGAAGGCCTTGCCGGAGAAAATGTTATCTGGGATTTTACAACACTTGAAAAATCTGATAAAGACCTTACCAGTCACATGTATGCCCCCGAAAACATTGCCAGCGATGTAAAAATCGACAACTCAAATTTTGTTTTGGAAGAATTTGGCAACCTTTTTTACTTCAATACCAGTAAAGATAAGATGTTGCAATATGGTAGCGTTTGTGGTAATACTGTAACCCGCTATGACAAACCTTTTCTAAAACTGAAATTTCCTTTTTCTTATGGAAATAAAGTTACAGGTTACTATTCAGGGACTCAAACCTCGGGCAATAGTTCTGTTGCCATTAACGGACAATACGAAATATATGGTGATGCTACCGGAACGCTGCTCTTGCCCAACGATGTTACTATTGACAATGTTTTGAGGGTTAAGCAGGTCAGGACTATTGAATACACTAACAGTACGCCGATTAAAGAAATTACATACCGCTGGTATGCTGAAGATTTAAGATATCCTGTTCTTGTTATCATTAAATATGTTACCCAAGCGCAAGAATATACTGCCGAAACAGCTTTATTTGCTAATGTTACGACCAGCAAGAAAAGCCCTACTGCTGTTGAAACCCCAGAGTTTATTTCTACTACAAAAGTATTTCCCAATCCTTGTGAAGAAGTGATAAATATTTCATGCAAGTTGAGCTCTCAACAAAAACTGAGCGTTGATTTGTACGATGCCTCCGGGAAATTTGTAAAATCAATCATTTCTAAACAAAAATACAGTGCAGGGGATGTCAACCTTAGCTTATCGACAGAAGAACTTGGGATGAAATATGGCATTTATTATCTGAAAATCAGCAATAACGAAAGAAGCTATACGCACAAGATTATCAAGCAGTAATTAAAAAAACGACAAAAAAGCCGGCTTCAAAAACCGGCTTTTTTATTATCAGCTGTTTCGTATCAGCTGAAGTACATAATTTGTTACCCGCTGCGGGGCTTGATAAGTTAGTTCGTCCACCGAAATAAAGCCATCAAACTCTGAATTAAGCAACAGCGAATGCATGAATTCTATATGGCTGTCGTCGGTATTGTCTTCAATAAAAAAAAGTGTAGAGGTTTGTTGCATAGGCATCTTTTTGTTTAAGTTTTATAATGTACCAACGCAACAAGTTACCCAATAGTATTTATAGGTTAAATTATTCTTCTAAAATAATTTTATGTTTCTCAGCCAATTTTCGCAAATTAATTAAAGCATATCTCATTCGGCCTAATGCAGTGTTCAAACTAACCTGGGTCATATCTGCTATTTCTTTAAAGCTCAAATCGCCAAAAATACGAAGCAACACAACTTCACGCTGTTCTGCCGGCAAAAATTCAATCATACGTTTGGCATCGCTGTATATCTGCTCTTTTACCATAGCATCTTCAACATTTTTATCAAAATGATTTTTATTATGCGATGAACATCCTGATAATATGTCGTCTGAAACAAAGCTCATCTGCTTCACCTTACGAAAATGGTCAATGATAAGATTATGGGCAATACGAAGTACCCATCCTAAAAACTTTCCATGTTCGTTATACCTGCCTTCTTTCAATGAATTGAGGACTTTGATGAAGGTATCCTGAAAAATATCCTCTGCCAGTGATTTGTTTCGCACTGTGATATAAATATAACTATAGACTTTATCCTTGTGACGTAAAAATAAAACCTCAAGGGCTTCATTATTGCCTGCAATAAACGAATTGATCAACTCTTGATCAGAAAAAACAGTATAGTTCACGACTACCTCCTTTTTTTAATTAGCAAGATTTGTTTTAGTAGCGTAAACTTTTTCCGATAGGCATTCAAATTTTAAATTAGGAGTCGAAAATAAATAAAAATTTCTTATCAGCAAAATTTTTACCTTTGAAGCGCTTACAATTTTTCATTTTTACGCTATGTCAAATTTGCAAAAACAATATAATCAATCAATTACAATCAAGGGGACCCGGGTAAACAATTTACAAAATGTAACTGTAGAAATACCACGCAACAAGCTTGTTGTTATCACCGGGCTTTCTGGTTCAGGCAAATCCTCGCTTGCATTTGATACGCTTTATGCCGAAGGACAAAGACGGTATGTTGAGAGCTTATCGGCTTATGCTCGTCAATTTTTAGGCCGGATGCAGAAACCCGAAGTTGATTTTATACATGGTATTCCGCCTGCTATTGCCATTGAACAAAAGGTAAACTCGGTAAACCCTCGTTCAACAGTTGGTACATCTACAGAAATATATGAATACCTCAAGTTGCTCTTTGCCCGCATTGGACAAACAATATCACCCAAAACAGGCAACGTTGTCCGAAAACACTCGGTAACAGACGTGGTAAACTTTATATTGTCGCTCCCTTTGGACCAAAAGATTTTGCTTATTGCCAAAGTGCCGCTGCAAGATAAAAATATTGAAGGCCAGTTATTGGAATTCAAAAAAGAAGGGCTTTCCAGAATGTTAGTAGGCGAAGATATCAAACAGGTTGACGATATCGAGGCTATTGCCCATGCAAAAAAGTACCTAACGATAAACCTGATTGTTGACCGTCTGATTACCTCTGACAATGAAGAATTTAGAGAGCGTTGCGGCGACTCGACCCAGTCTGCCCTGCTAATAGGCAAAGGGCAATGTTTTGTTTTTACCTTATCTGACCGCAAATGGAACGAATTTTCCATTCGTTTTGAAGAAGATGGTGTAGCCTTTGAAGAACCCAGCGTTCACATGTTTTCATTCAACAGTCCGCTTGGGGCTTGTCCTGTCTGCGATGGATATGGTAAAACCATTGGCATTGACCCTGAGCTGGTGATACCTGACAAAAGTTTATCAGTGTATGAAGATGCTGTGGCATGTTGGCGAGGCGAAAGCTCCGGCCAATGGAAACAAGATCTTATCAATGCGGCTTCAAAATTTGATTTCCCAATACACAGAGCTTATTCAGACCTTACAAAGGAACAAATAGATGTTCTTTGGAATGGCAACAAGTACTTCGAAGGCATTAACAATTTTTTTAAATACCTTGAAGAATCAAGCTATAAAATACAAAACCGCGTGATGCTCGCCCGTTTTAGGGGAAAAACTACCTGCCCTGCTTGTTTAGGCTCAAGGCTCAAACCCGAAGCCCATTATGTAAAAGTTGGAGGCAAATCAATTTCAGAGCTTGTGTTAATGCCTATTTCAGCACTCAAAGCTTTCTTTGACACCATACAGTTGACTGATTACGAAAACAAAGTAGCCGGAAGGCTCTTGACAGAAATAAAGAACCGCATCAACTTTCTCCTCGACGTTGGATTAGGGTATTTGACCCTTAACAGGACATCTTCAACCTTATCTGGCGGCGAATCGCAACGTATCAACCTTGCAACGGCACTTGGAAGCTGCCTTACAGGCTCTCTCTATATTCTTGACGAACCCAGTATTGGCTTACATTCGCGAGATACAGACCTTTTGATAAAGGTTTTGCAAAACCTTAAAAACCTTGGCAATACCGTAGTGGTTGTCGAACATGACGAGGAAATCATGCGGGCTGCCGACCATATCATCGACATGGGGCCTTTTGCCGGACGCTTGGGAGGTAAAGTAATATTTGAAGGTAACCACCAACAGCTTGAAAAAAACAAAGAAAGCCTTACTGCCGCCTATCTGACCGGAAAAGAAAAAATTGAAGTACCCCATTCACGCAGAAAATGGAACAGCTTCATAAAACTGACCGGAGCGAGGGAAAATAACCTGAAAGGCATTGATGTAAAATTCCCTTTGCATGTAATGACTGTTGTGACCGGTGTTAGCGGCTCAGGCAAATCTTCCCTTGTAAAAGGCATATTGTACCCAGCATTGAGCAGGGTTTTAAATGCAGAAATAGCCAAACCGGGAAATTTTAACAAAATCGAGGGGGATATTCACCTCATCAGCGGTATTGAATATGTGGACCAAAATCCGATTGGACGTTCGAGCCGTTCCAACCCGGTTACCTTTTTGAAAGCTTATGACGAAATACGTAAGTTATACGCCAGTGTGCCAGAAGCCGTTCATAACGGATTTACACCCACCCATTTTTCTTTTAATGTAGAAGGGGGACGATGCGAAGTGTGCCAGGGCGATGGACATATAAAAGTAGAAATGCAGTTTATGCCAGATGTTACGCTAGTTTGCGAAAATTGCAAAGGGATGCGTTTTAAAGACGACATCCTGGAAATCAGGTATCATGGCAAAAATATCTACGAAGTGCTTGAAATGACAGTAGAAGAAGCTATCCAGTTTTTTTCTGATAAAAAAGGAGCTACACAGAATAAAATAGTTGAAAAATTGCAACCACTTTTTAATGTTGGTTTGGGCTACATCAAACTTGGACAGTCCTCATCAACACTATCAGGAGGTGAAAGCCAACGCGTGAAACTGGCAAGTTACCTGAGCAAAGAAAACAGCCTGCAAGGCCCTACCCTGTTTATCTTTGATGAACCAACTACTGGATTACATTTTCACGACATAAAAAAACTTTTAGATGCTTTTGATGCACTAATTTCGCATGGACATTCGTTAATTATTATTGAGCATAACCCGGAGGTAATAAAATATGGCGACTGGATTATTGACTTGGGGCCAGAAGGAGGCGATAATGGCGGAAATATTGTTTTTGAAGGAACTCCTGAAAATTTGATAAACGAACGCAACTCTTACACAGGCAGATTCATCAAAAATAAGCTACAATAATGAACAAAGGCATAGTTTTTGAGTATATATATGAAGACTAACACGGAAAGGAGCAAACTATGAAAACAATTCAGTTTAAAATCAGCGGCATACTTGCGTCTGTCATTTTACTTGGCTTTGGATTAAATACCATTGCCCAGGATGACTTATACTATATGCCATCCAAAGATAAATCCAATGCAGTAGTTGCTGTTCCGGCGGTTGACACATCCGGAATGACCAATTACGAAAAATATAGGGCCTTACGCGATGGAGATTATAGTAAATCTAATGTAAAAGCAAAAAATAACACAGCAGAAGTGGCTAATCAACCTGACTTAACCACTATTACATACGACTCATCCAATGTATATGTAAATAATTATTATGTTCAGGAAGACCCTGACAGGTTCTGGCGTTACCGCAGTTTCTATTTTGATTATTATTATCCTTACGGATATTATTATTACGATCCTTACTTTTACAATTATGGCTGGGGATACCCTTATTTTGGGTTTAGCTATGGCTATTATTCATGGTCATTGGGGTTTTATTGGTATTACCCTTATTACTACGGATATTATGGATTTCCATATTATCATGGCTATTATCATGGTTTTTATGATGGTTATTATTATAGCGACAACTATTACAGGCCAAGAGGTAATTATAACTATACACCGGGCAGGCGAGCCGGAGGTTTTGCAAATATCAACGATAAATCTACAAAATACTATGGAGGCCGATACTCCGGAGCCGATTTTTACCATGGGACAAGGCGAGGGGCCAATTATTTGACTAACCAGTACTCTGGCACCAATGGCATAAGCCGCAGGGATGTAATTACCACTGCTGAAAACAATACAGCAGTATCAAGGCGTTCAGCAACCAGCAGTACAAGATATACGCAATATGACAATACACAATCGAGTACCCGAAGATATAGTAATACTCCGGCTTATACATTGCCTCCATCACAGACTTCTAATAATAACAGTGTTGTAACCAGAAGGTATTCAAACTCCACAGATAACAATACATACAACAGAAGACAAAGCACAAGCAGCGAAAACAATACAGATGTTAATCAGGCTCCCCGCAGACGTTCTGAAAGTTACACCCCTTCTTCAAACAGTTCATCTGGAAACTATTCGAACAGTCAGCCTGTTTATCGCCGCGAAACAAATAACTCAAACAGTGGCTCATATTCTGCGCCAACAAATTCTGGAAGTTCCCGCTCATCAAGTGGAAATTCAGGAGGCGGAAGAAGGCGTTAATTTTTTCAAAATTGATTATTATTGAAAACCTAAAGTTACATAGATATGAAAAAGCTAATAGGTCTAATAGCATTATGTTCCGTTTTTTCGTTAAGTTATTCTCAAAATAGCTTTTCGTCAGGATATTACATTGATGGTGTCTTTCTTTCGGATATGCAAGGGTTTTCTTCTGCCCGTAGCACGGCATTAGCAGGTGCATACAGTTCGCTTGGAGGCGATTTAGGGGCTATTGGACAGAACCCGGCCGGAATAGGCGTATTCAGGACAAGCCAGTTTAGTTTCACCCCGGCTTTTTCTTCTGTTAATACCAACTCAACTTTTTCTGGTCAGGAAAATACTGATTTTATATACAAAATGAACCTCCATAATATCGGGGTTAACATGAACATCAATACTGACAATGGCTCTGGATGGCAATGTATAAACCTTGTTTTAGGATATAACCAGTTGGCTAATTATAGTGGTTCATATAAAATATCTGGCTTGACAACAGGCACATCTATGGCCAATGAGTTTATTAATTTCGCCAATGGCAGTAAAGTCAACGATTTAAACAGTTATTTTGAGCAACTTGCTTACAGACTAATTGTGATTGATGCAGATTCAGGAAGCACTTCATATCATAGTGCATACGACAATATTCCACTCAAGCAACAGCATACCCTTGAAAAAAATGGTTCTGTAGGAACCTATTATTTTGGAATGGGTACTAACTATGACCATAAATTATATTTGGGGTTCAATTTCAACATTATTTCAGGCAATTATCAATATAAAACCAACCATACAGAGATAGACATTAACGACTTGATTACAGATAATTCTTTTAGCTTTGGTTACAATTTGGACACCTGGGTTAAAGGTTGGAACCTTGGTATTGGGGTTATTTACAGGCCTATTGAGACTTTACGGTTGGGATTATCTATCCAAACTCCAAGTTTTATAAAAATCACCCAAGAAACAAGCACTCGTATGACAGCAACGCCTGACAATGGTAAAACTTTTGTTGAAGTCCCAACTGACGAATATGGATATGAACTTGGAGCCATGTCAGAATCTTATGATATTACTACTCCGGCAAAATATACAGCTGGAATCTCCTATTTATTTGAAGATAAAGGCTTAATCAGTTTTGATTACGAAATTGAGGATTTTACCAAAATTAAATTCTCCAATAGCGATTACGGAGCCGACTATTTTAGTACTGAAAACTCAGAAATGAAAGATAATATGAGGATTGCCCAAACGTTTAGGTTGGGGGCTGAAGCAAAACTGAACAAATTCTACTTACGAGGAGGTTGTGCCTATAAACAAAGCCCCTATTCAAGCGGAATGCTCAACTCAGACGCTTATACGATGCTCTATGCTGCCGGCTTTGGTTATAATACAGGAAATACGTACATCGATTTTACATACTCTTTGCAAACCGTTTCAGAAAATTATTTGATGTACAACCATAGCGCTTTACCAAAGGCTGAATTAGAAACATCTTCAGGAAAATTTCTATTAACAGTTGGCTTTAAATTTTAAAAAAACTGTCGTCTCCTGAATATCAAAACTCCAATAATTGATAACAGTAAAGAACCTACAACTACAGAAACAAAGCCATATTGCGAATCTTCAATAAAGTTGTGCAGGTTCATCCCGAAAAAGCTCGCAATAAGAGTAGGGATCATCAAAATAATGGTAATTGAGGTAAGCTGCTTCATCACCACGTTAAGGTTGTTTGAAATCAACGAAGCAAAAGCATCCATCAACCCTGCCTGAATATCGCTATATATTTGCGACATCTCAATAGCCTGCTTCGTTTCGATAATTACATCAGCCAAAAGGTCTTCATCTAGCTCTTCACTGGAGGCAAACCTTGAACGTTGAAGCTTTTGAAGCAGCATCTCATTAGATTTCAATGAGGTAATGAAAAAAACAAGACATTTCTCCATCCTCAAAAGGTTTTGAAGCTCTTTATTTTTAGTTGACCTTTCTAAATCCCTTTCTATTTGGTTTGTCCGAAGGTTAATATCTTTGAGGTATTTCAAATACTGACTTGACGAACGCTGAAAAAGCTCAAGTACAAAATTTATCTTATTTTCAAGATTTATGGCCTTTGTTTTAACAGGATATAGAATACTTCTGATAACATCATTCTCGTACAAACAAATGGTAACAATAGAATGAGGGGATATAAGAATACCCAAAGGCACTGTAATGTAAGGAATACCATTGTCTGTGCGAAATACCGGAATACGGATAATTATCATTAACCAACGGCCTTCAGCTTCGGTACGCGAACGCTCATCAGCATCAAGAATATCGCGGATATAATCTTCCGGGATACGAAATTCTTCAATCAGGCGGTCTATTTCTTCAGGAATTGGATTAGTAACATTAACCCAGCAATTTCTTTCGAAATTATCAATCTCAATTAATTTGTGTTTTTGTTTCCATATTGTAAGCATATTATATTCTTTTTGCAGGTTTTAATACTATTTTTATTCATATCCGGTTTGTGAAACTGTTACCAGTAACATCGGTAAGAATACAACAGCAAAAACCTTCGCAAAGGCAATATTAATGCTTCAATGTAACTTGAAAAATGGATTTTGAAAACTTTTACAATATGCATAAGCACCTTCATTTAAACCTTAAACAAGAAGGTGCAACAATGACACCTAATCGGTTAAGGCTGTATTAAACATTATATTCGCCGGGCCATCGTCCATAAAAATGTATTTTTATTGTTGCTGCAAAATAAAGAAATTTATTCCGTTTAATAAACAGATGTTACTAAAAAAGAAGAAAAAAATATACATTATTGATATTCAAAATTTTAACCCCAAAAAAAACACTTCAAGCATTCTAAATTACATCTAAATAGCGTTATTAATACTTGTCTTTCACAATTTTAATTATCTTTGCGGCAATTTTAATTAAAATCATAAAACGATGATCCATTATAAAGAATTAGGTTTGGTTAACACCAAAGAAATGTTCCAGAAAGCTGTAAAAGGAGGATATGCAATTCCTGCTTTTAACTTCAACAATATGGAACAATTGCAGGCTATTATTTCTGCATGTGTTGAAACAAAATCACCTGTTATATTGCAGGTATCAAGCGGAGCCCGTAAATATGCCAATCAGACACTGCTCCGTTATATGGCACAAGGCGCTGTAGAATATGCTAAAGAATTAGGTTATGCAATTCCAATCGTATTGCACTTAGACCATGGGGATTCATTCGAGCTTTGCAAAAGCTGTATCGATATGGGTTTCTCATCAGTTATGATTGATGGTTCTCACCTTCCTTATGAAAAAAACATTGAGCTTACCAAACAAGTTGTTGAGTATGCTCACAAATATGATGTAACAGTAGAAGGCGAACTTGGAGTTTTGGCTGGTATTGAAGATGAGGTACAGGCTGATCACCATACCTATACAGAACCTGATCAGGTTGTAGATTTCGTAAACCGTACAGGTGTTGATTCATTGGCAATTTCAATTGGGACCTCACACGGAGCATTCAAATTTACTCCTGCACAATGTACACGTAATGCCAACGGCATATTAGTCCCTCCTCCCTTACGTTTTGATATTTTGAAAGAAATTGAAAAGAGAATTCCCGGATTTCCTATCGTTCTTCACGGTTCATCTTCTGTTCCACAAGAATATGTTGAAACTATCAACAAGTATGGTGGTGCTTTGAAGGATTCAATTGGTATTCCAGAAGAACAACTTCGTGAAGCTGCAAAATCAGCTGTTTGCAAAATCAACATTGACTCAGACGGCCGTTTAGCTATGACAGCTGCTGTACGTGAAGTATTTGCTACAAAACCTGCAGAATTTGACCCTCGCAAATACTTAGGCCCGGCTCGTGACGAACTCAAGAAATTGTACATGCATAAAACTATCCATGTGCTTGGAAGCGCTAACAAAGCTTAATATTAAGCAAACAAATAAACAAAAAGCTGTACAAATTGTGCAGCTTTTTTTATGCCATCACGTATTTATCGAGCGAAACATACCAGATGAAAGCATCAACATGCTCAAAACCCATATCTAAAAGCGTTTGCTTATAGTCTGAAACCTGTTTAATATAGCTATCCTTTTGGACAAAACCAAATTTGTAATCCACAACAACCGCCTTTTTCCCATTTATCATAACCCGGTCAGGCCGGTACTCGTGTTGTTTGGGAACAACAATAGCAGCTTCGGTATAAACTTTCCAGTCTCCACAATACCAGTCTTTATAAGGCTCCTTCATTACAAGGCTATTTACTCTTTCTGAATAAATCTGTCTGTCAACACTTGAAATTAATCCCTCTCCTACCAACTTGTTAATAGCTTTATCTATATCTTCTGCCTTATAAATGTATTGAAAAAGCTTGTGCATCGTGTTTCCACTCAACCGTTTCGAAGCTTTTTGCTGCGAAGCAAAATCATACACCAAAGGCTTTGACTTCAGATGTTCGTCTATTGCTGAAACTGGCAAATTATATAGTTCAATATTTTCAATACTTTCAGCATCTTTGTCTTCCGGAACTGAATAGCTGCCTATTTGATATTGGGACATATTTTCTTTATCCCAATATTTTTGAAGGTTTACTTGCGGAAAAATAGAACCATCAATATTATTAGAGTTTCTCAATACATCATTCACCAAATGCGAGACTGTATAAGACTTTGACTCGTTAAACTCACAATATAAATACAAGTTGTTTTTAGGACGGGTAAAAGCAACATACAACAAATTCAAATTATCCAAATAAAACTGAGCTTTTTCTATGTAATAATCTTTAGAAAAATAGGAGTTTTCCATGGCCTTTGAGAATTGAACCGGAGCATGTTCAATGGCTTTAAACAAATGATAATCGCCTTGTACCCATTTCAAAGGTGCATCAAAATTTTTATATTCCATAGGCCAATTGCAGAAAGGAATTAAAACATTGTCAAACTGCAGACCTTTGGATTTATGCAGGGTTATTATCCTCACTGCTTTTTGATTCTCAGTCAAAGACAAAGATGTTTTGCTTTTTTTTTCTTCCCAATAATCAACAAAACCCAGCAAATGCCTGCTGCCCGATCGGTGCAGGTACTCATTGACTACATCATAAAAGCGTTGCAGATATGGAAGATATGAAGTAACCTGATTTAGCTGGAACAGCTCAATAACCTTTTCTAAAAGCCTGTCGGGCAAAAGAAAACGAAAATGTTCATTTTCCTTTAGCAATACAGACAATTCATTCCATTGCACTTTAGCCTGATTAGCCTGCATTTCAGACAAAATAATATTCCAGTTATTGACCAGTTCTTCTTTATTTATAACATTTACAGGGTTTATATAATACTGAAAAATGTTAAGTATGAAATTCACTGCTACTGAATTAGATAGCAATGCTGTTTCATCAGAAATTACAGCTATTCTTTTAGTTGGGTCTTCTTCAAGCCGGTTATTTTCATTAATGAAGTCCATTACCTCTTGCCCTTCCTTATTAGTCCTTACGAGAATTGCTGTCGAACCTTTCTCTCCAATCAATTTAAGGTCTGCAAGCATGAGTTGAAGCGATTCTGCTTTAAAATCAAGCTTTACCTTTTCGCCTTCAACTTCTTTCTCCGTAGTATCGATGAAATCTATTTTGACCAATCCCTTATCCTGATTTTTGGCAAGCTGAAAGTTACTTTCATAAGCCTTTTTAATCATTGTTTTGAAGATATTGTCTTCAAAACCAACACTTACCATCTCGTCAGTCAAAGATTTCTGAATGCTTTCCGCAGCCTGAAAAAAGAAAGAATTGTTGAAAGCCACTATATTATAGTCGCTCCGGTAATTTTTATCCAGCGTTTCTTCTTTAACCCCTTGCTCTTTCACGTCTTCATCAACCTTTTGGGCCATGATGCGCCAGTCGGTATTTCGCCAGCGATAAATAGACTGTTTCAGATCGCCCACAACTAAGGACTTTCCGCCCGATGCTAAACTACCAGCGATAAGGGGCTTCAGCGTATTCCACTGAATGATTGATGTATCCTGAAATTCGTCAATCATAAAATGCGAATACATCTGCCCCATTTTTTCATACACAAACGGCACATCGTTATTCCCGATTATTTCATGCAAAAAATAAGCGGTATTGGACAGCAGAAACAAGTTATTGTCTTTGGAATAATCGTCAATCTTTTGGCTCAATTCCGAAAGGATTCCCAGCGTATAAAAATTGTCCAACACCAGGCTGCAACTGTTAAAACTTTTCTTTTTTACCTGAATCAGGTTCACTGCATCTTTCAAAATCTTTTCAAGACCAGCATTTGCAGCAGCAATTACACTATTAGCCACCTTATCGGACTGCGGCCAGAGGCTTACATCATCTTTATATTTATTAACGCAGGCAGGAAGGTCTTTAACAAAGTATTTATCCAAGCTAAGCATAAATGTTCCTATTCCCCTGCTCTTCTCTTTAAAAGAATCAGCACCTACCTGGTATTTATCCATTATCCTTTTGGCATCAGCAGATAAAACGGCCAACATTTTCAGTGTATGCACTTCTATGTGCTTTTTATACTGTACGAGCAATTGCTTATATCTCAATAACCAATCCCTGTCTTTAATTCTATTGTGAAAGGTTTCTGAAAATAGCTTAAAATCTTCGTTAAACAATTGTTTACCCATCGAAACGATGTCATCTTCAAAGCTCCAGCTTTTACCTTCTTCAATGCGTTTTATTGCAAGCTCTGCAAGCCATTCGGTTAGTTTATCGCCTGTTTTCAGGTCATTTATCATTTCATGGGCTGAAGAAACAAGGACGGAATCCAGGTCCATTTCAATATCAAAGTTCATTTGAAAGCCCATTTCACGGGCAAACGACTTGATAACCCTCTGAAAGAAACTGTCGATGGTTATTACAGATAACAAAGAATAATTGTGCAGAATGTTGAACAACGCTTCATCAGCCTTTTTCTGAATGGCTTCAACAGGCATTTTATTAAGGTCAGCCAAAGCTTTGAGGTGCACAGAGCCTTTGTCTGTATTTATTTCAAGCAATGCCTTTAAAACCCTGCTCTTCATTTCAGCAGCAGCCTTGTTGGTGAAAGTAATAGCAAGTATGTGTTTGTAGTTTTCAGGGTTGCGGGTCAACAAAAGAAGCATTTCGCGGGTAAGACGAAAGGTTTTGCCCGAACCGGCAGAAGCATTAATTTTCAGAAGCTTAGACATACATTTTTATTTTCACGCTTTTTTACCCAATTTTAATGCAATTTTCGAACAACCATATACCAGTTTACAAAATAACATTATTTTTACTTATTCAGGCCTTTTGTTAACAAATAAAGCAATACCTGACACTGTATATGTTGAATAAATCAGAAATAAGAAATTCCATCAAGGAATTGAAAAAGAAGCAAAGTCAAGACTATTACCCAGTCCACTCGCAAATAATTGCTGACAAAATTGAACGACTGCCCCAATTTGTCCATTCGCAAACCATTGCCATGTACTGGCCTATGCCGATGGAAGTTGATTTAACGCCTTTAATTATAAAATATTCCACATCAAAAACTATCCTTTTGCCTGTAGTCTCTGATGATGACATAGTTTTTTCACAGTTTGAGGGTGAAAGTCAGATGAAAAAAAATCGTTACAACATTCTCGAACCGACAGGTACGGTTTTCAGTGATATTGAACAAATCGAAGCCCTTATTATTCCCGGAATAGCCTTTGACAAGTCTGGCAACAGGCTTGGACGCGGCAAAGGCTATTATGACCGATTTTTGTCCACTTCTAATGCTTTTAAAATAGGGGTATGCTTTGAGTTTCAACTTTTTGAAAGTATTCCGGCACTTCCTCACGATGTAAAAGTGAACATGGTAATTTGCGGATAATTAATATTGGGCATGACAAATAACGTCAATTTATTGATATTTATAATTTTAGGGGTCTAAAATTTCTCTATTTCAAAAAAGATATTAATTTTACTTAATGAAAAGTGTGCGATAATTGAATCATACGACAATGGAATTTTATTTAGAAAGAACCGCCCATACCCCTTTAATCAAATTTGACAAAGGCAAACTCCTGATAGCTGGCAGGTCTATTCCCGAAGATATTACCGAAACGTATGACCCGCTTTTTGAAGCCGTGGCCAATTATGCCAAACATCCCGAAAAGCACACCGAAGTATCTATCATGCTCGACTATTCAAATAGCAGCACTAACAGGGTTTTAATGTCTTTATTTGATTACCTGAACATGTATTTGTTCCAAAACAACCTGAGTGTTACCGTAAATTGGTACTACATCAAAGATGATAAGGAAATGCTTGATTTAGGTACTGACTTCAAAGAAATTGTAAAAATACCTTTTGCCCTGATTGAAGTGGATGATTTTCCCGAATAAACTTATTTGCTCATTTCATCCTGAAGGGCAGCCATTTTCAGGGCAACGATAGCCGACTCTTCCCCTTTGTTTCCAAGTTTTCCGCCAGCACGGTCTTTGGCCTGCTCAAAAGTATTTGTAGTGATTACCCCAAAAACAAATGGAATGTTGTATTCGAGGTTTAATTCTGTAATTCCATGTGTAACGCCTTGACATACATAAGTGAAATGAGGTGTATCACCCTGAATAACACACCCCAGGCAAATTACACCATCAACTTCAGTATATTCGGCAAAAAACTGGGCACCCAAAGTTAATTCAAAGCTGCCTGGAACCCTTTTTACATGAATGTCTTTTTCTTTTACCCCATATTTCAGGAGTGTACTACAAGCAGCATCTAATAATGCCTCTGTAATTTCAGGGTTCCATTCGCTTACAACAATACCAAATGACTTTCCTGCCCCCGAAGGGACTTCATTGTATGCAGGTTTGTAAATTGTTGCCATCTTTTGGCTCAAAAATTATTTTGACAGTAATTCAGCCCTGGTAATATACTTGTCAATAGTACGGCCTTCAGTACTACGAGGAAAATCTTTCTTAATCTGTTTGTAAATTGCTAAAGCTTTTTTGAAGTCTTTAAGATTTTCATATATAACGCCAGCTTTCATTAAATAAAGTGGTGAGGTAAAGTCGTTTTCAGACATATCAGCAGCTTTCTCATAAAGTTTAGCTCCTTTCTTTAAATCGCCAAGCTCTACATAAGCATCGCCAGTTGCACCAACAGCAATAGGGGCTATAAGTTTGTCATCGCCATCATACTCTTCAAGGTGTTCAATAGCAGCCTTGAAATTGCCAGTTTGTAAATAACAAATACCAGCATAATAATGTGCAAGGTCAGCTGCTTTTGTAATTCCGTATTCTTCAGTAATTTTTAAAAAACCCCAATTGTTACCATCTCCATTAAGAGCAAGCTGGAAAGAGTCTTTTTCGAAATATTTCTCAGCAACAAACATTTGTTCCTGTGCTTCTTTTTCCATTGGAGCTACATAAGCTTTTTTGAAAACAAAATAGCCTCCAATCACTAAAACAATAGCTGCAACTGCAATGATAATCGGCTTTTTATTTTTTTCAATAAACAATTCGGCTTTGCTTAGTGCTTCGCCTACGTTCTCAATTCCTGAATGCTCGTTATTTACTTCAGACATATTGTTAGGTTTTAAATTTTTAGTGATCTGGACAGGAATCGAACCTGTGACCCACAGCTTAGAAGGCTGTTGCTCTATCCAACTGAGCTACCAGACCGTTTTTAACATCAAGGCTGCAAATATATATATTTTATTATTTTAAAAAAAGGTAAACCGTCTTTCCTATTCATTATTTTGCAACAAATTGAAAGGGCCGGAATTGATGAAGCAAGAGTCAAGACGTTGATGTGTTGAATTTTATCTTAAAATATTAAAAAACATTTTTCTATTCAAGGAAAAAAGCCTTTAAGAATTATATTCAAAAAGGCTTTTATAAAAATTACCATTTAATATTCTTGTCAATAAAGTCAATAAGTTGGTTTGCCATCACTTTATGTTCAGACACTTTAGGATGCCCGCCTGTATTTTTGTAAGGAAAGAAACATGTATATACTTTCGGGTCAGCAAGTTGTTTGACAGCAGTTTCGATATATCCAGGCCAGGGAGAACCTTCGCGTGTGGCATCCATACTTCCTAAAGCACAAATAATATGGGCATTGGGATAAACCTTACGAATAGACGATACAAAGTTTTTATACGCCTCAATAACAAAAGACACTTCTGGCTTCTTTGTCCCAAACCTGTATTTGAACTGCTCATGGTCAGGGCGATTGGTCAACCACGAATCGTTTTGCAAGAGGTTGATAACCACAATATCAGGAGTGTATTTGCTAAAATCCCAGACAGAGGTAGAGTCGGTTGGGTCAAGACGATTGTACATTTCGGGCATCAACAGTGGAAACCAGCTGATGACAATACCAATGCCACTTTTGCCAACACATGAATACTGAGCATCGAAATGACGGGCTGTCATAGCGGCATAAGTAAGATAATTATTCTGAAAATAGCCAAACCAACGGTCTTGATTGGTAAAGTCCTCATTGGCATATCCGCAGGTGATGGAATTGCCATAAAATTCAATCTTGCGTTTCTTAGGAGGCAATGGAGGCAACACTTTTGTATTTGAATTAGTTTCAAAGCCATAAAACAAAGTTTTACCTTTATCCCATTCTGTTCGTTTAAAAATTTGTACTTTGTGCTTACCGGCTTTTAAACCACTAACCAATACATAGCTTTTTTTTACTGTATCGGTATGAAACTTAGCTATTACGCTATCATCAACAATAACATTGTAATAGTTGGCAGTATCTAAGTCTTTCATTACTGCAGAAATCTCTGTACCATCAATTATAATGGTTGCAGAGTTGCCGGACCAGTTAAAAACAGCAGCTTCTGGTTTATACAACATCCTGCCTTCATAATAGATATTACTACTGTTAAAAGGGATTAGCTTAGTCTGCGCACAGCCTAAAATAGGCAAACTAAACAATACGAGGTAAAAAAATTTTTTTTTCATAGTTGATTGGTTTTTGTTTGAATTATGTAAGTATAGTTATTAATTCTTCTAATGAATGTATTTCATAAGTAGCTTTTCCTTTCAGCTCTTTTCCGTCACGGTTGAAATAAACCTGGTCAAAACCAAAATATTTGGCTCCCATAATGTCTATATCCCAATCGTCACCAATCATCAATGAGGTTGACTTTTGAGCATTAGCGCCAGACAGAGCATAATGAAATATCTCTTTCTTAGGTTTATTGGCCTTTACCATATCTGAAGTTACAATCCTTTCGAAATACTTTTCAAGTTTGCAATTTCTCAATTTTTTAAATTGAACCTCAGTAAAACCGTTGGTTATAATATGCATGTGATATTTTCCACTAAGATATTCGAGTAGTTCCATAGCCCCGGGTATTAATCTGGTTTTCTCAGGGCTAATTGAAAGATAATCATCAGATGCAGCCTTTGCCAAATCATTATCTTTAATCTGGCTACTTTTCAAAGTAAGATAAAACCTGCGAACCTTGAGATATTCTTTTTTTATTTCACCATGACGGAACTGGGCCCAAAGGATGTTGTTAAAGCGGGTAAAATCATGCAAAAATTTATCCAGATCAACCCCTTTAGAAGCAAGGTCATATTTTTCGTAGATATCACAAAGCGTTTCTTTTGCATTAGCATCATAATCCCATAAAGTACGGTCTAAATCAAAAAACAGGTGCTGGTATTTCCTTTGCATTGCAGATGATAAGATTCTTTTATTTATATTTTACCACGTTTCAAGTATTTCAATCAAATACTTCCAAAACTTTTCAACACTTTCAATACTGAGCCTTTCGTCAGGAGAGTGTGCCCCTTTAATGGTAGGCCCTACAGAAATAACATCCAAGCCAGGGATTTTATCTACAAACAAAGCGCACTCAAGGCCTGCATGAATGGCAGTAATGACAGGTTCTTTACCAAACATTTTTTGATAAACACCCTCTGCATGCTTTAATATCCGCGAGTTTTTGTTAGGCTTCCACCCTGGATAGCCCATAGTATGAACATATTCCATACTTCCAAGAATGAAAACCGAAGCTACCTGCTGCGAAATATCATATTTAGCGGTTTGCAAAGCGCTACGCTGACTGGTGCCAATCTCTATCCGGCCATCAGTTGTATGACGGACAAATGCCAGGTTGGTAGAAGTTTCGACCAATCCAGGGATAGTATTGCTCATAGCCACAACCCCATGAGGCAAAGCATAGAGTGTACAAATCAAACGTGCCGAAAAATCCTTGGTATAGACTTTTTCAGGAAGCAGGGTTTCCTTTACCTGGATTTGAAGATTGGGCTCATTGTCTTTATTCTCATCCAGGATGTGTTTGATTAAATCATTTGTTTCTTTAACAAAAACGGTAGTTTTTGATTTTTCAATCACAAATGAAGACTTAGCTTCGCGAGGAATGGCATTATGCAAATTTCCACCCGAAATATCAGACATATAGAATGACGCGTGTTTCTGAAATTGATACAGCAAGCGGGTAAGAATCTTTATAGCATTGCCCCTGCCCTTATTGATGTCATCTCCGGAGTGTCCTCCCTGCAAACCAGACACAGTAAGGACAAAAGCAGCACAGTTGTCTGGAACATTTGAATATTCAGGCGTGCAATAACCAATCGTTTCAACTCCCCCGGCACAGCCAATGAAAATGATGCCTTCATCTTCCGAATCGAGGTTTATCATCGTGCGGCCATTTATTGCAGAAGCTTCAAGAGTAGAAGCCCCTGTCAGGCCAGTTTCTT
This sequence comes from Bacteroidota bacterium, assembly GCA_029572965.1. Lineage (GTDB taxonomy): Bacteria > Bacteroidota > Bacteroidia > Bacteroidales > DTGW01 > JAKPQD01. The sequence continues at coordinate 94,702 of JAKPQD010000133.1, read as the reverse complement.
CATCGACAGTAAAAATGCATTCAAGCGCAGCATGCTGAATATCAATATCATCAAGCAATGCAAGCTGCATAGCTACGCCAATGCCATTATCAGCGCCAAGGGTTGTACCTTGAGCTTTTACCCACCCGTCTTCTACATAAGCATTTATTGGCTCGCTAAAAAAATCGTGGGTTGTATCAGCATTTTTTTCGCAAACCATGTCAACATGGGACTGTAAAACAATAACAGGTTTGTTTTCATAACCCAGTGTGGCTTTTTTATAGATAATTATGTTTCCCCCTTTATCTACCAGGTAATCCAAGCCTCGTTGTTTTGCAAAACTTTCCAAATAAGCTATTATAGCCTTTTCATGTTTTGAAGGCCTTGGTATTTGACATATTTCACTAAAAAAATGCCAAACTTTTTTTGGAGTCAATGAGTTAAAACTATCTTCCCGCATATCACTCTCCTATTACAGTTATTACAATGTGGCGAGGGCCTCCATAATCGCGAAATTCGCATAAATAAATACCTTGCCATGTTCCAAGGTTTAAACGGCCATTAGTTACAGGTATTGTTAACGATTGTCCATAAACAGAAGATTTGATGTGTGCCGGCATATCATCATCGCCTTCAAGGGTATGCGAAAAGCAACGGTCGCCGTCAGGAATAATCTTATCTGTAAATGTCCTGAAATCAGCTCTTACAGAAGGATCGGCATTTTCATTAATAGTTAATGCAGCAGAAGTATGCTGAATAAAAAGATTGACTATACCAGTTTTAGGAAGCACAGGTAAGTTACGTTCTATATGAGAGGTAACTAAATGAAACCCTCTCCGGAACTCAGGTAATACAATTTGATGCTGGGCAACCATAGCTTTTTCTATTTCTGAAACTCGCGCAGTTTTATTTTTGTAAGCACATTCTTTGTATATTGAGGAAAATCGCCGTTCATCATCCATGAATAATACGAAGGGTCTTTTTTCAACACATCAACCACAGGCATTCCCTTGTATTTACCAAAGTTGAAAACCTCTACACCCTTTTCATTATAGATAATCCGGCCAATAAAGTCAACGTTCGAATTGTGTGCAGAAAATTTTGAAAGGAAATCAATATCATTAGTAATAGGCTCAGAGGTGTTTCCGGCAGCATCAACAAATTTCTTTCCTTGATATTTGTCAAGTTGGGCTTGTAAAACTTCATAAGTAGCATAAGTATCAGCCTTTGAGCTATGTGCATCTACTAATTCTTTGTTGCAATAAAGCTTATAAGCAGCGCTCAGCGTACGTTGTTCCATTTTATGGAATATCACCTGAACATCAACAAATTTGCGCTTTTTTAAATCAAAATCAACATTAGCCCTCAGAAATTCCTCGGCCAACATAGGGAAGTCAAATTTATTAGAATTAAACCCGGCAAAATCACAGCCTTCAAATTCATTCACCAATGTTTGGGCAAGCTCTTTAAATGTGGGGCAATCTTTTACATCTTCGTCTGTAATGCCATGAACTGCTGTTGCTTTTGGATCAATAGGCATCTCAGGGTTGACGCGGTAAGTTTTTACCTCCTCTTTTCCTCCCGGAAATACTTTCAAAATGGTTATTTCTACTATTCTGTCAGAGACGATATTCAACCCTGTAGTTTCAAGATCAAGGAATATCAAAGGATTTTTAAGGTTCAATTCCATTTTTTGTTTTTTTTAGAAGCAATAAAGACCTGCCGAGGCATCGCACAGGTCTTTATCAAATAAATGTTCAAATATAAACTAAAATTTAGCTAATCTGTAAAGGCATTTGGAGCATTAAAATATCTTCTGCCTCAATGTCTTTCTCAACAGGAAGGATGATACCTGCCCTACCAGGGTCTGAAAGCTCAATTACCACATGTTCGCTCGAAAGGTTTGACAAAATATCAAGCAAAGCCTGTGATTTGAACCCAATCTCAATTTCATCTCCATCATATTGACAATTAAGCCTTTCGAATGCTGAAATTGAAAAATCGATATCCTGGGCAGAAACAATCAACTGGTTGTTGGCTATTTGTAACTTGATGAGGTTACTTGCCTGGTTTGAAAACACTGCCACCCTTTTGATGGTCGTATAAATCTCAACCCTGTCAATAATCATCTTGTTAGGATTGTTATTGGGGATAACTGCAGCATAACTTGGGTATGACCCTTCGAGCAAGCGACAAACCATTTTATAGTTGGCCATTTGGAAATATGCATTTCTATCATCATAAGAAACAGCCACAGTTCCTTGCTCTTTAGCCAAAACAGTCTTCAACAAAGTAGCTGGTTTTTGGGGCAACACAAATGAACCTTCTTCTTCAACGGTAACATCTGTGCGACGGTAACGAACCAGTTTATGACCGTCAGAAGCCACAAATGTCAACCCACTTGAATAGATTTCCATAAAAATACCATTCATAATAGGCCTGAGGTCATCTTCAGCTGCAGCAAACAACGTTTTTGAAATACCACTGAATAATATATTGGCATCCACCATAACAGACTTTTTATCGTCTTTAAGCCTTGCTAATGTAGGAAAATCATCCCCATTCTGGCCGGTAATGGTAAACTTACCGTTCTGGGTAAGGATTACAGTAGCATAAGTGTCTGTATTGACATCAAAAGTAAGCGGCTGCACCGAAAATTCCTTCAATGTATCTATCAAACGCTTGGCAGGAATAGCTATTACCCCTTCTCCTTCAGCGTTTTCAAGATCCAGGGAAGTAATCATAGTGGACTCCAAATCTGATGCTGTTATGGTCAATTTTTTATCAGACAAGTCAAACAAAAAATTGTCAAGGATTGGTAAAGTGTTTTTGCTGCTAATTACTTTATTAATAGCCTGTAAACGCTCAAATAATACGTTGCTGGAAATTACAAATTTCATCTTGTCGTTTATTTTAAATTAGTTACTAATTGTATTTTCTGTCTTTTTCAAACAATCAAAAATATAAAATTTGACCATTTAAAAAAAATAATAATTGTTAACGAAAGGATTATTAATTCAAGGATTGCGGATTTTCTGGATAAAAAAATATAAACAATTTTATCCCTCTAATAATCAGCACCATCAAACACTAAATAGTATTCAACTCCTTTATACTCTTGTATTCGAACTCAAAATCAATCTCGAAACAATCCACAAACTGATGTTTCATAGCTTGTTTGAGCTTCACCGGGTCTTTGCAGTAAAATATGAAAGCCCCGCCACCGCCTGCTCCGCATATTTTGCCACCATAGGCTCCATTTTGCTTAGCAAAAGCATACATTTCATCAAGGTATTCGTTAGATGTAGCTTTGGCAAGCTGTTTTTGGGCTTCAAAGTTTTCTTCCATAATTGAAGCACATTTCATAAAGTCTCCTTGTTGAAATGCAGTGAAGAAAGCTTTTCCACAATCGCTTATTTTCTTAAGGGCAGCTTTTCCTTCAGTTGTATGAAAATTAAGATAAACCTGTTCAACTGCTGATTGAGCATTGCGAGACACCCCGGTATGCAAAAGCAAAAGGTTGGCCCTGAATTTCTCAAGTTTTTCTTTATCTGTTTCTGTACCAACAGGTTTTCCATAGTTTTTGCCAAATTCAAAGCAATTGAACCCGCCATAAACAATGGCATATTGGTCTTGACGGCCTATAGCCCACTTCAACTCTGTATTTTCAAGGTTAAAAAGGTCTTCTGCTATAACATTTAGAGGCTTTGAGTCTGAATTGTAGTTCTTGGCACTAATCATTTCAAGCAATTTCACTGCCGTAGATGTACTTAGCCCGCTTCCACGCGGGTAACCAGAAAAGTTAAACTTTCCCTTATTATATTCTATAAGCGGTTTGATGGCAACATTGGTTACATAACCAGTTTCATCGCCCATAATATAAGGTACATCTGCCCAACCTCCTGCAAAATCAATACGCAAAGGAGCTTTAAAAGAAAAGTTTATTTTATCTATAATCCGTGTAGTAGATGTTGCTTCCAATTCTTCAGGAACAACGCGCGACACCAATTCAATTTTCACTCCAAACTTATTGCAAAGTACCTCCTTTTCTGCTAATGCAGAGTCATCATCATTGAGGACAAATACGTCAGGACGGAGCTTTTCAATAATGTTATAAAAGTCTATCTTGCCAGGCCTGATTTCTTCGCCATTTAAAACGGCGTAATCCACATCAAGCAAAGATGCTACAAGATACAACCTGTTATTTTCAGGATTTACAGGACGCCCAGCTCCTTTTAACTTTGTAATTACAGCATCACGACCAACCCCGACAACAAGAATGTCTCCATACTCTTTGCATTGATTGAAAAACACCGCATGCCCAGATTGCAATATGTCATAACAACCGGTACAAAACACTATCTTTTTGTCGGAATGGTCTTTTCTAAACTGAACAAGATTGTCTTCTTTAAGAACTTTTGCCCTAATCCTTTCAAACATAGAAAACTAAATAGCCTTAAATTATTACTTTTTAGTTTTAGCCAACTTATCGAGTATAGTCACGCTGTTTTGAAAATCCTTACGGATAGAGCTAAAATGCTGTTTCACCAACTTGGGGTTGTCTTTCCCGTTGATATGGTTAATCCTGCCAACAAGGTTATTTCGGTTTTCGATCAGTGTTCCCAAAATTTCGTTCAACACATTTTGATCAGCCTCTGGATGATAAAATCTGTAAACCAAAACTTCTGAAATCAGTTCGTATGTCAGATAATTAATATCTTTCTTGAGAGTTCTTTTATTAGCCATATTTTTCAATTTTAATTGTTAATTATTCTGCGTTCTGTCCATGACAGTTTTTATATTTTTTACCGCTTCCACAAGGGCAGGGATCATTACGGCCAATCCTTTTTTCTACCTTAATAGGCTGCATAGGTTGTTGTTCTCTGTTGGTATTCATCTGGGGCCTGCTTCCCGGCAATGAATTTGAACGGCTCATGTTGAGTTTGCTCAAATCAATTTTGTGAGGAGCTTGTTGGCGCTGCGGTTGATTTTGTTCTGGAGAATGAACATGCCCTTTCATTAGCAATGAAACTATTTGCTTGTTTACATTCTCAATCATGGTGCGGAAAAGCTTAAATGACTCAAACTTGTAAATCAAAAGCGGGTCTTTCTGCTCATAAGCAGCATTCTGAACAGATTGTTTCAGGTCGTCCATTTCACGAAGGTGCTCACGCCAAGCATCGTCAATATTCATCAGAATTGCAAGCTTTTCAAAACTTTTTATCATTTCAGCCCCGTTGCTTTCAGCTCCTTTCTTGAGGTTGAACAAAATCTGATATACGTGTATGCCGTCTGAGATAGGAACAACCATATTCTCATACTGTGCCCCTTGTTTCTCATAAACATCTTTAATTACAGGGGCCACTTGTTGGGCTATCTGGTTCATCTTATGCTTATAAGCTTCCCAAACACCAGCATGTAATTTTTCAATCATTTCTTTAACAGACATTTCCTTAAACTCTTTTTCGGTAAAAGGAGATTCTACTGCTAAATTCATGATTATATCCAGGTTAAACTGTTCAAAGTCTCCAGCCTCATGATTGCGTTCAACAATATTTTCGCATATATCAAGCAACATGTTGGATATATCGAGGGTCAAACGCTCTCCAAACAAAGCATTTCTGCGACGTTTGTATATCACTTCACGCTGCGAGTTCATCACATCGTCATATTCGAGCAACCGCTTACGGATACCAAAGTTGTTTTCTTCTACTTTCTTTTGTGCCCTTTCGATAGACCTTGAAATCATTGAATGCTGAATAACTTCACCTTCTTTCAACCCCAGCCTGTCCATGATAGAAGCAATACGATCAGAACCAAAGAGTCGCATCAAGTCATCTTCTAACGAAACAAAAAACTGTGAAGAACCAGGGTCGCCCTGACGGCCTGCACGACCACGCAACTGTCTGTCAACACGGCGAGACTCATGCCTTTCGGTGCCAATAATGGCCAAACCTCCGGCAGCCTTAACTTCAGCAGATAGTTTAATGTCAGTACCACGACCTGCCATGTTTGTAGCAATAGTCACAGTCTTTGATTTACCAGCTTCTGCAACAATTTCTGCTTCCTTTTGATGCAACTTTGCATTTAGTACATTATGCTTAATACCGCGAATTTTGAGCATACGGCTAAGCAACTCTGATATTTCAACCGAAGTGGTACCAACCAATACCGGACGGCCAGCTTCGATAAGCTCAGCTATTTCATCAATTACGGCATTATATTTTTCGCGTTTTGTCTTATATACTTTATCTTCAAAATCTTTTCTAATAACCGGACGATTGGTTGGGATAACCACAACATCAAGTTTGTAAATGTTCCAAAACTCTCCAGCTTCAGTTTCGGCTGTACCGGTCATACCTGCAAGTTTCTTGTACATCCTGAAATAGTTCTGTAAAGTGATGGTTGCAAAGGTTTGTGTTGCAGCTTCTATTTTTACATTTTCTTTAGCTTCAATAGCCTGGTGTAACCCATCAGAATAACGGCGGCCTTCAAGAATACGCCCGGTTTGTTCGTCAACAATTTTTACTTTGTTGTCCATAACCACGTATTCAATGTCTTTTTCAAATAAAGTATAAGCCTTTAAAAGTTGGTTTACGGTATGTACGCGTTCGGCTTTTATAGCATAATCCTGCAAAAGTTTTTCTTTTTTCTCAAGTTTTTTAGCCGGATCTGTAATATTTTTTTCAATATCCGCTATTTCACTCCCAATGTCAGGCAGGATAAAAAACGATGAGTCTTCTGAGGTGGTTGTAATCAGGTCAATACCTTTATCAGTCAACTCAATACTATTGTTTTTTTCGTCAATAACAAAATAAAGCTCATCTGTAACAAGGTGCATTTGCTTGTTATTGTCCTGCATATAAAAATTTTCGGTCTTAAGCATCAGGTTTTTCAAGCCTTCTTCACTAAGTAACTTGATTAAAGCTTTATTTTTGGGCAAGCCTTTGTATGCCCTCAACAACAATAACCCACCTTTTTCTTTGTCGCCGGCATCAATAGCTTTTTTTGCATCTGCCAAAATTTGTGTAACAAGCTTACGCTGAGCGTTATACAACGACTCTACCTTAGGTTTGAACATTTCAAATTCATGGTTTTCTCCTCTTGGGATCGGGCCGGATATAATAAGTGGTGTACGGGCATCGTCAATAAGTACAGAGTCCACCTCATCCACAATAGCATAATTATGGACACGCTGAACCAATTCAGACGGGCTGCTTGTCATGTTGTCTCGCAAATAGTCAAAGCCAAACTCATTGTTAGTACCAAAAGTAATATCAGCCAAATATGCTTTACGCCTGGCTTCTGAGTTAGGCTGATGCTTATCAATACAATCAACAGAAAGGCCATGAAACTCGTACAGCGTACCCATCCACTCCGAGTCACGACGGGCAAGATAATCGTTTACCGTAACAACATGAACCCCTCGCCCGGCCAAAGCATTCAGAAACACAGGCAAAGTTGCAACCAATGTTTTACCTTCTCCGGTAGCCATCTCAGAAATTTTACCCTGATGCAATACAATACCTCCAATCAACTGGCAGTCGTAATGTATCATATCCCATGTTATTTCATTGCCTCCGGCCATCCATCTTTTACTATAATAAGCCTTATCCCCGATAATTTCAATACTTTTACGGCTTGAAGCAAGATTACGGTCAAAATCAGTAGCTGTAACTTCAAGTTTTTCATTTTCACAAAAACGGCGGGCTGTATCTTTTACAATGGCAAATGCCAATGGTAACATTTCGTCCAGCTTGTCTTTTACAAGGGTATCTATTTGCTTTTCAAGTTTATCAATGTCCCTGTAAATATCTTCTTTTTCTTCTATCGATAGCTCAGGATTGTCTGCTTGTTGTTTTAAGGCATCAACCTTCTCGTTTTCTGTTTTTATCAAGTCCCTGATTTCGTTTTTCAAATTCGAGCTTAAAGCCCTTAATTCGTCATTGCTCAGGTTTTTCAGCTTATCATATTCTGCCAGTATTTTAGCCACAATTGGCATAATTTCTTTAATATCACGGTCAGATTTAGAACCAAAAAAACTCCTGATCAAATTTTCAATAATGCTCATTTTATTGTTTTTATATCTTAAAAAAATTCAGTTTTCAAAATTTTGGCAACAAAAATATACTATTTTATGGCAACTACTTGTTAGTTGGACAAAAAGTTGTGAACCAAAAATCTTTTAAGTTGACAACTATCATACCAAGTATATTATGTCATAATTTTTGCTAATTTTATGTTTTTAAAACCATTGAATATCTACAAACATTACGAAATCTATTATAACATGAATATCAGAAACTTCAGGCAGGCATTTATTACTACCCTTTTGTTGTTTTTTTCTTTTTCTGTAGGAATTGCCCAATTGAAAAAACACATACCCCCTGTTAACAAAGAACTTACTGAGTTTTACCAAAAGAAAAAATCATTGCGGGCTGCTATTGATGAAAAGACAACCGGGTATATCCCTCCTTATACACAATTGAGCGAATATTATATAGAAAATGAAGAAAGCTCAAAACTTAAATCTGCTATGGTTTCAGGGCTTCCATCGGTATTTGATTTGCGAAAAATATATAACGAAACAAGCCAAAAATATGACAACCTGGTTTCACCTGTAAAAAACCAGGGAAGTGGCAATACAGGCGGCAATTGTTGGGCTTTTGCAGCTTTGAGCTCTATTGAGTCAATGTGGTATAATCCACTTTCTGCTATCAATGCGCTTGACTTATCTGAACAAAACATGGCAACCTGTCATGGTTACAGTTGGGCTTTTGGGGCAGGCGGTAACGAATTTTTTGCACAAGCCTATTTATCGCGGCTTCAAGGTGCCGTTTTAGAAACAGATGTACCATACAATACCACTGACATATCTACATTTACTTGTAAAAAAGCAAAACCTGTTGCTTACTTTCCTGAATCACGACGTATTTATGGAAATATCCCGATGATAAAAAAAGTTATAATGGACTATGGAGCAGTAGCAACTAACATCCATTGGGACACTGCCTATTATAAAAAGAAAACAAACATTTTTTACTCAACAGACCGAACCGGGCCCAACCATGCCATTAGTATTGTAGGATGGAACGATACTATTACAACCCAAGCTGGCAAAGGGGCATGGATTGCTAAAAACAGCTGGGGCACAACATGGGGCGCTTCAGGTTTTTTTTACATCGCTTATGGAGATAAACAAATATTAAAACCTGCTTCGTATTATCCAACTATGTGGGCTACGGAATCTGTTGACACTGTATTTAAATACAATAATATTGGCGTTGTAAGCTTTTTTGGATATGAAAAAGAAAGTAATTATGCCTTGTTAAAATACACTTCTGCTTCAAAAAAGCTGTTAAAAAGCTTAAGTACTTTTTTGCCTGTAACAGGCTCATCCCTTACTATTGATATTTACTCTGATTCTCTGTCAACATTAATCCATCATTCGGTTAATGTGCCAGTGCAATGCCCCGGCACTTATGCTTTTGACATTATGGCAGAAGTTGAAGGTACTTTTTACGTTAAGCTTACCTATTTTACACCGGGAGTAAACTATTCTATACCTGTTGAATTAAAAACTGATGTCAATGGCGAAGAGTACGCCAATCCGTTTGTTTATCCATCCGGCTATCAATGGGTAAGCGCTAACGGGAATATTTGGCAGGCATTAGGTTCTGATGTTGTTGGATGGGAAGCCAACATTATAGCTCACCTGTATGCTATTACCCCTTCAAAACCTGTTGCAGTATTTACTACAGATAAATATGAAGTATGTGCAGGCAGTACAGTTACTTATACAGCCAAAACAAACGGAAATATTAATAAATATTTATGGGTATTTGGAGAAGACGCTTCTCCTGCCTATGCTACCGGAGCCGGGCCGCACGTAGTGACATACAGCAGCAACGCTAAATCTGGGCTTCGCTATCCGGCTTTATATGTTATTGGAGGAAATGATACCGTTTCGTTTAGTAAACCTATTAAAGTTGTAAATTCGCTTACAACACTTATTGCAGCCCCGACATACATCAAACAATCTGATTCAGCAATACTTACAGCTATTGTTGATGCAGACAGCTACAACTGGTACCCATCAACTAATTTATCGGACACATTTTCAAAATCGGTTGTATTTAAAGCTGACAATCCAGGTTTATATAAATTTACTTTAACAGCAAAACAAGGTAATTGTCAGGGACAATATTCGCTGAACGTTTACCTGAAAAATCCCCCATCAAACGATAAACCTTGCAATGCAATAACATTAAGCCCGGGAGAAAATGGCCCATTCTCAAACGTTGGGGCTACAGCGGATTATAACGAAGTTCATCCTGCAGATACAAACTGCTACTTAGATAAAACCTGGTGTAATGAAGGCGGGGTGCAGAATTCTGTATGGTTCAAAGTTATCGGTCCTGACAATGGCAAACTTTCTGTTAATACAAGAGGCATGGACAACCAATTAGCCCTGTATTCTTCTGAAAGCTGCGACAATATAAAGTTTGAAGACCTTGTTGCTGCCAATGACGATTATTATGGTATAGAAGACAATTACGCTGCCGCTCTTGACGAAATTACCGTAATTCCAGGGAAAACCTATTGGTTGCAGGTTGATGGCAGTTTTGGGGGCGTTGAAGGCGAATTTTATATAACCATTACCGATACTGAAATAACAACAGCTATAAATCAAATTTCAACATCAGAAAACCTTACATTGTTCCCCAATCCTGGAAAAGGGGTTTTTACGGTGCATTACAAATCTGATTATACCGAAAGGCTCAAAATAAGAATATTCGGAATAAACGGGACCTTAGTATATCAATCTAATGAATACAAAACGCCACAAGAGTTCAGCAAACAAATCAATCTCAATAAATTGAGCAAAGGAGTTTATTTCATCAATGTTCAAAGTGAACACAGCTCAAATACAGTAAAATATATTGCCCAATAAATAAAAGATTGAAGCCCTGATTTTTAACACTGTTGTCTGGTAAAAAAAGATCGCCGCTAAGCAGCTTAGAGACCTTTGGGTGTATTGGACTGTCCTACAACAGTTCGCAGCTACGTTGCTATTATTTAGTTGCATAGCCACGTCCTGTTTGCAGTAAAATTAAACATCGTTAAAATTATGCCCCAGCAGGGCAACCAGTTTCTATTCAACGATATTACTAGTATTTATAAGTATCTATTTTTTATTTTACCGGACAACAGTGTGATAAAATATACAATTTTTTTACAGCCTCTTTTTTTGCTTCTTTTTATTTAGCCAGCATAAACATCCTGCTCCATCTTATATTTCCTGGGAATGATTTATTTTGGTTTAATGAAAGCCATATAAAAACGGGACTTCCAATAATATGGTCATCAGGAACAAACCCCCAGTAACGAGAATCGAGTGAATTATGACGGTTGTCACCCATCATAAAATAATAATTCATTTTAAAAGTATAGTATTTAGAAGGTTTACCATTAATATAAGCGATACTGTCTTTTACTTCGAGCTTATTTTTCTCATAATGAGCTATCACCCTTTTGTACAATATAAGGTTTTTGGGGGTAAGAGCTATAGAATCTCCTTGTTTTGGTATATACAATGGCCCAAAGTTATCCTGGTTCCATGCAAACGCTTTGTTATGAGGGAAAACTCGTAAATCACACTCGCCCTTTCCTCTGAATATAGGCTCAATACCTGTTACATTGCTCAAATGACGAACCTTTTCATAATTCAACTTTGTCAAAGGCATAAATGCACCATCTCCAGAGTATTGGATATCGCTATCGTAAATATCCATATCTTCCAACACTTTTGAGTTGAAAGGTTGTCCGTTGGTTTTTACATAATATACAAATTGTTTTCCATCAATATCTTTCTGGGGTTTGCCATTTATAAACACTTCTCCGTCAATAACCTGAAGAGTATCACCTCCAATTGCCACACAACGTTTTACATAATTGTCAGTTTTATCTACTGGACGCCATACAACAGTATATCTGTCCCATACTTCTTTACGGGCTTGCGCATAATACTCTTCATCAGTACGTTTTACGTTATTTCTTTCATCAAAACCTTTCAATTCTTCTATACGCATGTTGATGTAGTCATAATAGCTTTGGTTACTGGGCATTTCAAGAGCTACCGTATCACCTTCGGGATAATTAAAAACAACAATATCGTCATTTTTTATTTTTCCAAATCCGGCAAGGCGCTTATAAGGCCATTGGATAATAGTAGAAAAAGAAGGAACAGTGCCAAACAATATATTTTGAGCAAAAGGAAAAGCAAGCGGAGTATTAGGAATCCTGGGCCCATAGCTGAGTTTGCTAACATACAAATGGTCTCCAATCAGCAACGAACGTTCCATAGAACCTGTCGGGATTTTGTAATTTTGAAAAATGAATATATTGATAATAGTCACAGCTACAACAGCAAAAATAATTGCATCAATCCATTCTACAAGTTTGGAGTTTTTTCCACTACGCTTTTTCCAGGGTGTCCAGTTAACTTTTTTGCTTACATAAATATCAAAAACAATTGGGGCACCCAATAAAAACCAATAGTTGCCTAACCATATCACCCATAAAAGGTAAATTGTGATTGCCACTCCAAATTTGAAGTATTTATTTTTTAACAGCTTTAGGAATGATTTCATACAAATGATTGATTAAATGAAACTTGTTTTTTGTTTGTTGCGCTAAAGTAACAAATCTTTTTACAAAGCACAGACAACGCAATATTTTTTAAAGAAAATCAGGCGATTATAAGCTTTTTTAACAAGAAAAAACCTTCCAGGTTTTGAAACCAAGAAGGTATATGGTTAAAAATTCAAAACGTCTGTCATAGAGAAGTTCCCTTTTTTACCTTTCAAAAATTCAGCTGCAACAACAGCTCCAAGTGCAAGGCCTCTTCTATTATGCGCGCAGTGAGTAATTTCAATATAATCAACATCTGAGGCATATTTAATGATATGGGTCCCGGGGACTTCGCCTTCGCGTTTTGCTTCAATGGTAACTGCATCTGATGCATTATCAGGGGCAAGTTTCCATGTATTGATAGTTGGCAAATGTTTGATAATACCTTCTGCAAGAGTTATTGCAGTGCCACTTGGTGCATCTTTTTTATGGATATGATGAATTTCGGTCATTTCTGGGGTATAACCATCCGTGTTTTTCATTAACGAAGCAAGGTATTCATTTACCTTAAAGAATATATTTACCCCAATACTAAAATTGGAAGCCCAAAGAAAACCAAGATTATTAGACTCTGCATATTTACGGGCTTCAGGCAGTTTGTCGTTCCATCCTGTTGATCCACATACTACGTTTACTTTGTTTTTCAAAACTTTCATCACATTGCCATAGGCGCTGTGAGGGGTTGTAAATTCAATGGCTACATCTGTATTTGAAGGATTTAATTGATCAAGCTCTTCAATATTGTCAATGTCTATGCGGTACGAAATCTGGTGACCGCGCAAAAGGGCAATTTCTTCTATCATTTTGCCCATTTTTCCATATCCTATTAATGCTATTTTCATCATAATAAAATTTAATTTTTAAGGAATGATGGAACCCCCCTGTTCGCTATTTTATTACTAAAGTGTTTGTGTTTTCCAAACATGGGTGTTTCATGATTTTAATTTTAGTTATACAAATATACAAGTAGATATAAAAAAAGGAAGCTTTTTGGCCTCCTTTTTCATGAATGAGTATATCCTTTGAAATTATTTTACAGCATTTACAACAGCTTCAAAAGCTACCGGGTGATTCATGGCAAGGTCAGCAAGTGCTTTGCGGTTTAAGGCAACTCCCTTTTTGTTGACCAATCCGATGAATTCTGAATAGCTTAACCCAAAAGGCCTTACTGCTGCTCCAATACGTTGAATCCATAAGGCACGAAATTCACCTTTTTTCTTACGTCTGTCATTGAAAGCATATTGTTGACCTTTTTCCCATGTATTTTTGGCAACGGTCCAAACATTAGCCCTTGGACCGAAGTTACCTTTAGTCCTCGATAAAATCTTTTTTCTTCTTGCGCGTGAAGCGACTGAATTTACACTACGTGGCATATTTTTACAATTTTATGAACGATTAGCGCCCCGCCTGCCGGGAACTTGTATTGCTAATAATTCAGGTTAAAAAATAATGATTAATTATTTCATGCATAATAAAAGCTGAACATTCTTTTCATCAGCCGGGCTAACTAAACCAAAATATGTAAGGTTACGTTTAGCCTTAGTTGTTTTCTTGGTAAGAATGTGCCTTTTAAAAGCATGTTTTCTTTTGATTTTTCCTGTTCCGGTGAGCGAAAAACGCTTTGATGCACCAGAATTAGTTTTCATCTTTGGCATTGTTCTACTTTTTTTAATTTAAATTACTTTTTCCCTTTCGGGTTTATCAATATACTCATTCGTTTTCCTTCAAGTTTTGGAAGTTGCTCAACCTTACCAAGTTCTTCAAGGTCGTTTGCCAATCGCAACAATAAAATCTCTCCTTGATCTTTGTAAAGAATAGAACGTCCTTTAAAAAATACGTACGCTTTTACTTTTGCCCCTTCCTGCAAAAAACTCTGTGCATGTTTGAGCTTAAAGTTGTAATCGTGTTCATCTGTATTGGGACCAAAACGTATTTCTTTGACAACAACTTTTACCGACTTGGCTTTCATTTCTTTTTGTTTCCGCTTCTGCTGATACAAAAACTTTTCATAATCCATAATCTTACAAACAGGTGGTACTGCCTGCGGAGATATTTCCACCAAATCAAGCTCAAGCTCATCTGCAAGCCGCAATGCTTCTTGCAAAGGCATCACGTTTTGTCCTTCAACATTTTCTCCAACAACCCGCACTTCTTTTGCTTTTATTTCTTGGTTAATGCGATGTTGTTTTTCAACAACTTTTTGTTGGACTGGCCTAGGCCCCGGAGTATTAGATTTTCCTACTATTGTTTTACCCTCCCTGATTAGTTAATAATAAAGTTTACGATAATTGTCTTTCTATTTCTTGTTTTATATGTTGAACAAATTCGTCTAATGTCATTACCCCTTTATCGCCTTCGCCTTGTTTACGAACGGCAACAGTTTCATTTTCAGCTTCTTTTTCTCCCACAATTAATAGGTAAGGTATTTTTCGTAACTCATTGTCCCTTATTTTTTTACCTATTTTTTCATTGCGCGTGTCAATCAAGGTGCGAATATCGGAATTATTTAAATAATTTAAAACTTTTTCTGCGTAATCCTGAAATTTTTCGCTGATAGGAAGTACCACAACCTGGTCTGGTGTCAACCATAATGGGAATTTCCCGGCAGTGTGCTCTATTAAAACAGCAACAAACCGCTCCATTGAACCAAATGGTGCCCTGTGAATCATAACAGGGCGGTGACGTTGGTCGTCTGAGCCAATGTATTCGAGCTCGAAACGCTCTGGCAAGTTGTAATCAACCTGAATAGTACCCAATTGCCATTTGCGGCCAATAGCATCACGTACCATGAAGTCGAGCTTTGGGCCATAAAATGCAGCTTCACCATATTCGATAACAGTATTCAAACCTTTTTCGGCTGAAGCTTCTATAATAGCTTGCTCTGCTTTGTCCCAGTTTTCATCAGACCCAATGTATTTGTCTCTGTTTTCTTTGTCTCGAAGCGATATTTGAGCGGTATAATCCTTAAAATCAAGTATTTTAAAAATGTATAAAATAATATCAATTACTTTGCAAAATTCTTCTTTAATCTGGTCAGGACGACAGAAAAGGTGTGCATCATCTTGTGTAAAGCCTCGTACACGGGTCAATCCATGAAGCTCACCACTTTGCTCATAGCGATAAACAGTACCAAACTCTGCAAAACGTATTGGAAGATCTTTGTATGAGCGGGGTTTAGTTTTATAAATTTCACAGTGATGAGGACAGTTCATAGGTTTCAACAAAAACTCTTCACCTTCAGCAGGAGTATGTATTGGTTGAAATGAATCTTTTCCATACTTAGCGTAATGGCCCGAGGTTACATACAATTCCTTTTGTCCGATATGTGGAGTAATTACCTGTTGATAACCGTGCTGTTTCTGGATTTTACGAAGAAATTGTTCAAGCCGGTCGCGTAATGCTGCTCCCCGGGGCAACCATAATGGTAAGCCCATACCAACTTTTTCGCTAAAAGCAAATAGTTCAAGCTCTTTGCCAATCTTGCGGTGATCGCGGAGTTTAGCCTGCTCAAGCATTACAAGATATTCTTCCAATAACTTTTGTTTTGGAAAGGTAATACCATAAATACGGGTAAGTTGCTTGTTTTTTTCGTTTCCTCTCCAATAAGCGCCTGCAATAGAAGTAAGTTTCACAGCTTTGATAAAGCTGGTATCCGGAAGGTGAGGACCGCGGCACAAATCGGTAAAATTGCCCTGGCGATATAGCGTTATAGTACCATCTTCAAGCTCTGTAATAAGCTCAACTTTATAAGGGTCTCCTTTTTGGTTGAAAAGTTCAAGCGCTTTGCTTTTGCTTATCTCTTCACGTTGATAAACGCTTTTCTGACGTGCCAGCTCAAGCATCTTTTGCTCAACTTTCGGAAGGTCAGCATCGGTAATATTTTGTCCGTTGGGAAGCTCAACATCATAATAAAAACCTTGCTCAATAGCAGGCCCAATACCAAATTTAATACCAGGATAAAGGGCTTCAAGAGCTTCAGCCATTAAGTGGGCCGATGAATGCCAAAATGCATGCTTACCTTGCTCATCATCCCATTTGTGAAACTTTATTGATGCATCTGTATTGATTGCCCTTGATGCATCTATTAATTCTCCATTCACTGTAGCTGAAAGCACTTCGGCAGCCAAATTGCTACTAATGGAACGTGCAATATCCAGCGCTGAACTCCCCTTCGGGTATTCTCTTACTGAATTATCCGGAAATGTAATTTTTATCATGTTTTTTTTAAAAAGCGCAAATTTAATTGGAATACAACAATTAATCCAAATCTTATTTTCAAAAAATAAACTACTCAAGATAGGTGTATCCGTAAAGACCAGATCGGTAGTTGGAAAGAAATTCTTTTCCTTCTTCAGCACTAATAATGCCAGACTTTACAGATGATGTAACCCATGTTTCAACAGTACGGACCATTTTTTTAGGATTGTACTGAACATAATCCAACACTTCAGCTACTGATTCACCATCTATAATTTGATTTATTTCATAACTATCTTCATTTACAGTAACATGAACTGCATTGGTATCGCCAAAAAGATTATGTAGGTCGCCAAGAATTTCCTGGTATGCCCCTACAAGAAAAACACCTATATAATATGAATCTTTGTTACGTAACGAATGTACAGGAAGATAATACGAAAAACTTTTGCTGGTGATGAAATTGTCTATTTTTCCATCCGAGTCACAAGTAATGTCTTGCAAAGTTGCTGAACGGTCAGGCCTTTCGTCAAGCCTTTGAATAGGGATAATAGGAAATACCTGGTCTATAGCCCATGAGTCAGGCAAAGACTGAAACAATGAGAAATTACAGAAATACTTATCAGACAAAAGCTTTGGCAATTGTCTCAGCTCGTCAGGAGCGTGCTTTGTGTCAGTGGATAAAGCATTGATTTCTTTAGCAATTGACCAAAACAACTTTTCAACCTGTGCTCGGGTTTTGAGGTCAATCAAACCAAGGCTGAACAAATCAAGCGCTTCTTCGCGTATTTGTTGGGCATCGTGCCAGGTTTCGAGCATGCGGGTCTGGTTCAGGTTGTCCCAAAGCTTGTACAATTCTTGAACATGCTCATGGTCTGTAGGTTGAACCTCTTCATCTTCAGGCCAGGTGGGCAAACTGGTTGTTTCAAGCACTTCAAACAATAAAACTGAATGGTGTGCTGTAAGCGAACGACCTGATTCGGTAATAATATTAGGATGTGGAATTCCATTTTTATCGCTAACATCAACAAGAGTTGAAATAGAGTCGTTGACATACTCTTGAATGCTGTAATTGACACTACTTTCGCTGTATGATGAACGAGTCCCATCGTAATCTACTCCTAATCCACCACCAATATCAACAAATTCAATGTTGAAACCTGCTTTATAGAGTTGGACATAAAATTGAGAAGCTTCACGTAAGGCAATTTTTATCCGGCGGATTTTGGTCACCTGACTGCCAATATGGAAATGCACAAGCTTGAGACAGTCTTTCATCTTGTTTTTTTCAAGAAAATCAAGCGCCTCAAGAAGCTCACTTGAGGTAAGGCCAAATTTACTACCATCGCCGCCTGATTCTTCCCATTTTCCACTGCCGGTACTGGCCAGTTTGACACGGACACCAATGTTTGGCCTGATTTTCAGGCGACGCGAGATATTAGCAATAAGCTTAAGTTCATTGAGTTTTTCAACCACCAAAAAAATGCGGCGCCCCATTTTTTGAGCTAACAGGGCAAGCTCAATATAATCCTCATCTTTGTAACCATTACAGATGATTAGCGAATCATTATCTGTATTAATAGCAATAACGGCATGAAGCTCAGGTTTTGAACCGGCTTCCAAACCAATATTAAACTTTTTCCCGTGGTTTACAATCTCTTCAACCACAGGGCGCATCTGGTTTACCTTAATAGGATAAATCAGAAAGTTCTGGCCTTTATAACCATACTCTTCTGACGCTATTCGAAAACAATTTGACATTTTTTCGATGCGGTTATCCAAAATATCAGGAAACCTCACAAGTACAGGTGTAGCAACATCCCTGAGCAAAAGTTCATCTACCAGTACCCTTAAATCAACGGCTACCCCATTCTTTTTTGGGGTTACTTGAACGTTACCATGTTCGTTGATTGAAAAATAATTAATTCCCCATCCATTGATATTATACAATTCTGCGGAATCCTCAATACGCCATTTTCTCATTTAATTCTATTGCTGTAATGTAATTAGAAAAACTTTGCGAAATTAACGAATGATATGAATATTACAAACCTATATATGAATAATTTGACCTTGCATTTAGAATTTGTTTCAACCCATTACTGTATTTCAATAAAAAATTGAAACGAACAAAATTTTTGAACATTTCAAGACAATTATTAGTTTGTATTAAAAATATTATACATTTGTAACACGAATTTTAAAAAAGTAACACTTTTAAATGAAAAAATTTGAAGCGATTTTATTGGTCTTAGCTATTATTTTGAAAAGCAATAACGCGGTATCGCAAGAAGAAAGCAACAACAAAAAACAAATTGAGCCTATCTTTTCATATACTGCAGATGCAGCCAGAAACTTTTCGGGCGGGATAAAAAAAGGAAATGCTTATATAGGATTGATAGATGCCGGTGTTATTTTGCACACCGATAAATATTGGAAAAACGGGGAATTTACAATAGAACTTCAAAATGGACATGGTGAAAATCTTTCAGAGAATTACATTGGAGATGCCCAGTTAGTTTCAAATATTGAAAATGGCAATTACACATATTTGTACCAGGCTTATTACAGACAATCTTTTGAAAATGGTTATATTTTCAGTGGAATACACGATTTGAATTCAGAATTTTGTACCAGTGAGTATGGGGCATCACTTACAAACAGTAGTTTTGGAATGTTTAGTACATTTTCACTCAATTTTCCGGTTTCAATGTACCCCAAAACGTCATTGGCTCTGGCCGGATGTTATAAGCAAAATGAAAACATCAGACACCGCTTAGGCTTCTACGATGGCGATGCTGGTTCATTGGACGACGAAAAATACAATCTATCGTGGTCAATTAGTGCAAACCAGGGATTGCTTACTATTTATGAGCTCGAATGCAATATTCCTTCTATTAATCAGGTATTAAAAATAGGTAGCTATTATCATTCTGGAAAATTTTATAACACAAGCCGCACAGATTCGGTAATTAAAGGAAATTATGGCTTTTATGGCATTATAGACCAAACAATATATAAAAACAATGAAAAAACATTAGGTGCATTTATGCAAATAAGCTATGCTCCTGACAAAATTAACATCAACGATTGGTATGCCGGATTTGGCGTAAGTTATAGCGGCATTTGTCCAAAATGTATTCAAGATGCCTTATCTTTGGGTATTGCTCTTGCACGCATTGATAAAAAAATTGAAACCGACCTGGAGTTAAACTACCATATATATGTTTGCAAGCACCTCTCATTGCAACCAACCATACATTATGTAATAAATCCGGGAGTTATAGCCAGATTAGATAATGCTTTTGCTGCTTATTTGAGGCTAAATGTTGTCCTTTAAAAATTAAATAAATTATGCACATACCTGACGGATACTTAGGACCAAAGACATACATCACCATGTATGCCATTTTTACTGCTTTTATTTTTGTTGCAATCAAAAAACTCAAGAAAAAGTTGTCATTGAAGCTTATTCCATTTCTGGGTTTTGCTTCTGCATTCAGTTTCCTGATTATGATGTTTAATATTCCCATCCCCGGAGGCACAACAGGCCATGCTGTTGGTGCAGCATTAGCGGGGTTGGTTATTGGGCCTTGGGCTGCAATGATTGCTGTTTCGGTAGCCCTGATAATCCAGGCATTAGTATTTGGCGATGGTGGAATTACAGCAATAGGGGCCAACTGCTTTACAATGGCTATTGTAATGCCATTTATTGCAGTATGGACATACAAGCTTATTGCCGGAAACACTGATAATAAAAGAAGAACAGGTGTTGCAGCATTTTTTGCCGGGTATGTAAGCCTTAACGTTGCAGCATTAATTACTGCTGTATTATTTGGCCTTCAGCCGATAATATCAACCGACGCAGCCGGAAACCCTTTATATTCTCCATATCCGTTGAAGATTGCTGTCCCGGCAATGACATTAGAACACCTTTTGCTTTTTGGTATTGTTGAAGGGATAGTAACGATGGTGTTTTTCCAATATTTGAAAAAAGCAAACCCTGAATTAGTAAGTAATAAGTGAAAAGGAAAAAGGAGATATTAAGAGTTATCAATCAATACCATCCATTATATCATCTGTAATTAGTAATTTAATTTGTCATTAGTCATCCGTAATTAGTCATATTATATGTTGAAAATATTGAAAAATAAGTGGGTTGTTGCATTTGCAATCATCATAATCCTTACCCCGCTGGGAATATTTTTGCCCGAATATTTTAAAGCTGGCGATGCATGGGGCGAATGGTCAACAGAACAGGTAAAAGAGCAGACAGGATCTGTCCCCGAAGGGATGAAAAAAGAGGCAGAGCTTTATAAGGCCCCAATAGCTGATTATACATTGAATGAAGAAAGCTCAATGGCAAAGCAATCTTTATATTATATTTTATCGGCAATTATTGGTGTAGGAATAATATTTATCCTTAGTTTTGGCCTCAAGAAACTGGTTTCAAAAAATGACAGAGATCCCAAGCTTCCTGCTTATTAACAATCCGGTCACTTTGCATGAGGTAAAGAAAAATGACAAAAAATTTCGCTTTTCATTTATTGAACAGACATTAAATAGTTCAGGAAAATTTATATCTACTACAGTATTCCAGTACCACTCGGCCTTGTTTAAGGGTATTTTGCAACAGCTAAACCCCGTGGTTAAACTGTTGATGCTTTTAGTTGGGACCACCGGGATAGCTTTGATTCATAGTGTTTTATTCCAGCTTATTTTATCTTTCCTGATATTTTTATTGGTTGCATTCTCAAAACTCAGATTACGCTCATTTTATAAAAGAGTACTTACATTGGTACTCATTTTTGGCATAATTCCGACATTACCCATCTACTTCAACTGGATTACTCCTGGAAAACCTGCATTAGAACTCATCAAGTCAGGATGTAGCTTCAACTTTTGGATATATCATGTACCAAACAGCCTATATATAAGCTACGAAGGGATACATCATGCTTTAAGGCTCGAAATAAAGGTACTAAACTCGCTGGCATTATCATTACTGATAATCCATACTACCCAATTTGTTGACATTGTAAAAGCCGCATCTCGACTAAAAGCGCCAGCTATATTTTTGCTAATTATTACGCTGAGCCACAAGTTGATATTCATTTTTACCAAAGTTCTTGAAGATTCCTTTTTAGGCCTAAAATCACGCTGGTGGAGGAAAATTGACGAAAATGCATCAAGGCAAATTGTAGGCAACAGGTTTTTACTGGTTTTTAATAAAACATGGCACCGATATGACCAGACCTATAAGGCTATGATTGCAAGAGGCTTTAACGGGACCATAGAACATGGATATCAGAAACAGCTCAATAGGCTGGACATATTGTTTTTATTATTGTTCATTGTTGTTTTATCAACTGCTGTCACAATCTCAAATGTTTTTCAATTGTATTAATTATGGAAAAGCTTTTTAATCTTGAAAATGTCAGGTATCAGTATAATCAATTTCAGCAAGCATTGGTTAATGTAAGTTTTGATATTGAGAAAGGAGAGATATTATCTATTATTGGCTCAAATGGTAGTGGAAAATCAACGCTATTACATATATTGGCCGGATTGGTTTTTCCAACCTCAGGAATATTAAAGTTTGAAAACCATGAAATATCTGAATCAGCTTTAAATAAAAAAGATTTCAATGCCTATTTTAGGCAAAACGTTGGATATATCTTTCAGCACGCTGATGCACAACTTTTCTGCCCAACAGTATTAGATGAAATATTGTTTGGCCCTCAGCAAAAGCTTATGAAGAAAGAAGAAGCTATGGATATTGCTTTTTCATTGATGAAAATGCTCAACATTGAATACTTGAAAGACAGGCCAACCTATATGCTTTCTGGCGGAGAGAAAAAGAAAGTTGCCATAGCTGCTGTGCTTGCTGTAAATCCACAAGTACTTATAATGGATGAGCCGACCAGCAGCCTCGACCCAAAAACACGTTCATTTATTATCGAGCTGATTTTTTCATTAAATGAGGCCGGGAAAACTATCATACTAACATCGCATAACCTTGAAATGATAAGCCATTTTCAATCACGTGTTGCTGTATTGTCCGAAAATCACACCATTGAGAGAATAGGTATGCCTGAAGACGTGCTAAATGATACAGAATTTCTGATAAAAAATAATTTAATCAGCGAACACATGCACAAACATGGCACACATATACACAAACACCTGCCTGGTAGCCTGTTTTTTCACAAACATGATAGACTTTAAAGCCACCTGACAATTGTATTGAGCGATTTACGTTCTGTTTCAAAACGGATACTCTCTTTTTCTTCAGCCGGATAACCTACAGGAATTAATGCCACCGGCTCAAAAGAATCTGATAATTGCAATGCTTTTTTGCAAGCATCAACATCAAAGTTACAGACCCAGCAAGTGGATAATCCAAGGTCAGTAGCTTGTAAGGTAATATGGTCTATAGCAATGGCGAGGTCTATATCACAATGATCTTTTCCATCAGAAGAACGCACCCAGCCTGCTTTATGGTCTGCAACAGCAACTATAACAACAGGGGCTGTTTTGAACCAATCACGATGATAACATGGACGAATTTTTTCTAAACCTTCAGGAGAAGAAAAAACATAAAACAACCACGGCTGTTTGTTTACAGCAGAAGGGGCAACCCTTGCAGCTTCCAGCAACAATTCAAGTTTACTGCGTTCAATGCCTTTATCAAGGTATTTTCTGGACGAAAACCTTTTTTTCGCTAACTCAAGGAATGTCATTTTTTAAATTGATTTATTGTCTGCCGAATAGCTACCATTTTAATCAATAAATCTTCCAAAAGGTCTAATTTAAGCATATTAGCGCCATCTGATTTTGCTTCGGCAGGATTAGGATGAGTTTCGATAAATATACCATCAGCTCCAGCAGCAATACCAGCCAATGCAATAGTTTCAATCATATCTGGCCGGCCGCCTGAAACGCCGGAAGATAAGTTGGGTTGTTGTAAAGAGTGCGTAATATCAAGAACAACAGGGTGTCCAAATTTCTTCATATCAACAATACTACGATAATCCACAATCATATCGTGATAACCAAACATAGTGCCACGTTCGGTAAGCATTACGGCTTCATTACCAGATTCTACAACCTTTTGTGCTGCAAATTTCATCGATTCGGGAGCTAAAAACTGCCCTTTCTTAATATTCACAACCTTTCCCGTTCTGGCTGCAGCCAAAAGCAAATCGGTCTGACGGCAAAGAAAAGCAGGTATTTGCAATGCATCAACATATTGCGATGTAAGAAAAGCATCATCTTCAGTATGGATGTCAGTTATAACTGGTACTTCTATTGCTTCTCCCACAGTACGGAGGATACGAAGTGCCTTTTCATCACCAATGCCTGTAAATGAATCTAATTTTTGACGGTTAGCCTTTTTATATGAAGACTTGTAAATATAAGGAATTTTAAGCTTATCTGTAATAGCAGCAATAGTTTCAGCTGTTTCAAAAGCAATAAGTTCATTTTCTACTACACAAGGCCCGGCTATCAAAAAGAAATTGCCTGAGTCCAAATGTTTAATGTTTTCAAGTTTAGAGAATACTTTTTCGAACATCGGTTAAGTTTTAGTTAGGCAAATTTATTTAAAATTGCCAGAACGAAAACAAAATGGTATAACAATATGAATGATTTACTTATTTTTCATTACAGCTTTTTTCACCCTGAGAGAAAGCTCATCGGGGCTGAAAGGTTTGGTAATGTAATCGTCTGCGCCAAGTTCAAAAGCGTTCAAAACGGTTTCTTCCAACCCTACACGGGTAACCATAATGATTGGAATATTACTGCGCAGCTCGTTACGGACATACTTTATCAAATCAAGCCCGCTAAAATTGGGCATATGAAGATCTGTCAACAAGATATCTATCTTTCCGGCTTTCAATATTTCAGAACCTTTTATCCCGTCGGGGGCAGATTCAACATCGTAACCGTCAATTTTCATCCGATGTTCAAGCGCTTTACGCGTCATACTGTCGTCTTCAACTATCAGTACTTTCATATTAATTAATTTTATAAAGCAAATTCTTTTTTCAATGTAGCAATCAGGTTGGTACTTTGCTCTTTGACCTTGTCAAATATAACCACTATTTCTTCAAAAGAGCCTTTGGTTTTAGAAAGAGTTTCGATATTTCTCAGGTTCGAAATGATATGAGAAGCACCAATAAAATCAAAAGTAGGAATAAACCTGTGGATTACTTTGTAAAGCTCTTCATGACTTTTTTTAACAATTGTCTCTTCAACTTCAGCAATAGTTTCAGGAGTTTTGGAAATAAATTCACCAAGCATATCCTTTATAAATTCAGGGTCGCCGCCAGATATTTCCTTTAAATAGTCGAGATTATACTCCATCATTCACCTAAATACATTTTGTACATACAAATGTATGTTTTTATAAGAAATATTTGCAGATGTTAGAAGTATATTATTTGTCTGAAACAAAATAGGTATATTCTGTTAGTTAGTATAAAAACATATAAAACAAAAAGAACTGCCAGAAAAACGATATTCTTAGCAGTTCTTAAAACTTGAATTAACTTAAAATTTATAAAGCTCTTTATTATTAAAATGAGGGTTGTCCATTTAAAATGCACGGCCTAACCAACCACACTTTGACAGGAGTATCATTATTATCCCTGCCGGTATGCCTGCAAAAATCAAGTACTTCAAATCTTCCTTGTTTTTAAGCAGGACTTTTTCATTTTTTCTAACCTGCTTTTTCAACTTTTTCACTTTTTAATATTGTAAATTTACACTCAAAATAGTTCATTTTTAGAATTTTAGCCATTAAGTTATCGTTAAGTTTCTATTAAAACAGTTTAATCATCATACTTGTTTGGGTAAAACAAATGAAAGCCTTTACTTTGTAAGTAAAATTTCAACGTAGAATTTAATGCAAAGCAATCAGCCATTGGCAGAGCGGATGCGGCCAAAAAATTTAGAAGAATACATTGGGCAGGAACACCTTGTTGGGAAAAACGGTGCTTTGAGGCGCAGTATAGACTCTGGAGCATTGCCATCGCTTATCCTGTGGGGACCTCCGGGAGTAGGAAAAACGACACTTGCCAATTTGCTTGCGCAAAAGCTGAATAGAACTTTTTTTACCCTTAGTGCTGTTCATTCGGGAGTGAAAGATGTTCGTGAAACCATTGAAAAAGCTAAGAGCCATGCTTTCATGGGAACGCCATCCCCCATTTTATTCATAGATGAAATACATCGCTTTAGCAAATCGCAGCAGGACAGCCTGCTTATGGCAGTCGAAAAGGGAATAGTAACATTAATAGGTGCTACTACAGAAAACCCTTCTTTTGAAGTGATTTCGCCATTGTTATCGCGTAGTCAGGTATATATTTTAAAGCCTTTAGAAGAACAACATTTAAAAACTATTTTAGACAGGGCTTTAGAAAAAGACTTTCTGCTCAAACAAGCCAATGTCGAGCTAAAAGAGACCGAAGCCCTGATGCGCATCTCGGGGGGCGATGCTCGTCGTTTGTTAAATGCTCTGGAAATTGTTATAAGTACATTAAAATCTGAGATTCAGGATTCTTCAATTCCGATAGTCATCACTAATAATGTGGTTTTATCTATCATACAAAAGAATATTGCCATATATGATAAGGATGGCGAACAACATTACGATGTAATATCTGCTTTTATTAAGTCAGTAAGAGGCAGTGACCCTAATGCTGCTGTATATTACCTTGCCCGGATGATAGAGAGTGGCGAAGACATTGAATTTATTGCCCGTAGGTTGATTATCCTTGCAGCAGAAGATATAGGGCTTGCCAATCCCAATGCTTTATTGTTGGCAAACAACTGTTTTCAAGCTATTCATGCAATAGGAATGCCTGAAGCCCGCATTATTCTGTCAGAGACAACATTGTACCTTGCCTGTTCGCCTAAAAGTAATGCAGCATATCTTGCCATTGACGAAGCTTTAGGTTATGTTAGAGAAACAGGGAATTTGCCAGTGCCGATGCAGCTGCGTAACGCCCCTACTAATCTGATGAAAAAGATTGGATACGGAAAAGACTATAAATACTCGCATGATGGCCCCGGACATTTTGTAGAACAAGAATTTATGCCAAAAGAGATTGTTGGAAAAGTGTTTTACAATCCGGCCGAGAACCAGCGCGAGAATGAGATGCGTGCATACCTGAAGAAGTGTTGGAACAAGAAGTACAATTATTAAGAACATTGTATGACCAGTATTGACAAAGCTGTATTACTATCAACAGCATATATGCCCCCAATTCAGTATTTTACCAAGTGTGTTTTATATAAAGATATTTATATAGAAGGATGTGAGAACTATACCAAACAAAGTTTCCGCAACAGGTGTGATATAGCAACAGCAAATGGAGTATTGACTCTTACTATTCCTGTTGTACATGCTGAAGGTCAAAACAAAATCCCGATCAAAGAAGTACTTATAGATAATAATAAACGTTGGAAAGCTATCCATAAAAAGGCTATAGAATCAGCATATCGTTCTTCACCTTTCTTTATCTACTATGCAGACGATTTGTTTAGCTTGATTGATGCTCCATCTGATAAACTCTTTGATTTTAATACTTCTATTTTGAAATTTTTGTTGGAGCAACTGGAAATAAAGCCTCAGATAAATATCACTACCGATTACAAAACTATTGACAGGGCTTTTGACGATTGGTCAGAGGGAATCCACCCTAAAACCTCAAGACAGAAAGAAGATACAACGTATATCTCAAAACCTTATTATCAGGTCTTTCAACAAAAGTATGGATTTATAGCAAATCTGAGTATTATAGATGCTTTATTCAATCTGGGGCCAGGGACAAACGAATATTTGAGAAGTTGTGTTAAAACAAAATAAAACCACCCCAACCTCCCGCCTGATACAGGACAAGCTCTCCTTGTAAAGGAGGAGGAAAAAAATAGTATTTAAGTAATCTTAATAGAGCCAGTTTTATCAACTGTAAAAATCTTGTGTTCAAAGCTTATTTCAGCCAATATCTTTTGAATCCTTTCAGTTTCGGTATCTGTAATAAAAATTTGTCCAAAATGTTTGTCCGAAGCGAGGTTGATGATTTGTTTCACACGCTCGGCATCAAACTTGTCAAAAATGTCATCGAGCAAAAGGATAGGTTTCTTGGCACTATGCTTTTCAATGAAGTCAAATTCTGCCAATTTTAGGGCAACAAGATAGGTCTTTTGTTGTCCCTGCGAAGCAATACGCTTTACAGGATATTCGTTCAGCATCAATACCATATCATCCTTGTGAATACCAGCGCTCGTATATTCTAAAGCCCTGTCTTTATTGATATTTTGACTTAACAATGTAGTAAAGTCTGCATTATTAAGCTGAGACTCGTATTCGAGCCTGGCCATCTCGTCAGTCCCGGCTATGAAGTTGTAATACTTCTGAAAAACAGGTAAAAATGAATCAAAAAATTCTTTTCGTTTGGCAAAAATCTTATTTCCAACATCTACAAGCTGCTCATTATATACTTCGAGCATTTGAACGTCAAAAGAACCCGAAAAAGCAAATGATTTGAGGGCTTTATTTCGCTGCAACAGCACACGGTTGTATAAAATCAGGTCGTCGAGATAATGTTTATCGTATTGCGAAATAATAGCATCGATAAGCCTGCGACGCTCCTCACTACCTTCAGTAATCAAGCTGCTATCCGAAGGTGTTACCATTACAACAGGAATAAAACCAATATGGTCTGCCAGTCGGTTGTATTCTTTTCGGTTACGGCGCATAATTTTGCCCCTTTGCCTTTTGAAACCACAGAATATTTCTTCCTTATTGTCTGAGCTACCTGTAAATATACCACGAATACTGAAAAACTGTTCGTTGTGCCTGATGTTTTGGCTATCAGCACTATTGAAATACGATTTACACATTGACAAATAGTGGATAGCATCAAGGATGTTGGTCTTGCCAACACCATTGTTACCAACGAAACAGTTGATTTTGGCCGAAAAGGAAAATTCAGCCTGCTCGTAGTTTTTAAAATTTGCCAGTGTCAGTTGTTCAAGTATCAAAAGCAGTTTTTAATTTTTACAAAAGTAACATTATTGGCTTTTTGATGTTAACCTATTTTTTAACAAGCAAATTGGGTTTGTTAATTATCTTTGATAATGTTATTGCAATTGGCAAGAACTGGTTGACGAACATAGATAATTTTTTGAATAACGATTATAATCGCATATTGTTACTTATTGATTAATAACGATTTATACTTTTTGTTTGATTTTGCATTTTTGAATTTATTTTTTATTGAAAATTTATGTGGGGAAAAGTTTGTACATGCCTTTTAATAAGTGTTGTAGAGCTTAGTTGTTTATTAGCTTCTGAAAAACCTGAACTTTCAGATTTTGTATCTAAATCAACTTTTAAAGAAAACAGGGCTGACAATATATTGCCTTCTTCAAATGAGCTATATTATTACAGTTTAACAAACAATATGGTGATCAGGTACAAATTTGCTGATGGTTTATCTGTAGATACCCCTGTAAACAATTTAAGTACAGCTTTTGATAAAAATATTGACATTGCCTCTTTTTCTTTTGACAATTCAGAACACCAGTTTTTGCTGGCTTACAACATAAAACCATTATACAGGTATTCATTTTATGCATCGTATGTTATATTTAATTCACTAACCAACGAATGCATAAAGGTGTCTGAAGGGAAAAAGATTCGAGATGCCCAAATATCGCCAGATGGAAATAAGGTGGCCTATTGTTACAAGCATAATTTATATGTTTTTGATGTTGTTCAAAACAAAACGACCCAGATTACAAATGATGGAGATGGAGATTCCATTATAAATGCCGAACCAGATTGGATATACGAAGAAGAGTTTTCGCTTTTGCAAGCATTTAAATGGTCTCCAGATAGTAAAAGCATTGTTTATTACAAGTTGAATGAAAAGAAAGTAATGACTTATCCTTTGACCTACTATACAAAAACTAATTGTTTTCAGGCAGACGATTGGGTATATCCCTATGTGGTAACCCTAAAATACCCTAAGGTAGGAAAGCCTATAGCTCAAACCTCTTTATATGTATATGATTTACAAACAAAGACTAATACCATGATTGTCAATGTTGGTGAAAATTATATTACAGATTTTAAATGGACAATAAAATCTGACAATGTATTTTATACTCGTGTTAATAGGGCTCAAAATAAATACAACATAGAAGAATATAATTTTGTAAGCAAGGAAATTAAAGTACTTTATAATGAACAAACAAATACAAATTTTGAATTTCCAGATGTTCCAAGTGTGTTTTTTATCAATGACAAGAATGATTTCGTTTTTCTAAGTGAAAAAACGGGATATAAACATCTTTACTTGGCTACAGAAAATGGCTCAAAAATAAAGCAGTTGACTACTGGCAATTGGGAAGTACTTGCAATAGAAAATATCGATATTCTAAATAAAAGAATATTTCTTACTACTAATCAAGCATCACCTCTACAAAAGCACTTATATTGTTATGACTTGAAAAAGTTAAAATTATCGCAGCTTACTAAAGGTAATGGTGTGCATAAAGCTGTTTTTAGTGCCGATTTCAACAATATAATCCATACCTATTCGAGCCTGATTGAGCCTTTGAAAGTTAGCATTATGAATGTCAAGTCTGGGAAGGAGAAGGTGCTGATTGATAATAAAAAAATGGCTGATAAAGCAATAGAAATGAATGTTCCTCAAAAAGATACCTTTTCTTTTGTACTTCCAAGTGATGAAAGATTGTATGGCTGGATGATAAAAGCTAAGAAAGAAACTAACCGTCCTGCACCTACTTTATTTTATGTATATGGAGGGCCTGGTATTCAGAACGTACTTGACAAATATGAAGTAAAATGGTATCATTACTTGGCGATGCAAGGGTATAATGTAGTTTCAGTTGATAACCGTGGAACAAGCAACAGAGGTAAATCATTCAGGGACGCTACTTATGGAAAACTTGGTGAAATAGCATGTACAGATATTGTTGCAACTGCAAACTATCTGGGGCAAAAGGCTTGGATTGACACTTCATGTTTAGCCATTATGGGATGGAGTTTTGGAGGTTTTCTTGCTGCCACTTGCCTGCAGCAAAGCAATGGTTTATTTAAAGCTGCCATATCTGTTGCTCCTCCTACCGACTGGCGTTTGTACGATGCCGCTTATACCGAACGGTATATGGGTTTGCTTGAAGACAATGAAGAAAAGTACAATAAAACCTCCTTGATTGTAAATGCTGATAAAACTAATGGTAAGCTATTATTGATTCATGGTACTGCTGATGACAATGTACACGTTCAAAATACGCTGATGTTTGCTGATGCCCTGGTAAAAGCAGACAAAAAATTTGAAATGAAATTATTTACTGACGACAACCACCAGATTAATAGCCAAAATGCCGGAATGCAATTATACAACCAGGTGATAGATTTTTTAAACAGGGTGTTTGACAAATAAGCTATTTAATTTTATGCGTTTTAATGTAATTTTAATTATTGAAATATTATGAACCTCATAATTGACATAGGTAACAGCCGGATAAAACTTGGAGTGTTCAAGAATAATGAGCTCTTAGAGTCTTTTGTCTTTGCAGATATGTTTGTATGTGATGCTGAGCTTGTACTTCGTAAGTATAGAGATATAAAAAACTGTATTATAGGGGCTACTGGAATTATTCCGACAGATTTACTCGAATATTTGAGCAATACATTTCCTAATCTTATTGTTTTATCGGGCAATACTAATCTTCCATTTAAGAACCTTTATCAAACCAAGGAAACTCAAGGTCCTGACAGAATTGCTGCAGTAGCAGGAGCCATATCAATGTTCCCAAGCTCAGATGTGTTGGTTATTGATGCAGGCACTGCTATTACCTATGACTTTATTAATAAGCAAGGTGAATATCAAGGAGGAGCAATAGCTCCCGGGATGACAATGCGTTTCAAGGCCTTAAATAGTTTTACGCAGAAACTACCTCTCATAGCAGCCGGAGAAAAAGCCGAACTGCATGGAAAGACTACAGAAGAGTCCATCAAATCAGGGGTACAGAATGGCATTATATTTGAAATACAGGGATTTATTGAGAAACATCGTTTGGATAATCCTGAATTAAAAATAGTTTTGTCGGGCGGCGATGCCAATTTTTTGGCAGAACAAATTAATTGCACCATCTTTGTAGAACAAAATATCGTTTTAATAGGATTGAACAGTATATTGAATTACAATGCGCAATAAAGTATATATAGTTTTATTTATAAGTATAGTATTTATCACTTCTTCATGTGAGAATAACATTGAAGTCATTCGCAACATGGGAAAAGAAAAAGACTTGCCACAGGTAAGTGCCGATAATATTGAAATTCTTTATAGCGATTCGGCAAGGGTCAAAATTCAAATCATTTCGCCATCAATAGTGCGCTATAATTTGCCCAATAAGATGTACACCGAATTTTCAAAGGGCCTGACCGTCAATCAATTTGATACGGCCCATAATATTGAAGCCACTATTACTGCCCAGCATGCATTGTACCGCGATCAGGAAAAACTTTGGAAAGCCTGGGGCAATGTATTGGCCAGAAATCATAAGACAGGTGAGGAGCTTAGCACTGAAGAACTTTTCTGGGACCAGGAAAAGGGAATTATTTATTCAACAAAGTTTTCGAGAATCAGCAATGCAGACGGGGTATTCTATGACGATGGGGGGTTTGAGGCCAAGGAAGATATGTCGCAATGGCACATGATAGGTATAAAAGGCTCGGTAAATATAAAAGATAACGGCAATGAGAACTAAAATCCGCGAATATGTATGGCTCTCATTAGCAATATTTTGTATTGCGGCTGCCATTCATCAAACTTTCAAGTTAGGATTTTCTGAAAGCTATGTTTTCTTTATATTTGCTGTAATGGCATTTTTGATATATTACATACGCCGGACTTTACGTTTAGCTAAGAAAGACTAACAAAGCAAAACTATTATTTCTAATTATTAACTGGAATATAAGCAAATATTGAAAAAAATAAGCTGTAAAATTTTACCTCTTAACCTCTTTCAAATCTTCTGGTAAAAAAGTAATTATTTCTATTAGTCCTGCCAACCGTCCATTTTCAAACCAGGGAGTTTGGTGAACCAGCTTGCGTTTGCCTTCTTTTTCAACCATGTATGTATTGCTTTTCTTATGCTCAAGCAATTCGCGGATGATACGGTTCGAGTTTTCGTTGTGGCAATCGTAAAGGCTTTTGCCAATGAGGTTTTGCCCGCCATATTTGTTTAACATTTGACGTGATGCTGCATTCATGTATAGAATTATACCATTTGCATCACAGACTGTAACAGGGTTTTCTACTTCTTCAAAATAATTAAACATCATATATTTTCTTTTAAACGCAAAGGCACAAAGAAAAACTTAGCAACTTAGCGCCTTTACGTTAATAATTTATCCCATTATTACTACAATCTCATTGTTGCTGGCAAGGTCGCTGTTGGCAATTTTACAGCCATCAATGGTTTTGTTGTTGATGTTTATTTTTGAAACACCTTTTTGAACGCCGCAAGGGTTCTTCACAATAATGTTCAATTGCTTACCTCGAAAACGACGGGCAACTTTAAATTCCTTCCAGTCGGCAGGGATACAAGGATCTATGATAATCCCATCATAATCAGGACGAACGCCAAGAATATACTGCGTTGCTACAAAAAACGACCAGGTAGCAGAGCCACTGAGCCATGGCAAACGTGATGCCCCAAAACGAGGACTATATTGGCCATGTGTTGACTGATTGTACACGTATGGCTCTATTTGTCGAATTTCAGCACGTGTATTGTATGCTGCAGGCATATAAGCCCTCCAGTACTGATAAGCCCTGTTACCATTGCCAAGTAATGTCTCGGCCATCACAGCCCAACCTTGTGTATGGGTGAATATAGCACCGTTTTCCTTCATACTTGGGTTGAAAAGAGCCGAGCGGACAATGTTGTAGTCTGCACCATAAGTGTAAGGCGGATTGCACAAAGCAATACCATACTCGGTTGCCAACATTTCGTTCACGCTCTGCATAGCTGTTTTTGCCTGTTCAGCAGAAGCTGCTTCACTAATTACAGCCCAAGCCTGAGGATTGAGATATATCTTACCTTCTTTGCTCTCGTTTGAGCCAAATTTGAAACCATCTACACGATATCCGCGCAGGAACCATTTGCCATCCCAAACGTATTTCTGAATATTTTCATCAATCTGGGCAAGTTTAGGTTTAGCCCATTCAACTTCCTCAGATTTTCCTAGCATTTTGCAAATCTGAATATATTCTTTCAAAGCAAAACGCAACTGCATAGCCACAAATGCGGTCTCTCCATCATGTCCAAACTTCAGACAGTCGTTCCAGTCGGCCAGCAAACCACAAGGTAAGCCATGTTTACCTGACCTGTCTAAATTGAATTGAATAGCTCTTCGTAAGTGACCTAAAACAGTGTCTTCGCCTTTGTCTGCATAAGGAAGCACTTTATTGTAGAAGTTTATATCACCCGTTTCTTTTACATAAGCAGGCACAGCATTGAACAACCAGAGGCAATCGTCTGAACGGTACTGATTTTCATCAGGTAACTTTTCCTTACCCGGCTTATGAGCTATTTTGTTGACCACAGGCATAGCCCCACCTGTAGAAACCTGACCAGTTATCATCAGTTCAAGACGCTTACCTGCCTCATCTGGAATATTAGGCAAAACACCCAAAATATCTTGTACACTATCACGGTAGCCTAATCCGTCACGTTCCATAGCTGTATATACCAAGCTGGCTGCACGGCTCCAGTTGAATGTCATCTGACAGTTATACGGGCTCCACATATTGAGCATGCTGTTAAATTCAGCATCCGGAGTTTCAACTGCAACAGCATCTATACGGCCATGCCAGTAGCGGATAAGCTTATCTAATTCCTGTTCGAGACGGGCAACATTGCCAAACTCAGCAACTACCTTTTTACCCTCGTTAGCTGCTTCTCCAACACCAAGCAGCACAATCAGATCCTGTGATTGACCCGGAGCCAGTTCAATATCTATTTGTGTTGTACCACAAACATTGTCGCCAGCAGCCATAAAATTTGAACATTTACCAGTTTCAACAGCCAGTGGGTTTGCATAAGTGCGGTATCTGCCAAGGAATGATTCCAGGTCTGTTTCGTGACCCACAACCTTACCACCAACAAATGCAAGGAATGTATGGCGTCCCTGGTCATTTTCGGCAAAGTTATCTGGCATTGCAGGAATATGCACGTTGGTTCCGTGGTCAATGATACCATCCACCACAGACATCTTTGCAATGTACTGTGTATATTGAAGGTTCAAAAGGTCTTGCATAGCATTCCAGCAATTGGCAAACTCTACAAACGAGAACATGCTCAATTTGCGGGCACGTTTGTCTTTGTTGGTTACCTTGATTTTCCAAACCTCAAAAATTTGTCCAAGTGGAACAAAATAGGTTGTTTCGGTAGCAATGTTATCATACTCTGAACTAATAATGGTATATGCCGAACCATGGCGGCACTCTGATTTATATTTATCAAGCGGTTTGCCAACAGGCTGCCATGAAGCTGACCAATAATCAGCACTTTCTTTATCCCGGATGTACAAATATCGTCCAGGTTGGTCCATTGGAATAGAGTTGAAACGGATACGCATGAAACGTCCAATCCCTCCTGATTTGTAAAAGCTGTACCCCCCGGCATTATTGGTAATAATAGCACCATATTCGGTAGAGCCAAGGTAATTGCTCCACGAACGCGGGGTGTCAGGTCGAGTAATTACATACTCTTTTCTTTTGTCGTCAAAAAATCCGTACTGCATAGTGTGTGTTTAAAAAAATAACTAATGACAAATTACTAATTAAAAGTGAATTATAAATTTCGTTAAAATTCATGAACATGTCAAGTCTAAAATCAGTTAAATGATTTCAGGCTGCATAATTACAATATTTTTTGAAAATGATTTCTTAAAAATCGAAAGAAGAATTATAGATTTTACACTTTTCATTCACCTTTTTTCTTGATAAAAAAGGTGACCAAAAAATCAAGATGATTGAACGCTATACGGTTTTTCATTGGTTAGTCAGTGCTTCGTAGGAACGCTGACAATCATCACTTTCTAATAAAGGCAAGCCTTCGAAAAATCCCTTATTTAAAATCAATACCTGTAAATAAATCAGGTTCATTGTTTAAAATACCAAAAGACTTAGATGTAGAAGCAATTTCCTGTATTCCTTCAGTAATCACCTGATCTTCAATTCTATTTAATAAAAAATCGACAAAATCATTCACATCCTTCACTTTTGAAACTGGAAGCTTTTTAATATTGTTTATAGTTTTATTAATCAATATGCTTTTATCTATTGACTTAGATTTTATTGAAAGATACAAAATTGATATTTTGAATGCTCGCCAAAAAATTATTAAATCTCAATTCTTTTATTCCTGCTCATCCGCATCTGCATCATCCTCGTTGATACCTTCCAATGGCAATGCTTCATTTCCGCCATTCATCAGCTCAACACCTTTAAGCTTGCGCTGTATAGCTCGTGTACGAGTGCTCATAACAGTATCCAACTGGTTCAAACCTGTTTGAATGTTATTTTGTGCTTTTTGCAGCATGCCTCCAAAGGAATCAAATTCCTTTTTCACAGCAGCCAGAACCTGCCAGACCTCACTACTGCGCTTTTGGATAGCCAGCGTGCGGAATCCCATTTGCAAACTATTGAGAATAGCTGCCAGCGTTGCAGGACCCGTTACCACAATTTTATATGTCTTCTGTAACTCCTCAAGCAAACTGGCCTTACGCACAACTTCAGCATAGATGCCTTCAAAAGGTAAGAACATAATTCCAAAGTCTGTTGTTGACGGAGGATCGAGATATTTGTCGCTAATATCCTTAGCCATTTTCTTGATGGTTTGCTCCAGGTTTTTCTGGGCTGTTTCTATTTGCGAAGGGTCTCCATTATCATACGCTGTCTGTAGCTGTTCGTACACGTCTTTCGGAAATTTGGCATCGACAGGGAGCCATACGTTGCGGTGGTTATCATCTTTACCAGGCAATTTAACAGCAAATTCAACCACATCAGCAGAACCTTGTTTGGTTTTTACATTAGCTTCGTATTGCTCAGGAGCAAGAATTTGCTCAAGAAGCATAGATAGCTGCACCTCTCCTATTCCGCCTCGCATCTTGACATTGCTGAGTACCTTTTTCAGGCCGCCTACATCCTGTGCCAATGTTTGCATCTCACCCAAGCCTTTCTGCACCTCAATAAGCTGTTTACCAACTGTTTCAAAACTTTGTCCAAGTCTTTCGCTCAGCGTCTTTTCCAGTTTTTCTTCCACGGTAACACGAATGGTTTCAAGCTTTTGCTCGGTATTCTTTACCAAATCCTGCTGCTGAACCTCAAGCTTTCCAAACTTCTCCTTCTGAAGGTCATTAAAAGACTGTACATTCTTATCAAATGTATCCTGAAACCCTTTGAATACCTTGTCTAAAGTTTCACGCAACTGCTGATTTTCAAGTTTAGCTTGGTTAAAAATATCTTTAAACTTTGCATCAAGCACCAAATTAAGGTCTTTCTGCAATTGATTATTCTGTTCAATAATAGTCTTGAAGGTTTGAGAAAGCTCAGCCCTGAATTCCTTCAGCGTATTGTTCAGTTCCTCGCGGTTTTCCTTTGCCAACGCAGCATTCTCGTCACGATTGGTTTTAAACTCAGAAGGAAGCTTTTCTTCCAACTTATTTACAGAAAATTGCAACTCTTGCAGTTTCTCCAGCTCAATTTTACTATCCTTTCCGGAAGTTTTGTTGAGCAATTGCAATAAAATAAGTACCACAAACAATACAATACAGACAGATAAAAGAATAGTCGTCATTTGTTACAAAATTGAGAATGAAAATTTTACATTATTTAACTTCAATAGCCAAAGTTGCAAAAAACTTTACAACCGTATGGCTTGATTTTTGAAAATATAACCCAAAATTTTGAACAATTCTCAAACGTTAATATTTATTATATGTTGAATACTGAGCCAAAACGTTCGGTTTATTTTTTATACTTTTGAATACTTAAAAAATATAGATGCATGATAACAACCAGAAAAATAGGCATTTTCGCAACATTGTTATTGACGGCAGTTACTGTAAAAGCAGGAGATTCGCTTCAGTCGATATTACAAAATGAGCTTCAGCGTGAGCTTAGCGTATTGTCCAAACAATCGCTGCCGGCATATTATATACAATATAGAGTTGACGATATTAAAAATTATAGCATTGCTGCATCTTTTGGCAGTTTAACAGATGAAGACTCTGACAACAGCAGCCTTCTAAACGTAGAAGTCCGAATTGGTGATTATACCAAAGACAACACGCACATTACAAAACTTTCTGATGAAAGGCCTTCTATTCCGGTGACTCTGGCATTGCCTATTGAGAAAAACAAGGAAGCTATTGAAATAGCTTTATGGCAAGCTACGCATTATGCTTATAGAAAAGCAGCTGACGAGTTTAACAACATTCAAAGCGGTATGCTAAATGATGCAGAAGAAGGTACTGCTGATTTTTCAAAGGAAACACCTAATGTATATTATGAAGCCCCTCTGGATTTCAACAAAGAAAAGCTTTCGTACATGCGTGAACGGATGAAAAATATTTCTGGCTTTTTTACTTCAACACCTGAAATTCAGTCAGCAGATGCAAGGTTTTCGTATGTTTATCAACGTAAATATTTTGCCAATACTGAAGGTACAGACATTGTTCAAAACAACACCTATTGTCAAATACAGGTTGTAGTAGTATCAAAAGCTGAAGACGGCAATTATGTTCCATTGGTAAAAACATATAGTGCTTTTAACCCAGATAGTCTGCCTTCTGAAGCTACTATCATGCAAGATATGCAGCAAATGTTAAATTTGCTAAAGCAACTTCGCAACGCACCTGTGGCCGATGCATATTCCGGGCCTGCTATCCTTTCACCAGATGCTGCTGCTGTTTTCTTTCATGAAATATTTGGACACCGCATTGAAGGGCAGCGTATGAAAAACAATTTTGACAGCCAGATTTTCAAAAACAAAGTAGGGAGCCGCATCATCAACAAGCATCTTACTGTGGTGTCTGACCCTACTATGAAAAACCTTGGAAAACTTGACATGTTTGGCTATTACAAATATGATGACCAGGGAATAAAGGCTTCCAGAGTTGAGCTTGTCAAAGATGGTGTTTTGAAAGATTTTCTCATGTCGCGTACTCCAATAAAAGGGTTTGAGCATTCCAACGGGCATGGCCGCTCTCAGACAGGATTGTCTCCGGTTTCGCGTCAATCAAATCTGATTATAACTTCAAATCAGGTACATTCAAAAGAAAAACTACGTAAAATGTTGATTGCTGAATGTAAAAAGCAAAACAAAACATTTGGATACTACTTTGACCAGGTAATTGGAGGTTTCACCCTTACCAACCGCTTTACTCCAAATGTTTTCAATGTAAGCCCTGTTGTTGTTTACCGTGTTTATGTAGATGGCCGGCCTGATGAGTTAGTACGTGGAATAAACTTCATTGGCACACCATTGGCCATTTTTGAAGGCATCCTTGCTGCAGGTGACCAATATGGTGTATTTACCGGATATTGTGGTGCCGAATCTGGTAGTATTCCTGTTACAGCCAGTGCACCATCTCTGCTTATCAAGAAAATTGAAACCCAGAAAAAGCCAGAAGGCCTAAACACAAAGCCTATTTTGCCACGTCCTGATTTTATTAAAGAAAATAAGTAAAACTATGAGTAAATATATCAAACATATATCAACCCCAATATTAGTCACTTTGCTGACTACAACCATCTCAGCCCAAGATAGTATATCAAATCTGATTTTCAGGGCAATGAAAGATGAAATTGACCGTAGTATAAGCCAATTAGAATATAAGGATTATGCAAAGCCGTTTTACATAAGCTATACCATTGAAGATACCAGGACTTTATACGTTAATGCTTCTTTAGGAAGTATTGTTAACTCGAACGAGAAGAAATACCGTTCATGGGGCAACAGGGTATTATGTGGAACTTATGAGCTGAACGATGAGAATTTTATGGATGCCACACGTAACCCGGCACCATCTGATGGACGTTTGCAATTGCCTATAGATGACGATTACTGGGGTATCCGCCGTGCCCTTTGGATTATTACTAATAATACTTACAAATCTGCTGCCGAAAATTACCGCAGTAAGCTTGAAGCCCTTAAGGACAAGAATCTGACAAAAGACACACTGGAAATACCTGATTTTGCAAAGTCTCCAACAGTAAACCTAATCATTGAGCCTAAAAATAAGGAATGGAACAAACAACTGTTGGAAGATAAAGTAAAAACCATATCTTCAACATTTTTAAAATATCCTGATATTGTATTCTCTGACGTTTCAATCTATCAAATTAATGCAAACCTATATTTTTACAGTTCTGAAAATAGTAAAATTAAGCAACCTGTTCAATTTACCATACTAACAGTTACAGCAGTCTGCGAAGCCGGTAATGGAGAGAAATTTTCAAACCAGCTTCAATACGTTGTAAACCTCCCATCTCAATTACCTTCAAACGATACAATTATCAGTCATTGCAACGCCTTGGCAATATTTCTTGGCCAGCTGCAGGATGTCCCGGTTTCAAAAGAAAATTATTCAGGCCCGGTAATGTATACAGGACAAGCTACTCCTGAAATACTTACCCAGTGTATGTTCTATGGCAATGACAATCTGTTTGCCTATCGCGAACCACTTTACAACAATTCTCAAATGTCAATGTATTACGGGCAAAACATGAATTCGTTTGAAACAAAGCTTGGCAAATTGGTAGCTTCTAAAAACATTTCCATTACCGAATTTACAAAAAAAGACAATTACCATGGCATCCCCCTCATCGGCAACTATCAATGCGATGCAGAAGGAGTAATTCCTAAGGATACAATGGTACTTATCGACAAAGGAATTCTAAAAACATTATACAACGGAAGGACCCCAACCAGAAATATCCCATTATCAAACGGACACAGACGCTATGTATTGGTAAATGGAGGTATTAGCAACAACCTTGGCCCCGGAGTTGTTGAAATTAGCTCTAGCGAAAAGAAAAGCGTGACCGAGCTAAAAACAATGCTTATCAATGAAGCTAAAAATGAAGGACTGGATTACGCAATTCTTATAAAACCTATTGTTGAAACAAACGGATATACTCCTCTTGCCGCATTTAAGGTAGATGTTAATAATGGTAGCGAAAAACCCATCAGGGGATTGAGCATGAAACCATTAAATATCAACTATTTGAAAAAAATCATAGGTTTTTCAGATAAAAACATTGTTTATAATAATATTAGCGAAGGCGGCATGTCTCCAATAGATGGCAGTAACAGCGGAAAACAAGTAATACCTTCCGGGAACCCTACCAGCATTATATGTCCATCAGCAATAGTTGTGAAAGAAATTGATTTTGAATACATTTCAAAAGCCCTCGTAAACGATAAGATAATAGTTCCAAGCCCTTTGAAAAAGTAAACCAAAGTTTTCCATTTAACAATATTTCTTAAAAACTCTTTAATACACTTATTTGAGTTTTTATAGGAGCTATTCAATAAAAGCCCTGATGACTATTAAAGTCTTTCAGGAGTTTTTCATTAACAACTTTTAAAAAAATCTTTAACATGCCTTAACACTGACAATTTTTCATTCGGCATATAATTTGTCAAATTTGCAGTAGAAACTTTTAAATTCGAATAATATGAAAACTTTTAAATATTCAGGAATATTTATTTCTGCCCTGGCTGGAGCCATAATGGCAGTATTGATATCGAACTTTTTCTTCCCTAAAAAACAAATTGTTTACAACTACCCGGGATATAAAGCCCAGAATGTTTCTTATGACCCGGGGGCAGCTCAGCCAATTGACTTTACTATAGCAGCCGAACAAACAGTGCATGCTGTAGTAAACGTCAGGACTAAAGCCAAGAACGAAAATCAGTTTGTTAACCCGCTGTATTACTTCTTTTATGGACAAGATGAACCTGTACAACAGCCCCCAAAAGTTGGTATTGGTTCTGGCGTAATCATTGATCCAAACGGGTATATTGTTACCAATAACCACGTTATTCAAGGTGCAAACGAAATTGTTGTCACTCTGAACGACAACCGCGAATTCACCGCAAAGCTAATTGGTGCTGACCCCAGTACCGACCTTGCATTGTTAAAAGTCGAAGCCAACAACCTGCCTGTCATCCCATACGGAAACTCAGAAGAGCTTCGATTAGGCCAGTGGGTATTGGCTATTGGTAACCCATACAATTTATCTTCTACTGTTACAGCAGGTATTGTAAGTGCCAAAGCCAGAAACCTCAATATTATCAACGACAATTACAGACTTGAGTCTTTTATCCAGACCGATGCTGCGTTAAACCCAGGCAATAGCGGCGGAGCTTTAGTAAACACTAAAGGCGAATTAGTAGGTGTCAACACCGCCATACTTTCTGTTACGGGCGGTTATTCTGGCAATTCGTTTGCAATACCCGTAACCATTGTAAAAAAAGTTGTTGACGACTTACGCGAATTTGGCGCAGTTCAGCGTGCATTTCTTGGTATTACCCCGGCCGATGTTAATGCTGAAATTGCAAAACAAAATAACTTAAGCATTACAACAGGCGTTTTTGTTGCTGATGTTAAAGAAACCGGAGCCGCAAAAGAAGCCGGAATAAAAGCAAATGATGTTATTACTAAAATTAATAACGTCCCGGTTGTAAATACGTCTGAATTACAAGAACAACTTAGCAAATACAGGCCCGGGCAAAAGATTAGCGTTACTATTCTAAGAAATGACAACCTTAAAGATATATCAGTTACATTACGCAACCTCCAGGGTGAAACAAAATTGCTAAAACCTAATGATATTACTACTACAATTATGGGGGCAACACTGTCAGACATTACTGAAGAAGATAAGAAAAACCTTGGAATTAAATATGGGGTTAAAATTGTCTCCCTGTCACCGGGAAAATTTTCTAAAGCCGGTATTGAAGAAGGTTTTATCATTACTCGCTTAAATAATAAAGCTGTCACATCTGTTGCTGAAATGAAAAAAATCATTAACAATACTCGCGGAGGCCTTTACATTGAAGGTATTTATTCAAATGGTGTTATTGCTTACTACGCATTTGGATTATAAACTCAAAATTTTGAAATCTCTACAATTTAAAATAAAATCAGTTCTACATAAGAAGAAGCTTGCATATATGATATATACAGGAATCAACTATACATACCTAACTTTTGCCTTGAAGCAAAAGTTACAAAAATTCAAGGCTTGACGTAAATTGGCTAAAAAAAGCTTTATCGACGGCTCCGGGCAACAACTCGCTTCTCTCAAACAATTGCCCTCGCTACGCCGATAAAGCTTTTTTCTTAACGCCATTTCCGTCAGGCCATAAGCAGAAGGGTTCCCATGAAATAGGCGAAGCGATAAAAAGAAAAATTCCTTTTCATCGCCTTTTTGTTTGATTTCGGCCGAGAAGCCTGACGCTTCAGTTGTTCGCATATTACAACATTACAAGGCTTCGAGGGTGAAAGAGTTAAGCCGATAAGAGTTTTTGAGCAACTTTTTTCGATAAAAAAGTTGCATGAAGATTATAGTATTTATTGCTATTCAATGCTTTTAAAACAATAATTGACAATATTATTCTTTCATCCAACTGACGTTAAAATACTGTAGTATTTCCCTTCCTTTTCAAAGAGAGCTTGTCCCGTCTCAGGCGGGAGGCTGGAGTGGTTAATACCCCGTGTTGCATTTTTGACAGATTGTTAATAACTTACTTTCTTAATCACCACATTTTTTTTTTAGTAGCGGGCTAATGCTTAACTTTGCAGCATAAATATATATTGTATGTTAAAATTTTTCAAAGGCCCTGAAAACAAGTATTTCACAGTACATTTTGCCACAGACCCTGATGCAAAAGATTTACAAAAGCTTAGCTGGTTATTTGGCGCAACTTTGGTTGATTCTGAAAAAGTTGACGGTTTTTTCATTGGGCCGCGCAAAGAAATGATTACCCCATGGAGTACTAATGCTGTTGAAATAACCCAAAACATGGGAATTGAAGGCATCAAACGAATCGAAGAATTCTAC
The DNA here is from genome assembly GCA_029572965.1 of Bacteroidota bacterium. Classification (GTDB taxonomy): domain Bacteria; phylum Bacteroidota; class Bacteroidia; order Bacteroidales; family DTGW01; genus JAKPQD01. The sequence continues at coordinate 50,642 of JAKPQD010000133.1, read as the reverse complement.
CAGGTTGAATCTGCTGATACCAAATATGACCACATGTTGAAAGCCATGTACAATGGACTTAATCAAGATACCTTTACTGTTTTGCGCGAACCTGAACCCGTCAAATACATTACAGACATCAGAACATACAATAAACAGGAAGGTTTAGCCCTTAATGATGATGAAATTGAATATTTAGAATCACTGCGTAAAAAATTAGGCAGAGACCTTACCGACAGCGAAATATTTGGATTTTCGCAAGTTAACTCAGAACACTGTCGTCACAAAATTTTCAACGGAACATTCATTATTGACAATAAAGAAAAAGAAGAAAGCCTTTTTCAACTGATTAAAAAAACTACAAAAGCCAATCCCAATCAGGTTGTTTCGGCATATAAAGACAATTGCGCTTTCATTCAGGGCCCTGTTGTCGATCAGTTTGCCCCTGCAACCCAGGACAAACCTGACTTTTTTGAAACAAAGCCTTTTGAATCAGTTATTTCATTAAAAGCAGAAACCCACAACTTCCCAACCACAGTCGAACCATTTAACGGAGCAGCTACAGGTTCTGGCGGCGAAATTCGTGACCGCATTGGAGGAGGAAAAGGTTCGTTCCCCATTGCCGGAACAGCTGTTTACATGACATCTTATCCTCGTTCGGCCCAAGGCCGTATTTGGGAAAACAACCTTAGTGAACGTAAATGGTTATATCAAACACCTGAAGATATCCTTATCAAAGCATCAAACGGTGCAAGCGATTTTGGAAATAAATATGGCCAACCACTTATCTGTGGTAGTGTTTTCACCTTCGAACATTTTGAAAACCATCGCAAATTTGGATTTGACAAAGTCATTATGCTTGCAGGCGGGGTAGGTTATGCCAAAAAGAAAGATAGCCTAAAAGATACCCCGGAACCAGGAGACAAAGTAGTACTCCTTGGAGGCGACAATTACCGTATTGGAATGGGAGGAGGAGCTGTATCTTCTGTTGCAACCGGCGAATACAATAACGCTATCGAGTTAAACGCCGTTCAACGTTCAAACCCCGAAATGCAAAAACGCGTATATAACGCAATCAGGGCATTATCTGAAAGTGATCATAACCCAATAGTTTCTATTCATGATCATGGCGCTGGCGGGCACCTAAACTGCTTGTCAGAATTGGTAGAAGCAACCGGAGGAAAAATCGACATTAGTAAACTTCCTGTGGGAGACCCTACCCTTTCGAATAAAGAGATTGTTGGTAACGAATCGCAAGAACGAATGGGCCTTGTGCTAAAAGAAAAAGATATAGCCCTTTTGAAGCGCATTGCAGACCGCGAACGAGCCCCAATGTATGTCATTGGCGAAGCTACTGGTGACAATCGGTTCACCTTCACAGACCCCAAAACCGGCAAAACTCCAATAGACCTTGAATTGGACGATATGTTTGGAAATCCCCCAAAGACGATTATTACAGATAATTCGCAAGTAATTTCATACGCAGATGTTACATACGATACTTCAAAACTTGAAGAATATTTAGTACAACTGTTACAACTTGAAGCTGTTGCTTGCAAAGATTGGTTAACCAATAAAGTTGACAGATCTGTAACCGGTCGAGTTGCAAAACAACAAACAGCCGGAGCCATTCAACTCCCTGTAAATAATGTGGCAGTTGTTGCTATGGATTATAAAGGCAAAAAAGGTATTGCCACTTCATTAGGCCATGCCCCGGCAGCAGCCCTTATCAATGCTTCTGCCGGTTCTGTACTAAGTATTGCCGAATCGCTGACAAACATCATTTGGGCACCTCTGGAACATGGCTTGAAAGGTATTTCGTTAAGTGCAAACTGGATGTGGCCTTGTAAGCAACCCGGTGAAGATGCCAGGTTATATGAAGCAGTAACTGCTGCAAGTAATTTTGCCATTGAATTAGGTATTAACATTCCAACCGGAAAAGACTCTCTTTCAATGACGCAGAAATATCCTGATGGAGATATAGTATTATCTCCTGGCACTGTTATTATTTCTGCTATAGCACAAGTATCTGATATCAGAAAAGTTGTTGAACCTGTTATTAATCCGTCTGTTGATTCTTCTATTTTATATATCGATTTATCTAATGTTAGTTTTGAGTTAGGAGGAAGTTCTTTTGCCCAGATAATGAACAAGTTAGGATCATATACTCCAACTATTGCAGATACTGCATATTTTATCAAAGCTTTTGAAACCATCCAGTCTTTCATCAAAAATGAAAAAATAGTTGCCGGGCACGATATTTCTTCAGGCGGGATGATCACTTCATTGCTTGAAATGTGCTTTACCTCTGTCAATGCAGGGCTGAACATTGACCTTTCTGTGATAAATGAAAAAGACATTATTAAAATCCTGTTTAGCGAAAATCCCGGAATTCTTGTCCAGGTTACCAAAGAAAATTTAGCATTTGTACAAGCTGAATTAAATAAGAATAAAATATTATTCCATGAAATTGGGAAACCTGCCAATAACGGTAAAGTTAAAATCAAAAAAGACGACACCGAATTTGAATTCAATGTAGCCGAATTACGCGATATATGGTTCAAAACTTCTTATTTATTAGACAGACGCCAAAGTGGCGAGTTTAAAGCCATTGAAAGATATAACAACTACAAAGCCCAACCGCTCAAATTCAACTTCCCACCTTCATTTACAGGAAAGTTTGCTGATTTTGGCATAAACCCTGACAGAAAAACCAAGTCGGGCATTAAAGCTGCTATTATTAGAGAAAAAGGGGTTAATGGAGACAGGGAAATGGCTTGGATGATGCACCTTGCCGGCTTTGATGTAAAAGATGTCCACATGACCGACCTGATTTCGGGTCGCGAAACCTTAGAAGACCTCAATATGATTGTATTCGTCGGAGGCTTTTCAAACTCTGATGTACTTGGATCGGCAAAAGGTTGGGCCGGGGCATTTTTATACAATCCGAAAGCAAAAGAAAGTTTAGATAAATTCTATGCCCGTCCAGACACCCTTAGCTTAGGGGTTTGCAATGGTTGTCAGGTGGTCATAGAATTAGGGCTGATAACCCCTGAACATGAGCAAAAACCCAAAATGCTGCATAACGACTCTCATAAATTCGAATCATCCTTTCTTACGGTAGATATTCACCCGAGTAATTCTGTTATGTTAAGTTCTTTGGCAGGTTCAAGGCTGGGTATTTGGGTAGCTCACGGAGAAGGCAAGTTTAGTTTGCCTTACGAAGAATCAAAATACAACATTCCAATGAAATACAGTTATTCTGCATATCCGGGCAATCCAAACGGAAGTAATTTTGATACAGCCGGTTTATGTTCAGAAGATGGGCGCCACCTGGTAATGATGCCTCACTTAGAAAGAGCAACATATCCTTGGAACTGGGCAAACTACCCGGCTGACAGGAAGAATGACGAAGTAACTCCTTGGATTGAAGCATTTGTTAATGCCCGCAAATGGATTGAAAAAAAAGCAACAACGCTTAAAAGTAAATAAAATCAAGGCAATGCAGCTATTTGCATTGCCTTTTTTATTAATCTAACATTATCTTATTTATAATTAATAATAGGTAAAATTTTGATGAAATGTTGAAAATTATTGATAATAAACAACATTCGTGTTGACATTAAAACATTTTTTCTATATTTTTGTAACTATTGCTAAAACACCTTAAATATGGAAAATCTCGAAATCCAAGGCACAAATGATACTCCTTACATTTTTTGTGATGCAGAAAAAAAGGAAATAACCCTTACAGGACGGTCATTACCAGAAAACCCTTTTAAAATATATGAAGAAGTGTTTAAATGGGGCGAACAATATGACGGCGAAAGCATTCAGATAAATTTTAAGCTGGAATATTTCAATACAGCCTCTTCAAAACAAATCTTTACCTTAATAAAAACTTTTGTAGAAAATAAAACTGTTAAAGAAATAAAAGTAAAATGGCACTACGAAGAAGGAGATTATGACAGCAAAGAAACAGGCGAACATTTTTCACATTTATTTCGTATTCCATTTGATTTTATTGAGTATGCCGAAAGTGGATTCTGATATTTAACCCTGCCTGAGCAGGGTTTATTTTTTTGTTAGATAAAACAATTTTTTTAAAAATTACCAACATAATTTTTTTTTAATAAAAACATTATTAAGTTTGTACAGCTATTAAATAGCCAATTATTTTCAAACCAATATTTTATAAACTATGAGAAAAGTACATTACAGCAAATTAGCAGTATTACTGTCTTTAGCAGTTGTTCTTGGCAGTTGCAGCGGACTAAAAAAGATGCAGGAACAAGCATCTACTACTAAATTTGAGTTAACACCAAAAGTGTTAGAAATGCATAATGGAGAAGTTAACGCAACCATTAGCGGAAAATTTCCACCAAAATACTTTAACAAGAAGGCTGTAGTAACAGTAACGCCTATTATTAAATACGAAGGAGGACAAATTGAACTTCAGTCTTATAAACTTCAGGGTGAAGACGTTCAGGCTAATGACAAAGTTATACCTTTTGAAGCTGGTGGAGATTTCAGCTATAGCGACAAATTTGCATACAAAGACGAAATGATGCTTTCAAAAGTAAGCGTACAAGTATCAGCTCAAATGAAAAAAGAAAACCTTGTTATAGGAACTTTTGAAATTGGAGATGGTATAATAGTAACGCCCAAACTGGTCCGTCTCGAACCTAAAGCTTCAGAGCTTACTCAAAATCAATTTGTAAGAAATGTAGCCCAAGACAAACTGGCAAATATTAAGTATTTGATCAACCAGGCTGAAATCCGCAATACAGAGCTTAAGAAAGATGAAGTAAAACAATTGAACGATTTTGTAAAAACAATTGCAAAAGATCCTAAATTTAACATTAAAGGCATCGAGCTTTCATCTTATGCTTCTCCTGATGGTCCTGAAAATAAAAATGCAGAACTTGCTGGTAAACGTGAAAGTGCAGCTGTAAAGTATTTTAAATCAGAGCTTAAGAAAGCAAAATTAGATAAAATCTTAAAAGATTCTTTATTCTCTATGTTGAAAACCCCGGAAGACTGGGATGGCTTCAAAACATCATTAGAAAAATCTGATGTAAAAGACAAAGACCTTATCTTACGAGTACTTTCTATGTATTCAGACCCTGCTGTACGTGAAAAAGAAATTAGGAATATTTCACAAGCATTTGATGAGTTAAAAGTAAAAATTCTTCCTGAGCTTCGTCGTTCAAAGCTTATAGTAAAAGCTGAAGCTATTGGGCGTTCAGACGAAGAATTGATTAGTTTAGCTGATTCAAACCCTGATGCTTTAAGCCTCGAAGAAGTCGTTTATACAGCTAACATGATCCAAGACCTTGATAAAAAAGCTGCCTTATATGCAAAAGCTTCAGAAAAATATCCTAATGATGTACGTTTAAAAAACAACCTTGGTTATGTATATTTCAAGCAAGGCAAACTTGACGAAGCTAAAGCTGCTTTAGAACAAGCTAAATCTATAGAAAATAACGATGCTGTTAAAAATAATTTAGGTGCAATAGCTTTAATCAAAGGTGATGTAGCTGCCGCTGAAGAATTATTTACCGCTGCCCTTGGAGCTGGCGCAGCACCTAATTATAACCTTGGTATTGTTAATATTATCAAAGGTAAATATGACATAGCAGTATCATATTTTGGCAACGAATGTGATGCCAATGCAGCACTTGCCAAATTGTTGAACAAAAACTACGAAGCTGCTCAAAATGCCATGGGCTGCAGCAAAGACGAAAGTGCCCAGGGATATTACTTAAGAGCTGTTATTGGTGCCCGCATGGACAATTCAGACTTAGTATTCAACAACCTTCGTGCTGCTGTTGGTAAAGACATCCAACTTAAAAACTATGCCAAGAAAGATGTTGAATTCTTAAAATACTTTAACGACGAAACTTTCAAATCTATTATCCAATAATAATTTGAATAAATGATAAAAGAAAAGCTGGCCAAATGGTCAGCTTTTTTTTGTTTTATATCATCAAAAAAATTAACGCGAAAGCTGAGATACAATTTTGACCGTTTCTACAGCTTCTTTGACATCATGGACGCGAAGGATTTTAGCACCTTTCAAAAGGGCAATCGTATTCAAGGCCGTGGTTCCATTAATGGCTTGTTCAGGATTAGTTTGTAGTAACCTATAAATCATAGATTTACGGGAAATACCTACTAAAACAGGCAAATCGAAAAACTGAAAAACCTCAAGTTTATTAAGCAACTGATAGTTTTGTTCCAATGTTTTAGCAAAACCAAAGCCCGGGTCAATAATAATATCAGATACTCCCATTTCCTTTAGTTTATCTACCTTCTCGGACAACTCAAAAATGACTTCTTTGACAACATCATTATACACAGCATAATCGTTCATATTTGAAGGATTGCCACGCATGTGCATCAGAATATAAGGCACCTTTAATGATGCAACTGTCTGAAACATCTTTTCATCCAACGTTCCACCTGAGATATCATTAACAATACCAATGTTATACTTTTCTACCGTCCATCTGGCTATTTCAGCCCTAAAGGTATCTAAAGATATTATTACCTCAGGGAAGTTAGCCCTGATAACGGTTAATGCAACTTTAAGCCTGGCCTTTTCTGTTGCTTCATCAACATATTCTGCTCCAGGGCGGGTTGAATATGCCCCTATATCAACAATTGAGCCTCCTTCATCAATAATTTGTTGCGTTCTGTCTATGATTTCTTTTTCAGTAACAAATCGACTCCCCGAAAAAAAAGAATCTGGCGTGATATTGACAATGCCCATGACAAGCGGATGGTCTATTTCAACCAAAGAGCCATTTACATTGATAGTATATTTATTAGAAATCATAAAACACTACTTAGGCACTTTGCGATAAAACCAGTAAGCAATAATGGCATAAATAATATTGGGTAACCACACAGCAAGCAAAGGACTTAACGAGCCACTTATAGCAAACTGTTGAGAAAACTGCATAAACACAATATAACTAAAGCAAAGCCCCATGCCTATACCAATATGAACCCCTGTGCCTCCACGGGTTTTCCGGGATGAAACACAAACCCCAATAATAGTTAGTATATAAGTAGAAAAAGGTAAAGAAACCCTTTTGTACCTCTCAATCTGATAGGCTTCTATGTTTTCGCCACCTTGTAACTCCTGCTCTTCGATAAAAGCATTAAGTTCAAAAAGGTCCATAGATTCAACCACGTTGACCCGACGCTTAAAATCTCCGGGATAAATATACAGCGTTGTATCAATTGCTTTGCCTTTGGTTATTTTCTCATTCAAGCTATCAATAGTCCTGATGTAATAGTTTCTTATCGTCCATTTACTTTTGGTTGAGTCCCAGGTCATAAAATCTCCCATTAACTTAGATTTAAGCGTACCATTTTCAAAATTTTCAATAGAGACTTTATAGCCGGTATTGGCACTATTGGAGTATGATTCCATATAAATCACCATACCAGGCCTAACCTGCTTATGGATATTGCGTTGATTGTATTGAAAAGGGCTGTTATGAATGTAACGGTCTTCAAACTCGAGGCGAACCTTATTGGCATTGGGAATTACAAAATTCATCAACAAATAGCTCATAATGGCAATAAACGTGGCGCCCCACATATAAGGCACCAACATTCGTTTGTAGCTTACCCCGCTGCTCAAGATGGCAATAATTTCAGTCCTGTAAGCCAATTTTGAAGTGAAAAACACAACAGAAATAAATGTAAACAAGTGACTGAAAAGTATTGTAAAATAAGGGATAAAATTCAGGTAATAATCAAAAATGATGGCCTGCATAGGCGTCTTAGTCTCTACAAAGTCGTCTATTTTTTCGGCCACGTCAAAAACAATGGCAACGGACATCACCAAGATAATAGAATATACAAACGTCCCAAGAAACTTTTTGAGAATATAACGGTCAATCTGCTTAAAACCTATTTTATAGGTAAATTCATTGAATTGAACTAACCATTTCTGTAATATAGATTTTATCGACTTCAAATGACAATTTATTATATAAATTACCTGGGACGCATGTTTTTTAATGAGTTGGCAAATTTGGCTGCATTGCCGCCACTCATCATCTTCATCATCTTGCGGGTGTCTTCAAACTGCTTAAGCAGCCTGTTAACCTCCTGGATATTAGTTCCACTGCCATCTGCAATACGCTTACGACGGCTTCCGTTAATCAAATCAGGGTTTTGACGCTCTTTTGGGGTCATAGACTTAATAATAGCTTCAACTCCTTTGAAAGCATTATCGTCAATATCCATATTTTTCAAGGCTTTACCAACACCCGGAATCATAGAAGCCAGGTCTTTGATGTTACCCATCTTTTTAATCTGCTGTATCTGGCCTAAAAAGTCGTCAAAGTCAAATTGGTTTTTGGCAATCTTCTTTTGCAGCTTGCGGGCTTCTTCTGCATTAAACTGTTCCTGGGCTTTTTCAACCAGTGTAACGATGTCACCCATACCAAGGATACGGTCGGCCATACGATCAGGGTAGAAGATGTCAATGGCCTCCATCTTTTCGCCGGTACTGACAAACTTGATAGGTTTGTTCACCTCAGATTTTACAGTAAGGGCAGCACCACCACGGGTATCACCGTCTAACTTGGTAAGTACAACGCCATCAAAGTTGAGCCTGTCGTTGAATGCACGTGCAGTGTTTACGGCATCCTGACCGGTCATGGAGTCAACCACGAACAATATTTCGTTAGGGTCAACGGCCTTTTTGATAGCAGCAATTTCGTTCATCATCGCCTCGTCAACAGACAAACGGCCAGCGGTATCGATGATTACAACATTGTGTCCATGTTGTTTTGCATGTTTTATGGCACTCTGGGCAATGTTGACCGGGTTGGTATTATTTTCTTCGGTATAAACCTGAACGCCAACCTGGTTACCCAGCACCTTCAACTGTTCGATAGCAGCAGGACGATAAACGTCGCCAGCAACAAGCAATACGCTCTTACCTTTTTTGGTACGCAAGTAATTAGCCAGCTTGCCCGAGAATGTTGTTTTACCAGACCCCTGAAGACCAGCAATAAGGATAATAGAAGGGCTGCCTTTCAGGTTGATATCCTGATAAGCACCACCCATAAGCTCTACAAGCTCATCGTGAACTATCTTAACAAGCAATTGGCCTGGTTTAAGTGAAGTTAACACCTCTTGTCCCAGCGCTTTTTGCTTAACAGTATCGGTAAAGTTTTTAGCAATTTTATAGCTTACGTCCGCATCGAGCAGCGCTTTACGAACTTCTTTGAGCGTTTCAGCAACATTTATTTCGGTAATCCTACCTTCGCCACGAATTCTTTTAAAGGATTTCTCCAGTTTCTCGGATAAATTCTCAAACATGGTTTTACAATTTTGACTGCAAAATTAAATTTATTCTTCAAATTCGCTATGTTTACATTAGTTAATAGTTGTTAGTTGGAAGTTAGAGTCGTTTATAGCAAAAATTCTGGTAAATTTAAGAACGAACGTAATTTGATTTATGTTATATAGATTTGTAACAAGTTTAATAAAAGATATATACATTTTTTGTTTTTGATGTTAGTTAATATTGTTATAATTCTTTACAAAAGATCAATTTGCAGAGATTAAAAAATACGGCACCTAAATAACGGGAGCTAAACATACTGTATTTAAATAGATTGCGAGTGTCTTATTCCGCAATGAGCTTCACCAAAGGTACAGAAACCTAACACACAATATAGCCCAATAAGGGTTGGTTGGTATGCGATGGTTTGTAGCATGCTTTAATTTATGTGGGCCATGATAGAAAATAGCCCCGTAATCCGGTACGACACCACACCATCAACGTTTCATCAAAATGGCACAATGTTAAACATTTTAGCCTCCAACGTGGCAATTATTTATCCCAAACCAATCTGAAAAATAGTTAGAAAAGGGGCTTTTTTACCCATTCAACTGGTGTAAAGCCGCAAACTCTTCTATTTCCTTTTTGCTATTCCTGGTTTTGTGAATTTCCTTTTGATTGGCGATATACTCTCCTACTTTCTGCGCCTGCGAATGACTTACCGAATATACGTACACCTGGCTATGCCAGGCAAATGAACCAGCTTTAAAATGTTTCTCATTAATGACAGCAGCACTTTCCAATGCAAATGATTGTACATTGAAGGAAACAGAAGATTTATCCTCATCCAATACCAGCAAATGAATATGGTCAGGCGTTCCGCCAATTTCACTTACCTGTAAACTTACATTTTTGCAACATTCACGTAATGTAGCATATACATCTTTTTCCATTTCAGGAAGTATCAGAGGCAGCCTGTTATTGGTTTGCAGCACAATGTGCAACCACACCTTTTTAATGATGCTAAATTCAGTCATACATACTTACAAAATAGTGAGTATTTCCACAAAATTCAATAAAACGCATAAAATGAGGCATAGGAATAACCAACGATGCCGTATTAATACAAGGATGAAAACTAAGTTTTGAGGCCTCTTTAAGCTTCTCGTCAAAGAAAACTGTTACATGTTTTTCGGTATCGGCAAACAACGCCAAGGGCGAAACAGAACCTGGCTTGACCTGCAAATACTTCCACATTCGTTGTTCCGAGGCAAAAGTCAGTTTCCCTTGTTTCAAACGCTTTTCCAAATCATGTATATTCAGTTTATATTGATAATGCAACACCACCAGGTAATGCCTGTCGCCTTTATGGTTTCTGAAAAACAAGTTTTTACAATGCGTTGCTTCTATGTCTGCCCAATATTTCTTAGCTTCTTCAATAGTTGGAGCTGCCGGATGTTCGTAATAGTCAAAACTAACCTGCAATTGGTCGAGAAGTTGATATAATTCAGCAGGGCCATTCATGGTTTTACTTTTTTAGAATAACCATAGTGGCTCCAAAACCATATTCAGCATAGGATGCATCTTGGTATTGCAATGAAGGGTATTTATTTTTCAATACTTTCTGAATTTCGTACCTGAGTTTTCCATTTCCAACACCGTGTATATAAACAATACGTTTGGTTTTAGCCTTCAAAGCCCCTTCCAACGTAGTCTCAAACCTGGCCATTTGCATTTGCAGTATTTCGCCAGGCTGTAAACCTTCAATACTATCAGTAATTTCTTCAATATGCAAGTCCACTTCCTCCGTTTCATTTACCACTTGGGCTTCAGACTCAATCTTTACGACATCTTTATTGGTTTTTGAAGAAGATTTAAACGATGTCTTACGGCCTAATTGGATAATAATTGCAGGCTCATCAAAATAGTCATTTTTACTGAATGTTTCAGGGTTATTCCAAGCAATACCAGCAAAATCGGAATTATGCGTAGTTGGAACCTTTGAAATGTACGAAGATGTTGAAAAATATAAAACATCTACCACTATTCGCTGGATAGTTTTGAGTTTCTCAAGGGTATATTGCCCAATGTTCATGCTCATGCCAGCTTCAAGTTCACCCTTTTCAATTAACCTATATATATTATCCTTTACTTGTGCTGCTGTAAATAGGATATCATAATTACTGTCGTTCAGAATGTATAAATCGAAAAGGCTGTATGCAAAAGCACTATCGAGGCCAACAGGCACTATAGCCAGACATACCAATGCCTTGTCATCGGATACTATTTTCTTTTCAGAAAATGTAGGCCCAGAAGCTTTATCCTGAGGTTCTTTAACAAAATTTTTAGGCTTTTCAACTTTTGTTGGTTTGGCTTCAGGCTCTACATCCAATGCAATGTGTTGCGCAGAGGTGTCATGTACCAGGTTGGAAAGCAAAGTATTGATTTCAAAACCATCTTCAATCTCCACCATAGCCTGATTATTTGCCAAAAATTTTTTAATCACCCCGCCACCAGCTTCGTTTAGAAACTTAACCTTATCTCCTATTCTAAATCCCATTGTTTCGTTTTTTAGCAAAGGTAAGAAATTGAGATTTCTCAAATAATAATTTTATAAAATAACACCCAATGTCGTTTAGTTAAGACTCTGACAGGTTCTGAGAACACTGTCAGGTCAGATGTGATACTAACGCCGACAGCTTCTTTCAAGCCTGTCGGCGTTATAGTAGAATCGTTGACAAAACGACATTAAAATAACCCCTCTAATAATTCGTTGATGTTCTTTTTGTTAAATTTTCTTTTAAAAAAGACAAAATACATTCTTTCTATTTATCAGGAAGAAATAATTTTGCGCTCTTAAATTTTACACCTATAATTTATTTATTGTGAGTTTACAAGACGAAATCAAAAGAAGACGGACCTTTGCTATCATCAGTCATCCAGATGCCGGTAAAACAACCCTGACCGAAAAGCTTTTGCTCTTTGGCGGGGCTATCCACGTTGCGGGAGCAGTTAAATCAAATAAAATCAAGAAAACTGCCATGAGCGATTTCATGGAGATAGAGAAACAACGTGGTATATCTGTTTCAACTTCTGTGATGGGCTTTGAATATAAAGGAAAAAAAATAAACATTCTCGATACTCCCGGTCACGAAGACTTTGCCGAAGACACCTACCGTACACTCACTGCTGTGGATAGTGTTATTATTGTCATTGACAGCGCCAAAGGGGTCGAGACACAAACCCGCCGATTGATGGATGTTTGCCGTATGCGCAGCACCCCGGTAATGATTTTTGTCAACAAACTCGACCGCCCCGGTAAAGACCCTTTTGAACTGCTTGACGAAATACAGGAAGAACTTAAGATCCATGTGCGCCCGTTAAGCTGGCCTATCAGCAATGGCTCAACTTTTAAAGGGGTTTACAATATTTATGAAAAGAATCTCAATCTTTTTGAGGGAGCTGACAAGACAACCATAGAAGAAGCCATAGAATTTAAAGATATTGAAAACCCGGAATTGGAAAACTATATTGGCGAGAAGTACGCCAAAACATTACGTGAAGAACTTGAATTAGTAGAGGGAGTTTACGAACCTTTTGACCATGAATTATATTCAGAAGGCCACCTTGCCCCGGTTTTCTTTGGCAGTGCTTTGAATAATTTCGGAGTCCGCGAGCTACTCGACTGTTTTATTGAAATAGCGCCATCTCCAAAAGGTTTTACTACTGTCGAACGCAGCGTTGATCCTTATGAACAAAAATTCACCGGCTTTGTGTTTAAGATACATGCCAACATGGACCCTAACCACCGCGACCGTATTGCATTTGTCAGGATATGTAGCGGAACATTTATGCGTAATACCAATTATCTGCATGTTCGACAGGGCAAACAAATGAAATTCTCCAGTCCGACAGCTTTTATGGCCGACAAAAAATCCATTATAGACGAAGCCTTCCCGGGCGATGTTATTGGTTTGCATGACACCGGCAACTTCAAAATTGGCGATACGCTTACCGAAGGAGAAATCCTTCATTTCAAAGGTATTCCAAGCTTTTCGCCCGAGTTGTTTAAGTATGTTGAAAATGCAGACCCTCTAAAATCGAAGCAATTGGCCAAAGGTTTGGAGCAATTGATGGACGAAGGTGTTGCCCAGCTTTTTATCAACAAATCGAATGGCCGTAAAATTATTGGTACAGTAGGAGCATTACAATTTGAGGTTTTGCAACACAGATTATTACATGAGTACGGAGCTTCTTGTCGTTACGAACCAATCAACTTGTACAAAGCCTGTTGGATGGTTAGTTCAAACAATGCCCAGTTGGAAGATTTCAAAAAACGTAAGTATCAATACATTGCTGAAGATAAATATGGCCGCGACGTATTTTTAGCCGATTCGTCTTACGCTTTGTCTATGGCCCAGGAAAAATTTCCTGACATCAAGTTTCACTTCACTTCTGAATTTTAAAAATTGTTTAATATTTTATATCTCACCATTCATTTTTGATTATAATTTATTAAACGTAAGTTAAGACTAAACAAAAGGCTCTTTTACCTTTTGTTTAGTCTTAGTTTTCTGGTACAACTCAAATTAACACTTATTTATAAGCACTTCAACATGCTGATACATAAAGGCCTGATGTTTTTTTTCATAGCAAAGAAAATATATTTGCAAAAAAATAAACTAAGAAAACATGAAGAAAATAGAAGCTATCATTCGTAAGTCGAAATTTGATGATGTAAAAATTGCATTACAAACCATTGATATCCAATTTTTTACTTATTGGGACGTAACAGGCGTTGGTAAAGAAACTGAAGGACATATATACAGAGGAGCTGTATATCAGGCCAACCAAATACAGCGCACCATGTTAAGCATTGTTGTCCGTGACCACAACGCCCAAAAGACTGTTGATGCTATCATTGCTGCAGCACGCACCGGACAATTTGGTGATGGCAAAATCTTTGTTTCGGACATTGAAGAAGTAATCCGTATCCGTACCGGCGAAAAAGGCCCTGAAGCACTGTACCTGAAGGAAGAAGAAAAACCTTTAGAAATTAAGTAAACCACTTATTAATTACTATATAGTACAGCTGTATTGCGCACTAATACAGCTTTTTTGTTTACCCATAAAAAAAGCGCCTATACCTAACAGATATAAGCGCTTTTCTAATTTTATTTCCTATTAAAAAGGAAGGTCGTCTATTGGAGATTCACTCACCTGAAAAGGTTCTTCCTGAGGCTTTGCAACAGTACCAGCACTTGTCTGGGCTCCACTATTATTACCATCTTCTGGTTTGCGGCCTAACAACTGAACGGTATCGGCTACAATCTCGGTAATATATCGTTTATTGCCATCTTTATCGTCATAAGAACGGCTGCGGATTTTCCCTTCAACATAAATCTGAGAACCTTTGCGGATATATTTTTCAGCCAGATCGGCCAACGAACGCCACAACACAACGTTGTGCCATTCGGTAGTGCTTACCTTTTCACCGCTTTTATTGGTATAATATTCACTTGTGGCCAACGCTATGGTACTTACGGCTGTTCCATTTTCAAGATGCCTAACTTCAGGGTCTTTACCCACGTTGCCAACTAAAATCACTTTGTTTACTGACATAATAATTGTTTTAAAGGTTGTTAAATATTTTTCACTGGTGAAAATAGTATTTTTAATCCTTAAAGTCAAATTCTTTTTCCATATATCGCTCGATCACTTTTGGAACAGGATATTGGTGAAACTGGCTTTTTGGTATGCAAATATATTCCGAAAGTTCATTTGGCAATGCCGACAATTCAATATGATAAAAAGTTGCAACTACCGTCCGATGAGTAAGTTGATGCTTAACCGCATCTGAATGCTTCTTTATATTCCACTGGATATCACCAACATATTCGTTTATTATTTTTTCAAAATATTTTTTTTCAACAGTCAACAATTCTTTTGTTTCTGACATTGGAAACTCGTACAGCCCCTTCCAGATATCCTCATTGTCTCTTTTTCGTAAAAAGAAACTTTGCTTGTACTGAAAAATAAAGTAATTGAAAAATCGGGATGTTGGCGCTTTCTTTTGCTTTTTTACAGGGAAACTAAGCATTTGATTTGTTTGAAATGCCATACAAACAGACATTATAGGGCATCCGGCACAATCCGGGTTACGGGGCAAACATACCAGCGCCCCAAACTCCATCAAAGCCTGGTTGAAATCAGAAGGAGAACAATCAACCATCATAGATTGAGCTATCTTGTAAAAGTGGGTATAGCCATTGTCATCATCAATGCAGGTACTATCTGCAAACAACCGCGACAAAACCCTGAAAACATTGCCATCAATGGCAGGCACCCTTTCTGCAAAAGCTATAGAAGCAATTGCCGCAGCAGTGTAACGGCCAATACCTTTTATTTTGATGAGTTCAGCATAGCTATTGGGCATTTTACCCCCGAAATTATTAACAATCTGCATTGCCCCGGCATGAAGGTTCCGTGCACGGGAATAATAACCAAGCCCTTGCCAACACTTCATTACCTCATCAATATTGGCATTGGCCAATGAAACAACATCCGGAAACTGATCAATAAACCTGTAATAATAATTTATCCCCTGATTGACCCTTGTTTGCTGAAGAATAATTTCTGAAATCCAAATGTAATAAGCATTATTTGTGTCCCGCCACGGCAAATCCCTTTTATTTTGAGCAAACCAACTAATTATAGACTTTTTAAAAAATGTAAATTCATGCATACCAACAAAATAAAAATCAACTTTGACAAAAATAATGCATTGGCATGTTCAATTTTAAAATTAAAACTTATATATTTGCACTCCTAAAATGAATACATTATTAGTTAAAATATTGATAATTAAAGGTTTTAAGAAAAATGACAAAAGCAGAAATTGTAAATGAAATCTCGAAAGTTACCGGGATTGAAAAAGTTACTGTTCAGAAAACAGTTGAAGCTTTTATGGAAAGCATAAAAGATTCTATGGTAAAAGATAAAAATATTTATTTGAGAGGTTTTGGAAGTTTCATTGTAAAAAAACGTGCTCAAAAAACAGCAAGGAATATCTCAAAAAATACCACCATTGTAATTCCAGCCCACAATATTCCGGCATTTAAGCCTGCTAAATCATTTGTAAACAAAGTTAAATCGAGCATTAAATAATAAAAATATTAATCCTTTAAAGAGTTAAAAACATGCCTTGCGGAAAGAAAAGAAAAAGACATAAAATGGCGACCCACAAACGTAAAAAACGCTTAAGAAAAAATCGTCATAAAAAGAAAAAGTAATTAGTATTCTTTTACTAAGCTATTAATAAACCTAAAATCCTAAAAAACATCTGGATTTTAGGTTTATTGGTATTGTACAATATACAACTCAACAATATTTTCAACTTATTAAAAATATTGTTTAAAAAATAAAAGATTGTGGATACAAATAATGAATTAATAATTCATGTAACCGAATCAGACATTGATATTGCCATATTAGAAAACAGACAGCTTGTAGAACTTCATAAAGAAAAAAATAACAATCAGTTTTCTGTTGGAGATATTTACCTGGGCAGGATAAAAAAAATAATGCCCGGTTTAAATGCTGCATTTGTTGATGTTGGCTCTGAAAAAGATGCATTTTTGCATTATCACGACTTAGGGCCACAGGTGCTTTCGCTTAACAAGTACCTAAAACAAAGCCTTTCAAAAAAAGGGAAGCCTATATCATTGTCTAAATTCGAAAATGAATTAGATATTAACAAAAACGGTAAAATTGCCGATGTCCTTCAACAAGGACAAATGGTATTGGTGCAAATAGTAAAAGAACCAATATCTACCAAAGGCCCAAGACTAAGCTCCGAACTTTCACTTGCCGGACGCAACCTTGTTTTGATGCCTTTTTCTGACAAAATATCTGTCTCACAAAAGATTGAATCTGCTGAAGAACGCAACAGGCTGAGGACTTTAATTCAAAGCATCAAGCCAAAAAACTTTGGGGTTATCATTCGCACTGTGGCCCAGGATAAAAAAGTGGCGACATTTGATTTAGAACTTCGCAGTTTGGTCAAAAAGTGGGAATCGGCCTTCGAAAATATCAAAGGGACAACAACCCCCAAACGAGTAATTAGCGAAGTAAGCAGGACTTCAGCTATTTTAAGAGATTTAATTAACGCTTCTTTCAGCAATATTTATGTTGATGATGAGGCTACCTGTCAGGAAATAAAAGAATACTTACAAGAAATTGCCCCTGAAAAAGCAGATATAGTTAAGTTCTACAATGAATCTACCCCTATTTTTGAGCATTTCAATATTGAAAAAGCTATAAAGCTTTTGTTTGGGCGCACAGTATCAGTCAGAAGCGGTGCATACCTTGTTATTGAACATACCGAGGCTTTACATGTTATTGATGTTAATAGTGGCAACAGGTCGCGAGCTGCAAAAGACCAAGAAACCAATGCCCTTGAAGTTAATTTAGCTGCATGCGATGAAATTGCCCGTCAGTTAAGACTTAGAGATATGGGAGGTATTATAGTTGTTGATTTCATAGATATGCAAAGCAACGACCACAAGCAACAGGTGTATGATAAAATGAAAAACCTGCTTGCCGAGCAGAAAGCCAAGCATAATGTCCTTCCTCTCAGCAAATTTGGGTTGATGCAAATTACCCGCCAGCGTGTAAGGCCCGAAACAAACATAGACACAAACGAAAAATGCCCAACCTGCAAAGGTACCGGAGAGATTTCGTCAAGCGTATTGTTTGAAAATGAACTGGATATTGCCCTGAGCAAATATTTTGAAAAATCAAAAAATAAGAAAATTACCCTGAGGGTACACCCATACATTGCAGCTTATTTGAAGAAAGGCTTCCCTTCAATCCGAATGGTATGGAGCTTAAGGTACAAATGTTTTATTAAAGTTGAAGCCGCTTTTGCTTTAACTTTCTTTCAGTATAAAATTGACCCGCCTGCTGAGAGTTAAAGAAGAAACACTACAAACAAAGGCATAAGCTGATTAACAACGGTTTATGCCTTTTTTAGTTGTTCCCAATTCATACATATAAAGTCTTCAAAACTTCAGAAATGTTTGCATATTTTCATTTAGTCCTTAATAAATACAGTAAATAGGCTATTGTACAATTACTATATTTTCAGTAATATTGTATTATGATATGTTATTGACATAAAAATACTATCTAACAGCCATAGCATGAAGCATCCATGATTGAAAATACGAAGATTTTTATATGCAGTTCTTCGTCTTAGACAAGACAAGCCATCATTCTATTAAAATTAAAAATATGATAAAAAAAATCATCACGCTCATCTTTACACTATTTTCTGCTTTCATCATAGCAAACGGGCAAAACAATATAACCATTACAGGTAATGTAACCAGTGCTGAAGATAACCTTGGCGTTATTGGGGCTGCGGTATATGTTAAAGGTACTACCATTGGAACTACTACCGATTTGGATGGCAACTATAAGCTAACCGTTCCGGAGGGTACCAAAACACTTGTATTTAGTTATGTCGGGCTTGCTTCACAAGAAATTGCCATTGAAGGCCTTACTCAAATCAACGTAGTGCTAAAACCTGATGTATTTAAGATGGACGAAGTAGTTGTAGCGGGTGTTGCCAGCGCTACTCCCAAACGCAAACTCAGTGTATCTGTAGCTAAAGTAGGAGCAGATGATTTACAAAATGTTCCGGCCAGCTCGGCATCTACAGCCCTCCAGGGCAAAGTGGCAGGCATTACCGTTGTTGGAAGTGGTTCTCCAGGTCAGGGGGCCAGCATCAGGCTGAGAAGCTCTACATCTATCTATGGCTCACAATCACCATTGATTATTGTAGATGGGGTTATGATTGACGGAGACCTTGCCGATATCAATGCAGATGATATTGAAACTATTGAAGTAGTGAAAGGGGCTGCAGCTTCGGCGTTATATGGCTCTCGTGCCGGGAGTGGAGTTATTTCCATCAAGACAAAACGTGGAAGCTCGGCTGCTGAAGGAACCACAGAAATAAAATTTCGTAATGAATTTGGCTTCAGCCAGCTTGCCCGTAAAATAAAACTTGCAGAACATCATCCATATCTTGTTGGAGCTGATTACAACCAGGGCACTTATACCAAATACGACAGTGTAACATATCCTGTCGGCTATGTCCAAGGATATGACAACCGCATCAAAGGCAGCCGTATGCTGGATTATGACCATTA
Source organism: Bacteroidota bacterium (assembly GCA_029572965.1). Classification (GTDB taxonomy): domain Bacteria; phylum Bacteroidota; class Bacteroidia; order Bacteroidales; family DTGW01; genus JAKPQD01. Next base: position 31,133 of record JAKPQD010000133.1, on the reverse strand, counting down.
TGCCGACAACCCTTATGCTTTTGTAAAAGACCCTCAGGATGAGATGTTCCAAAACGGTTTGTTTTACACCAATTACCTGTCCATAGCTTCAAATAGCAATAAAACCGGGATACTTATTTCTTTTGAAAATAATAAAAACACCGGTATTGTTTTTCACAAAAAAGGCCAAAGCCGCCAGAATGTAAGGATCAATGTTGACCATAAACTAAATGATATTTTCAAAATATCTGCCAGCTCGCTCTTTACCCAAAATGAAATAGACATGTCCACTACTGATGCTTATACATTAGGAGCCTTTTCAGATGTATTATTTATGAACCCGGACGTAAACCTCAATATGGATGCTCCTGCTTCTGACACTACTATTCTTAAAAAATATTACATAAAGCCAGACAACTGGGCAATAACCGGCAACCCCAAACATACCCTGTATTATGAGGAAGTAACCGAAAAACGCAACGGGATGCTGCTCAACCTGAACGGAAGCGCCAACTTATTGTCATGGTTGGTTTTTGATGCAGAATATAGTCTGGAAAAAAGGTTCACTTATTATTCGCGTTTTGTCCCGATTGGCTTTTTGGGAAGTAATAAAGAAAATGAAAAAAACGGTTCTATTACCAAAAGTACTCTCCCTCAGACAAGCCAATCTGTGCAAGCTACTTTGAATTTTAATAAAAAATTTAATGAACTTGTATTAAAAGGGAAAGCTTCTTATCTGTTTGAAAAACAACAACAAGAGTATTTCTATGGAGCAGGAGACTCATTGCTTGCCAATGGGGTTAAGTCCCTTTCAGCATTGGGCAAAGGAATCATTGTTGGTTCTGACGTTATTGATATCAGGGCAAGAGATTACTTTGGAATATTAGACTTAGATTACAAAGACAGGTATATCGCCTCTATTCTTTACCGATACGACGGTTCTTCCTTATTTGGAGACGAAAACAAATGGAACCCTTATTACAGGGTATCATTGGCATACAGACTTAGTGAAGATTTCAAAATACCTAATGTTCAGGAATTGAAACTACGGTACTCAATAGGTACTTCAGGCCAAAGGCCCGGATATAGCTATCAATACGAAACTTACAATATCGAAAATGGCCAATATGTACCATATAGCGCTGCCAATAAAGCAATAAAACCTTCTGAAACCAAAGAAACAGAGTTAGGTTTTAACATGCAGTTTTTCGAGCGATTTGAAGCTGATTTTACTTATTCGTTCAATAAAACTACAAACGATTTCCTTCCTGTACCTCAGGGAGCCGCATCGGGCTTTAAAATCCGCTGGCAAAATGCTGCCACAATCGAAGGCAATTCTATGGAATTTACGTTAAGTACACAGGCTATAAAGACCAAAGACTTTGAATGGCGTTTGAGCCTGTCTTATGATAAAGTAAGACAGAAAATAGCTGATTTATATGGTTCTACACCAAACTTTTTTACCGGGCCTAATAGTTCTTTCCAATATTTTTACAACCGCGAAGGCGAAAATTATGGTGTCATGTATGGATATGAGTGGGTGAAAAGCCTGGAACAAATGAAAAACCAGCTAAAAGCAGATGATAATATTGATAATTATACTGTCAATAGCGATGGATATGTGATAAAAAAAGGAACAGAAGGTACTGTATATGAAAAGCCCATAGCTTTAAAAGATGCTTCAGGAAGTGAAGCTTTTGTCAAAATTGCTGATATGAACGCCGATTTCAACATGTCCCTAAACAGTACTTTTTCTTATAAAAAAATTACTTTATCGATGTTGTGGAGCTGGAAACAAGGAGGCGACATCTACAATTATACAAAGCAAAACCTGTTTCTTGACAAACGTGCCGGAGATTACGACCAAGCCTCAAAACCAGACTATCAGAAAAAAGCTATAGACTATTACAATACTTTTTATGATGGATTTAAAGCCAATTCTTACTTTGTCGAAGATGGCTCATATATCAAACTTAGGGAACTCTCACTGTATTACAATGTTGGAAATATCAAAATATCAGGAAAAACAATTTTTAAAGCAATGAAGATTGGCCTCCTTGGCCGAAACCTGCTCACATTCACCAAATACTCTGGCTGGGATCCTGAAGTTGCTTCAGGTACAGACCGCACCAATTTCATCGTTGATATGTTCAATTATCCCAACTTCAGGACCTATACGGCCTCAATTGAGTTGAACTTTTAAAAACTGATAAAATACGAGCCATGACAATATATTGCAAAAATACCATATCAAAAGCATTTCAGGTAATAGCTTTAGCCCTTACATTAACAGCATGCGAAAGCCTTGATGTAGAAAATACAGATGCTCCTGACAGAAAAGACTTACTCAATAGCAGCCGCGACTTTGGAGGATTTGCCCAAAATATATATGCAACATACTGGCAAGCCATTCATAATGAAGCTTTTTCAAGCCCACAAATAGCCAGCCTTGCTGCTGCCGATCAGATTACTGCCAGTTGGTACACGTTTGGCTGCTATGAGCTTTCGCAAGAACCGCGAATTGAATGGAACAACACCCCAAACTACGAGTATAAAGAAATCACTTATACATTCTTTACCCGAATGTACACAGTGCTTTTTATGTCTAATACCACTATAAACTTTCTTTTACAGGGAAAAACCATCAGTTCAAATAATAAAACCAACTCGGGCTACTTAAGCTATGCCTACATGATGCAGGGAATAGCCCTTGGCCAACTTGCCCTTACCTTTGACTCAAGTCAAATAGTTAAAGAAACTACCAAAATTGAAAACCTTGCGTTCAGCCCTTACAACGAAGTAATGGATTCAGCCTTAGAATCACTCGAAAAAGCCATAAGCATAGCAGACACAACTACATTTAACTTGGGCTCAAATATTGTTAATGGCGTAACCCTTGACAATAAATTACTTAGCCGGGTTTGTCATTCATTCATTGCCAGGTTCCTTACTCTTAATGCCCGCAATAAATCAGAATATGCTGCAACCGACTGGCCAAGGGTGCTTGCCAATGCCAAAAAAGGTATTAACGAAGACTTTGGGCCACAGGGAGATGGCAATAATAAATGGATAGACGAAATTGCCAGGTTCATTACCAATGTTGACAACTCTCAATTGTTCTTTTGCAAAACAGATAACAGGATTATCAACCTTCTTGACCCATCGTACCCAAGCAGATACTGGAAAAATGGCCATGCCAAAGTTGTACACCCTGGTTATCAATCAGGAGAAGCTATTTCAAAAGACTACAGACTTACATCAGATTTTGAATATAGCCCTACGATAAGGTTTTATGCAGATAGGGGTACTGTTCACTACTCGCATTACAGGTTCAAAAGGTTTGACAACATCCGCAAAACAGGATTGGGTAAACTAATTGAATATCCTGAATACGAAAATAAACTCTATGCCATAGAAGCTATGGCCAATATGGGACAAACCGAAAATGCAATAAACGCCATCAATAACATTGCTTACCCTCGCCGTACCAGAGGAAAATTATCTCCTGTTGACATAACTACCTCTAAAAAAGAATTGTTAGAAATTATATTCTACGAGCGTGACATCGAATTATTTGGTCAAGGCTATTTGATTGCTTTTTGCGATATGCGCCGCAGAGATAAACTTCAAAAAGGCACTCCCCTACATTTTCCGGTACCAGCAAACGAGCTTCAAACCCATAAACGCAACATTTACACTTATGGAGGCGTTGAAAATGCTGATGGTACAAATACCTCAAATGGCGGTTGGTAATAATAACTTTGAAAAATTAAAACAATGAAACTCCCATATTCCATCTGCTCTCATCAAAAAACATATAATGATGGCTTAAATAGCTAATTTTTAACCAATTAAAATTTTATACAGATGAATATAAAAACATATATCAATATTGTAAGTATAGGAATCATCGCATCATTGGTTTCATCTTGTGGCAATGATGATTACGACTGGAACAATGTCATTCCCGGAAGCCAAAGAATTACTACTTTGGATAATGATACTGTTAAAGTTAAAATTGACACTATTGAAGGCAATAATACTGATGTTGTAACATTGAAGGCAATTGCCCACGGAGGCTCAACCTTTGACTGGATTGCAAGCTCAAACGTTTTAATACCCCAAAATGATGCTGAGAAGAATTACATTGTTCATGTTAAAGCCAATTCTACCCAAGACACTTATGCTTGGCTAAAAGTACAGGAAACCACTTATGGAGGCATAAAGGGCAAACCAGATTCAATGCAGTTTTTCATTATTGGCTATTGCGAATTCAACAAGCAACAACTATTAGGAAATGGTTCTTTTGTAAGTAAAATGAGCTATTATGCCCCATTTGATGTTAATCTATCCGAAGGTAAGGGTGACACCATTCTTTACAACAACTTCAACAATATGCGTTGGCAACTGAAATTAGTCATCAGCAAAGATGTTTATCAGAAAATCACTATTCCGGCCAACCAGTATTTTGTATATAATGATGAAATAGTAACTGTAAAAGGAAACGGCAAATACAACACCTGTAAAAGTTTGTTTGTGATAAACTATGCAATATGCCGTTTATCAGGCGACACGCTGGCTTATTCGTCCGGAGTTGATTCGCTGAGGATAAAATAAGAACTAAACTTTCATCCCCAACACCAGTACATCATCCATTTGCTCAAGGTTTAGCGACCATTGCAAAAATTTTTCTTCCAGAAAATAGCGTTGAGCTTTTACCGGCATGACAGAAGCTTCGAGCAATAACTGGTAAAAGCCCTCGCGGCCTAATTTTTTGGAACGCTCGCCCCCAAACTGGTCGGCATATCCATCAGAAAACATGTACATCATATCCCCTTCCTGTAACTCAAATTCCTGCTGCGAAAATGATTCTTTTTCGGTAGGATAAATGCCAATAGGCATTTTGTCTGGCAGAAGGCTATTTATCTTTCCATCGCGGACAACCAGCAACGGATTGTTAGCGCCCGAATACTGAATTTTTGTTTTATTCCGGTTAATAATGACAAGGGCTATATCCATGCCATCTTTTGCCCCGGTCTTGTCATCCTGGTTGAGCAAAGTTTTTACCTTGATACGCAATTGGTTAAGGATGTCCTTCGCTTCAATATCTTTGTTTTTGCTGACAATCTCATTCAGGTAAGCAAAGCCCAGCATACTCATAAAAGCACCTGGTACTCCATGTCCAGTACAATCAGCAACAGCAATAACTGTGCGTCCATCATGAACCGAGACCCAATAAAAATCGCCGCTGACAATATCTTTGGGCGAAAAATATATGAAATACTCTGGTAAATAGGTATTCAGCACCTCCTCGTGCGGCAAAATAGCGGCTTGAATGCGACTTGCATAATTTATACTATCTGTAATCTGTTTTTTCTGTATATTCAGGATAATATATGCTTTCTTCTTTTGATAATACTCTATAAAAACTAATATGAGCAAGGCAAGAACAATACATAAACCAGCTGCAAGAATCCTTGTAATAAGCTTCTGGTGCTCAATTTTATCATGCTGAGATTTCAACATCAAATCTTTCTTCTCCGTTTCATACAAAGTTTGCATTTCGGCAATCTTCTCGGCACTTTGAGAATTGTAAAGCGAATCTTTGTAAAGGCTTGCTTTTTCACTACATTTCCAAGCCTCCTTATATAAACCTTTATCTGAATAAATATCGCTCAAAACCAAATAGCAGTCCCTGATATCTTCTTTTGAATCAACCAACTTAGCCAATTCTAAAGCCTGATTGGCATATCTGGCAGCTTCTTCCCGGCGGCTATGCTTATTATATATTCCGGCCATTTTTGTAAGCGATTTGGTTAACGAAGCCTTATCATCCAGCATTGAATCTATTCGATAAGATTTTTGGTAATACACCAAAGCTGAGTCATATTGGCCTGTCTCATAATGAATTTCGCCAATATTAAACAGTGGCATAGACATTGCCCTGATCATGTTATTTTTTTCATATATAGCCAGAGCCTTCTTAAAATATTCCATAGCAGCCCCTGTCCTACCCTTGAAATAATAAACAATACCAATATTGTTATAGGCTAAAGCCATTCCTTTGATATCTTTTATTGACTCACGCAGTTTTAGCGACTTATTGTAATAAAATAAAGCCAAATCGTAGTTTTTCTGGTAGTAAAACACCAAGCCAATATTCAACACCACACGGGCTTCATTATACACATCTTTTGCCTGTTCAAACCTTCGGAGTGCATTGAACAAATTTTTCAGGGCAGGCTCATACTTGCCCACATCAAGCATGGTTACCCCCAGGTTATTATAAGCTTTGGCTATAAGTGTTGTTTTTCTTGAAGAATTGAAAAAATCAAGGGCTTTATTAAATGACTCAATGGCAGCTTGTGTATTGCCTCTCTTTTTATAATACTCGCCTTGCATTAAAAAAGACTTGCCTTTTAGCGAATCAGCATTCAATTTTTCGCCTATTTCACGATACTTCGCCAACTCAGAGAAAAATAAAGCAGAATCAGCATCTGCCAAATCGGAAACTTTAACCCCAAAAGCATATAAACCAGTTGTATCAGAATTTGCAGCTATAATAGGAGCCTTGAAAAAACTAACAGTTACAAATAGTAATGTTAAAAGAATTTTAACAAGCTTCATATTAAAAAAATTAAAGTAAAAATTTAACTTTGAGAAATATTAATCATTAATACTTCTTCACGGTTTACACCAATGAGAGGCGCTTAGCAAATCTCATTGGTTTTTTTACTTTAAATCGGCCCCTAAGGTTTCATTAAAACTGCCCATTCTGTAACCTAACATATCAACAGTGACAAAATCGAACCCAAACGAGCGTAAAGCAGCACTAACCTCGCTGGCCAATGGTTCTGACATGATTTGTACGCGTTGGTCAGCAGCCACTTCAATACGGGCAAGTTTGTCGTGGCAACGCACACGCACTGTCCTGAAGCCTTTATCAATAAGGTACTTTTCAGATTTTTCAATCTTTACCAAATCTTCTTCTTTGATAGCCGTTCCATAAGGGATACGCGAAAACAGGCAGGCATAAGCTGGTTTGTCCCATGTAGGCAAACCCATCATTTTCGAATACTTTCTGATTTCATCCTTTGTAAAACCATGCGTTTTTAGGGGGCTATGCACTTGCAACTCATCAATAGCTTTAGCTCCGGGCCTGAAATCATTGACATCATCGGCATTACTGCCATCCAGAACATATTTAATCCCATTCTTTGCAGCTTCCTCAATAACATTGCCAAATTCTATTTTTTTGCAAAAATAGCAGCGGTCAACAGTGTTCTGCCTCACCTCGTCTTCTATTTCATTTGACTCAACAATGATAAGCTTAACCCCAATTATCTGCGCCAAATGCCTGGCATCTTCCAGCTCATATCGAGGAAGCGCAGGAGAATCAATGGTGATGCCAATCGCATCGTCTCCAACTGCCTGTCGGGCCACAGCCAGTAAAAAGGTACTGTCAACACCTCCAGAAAATGCAATTGCTACCTTTTCTAATTTCTTGATATAAGCTGTTAAGCTTTTAAATTTTTCGTCCATCTGTGCTGTTTTGAAAACTGAAAACAATGATAAAACCATTATGTTCAGAAGAATTAAAAATTTCAATCTGACAGGTTGTAAAGTAAGCTTAATTTTATTGGAGAAATATTAAAATAAATCTAAAAACAATCATTGTCCGGTACAAACAGGTCGCCGCTATGCGGCTTAGAAACATTTGGTGTATTTGGTTATCCTGCAAACAGTTCGCAGCTACGCTGCTATTATTTAGTCGCGTAGCGACGTCCTGTTTGTAGTAAAATTAAACATCGTTAAAATTAAGCCCCGGCAGGGCGACCAGTTTCTAATCAACAATATTACTTGTATTTATAAGTATCTATTTTATTTTACCGAAAAAAAGTGAAAAACAATAGCATTTTGGGTTAAACTATTTAACCTGTAACTTGTTAAACAAGTATTACAATAAGTATATCAAAAAGGAATAAGGATATTAGCTAAAAAATATATTAACCTTTAACATTGATACTTATGAAAAACCTAAAAGCTACATACATGGGTTTGGAATTGAAAAACCCAATCATTGCCGGTTCAAGCAACCTAAGCTTTGATATCGATTCTCTGAAAGGACTTGAAGATGCAGGGGCTTCTGCTATTGTTTTCAAATCGTTGTTTGAAGAACAAATATTGTTGGAAAAAGCCATTCTTGAAGACGACCTTGATGAATATGCCGAACGCCATGCCGAAATGACCAGCTTATTTCCTAAACTTGAACATGCCGGGGCGAAAGAATATCTTTTGAAACTTGAAAAAGCCCGCAAAGTTGTATCTGTCCCCTTGTTTGCCAGCCTCAATGCCATTTTCAAAGAAACATGGGTTGAATATGCCAGGCAAATAGAACAGACCGGGGTGGATGGCATTGAACTTAACTTTTTTGCCATACCTAAAGATGCTGATATTACCGGCTCAGATATTGAAAAACAACAATTGGCCATTGTCCACGAAATAAAGAAAAACATCAACATCCCGATAAGTGTGAAATTGAGCCCGTTTTATTCCAATACGCTCAATTTCATAAAATCATTGGACAAAGAAGGCGTTGACGGGCTTGTTTTGTTTAACAGGTTTTATAACCCCGACATTGATATTGAAAATATGAAGTTTGACTCATTGCACCATCTGAGCCACAATGATGAAAGCAAGTTGCCATTGCGTTATGCAGGTCTTTTATATTCTAACATTGCAGCCAGCATTTGCTGTAATAGCGGCATACATCAAGGTACAGATGTAATAAAAATGCTTTTGGCCGGTGCAGATTGTGTTCAGGTAGTAAGCACGTTGTACCGCAATAAATTGACACATATAAAAACCATGCTTCACGACATTGAGTTATGGATGGATTTCCAGAATATCAAATCGCTGGAAGAAATAAGGGGAAAGCTATCCCGCAAAAACCTTCACGACCCCTTTGTGTATCAACGGGCCCAATACATTGATTTGCTCATCAAATCTGACGAATTGATGAATAAATATACATTACGGTAATCATTTCATTTTTTTTACAAAAAAAGCAGACCTGTTGAAAAGTCTGCTTTTTTAATTAGTAAAAACTACCAAATTTCTATTTCTTTGTAGTTTTAGAAGTTTTCTTTTTGCCGCCTGCACCTGGTTCTGGTGGGTCTGGGAGAAATACAACAGTGTTTTTCATAATATAAATTTTTTAAATGAACAAACTTATTAATATACAAGCATTTAGAATACTCTTTGTGCTGTTATTAATAATATTAATAATTTCGTGTAAGATAAATAATAATCCTCAAAATTACAAAGAAATTTTTCAAAAATCTGAGACCTATTTTTCTAATAATGAATTCTTTAACGCCAGTCGAGGTTATCAATCTTATATCAACTGCCCGCAAATTGATGAATACTCTTTGTTTATAAGCTATGGAAAATTATTTATCTGTCTGCACCGCATGAAAGATAAAAATGCCCGCCAGGCCTATGACAGTGCTTTAGCACATATCCCCAAGCTAAAAGACAAGGCTGTTGAAGATTTGCTTTATAAGATAAAAAGCATTGATTTGCAGAAAAATGAAGAGTATTTAAAGGCTATTGATTTGACCCGCAAAGAAATCTGCAAATACAAGCTTGACGATACTTTGAGTATTGAGCATTTTCATAACTTGGGCGGCCTTTATCAAAGCATTGGCAACAAAGACAGTGCTTTATATTATTACATCAAAGCCAAACAGCTTTTAGACAAGAAAAAAGACAAGTTCAACCAATTGTCTGCAGATATTTACAATACCTATGCCTATTGCCAGCGTTATTATCTGAACACCCCATTAAATGCTGCAAAATATTACGACAGTTTGTTGTATGTCTCTGAAAAAATACTGCATAAAGATTCAGATTATTATGCATGGAACCTATTTAATTGCGGCATATTTTACCAGGTTATTGGAGCTAACAACAAAGCCCTGCATAATTATTACAAAGCTTTTGAAACATACCAAAAAATAAATGGCAACTTTGATGAAGAATGTAACTACATTCAGGTTTTTATCGCCAGCATTGAATTACACTTAGGGAACATCCAGAAAGCATCTGATAAGATTAATAATTCCGATCTTTATTACAAATCAACCAAAGATTATTCGAATATTGCTAAAGCATACATTTTTGATGCCTACTTAAAAACTAAACTCGGTAAATACCGCGAAGCTTTGAATATTTACGATAAATATATCAGGCTTGCTGATTCCCTTAAATTATCTACGAAAGAAACGCACTATCTCGATATTGCCACGTGCTATGTAAAGATCAACCAAAAAGACTCAGCCAACTATTGGTTTGAGCAATGCTTCAACACCCTGAAAAGTCCTAAAAAGAACTACCTGATTATGTTACATACTTTTTTATGGGAGTATGTTGGTTTTTGTTTGGCTAATGACCATATAGCCAAAGCATCTGAAATAATCAGGTTTTATGAAAGTAACCTACTCAAAAGCTATGGTAACAACAGCCCCAACTATGCCCTTATGCTGTTATGCAAAGCCCGTATTGCTGATTATCAGAAAGAATACGCAAAAGGCACAGATTTTTACCTGCAAGCATTGAAAATATTGGAAAACAAATCATACGCCAATTCTCAAACCAACAAAAACATCTCGCTTCAGCGATACAACAATTTGTTGGCTAAAGAAATCATTGACTGTACAACCGGGTTAGCCAGAGATTTCAAACATCTTGCCCAAAAATCAACAGACAAAATCAAATTCTTACAAAAAAGTTTTGAATACTATAAACAAACGCTTGAATTGATGGGGCAAATGAACGGTAATATCCCTGTAGAATGGGACAAACTGAGGTTTTTTGAGCAGTTCAATGCAGTAAAAAAAGAGATACTTGAAGTCAAAATTGCCCAATACCGAAACGAACCCCAAGTCGGTAAAAAAAACCAATTGCTTTTGGAGGCTTTTGAAATAGCCGATGCCAACAAGCTTAGCATCATGGTCGAAAAGCTTAAAGAAAAGCAGTTTAAGCAGCAATTAGGGATACATGATTCTATACTGAAAAAAGATGAGAAACTGTCCGAAAACATTAGCTTTTTGCAACATATCATTGATGAAGAAGAAAAGCAGGAGCATCCCGACAATCAAATGTTGGAGAAATATTACAAGCTCATTTTCAAAACATATAATGAATACGATAGTTTAAGAGAGTTTATAAACAAGTTATATCCGGCTATTCAGGATATTTATGGAGCCAATCATCTTAGAACCAGCTATAAACAGATGATTCATTGCTTGCCTCAGAATGAATTGCTTATTGAATATGCTTTTACGGCTGACAGCTTATATGCCTTTGCTGTTAAAAATGGCTCTATTTCATTATTTTCAGTACCTTCTGAAATAATTACAAGTAACATTCAAGATTTTAGGGCACTTTTGACAAACGTAACTGACCAAGCCTATACACATCAAGGTATTACAACATACACAAACACAGCTTATAGTATTTACAAGCAGGCTGTTTTTCCTGCAATACAAAATGCCAGTTTTGAAAGGCTTACCATCATTCCTGACGGCATGCTGACCTTTATTCCCTTTGAGGCATTGGTTACCCATAGCGCAACACGACAAAACGCTGATTATGGTACCCTTCCCTATTTGTGCCTTTCAGCCAATATCAATTACACCTATTCATTGGCTTTATACTCTGGCCAATTGAGCCATTATTCCAATGTAGCATCAGGAATTACCGGCTATGCCCCATCTTATGACAAAAGCAGCCCTTTAAGCCCTTTGCGAAATGCCGAACTACGCAAAAAGCTGAAAAACCTCAAAGGAGCAAGCGATGAAGTTTATAGCCTTGTTAATGCATACGGCGGACGAAAGCTGATTGGTAAAACGGCTACCGAAACTGCTTTTAAACAAGCCCATAACAGCAAACATATACTGCACCTGGCCATGCATACTGTCATTGATGATGAAAACCCAATGTATTCAAAGCTTGCTTTTGCAGAGGAAAAAGATTCGGTCAATGAGGGCTTTCTGAACACTTACGAAATATATCCCCTGAAAATCAATTCGCCACTGGTTGTGCTCAGTGCCTGTAACACTGGCTACGGCAAAATCATAGATGGCGAAGGGATTGTAAACCTTACCCGTGGTTTTTACTATGCAGGCTGCAATTCGCTTTTAATAACTCTTTGGAATATCTCGGACCAAAGTAGTGTCCAACTCATGAAGCTTTTTTATAACAACCTCGATGCCCATGATGATAAAAACGCAGCTTTGGCCAAAGCTAAAGTCAGCTACATAGCAAATTCAGACTCAAGATATTCCCATCCTTATTATTGGGCAGGATTTATCCATTCAGGAAACGCAGCACCATTGGCTATATCAAAAATCGAAACATCGGCATACATTATACTTTCAGTGCTTCTATTGATAACTATTGGATTATTTAACACAAAATGGAAGTTCAAATAACATTAATATTTTAACATTGCAGAAGAATTCATTTCATGCTTAAAAAGGTTTTCATATCTGCTTTTATTTTTGCGGTTTCAGGCATTGGGATACACGCTCAGTGCAATGTTGCCGAAAGTGTTTTTCAACCAGAGGAAAAATATGATTATTTGGTTTCGTACCACCTTAGTTCTATTTGGGTAAAAGCTGGTGTAGTTTCTTTCGTTACCCACAAAACCACATACAGGGGCAAAGATTCATGGTTTTTAGAGAGCTATGGAAGTTCATTGCCCCGTTTTGATTGGTTTTTCAGGGTTCGTGATACATTTAGGGCATATACTGACGCTGACACATTTGTCCCCGACTTCGCCGAAAGGGTGTCTGATGAAGGCGGGTATATAGTTATCGAGCAATACAATTACGATAAAATCCGAAGTAAGATATTCTCGAGGGTATATTCGAGCGGAAAGCCATGGAAATATGACACATTCAAATATGAACCTTGTATCAACGATGTATTGACAGCCGTTTATGCTGCCCGTAATCAAGATTTCAGCAATATTAAGCCCCAGGAAAAAGTACCATTTCAAACCCTTGTTTTTGGTAAGATACAACCGCTATATATTCGTTTTTTAGGTATAGAAACTATACAACTCAAAAACGGGCAAAAATTTAACTGTCTCAAATTTTCGTCCAAACTGGTTGAAGGTACCATATTCAAAGGCGGCGAAGATATGTTTGTTTGGGTTACCAACGACAAAAACCATATTGCTGTAAAGATTCAGGCAAAAATTGTCATCGGCTCGGTAGTTGCCGAATTGACCAGCTTCAAAAACAACAAATATCCACTAACCTCGTTGCAGAAATAATACCTATCTGCTGATTATTCTTTCTATCTTTGCGGCCTCGATGATTTTGATTATTTTGCCATGCAGAAACAAATACCAATAGCCGAATACACTTACGATTTGCCAGATGAGAGAATTGCCAAATACCCACTCTCCCATCGCGATTTGTCTAAACTTTTGGTTTACGACAAAGGCAATATCCTTTCGGAAAAATTTGGCAGCATATCGCAGTACCTTCCGGAAAACAGCCTTTTGGTTTTCAACAATACCAAGGTTATCAAAGCAAGGATGATGTTTCAGAAGGCAACTGGTGCAGCTATTGAAATCTTCTGCCTCGAACCTGAAAATCCATCGGATTATCAGCAAGCATTCAACCAAACAAGACGTTGCTCATGGAAATGCTTAGTTGGTAACCTAAAGAAATGGAAAAGCGGCGAAATAACCGCTATTGTCAACATTAATAATAAGCCAGTCACCATCAAAGCCTTGCTGTTGCAGAATATGCAGCAATGGCAGATAGTGCAATTCAATTGGGATGCTGAAAATATAACCTTTGGACAGTTGCTCGAAAATGCAGGTCAGATTCCCATTCCCCCTTATCTCAACCGCGAAAGCGAGAATATAGATTTACTGAGGTATCAGACCATCTATTCGCAACACGAAGGCTCGGTAGCAGCCCCTACTGCCGGGTTACATTTTACTGATGATGTATTCAAAGCTCTTTCATCAAAAGGTGTTGAACAATGTGCCGTCACCCTTCATGTTGGAGCTGGCACCTTTATGCCAGTCAAGACTGACGATGCATTGCAACACGATATGCATGCCGAACGTTTTTATATTCCTCTTCAAAACATTGAAAAACTTTTAAAAAACATAGGAAACATAACTGCCGTGGGAACTACTTCAATGCGGGCATTGGAAAGCCTTTATCAAATTGGAGTTGCGTTAATCTTAAAAAAGAATAACCCTTTTTTGGTGAGCCAGTGGCAATACAGACAAGTAAATGAACAAATTACGGCTCTTCAAGCACTTGAGGCCATTATAAACTATTGCAAAGAAAAGAATTTAAAAGGCATTGAAGCCGAAACACGGATAATGATTGTCCCTGGCTATAAATTCCGCATGGTAAACAGGCTAATCACAAATTTTCATCAACCTCAAAGTACATTGTTGTTGTTAGTAGCCGCCTTTATTGGCCCCGATTGGCGAAAAATATATGATTACGCATTAGCAAACAATTATCGCTTCTTAAGTTACGGAGACAGCTCTTTGCTGATACCTTAAAAAGCTGTATATTGAAATGACAAACGCTTTACTTTTAATAAAAGCAAAGCGTTTTACTATTTTAAACTGAGTTCTAATAAGCAATCACGCCAGAACCAACAAGTTCGTCTTCTGCATACCAGGCTGCAAACTGCCCGGGAGTAACACCTCGTTGGGCTTGGTCAAAAACAATAGCCAAGCCATTTTCCAACTTCAGTACAGAAGCATCCTGCAACGGTTGCCTGTAACGGATGCGAACCCTGAAGCGCTGTTCATCGCCTTCGTCCAAAGCCAAATCAGGCCTTATCCAATGAATATCATGCTCTGATACATACAAAGCTTTGCGGTACAAGCCTGGATGGTCTTCTCCCTGCCCAACATATACAATATTATTAACAACATCAATGGCTATAACAAACAAAGGTTTTTGCATACCACCTATATTCAACCCTTTACGTTGTCCAATAGTATAAAAATGGGCTCCACTATGCTTTCCAACCACCTTACCCATATCTATTGTATAGGAATAAGGTTGCATAGTATCATATAAATCAAGATTGTTCTTTTCTTTATAAACAGGGCAATCTGAAGGTATTTCCACCACCACACCTTCAACAGCTTTCAACTTTTGTTGAAGGAATACTGGCAAGTCTATTTTTCCGACAAAACAAACCCCTTGAGAATCCTTACGTTGAGCTGTTGCCAACCCAAGAGACTCAGCTATCTGCCTCACTTCTGGTTTGGTTATGTGGCCTATAGGGAACATAGCTGTTGACAATTGCTTTTGCGAAAGTTGGCACAAAAAATAGCTTTGGTCTTTATTTCCATCAACACCAGCCAAAAGCCTGTATTTCTGGCCATTTTCAGTTTCGATAGCCTCACAACGTGCATAATGTCCGGTGGCTACATATTCGGCTCCATATTTCTTAGCTGCATCAACAAAAAGATCGAACTTAATCTCCCTATTGCACAATACATCTGGATTTGGGGTACGCCCTTTTTCGTACTCGCTAAACATATAATCGACCACACGTTGTTTGTAAAAAACGCTCAAATCAACCGTGTGTAAGGGAATATCAAGTTTCCGGGCAACCAACTCGGCAAAGGTAAGGTCGTCTTTCCAGGCACAATCGCCATAAAGAGTACCTGTTGTATCATGCCAGTTGATCATAAACAAACCGATAACCTCGTAGCCATCTTGTTTTAACAACCATGCAGCAACACTCGAATCAACCCCGCCGGAAAGACCTATAACAACTTTTTGGGCCATTTTTATTCATTTTCAGGAGCAATAGGATCGGGCTGAATATGTGCCCAATTTTCACCACGCTTGATGCGGGTAATCTGCATCTCGCTAACTTTGAACATTTTAGCAATGATATGTTGTGGTGTTTTACGCAAAAGCATAGATTTTATAAGCTTCACGTCTTTTTCGTTAAGCTTAGAGTAAGTTATCAGTTCTTCTTTGCTTTTTTTCTGTGTCTTTTCTTTCATCAGTTCAGACACACGTTTCAGGGATTCTTCCCTGGTAATCCATTGCAAATTCTTATAATAGTTATTGCGAATATTACCATCTATATGCATTACATGAATATGCTTGTCAGAAGGTTTTTCGAGCCAAACCCATGCAACCAATTTATGCACATACTTGCTGTAAGTCACCTTTTGCAGGCTAACAGCAAGGTAATTCTTCATCTTATAAAACTTAACAATCTGGCCTTCTTTTTTAAAATGAAAAGATTTAATCCTGCCATAATTACTTATAAGATATTTACCTTCCGTACCCGGAATTTCTTTCCATTGCTCATCATTAAGTTTCCTAAGCCGTCTTTGCTCTCCCTCCATAGTCCTTGATTTTTAAGTTAAAAAATAATAACCATCAAAGTAAATTAAAAATCTACTTCTACAAAATCCTTTTTAGACACCCCACAAACCGGACAACTCCACGTTTCAGGTATATCTTCAAAGCTTGTGCCCGGGGCTATACCGCTATCCGGGTCTCCTTCCTGCGGGTCATAAACATATCCACAAATGATACACCTGTATTTTTTCATTTCTTTGATAAATAAATCTTTGCAAAGATATAATTACTTATAACATGGTATAAACGTTATAAGTAAAAAATAGTTAAATATCTGAAAATACTTTATATGACGTTAAACCCAAGCTTTTTGAGGATATCTTTTTGAATTGTTTTGCCATGAATAAGTTTTACTGTATAAGCATTAAACTCCCTTCGGACAGCATAATTTTCACGATAGGACTCAAAATCCTGAGGATGAGATTTTAACATATTTGAATCGCTGCTAATAGGATAAGTATGCAAGATGGCGTTACAAATAACCTGCTGATCGCCCATATTAGAGCAATCAATTTCTATCAGCGGCTGCTGAGGCTGAGGTATATCAATTTTTATTTTGTCAATCCCCAAACGAAAAAAATTATTCAACGCCTTTACAGACATAAATGTAGCATTGGCTTTGCCATCTGCTGAATATCCGGCTATATGGGATGTTCCAATGGCAGATTTGTCAAGCAAACCAACGTTCAACGCAGGCTCATTTTCCCACACATCAACCACAGCGGTATCAATCCTTCCATTTTGAAGGCTATTCAAAAGAGCCAAATTATCAACAACTTCACCGCGTGAGGTATTGATGATAATGGTTCCTTTGTTCACCTTTTGCATTTTTTTCTCGTCCAAAAGGTGAAAAGTTTTAAACTCTCCGCTATAAGTCAATGGTGTATGAAAAGAAATGATATCCGATTCGCGCAAAATCCCATCAAATGAAATATAACCACAAAGATTTTTGGCTTTTACCAATGGCGGGTCATTCAAAAAAACACGCATCCCAAGGGTTTCGGCCAGCCTGACCACCCTTGTTCCAACATGCCCCACTCCTACAACCCCTAAGCTTTTTTCTACAAAATAAAAACCCTTTTCAGTTGCTAAATGAGCAAAAGCAGCTGCCATATATTGCATTACCGAACCTGCATTGCACCCCGGGCAATTTGTCCAAACAATACCATTTTTTTCACAATATTCAGTATCAATATGATCAAAACCAATAGTAGCTGTTACAATAAATTTGACCTTGCTGCCATTGAGCAAATCGGCATTGCACAGAGTACGGGTACGTATAATCAACGCATCAGCATCTTTCACCAATTCTTTTGTTATGTCTTTTGCAGCAAGGTATTCAATATTGCAATAAGGCTCAAGGATACCTTTCAGAAATGGGATTTTTTGGTCGGCTATAACTCTCATTTTAGTTTATTTTGTTACAATAATAAAAATTTAATCCATATTGTTTTGTAAAATATTCTTAAAATACTTTAAAACCTTATTATTGACAATATTATAAAGGTCAAAAAAAACATATAACAACAAAACTTTTTTCTTTTTTATGAATTTAGAATTTTATCCCAACTTATCAAAGTATATTTTCTAAAAATTTTTATTTAACCCAATATTATCTTACATGGCACAATGGAACCATGGCATGGTTGCCATAAATTTGTCAAAGATGGACGTTTGTACAATATCAAAAGGCAATTCCAATTATTAGCAAGCCAGAAAGGCAGGGATTAATTATCGGCGAGTGTAATATTATAAAGTATAAAAAAAGCGAAACAGCCATGGAAGTTGGCTGTTTCGCAAAATAGAAGTGCTTATAAATAAAAATACTAGGAAATACTTAATTAACCTTTGTACTTCCGGAACAATGATACAAAAACGTGTCCTCCAAAGCCAAAGGTGTTGTTTATGGCTACGTTGACTTCTTTTTTCACTGCCTTATTGGGTGTAACGTTCAACCTTTTGTCAATAGCAGGGTCTATTTCGTTTACATTGATTGTTGGAGGTACAATGCCTGTTTCTATTGCTTTCACGCAAGCAATAGCTTCAATAGCTCCCGCTGCACCTAATAAGTGACCTGTCATTGACTTGGTAGCACTAACATGCAGTTTGTCAAGCGATTTTTCAAACACTTTACATAGAGCATGACATTCGCTCAGGTCACCAACAGGGGTTGATGTTCCATGAGTACTTACATAGTCCACATCTGCGGGGGTTAAACCAGCCTCATTAATGGCATCAAGCATTGCAGCTACAGCTCCTTCTCCATCAGGGTGCGGAGCAGCAATATGGTATGCATCCGAGCTAAACCCTGAGCCTGTTATTTCACAGTATATCTTAGCTCCACGTTTTTTAGCATGTTCAAGTTCTTCAAGGAGAAGTACCCCACTACCTTCGCCCATAACAAAGCCATCGCGGCTTACATCAAATGGACGTGAAGCTGTTTGAGGCGAATCGTTACGTTCAGACAATGCTTTCATTGAGCTAAAACCACCAACAGCAGCCTTAGTAATACAAGCTTCTGAACCTCCGGTGAAAATTACATCAGCTTTTCCCAGTTTGATAAAATTAACAGCATCGATAATGGCACTATTGCTTGAAGCACAAGCTGATGTGGTAACATAGCTGATACCTTTTAATCCATAACGAATTGAAATAAGGCCCGGAGCCATATTTGAAATCATTTTTGTAATAAAAAACGGGCTAAAACGAGGCATTTCAGGGTTTTTGCTAAATGAAACCACCTCATTCTCGAAAGTCTCAATACCTCCAATGCCTGTACCCCATATAATTCCAGCTTTTTGTTGATTAATCTTAGTAACATCAAGCCCTGCATCCTTTATACACTCTTCTACAGAAGCAATAGCATACTGAGAAAACAGATCTGTTTTTCTAACTTCCGTTTTTTCTATAAACATTAAAGGGTCAAAACCTTTTACTTCTCCAGCAATACGAGTTTTAAAAGCACTTGCATCAAACCTGGTAATATTTGCTATGCCGCTTTTTCCCTGAACTAATGCATCCCAAAAGGAACTAACATTGTTCCCAAGTGGGGTAACAGCCCCTAATCCGGTGACTACTACACGTTTCATATTCTTTTATTTTAATTAATGAAATAATCTTGAGACAATAATAAATATAATCTATTATTACTAAAAAAACTAAACTTGATAAGGTTTACTTTGCATTATAGGCCCATTTCAAATAAACAGCCCCCCAGGTAAATCCTCCTCCAAAAGCTGATAAGATAAGGTTGTCCCCTTTTTTTAATTGTCTTTCAAGCTCCCATAAACATAACGGAATAGTTGCTGCAGTAGTATTTCCATATCTTTCAATATTTACCATTACTTTTTCTTTGGGCAAGCCCATGCGGTTACCTACAGCATCAATAATCCTGAGGTTAGCCTGGTGTGGGATAAGCCAGGCTATATCATCTGGTCTCAGGTTGTGTTTTTCCATCATAGCTACAGAAACATCTGCCATTTTCGAAACAGCTACTTTAAAAACAGCTTTTCCATCTTGGTATATATAATGCATTTTAGCATCAACAGTTTCGTGAGAGGCAGGCCTTAAGGAGCCCCCGGCCTTGAGGTTTAGATGGTCTTTACCCGAACCATCGATATGTAACATTGCGTCCATAACACCAACTTCCTGGGTTGTAGGTTCAATAAGCATTGCTACAGCAGCATCACCAAATAGTACACATGTAGTACGGTCGGTATAATCAGTAATACTTGACATTTTATCGGCTGTTACCAAAAGAATTTTTTTGTATTTGCCTGATTCAATGAAAGATGATGCTGTTTGCAAAGTAAATAAAAAGCTTGAACAAGCTGCACTAACATCATATCCCCAGGCATTTTTGATACCCGCATAATCAGCTACTAAGCAAGCTGTTGAAGGGAATGCCATATCTGGAGTAACAGTCGCAACAATCACCATGTCTATTGTATCAGGTGAGGTATTGGTCTTTGCCAATAATTTTTTGGCAGCTTCGCCGCCCATAAAAGCTGTTGCTTTGTCTTTGTCTTTAAGGATACGGCGCTCCTTAATACCGACACGCTGCATTATCCACTCATCAGAGGTGTCAACCATTTTACTAAGCTCTTCGTTGGTCAATACATATTCGGGCAAATAAGCTTCAATACCCGTAATGGCCGCTTTAATCTTGTTCATTGTAAATGTTTTTTAAGAAATATATTACTATATTAAATGTTAATTCCGCAATAACTAATGTATTTATAAAGTCAAAAGCCAGCTTTGGGCCGGCTTTGTCTTGTTTTGTTTAGTTACATGCTTGGCGTATTTGTACCCTTCGTATTTTTCCACTGATTGTCTTCGGCAATTCGTGCACAAATTCAACTATGCGAGGGTATTTATATGGAGCAGTAACTTTTTTCACATGTTCCTGAAGTTCTTTGGCCAAGGCCTCGCAATGTTCAAAGCCTTTTGCTGTAACAATAGTAGCTTTCACTATCTGTCCCCTGATTTTGTCAGGTACAGCCGTAATTGCACATTCAAGCACAGCAGGGTGTTCCATCAGGGCGCTTTCTACTTCAAAAGGCCCAATACGATACCCTGAGCTCTTTATTAAATCATCAGCACGGCCTACAAACCAGTAATAACCATCTTCATCGCGCCATGCCATATCGCCGGTATAATATACATCATCGCTCCAGGCCTTTTCTGTCAGTTCTTTGTCTCGATAGTAACCTCCAAACATGCCAACTGGTTTGCTTTTACCAGTGTAAATTACTATTTGTCCGGGTTCTCCAATGCCACAAGAGATGCCATTGTCATTAACAATGTCTATATCATAACCAGGTGATGGACGTCCCATCGAGCCTGGTTTTGGCTCCATCCAGGAATAGGTTGCTAAAGCTACCGTACATTCAGTCTGACCATACCCTTCCTTAAGTTTAAGCCCAACAGCATCATAAAACTGCTTAAATACTTCAGGGTTCAAAGGTTCGCCTGCTACAACACAGTATTTAAGGCTGCTTAAGTTAAATTTTGAAAGGTCTTCCTTAATTAAAAAGCGATATATAGTAGGAGGTGCACAAAATGTCGTTACGTTGTATTTTTGGATGATTTCAAGCAGTTTTAATGGTACAAACTTATCATAATCGTATGTCATAACAGCACTTCCTGAAAGCCATTGTCCATATAGCTTTCCCCAGGCAGATTTTGCCCAACCAGTGTCAGCTACTGTAAAATGTAAACCATTTTCCTGAACATTCTGCCAATATTTGGCTGTCAATATATGTCCAAGCGGATATGTGAAATTATGGAAAACCATTTTGGGCATACCTGTTGTGCCAGAGGTAAAATACAATAGCATTACATCATCATTACATGTAGCCTCACTTCCTGTAGGTCGTACAAAAATTGATGATGCCCTTTCCAATTCAGTTGTGAAATTGAACCAACCGTCTTTATCTTCTCCAATGATTGCTTTGCATTTCAATGTTGGAGATTCGTCTAATGCAGCTTCTATTTGATGAACAATCTCACTATCCGAAACACTGACAATCATCTTTATGCCAGCTGCGTTATTTCTATAAACAATGTCTTTCTTTGTCAATAAATGAGTAGCAGGAATTGCAATAGCCCCAATTTTATGCAAACCAAGAATACTAAACCAAAATTCGTAACGCCTTTTTAAAATGAGCATTACAGCATCGCCCTTTTTTATTCCTGCAGAAAGAAAAAAATTAGCCGCTTTATCACTGTAATATTTCATCTGGCTAAAGGTAAATGTAGCTTCAGCACCATTATCATCGCACCAAACCATAGCAATTTTATCAGGCTGCTCATTGGCAATTTCATCAACGGTGTCAAATGCAAAATTGTAATTTTCAGGAACTTTTATTTCAAAGTTCTTTTTAAAGTCATCATAAGATAAAAAATCTGTTTTTACAAGATATTTGTTTAACATCTTTTTCTAAAATTAATTAATAAATAGCCAAGCCCGAGCCTAGAATAATGAGCAAAGGAACTAAAGTAATTATTCAGAGGCTAATAAAAGGGTTATGCAGGGTAAAACGTGTGGCTAAAATTCGTATTTTGGGGTGAAATTTTATATTTAGGGTTGAATTTTATTTAAAATAATCAACCTGATTTATTTTAAACTGGGCTTAATAAAGCTATTTTCGAAACAAAAAAGGGTGTAGTATATTTAAATTTATGGAATATTGCAATTCAATGTCGTTTAGTCAAGGCTCTAAACAAATGTAAATTTGACTTGACTATTTGTACAACCAGGCACAATATTATAAACCATAACGCCTCAAATAATGAAGAAAATTGTTTTCTCATCTAAATTAGCTTTTAAACAATAAAAGCGAATAAACAAAAAAACCTTTTTGTATTGGTCATCAAGAGTTAAATTATTTTTATCAGTCATTTGTTAAAATTAAAAAACCATGGTACTCTTCGTCGGCAACGATATTAATAACATCCAAAGTAACTCCAACAACAGTTGGGAAAAGCTATTAAAAAGAATTATCGAGAAGTATGGCAAAAAAGTTGAAGTGGATAAATCCCAACCTTTTCCTTTGATTTATGAAGAGTTGTATTTGAAACTTTTGAAAACTGGCAAATTGGAAAATGAATTAACACTAAAAGAAGAGATAGCCAAAGCCCTATCTACTATTAAACCAAACGAAATACATAGAATGTTGTTGGAGCTGGATTGCAATAATTATGTTACCACAAACTACGATTATACCCTTCAGCAGGCTGTTTTAAATGGGAAAACAACAAAAAAACTTAAAAATGAAGGACTGGTATATGAAAAGAAATTCAGCGTTTTTCGTCATCATGTTATTAATAATAAAAAATTTTGGCACATTCATGGAGAAATAAATTCACCACAAAGCATCAACCTGGGCTTTGAACATTATGGCGGGCAGCTGCAACATTTGCGCGATTATGTTGTATCAGGCGTAAAGTATAAAACAAGAGAAAACCCAATAGCTCCTTTATACCAACGATTAAAAGAAAATGATGTAAAAAACATTTCATGGGTTGACTTATTCTATACCGATGAAATTCATATTGTTGGTTTGGGCTTAGGTTTTGAAGAAACAGACTTGTGGTGGCTGATAACCAACCGTGCCAGGCTTAAATATGAGAAAAAGCTGGATGCCCTAAAAAACAATAAGATTATATATTATTGCCCCTTGTTATATAAAAATTATCACAAAAAACAAATAATGGATGCTAATGGCATTAAAACAATTTATATTAACAAAATAAACACTGAATTTTATTTTGAGGTAATAAACCGCATTAAAAACAAAAACACTATTGCCTAAACCTACATTAAACAAACTCTAACTTACTGACGGACTATAGTTCTGATACTTATACCGGACAACAGTGAAAAATATCTGGATTTTACACGAAACAACAAAAATCGTCCATAAAAATCTTGTCGAAGTTTCATTTTCGTCTTACCTTGCTTTTGAAATATTAACATTTTTTTAAAACTTCATAAAAACTACATAAACACAACTTTAACTTTAACTAAAAAACACTTAAACATGGAAAGTGATGTTGACAAAAAGCAAGATTTCTCTATTAAAGAAAGTGAAGAAATTTATTCAAAAGCAGTAAGGGCAGGAAAAAGAACTTATTTTTTTGATGTAAAGGCCACAAAATTTAACGAATTATACCTAACTGTTACAGAAAGCAAACGAAAGCAAAACCAAGACGGTTCGTTCTATTTTGAAAAACACAAAATTTTTCTTTATAAAGAAGATTTTGAAAAATTTCTTGACGGGATAAACGAGGCCATTGACTACATCAAAACTGCAAATCCAATCATTATAAAACCTGCCGAAAACCAACTTGATTATCCAGAAGAACAATTTGTATCTATTGACTTTGAAGACCTTGACACAAAAATGTAATAAAAAAGCCATCAAATTGATGGCTTTTTTTATGATTATTCATTTCTTACTTATTTATTGTTCCACAAATTAGAAGGATAAATTCCTTTGCCTATCAAATCTCTCAATCTGTTTATGGTCATATCTTTATCTTCTTTGTAAGTAATTCCAAACCAGTTGTCTGGCGAACGAAGCACTTTTACTTTTGCATTGCCAGCTTTTACAATGTTATCAACGGCCATAGGCAAGTAAAACTCAGCAGTAGCACTATCCTTATTAGTCTTCATGAAATCTCCAAACTGTTTTTCAAGATGGTTAAATATACTTACCGGGAACCCCCAGAAATTCATCGATACAACCTCATTCTCAGCCAAAGGAATCATTTTATCTTCAGACTCTACAAAAACAATCTTGCCATCTTTTCTTTGAATTTTTGTCCGCTCAACAATTCCTTCAAGCTGGCTCTGTGAATTTACTGTACATACACCTCTTGATACATGCCCATGCTCTGAAAGCGTCCTGGATAGCTCAAAACCAACCATGCTATAAGTATTCTTATCATCGTTGGCTGTTTTTATAAGGTGTTCTGCAATAAGTTTGTATGACTGAGCCCCATAAAAATCATCCGCATTAATAACTGCAAATGGGGTGGTAATTTTAGAAGCTGCCACTAAAACAGCATGACCTGTACCCCAAGGTTTTTTTCTGTCTGCAGGAGAGGCATAGCCTGAAGGTAAAGCATCTAACTCCTGAAATGCATATTCAACTTCAATGTGCTTTTCAAACCTTTGAAAAACTTCTTTAAAATCAGCTTCAATACTTTTGCGGATAACAAATACCACTTTCCCAAAACCAGCCCTGATAGCATCATAAATTGAATAATCTGTAATTGTTTCGCCTGAAGGGCCAATTTTATCAACCTGTTTTAAACTTCCATAACGACTGCCCATACCAGCCGCTAATACCAGCAATGTTGGTTTAATCTCTCCCATAAGTTTTTTGTGCAAAATTACATTTATTTACGACAATTGAAGAATATTCAATACCAATGTGTCATTCATTGCCTTCAATCTCAATAAATTCAAAAGGATAATCAAGCAAAGTTGAATAATACTCGCCTCTTTCCTTAATATCATCATCTCCTGCTTCGTAATGCCATTTGATAACCAGCTGATGGCCTTTGCTTTTTAGGTCCACAAACTGATGAAACATATTTAACATTGCTTTAGAGGTGCCACTATTAAAGTATTCCAAATCTATATTTAATTCTGTCACAGGAGCCGGATGATGAGAATATTCTTCTATCCAACTGTTTATTATATCGAAAAACTTTGAAGGATCTTCTGGTATCGAACGTCCTTTCAGCAACATTTGTCCATCTTTTTTTAAATGAACAGTAGGGGTCTTCTTTGTGCCTTCTATTAGTAAGTTGTCCATCATTCATTAAATTCTGGCTAAATTTATAACTTTTTAGAATAAAAAAAAAGAGTATATTTTATTATACTTTTATGTGTAAATTTTTTTTACTCAAAACATGATAAATTTATACATTTATGTACCAATAGCAATAAAATAGCAAATGAATGAGAAAACATTAATAGAAGCTGCTCTATTTGCTGCTGAAAAACACAGGTTGCAAAGACGAAAATCCTTACTGTCAATACCTTATATTAACCACCCTTTAGCTGTTTGCTATATTTTAGCCCAATCAGGAATAAGCTCTATTAATGTTTTGGTTGCTGCTTTACTACATGATACCATTGAAGACACTGAAACTTCCCCTGACGAAATAGCCAATCTTTTTGGCAATGAAGTATTAAAAATTGTATTGGAAGTTACTGATGACAAAACTTTGAATGACAAAAAAAGAAAAGAACTTCAGGTAATAAAGGCCCCACAACTATCACAAGGGGCAAAACTTTTAAAAATTGCAGACAAAATATCTAACCTTAAAGACATCCTGACCCACCCGATGGATTGGAGCAACAAACGTAAAAAAGATTACTTTTTGTGGTCAAAACAAGTGTTTGATGGCTGCAAAGGCATAAACCCTCAGCTTGACAAGCTCTTTGAAGAAACATACAACGAAGGTATTGAAAAACTAAGCAGCCTTCCCGACTAACCGTTCTTTAACATAAAGAAATACCGAAATCAAAATGTAAAAAACAATAATCACAGGAAGTGCTTTTATGCTCATCAAAATCAAACACAACAAACAAATAAACAAAAATAAAATCTGAATGCTATATTTTTTTAAAGAAAAACTTTTCATTTTGAGCGAAAACATAGGAAGGTTGCATACCATCAGAAATGAATCAACAACAGAAATTGCAATCAGCCCTATGTAAGTATATGACAAAGCCCCCAACCCTAATAAGCTATCGGACGAAAAAAAGATAATGGTTATAGAAGCTATCAGGATAGCACTTGCAGGAGTAGGCAATCCAATAAAAGTGTCGCCCTGACGTTCGTCAATATTGAACTTTGCCAAACGTAATGCAGAAAATGCAGGAATTAACGAGGCTACAATAATATTTACAAAAGTACTCTTTTCAAACATAAGAAAATTAAACGACGAAAATTGCAACATTTGATACATCAAAACTCCCGGAGCAATACCAAAACTAACAACATCAGCAAGCGAGTCGAGCTCTTTCCCTATCACCGAATTAGACTTTAACAACCGTGCAGCAAAGCCATCAAAAAAGTCAAATACTGCAGCTAAAAAAATATAATATGGGGCATAAGCAATGGTATTGATGTTAAATGCAAATATTATAGCGGTAAACCCGGCTACTAAATTTAATAAAGTAATAAAATTAGGAATATTCTTTACAATCTGTTTCATTGTATTTCAATAATAAAATTTGCCGACAAATGTAAATGTTTTATCTATAAAACGAAGCTTATGTTTGTTTAAAATTCGGCATTTTTATTGTATTAGATTAAATTTGAAAAATAAATAATTGAGCAAATGAGCAAAAGCAAAGTATTTATTCCTGAATATTTGGCCCGAGAATATCGCAAACTGCTAAAGTTACTGCGTTCAACAAAAGGAGATGTTGATTTTTCAAAAATCAGGGCCGCGTTCACATTAGCCAACGATGCCTGTAACTGCAACAACAGTTATTATAGTGAACCGCTTATTATGCAAGCTGTACAGGTAGCTCAAATTGTTGCAAACGACCTTCCTTTAGGGACCGAACAAGTATGCATAGCGCTAATGTTCAAATTTGTTGAAAACGGACTTTTGGACGAGAAAAATATAGAAGCCTCTCTGGGCAAGCATTATGCCAAACAAACAAAATCATTGGCAGAAATCTCGAAAATTAACACCCAAAAAATATCCGGACAAGCTGAGAATTTCAGAAAACTGCTCTTAACCATTACCGATGATGTGCGTATTGTGTTGGTAAAACTTGCAGACAGGCTTTATGTTATGCGAAACCTTGAAACTGAAGAAACAGAGGTACAAAAGCGCATAGCCAAAGAAGTATTTGACCTGTATGCCCCCATTGCCCATCGCTTAGGCCTGTATCATGTCAAAACTGAGCTGGAAGAGCTTGCTATGAAATTTACTAATCCGGACATGTACAATTACATAGAAAAAAAGCTACAAGACACTGCTTCAGCTCGAAACAAATTTATCAAAGAATTTATCGTACCGGTTAAAGCAATACTCGACCAAAACAACTTTGTATATGAAATAAAAAGCCGCACAAAATCTATTTTCTCGATATACAATAAAATGCGAAAGCAAAATATTGAATTTGAGGAAGTTTACGATTTATTTGCCATACGTATCATTTTAAAAAGTTCATTAGAAAATGAAAAGTCCGATTGCTGGAAAGTTTTTTCGTTAATTACCAGTATGTACCCGCATAACCCCGATAGAATGCGCGATTGGATTACTGTGCCTAAATCATCAGGATACGAATCCCTGCATGCCACGGTTATGACCGAACAGGGTAAATGGGTAGAAGTGCAAATCCGTACTCAAAGGATGGACGAGATAGCCGAAAAAGGATTTGCTGCACACTGGAAATATAAAGGTCAAAAAGCTGATGGGACAATTGACACCTGGATTAATAAAATCAGAGAAGCATTAGAATCTTCTGCATCTGACTCTGAATCTGCAATTGACAATCAAAAATTAAGCCTTTACTCTCAAGAAATATTTGTTTTTACTCCTAAAGGCGATTTGCGGACACTACCTAAAGGCGCCACAGTGCTGGATTTTGCTTATGAAATCCATACAAATGTAGGAAATACCTGTACCGGAGCTAAAATAAACGGCAAAAACGTTCCTATCCGCTATGAACTAAAGAATGGAGATAAAGTAGAAATTATTACTTCTAAAACCCAAACACCAAAAAATGATTGGATTGAATTTGCCGTAACAACAAAAGCACGTTCAAAAATCAAACTTGCCCTCAAAAACGAGCTTATCCTCCGTGCCGAAGCCGGAAAGGAAATATTCAGGCGCAGGCTGCGCAATTGGAAAATTGGGTTCAACGACGTGTTGGTTTCAAAATTGATGAAACATTTCAAAATTAAAACTGCCATTGACTTTTACTCCCTCATTGCAGATGAAAAAATTGAAATGACAGAAATAAAGAAAATCATCACAGCATCGGAAAAAACAGCTAATGAATCGCCAGAAAAAATTGACAACGCCCAATTAGACAAGATAATACCTTCTTTAGCCGTAAAAAGTGAAGAAGTATTAGAGATAGACAACAAAATCATCAACCATGTTGAATATAAACTGGCTAAGTGCTGCTCTCCTATTTTTGGGGATGATATTTTTGGCTTTATCACTATTAATGACGGCATTAAAATACACCGAGTCACTTGTCCTAATGCCAGGGACATGGTAAACCGTTTTGGATACCGCATTGTTAAAGCCCGTTGGTCCAATACAGATAATAACACCTTTTTTCAGGCAGCTTTGCGAGTTACAGGTAGCAACGAATTGGGCATTCTTTCAAAAATTACAGATATCATAGCAAAAGACCTGAAGGTAAACTTGCGCTCAATAAACGTTGATACTCAGGATGTTGTTTTTGAAGGGGTAATAAAACTTTTTGTTAAAGAAGTATCACACTTAGATATGCTGATACACAAACTCATGAAAGTTAATGGTGTTGATGTTGTACACCGTATAGAAGCTTGATTTTTACTTAATTTTTAAGGCCAAAATAAATAATTGTAGCCATCAGCATTTCATCTCCATCACTACATATTTCATAATTTACTTCACCATTACGTTTGTGAACAACCTGCACAAGTTCATGTGTTTCATCATAGACCAATTGGTATGCCCCCTTGGTCAGATGCGTCTTTGATGCTTCTATTAGTTTTGTAAACATGCTTACTTCCTGCATTTTGGGGATGCCTTATTTTACTGTAAAAGTATATCGTGCAAACCTTATTTACCTTTTAATATAACATTTGTTATCAACAACTTACATTATATTATTAACAATCCCGAAGGAATGAAATGGATAATCATAATACATCCACCGTCAATTCAAGTTTCATAGCTCTTGAACCTTTTACAAGAACCATAGCATCTTTAATTGGATTCTGGCAAATATAATCCACTAAAGCATTCGTATTTTCAAATGTTTTGAAGTTGACTTGTTTTGCAGTTTCTATGAAGGAATTACCAACAAGATATACCTCGCTGAATTTCATTTCTGAAAGTAAATTAACAATCTTTGTGTGTTCTTCTAAAGAATACTTGCCAAGCTCCTTCATCTCTCCAAGGATAACAATCTTCTTTTCTCTCTTCCCGGTTTTTAATATGGCAAAATTTCGTATAGCAGCTTCTACACTGACCGGATTTGCATTGTAATAATCACACAGCACAGTATTAAAGCTTTTTTCAACTATTTGCGAGCGGTTATTCTGCGGAACATATTCTGCTATAGCTTCACAGGCATCTGCAAATGCAACTCCCACATACATAGCAATTGTTATCGCTGCCAATATATTTTCAAGATTATAACTTCCTGTCAAATGAGTTTTAACAATGCGTTCACTACCCTTACAATATATTTTGCATACCAGTGTGGGGTTTACTTCTACAATTTCTCCATAAATTTCTGTTTTTGCAGCATCCCCAAAACCGATCTTTTGACAACTGACCTTTGCTACTTCCGATACAAGCAAAGGATTATTAGCATTGTAAAAAATTATACCATTTTCCTTGTTATTAAGGTACCGGTACATTTCTGTTTTAGCAGTAACCACCCCTTCAAATGAACCAAAACCTTCAAGATGGGCTTTGCCAATATTATTTATAATACCTAAGTCAGGCTCTGCAATACTGCATAATTGAGCAATTTCGCCAATGTGGTTAGCCCCCATCTCAATAATTGCCATCTCTGTATCAACTGGAACTGAAAGCAAAGTTAGAGGCACACCTATATGATTGTTTAAGTTGCCTTTAGTTGCAATTGTTTTAAATTTTTTGGACAAAGTTGCCAATGTAAGCTCTTTTGTAGTTGTTTTTCCGTTAGTTCCGGTAATGCCTATCACTTTTGTATTTAGATGCTTTCTATGATAATTAGCCAGTTCTTGTAAGGTATTCAACACATTTTCAACCAAAAAACATTTAGGATGGTTTACTTTAACATCATCAACCACAGCATATGCAGCTCCTTTGTCAAGTGCCTCAAATGCATACTTGTTTCCATCAAAAGACTCTCCCTTTAAAGCAAAAAAAATACTTTTAGGGATAATATTTCTTGAATCGGTAGAAATTAAGGGATATTGTTGATAAATTAAATATAAATCATTAATATTC